>CAZAIB010000151.1:0-13550 GCA_964485095.1 uncultured Planctomycetaceae bacterium | reverse complement strand
CATCGCGTTTAGGTGGACGATGAGTTCTGCGGAGCCGTAATCCGTTTCGCATTCGTAGCGAACGCTCGGTCCATCGGTGGTTTCGCTAACCGTGCGGCTGACGATCAGAACCGTTTCCGATCCGATCGTCAGCACACACGGAGGCGATAGCCGCAACAAGCGTCCTTCGCTCGGGGGAACCCGGATGCGGTCGCGGCATAGCACCGACTGGCAAAATTCGATGAAGGTCCGTAGCACGATATCCTCTGCTAACTTCCGGCGGCCGCTTTGCGCAGTTCGTCGAACTCACGGTCCACCCGTTCCTGGCGTTCTTTCGCCTGGAATTCGCGTTCGAGTTCTTCCGCATCCGGATCGCGCCCATCCAGCCGGTCATACGCTTCAGAAAGAGCCTCTTCCCGGTCGACTCGCCCTTCCAGCTTTGCGAACTGAGCGAACGCACTTTTGCTGTGCACGCGATCCATCGCGTCGTTGATCTTTCGAGTGGACTTGGCCCGCGAGAGTCTCGCGACCAGCAGCGTTCTCTTTTGACGCGCCTGCGTGATGCGATCCTGAAGTTCCGCGACCGCGTCTTTCAGCTTGATGGTCTCATTGACCTGCTTCTCATACTGCTGGGTCATCGTCTTCGAACGTTCTTCCGCAGAGATCTTCTGCTTCAGCGCGCTGCGGGCTGAGGTCTCGTCGTTGCGGTTCATCGCTTCTGTCGCACGTCGAGCCCACTCTTCCGCCTCCTCCTTCGCGCGGTTGACGCGTTTCTTCATTTGGATTTCGTCGGCAATGGCTTCGGCCACGCTGCGACGGACAATTTCAAGTTCCTCCTCCATGTCGATGACTAGCTGGTACAGCATCCGTTCGGGGTTCTCAAACTTCTCGCGAAGTGTGGTGAGACTCGACCGCATGATCAGTGAGAATTCAGCAATGGCTTTCATATCGCATTCCTTCAGGTTCAAAGACAAGTAAACAGATCCACCGAGCGTGTCCGCGTCGCAGACCAACTCGATAAGCGCTGGTTATTCCCAGGTGTGGAGTTCGGCGGAGAGAGTTCGCATGCGAGCCAGAACGTTGGCCCGGTGGTTTTCAAAGAACGCAGCAAGCGCGATGACGGCTGCTCCAGCGCCGAGTCCGTACAGCCACAGCAACTCTGTGTGATCCAGCGAGCTTCGCACAACCATCGCAATCACGTCTGTGACAAGAAACGCGGTTCCCGCATACAGCAGCGGTCGGATACGCAGACCAATGGCAACCAGTGCGACCAGAACGGAACACACAAGCAGCGAGATAAGGTGCAACCAACTGCCGTCCACGATGTGGAACGTCGGTGACACCAGAATCATGAGTGCTCCGGCGTACCGTAAGGGGTTCCGCATGCTGGCGGGGACCTCACGCTTAAGCAGTTCCACCAATCCGATGACGGAAACGCCGATCGGAATCATGAAGAACTGCGGGTCGGTAAACTTCAAATCCTTCCACAACAGGATGAGTGCGAAGTTGACGATTGATGCAGCAAGAACAATCAGCCCCTTTCGCTTCTCTTCGATGCCACACCAGAAGTAGTAGGCCGCCGAGACAAGCACTGCGAGACTGTTGAGTCCCAGCCAGCCGTCGGCAGGGCTCTTTCCATATCGAATCAGAGCGATGCACACAGTTCCCATGGGCAATGCGCGAGCCAACTGGCGAAGCGGTCGAACCGCAAAGCTCATGGACTCGCGGCCAGCGGCGAAGCGAGCAAGAGTTGAGTTCAGTACTGCAACGCCCAGTACCGCAAACATGCTGATTCCGTGTCCGAAGGTCAGAACCTTAAACATGGCCAGGTACAGCACCGCTGCCAGCAGAATCGCCTGAGCGCCCCAGACGCGTCCTTCACTCTTTGTCTTGCAGGCAGACAGAAATGTCGATGCAGCCAGGCAGCCAAACGCGACCATCGCACACAAAACGTCCAGCGGCAAAAGTCCAACAGACAAGTGCATGACGCTAAGAACCAGGAACGCTCCGGAGACAACTGACAAAGCCCAGAACTGCATGTCGATGAGATCCGCAATCCGGATTTCCGAATCGCGTCCCTTCATGCGTAGCAAGCCGGGATGATGGAACAGCAAGCTGCTAAACGCCGTCACCGCGGCCATAGGCAGAGCTGCATCCACGACATCTCGCATGTTGAGTTCAAAAACGGTTGTGATCTCAGGGCAGACGAAGCGGAACACAAGACCGATGATCTGCCAGTTGATCGCAATGAACGAGAAGCACCGCAGGCTGCGGTTCTGAGAAACTGCGGATTGCATCAGGAACCCGACAGCCGCCAGGCCGCCAGCGATGGCCATCGGCATGCTAAACACAACGAATGGCCCAAAGGACAGCATGCTAAGTACCGTGAGAGCAGCAATCTCAAGCGTCGCGTTCTCTTGCATACGCGAGAACCGCAGAGCACCCAGAGACGTGGCGGCCCACGCGACGGCAATCCAACCGGCACTCGCCATTTCAGACACAAGGCCACATTCGTTGGCCAGCAACAAGATGAATCCAGGCAGGATCGCCTTTGACTGGGAACGACCTTCGGCAAAACACCAAACGACGCCAATCAGACCGCCTACGGCAAGCTCAGGTACGAATGATCTGAACCCCAGTGCCGACGTGATTGAACTGAACGCGGCTGCAAAAGCGACCAGGATCAGCAGATGCGACAAACGATGAGCGGCTACGCTGAACGCCATCGCGAATCGATCTGTGCGTTTGCGGGTCACGCGACCAAAGATCCACATCGCAAACAACACAGCCGAGCCGGCCGGAATCAGTCCATGCAGTGAAAGCCAGCCAGCCGACAGTGAGTGAACTCCGGCCAGCAAAATGCCGAAGCTGAGAGCGAGTTCTCCGTAGCTTCGTTTGGGTGACAGTATCGCCTGAGCGAACAGCAGCTTTGCCAGCAACAAGCCTGACCAAAGCGACGCCGGGGTGTAAACGGGCAGAACAGAAACCAACCACCAACCGACGGCTCCAAGGGTTATCGGCAAAGCGGCAGTCTGCCAATGCGTAAACAGCCGAGGCAATTCCGCTCCACTTGTGGTTCGAGAATCCAACAAGGCGTCCAACTTTGGTCCGACCACCTGCAGAAACAACGCTGTGAGTCCCAGTGCGATAATGCTGGCGTCGGCAGGCAGGCTAATGCTGCTGCTAACCTGTTCGATGAACGGAACCAGCCTCACGCCAGCGATAACAAATGCGATCAATCCAAAACCGGCGGCTTCGCGGCGTCCGTACACGAACGCCTGCCATAGCAGGAACGGAACCATCGCCGCTGCGACCATGAAGTTCGCTCCCGGCGTCGGGATCGAAACGAATAACAACAGGACCGACACGCCCAGCGTGAACCGACGCAGCGGTGTTGTGAAGACATCTCGCTCAACCATGCCAACAAGCCGCTTGCGCCAAATACTTGCCAGGCTGCATACCATCAGGAACGGCATGTAGGTGAGACCGTAGTAAGCGAACGGGAGTTTCTTTGGTGGCTCGTTCAATGCCGACGCCGCAGCGTTTCGTACGTTGCGAACGACTTCAAGGAAGAAGACCGGCGCGAACTGATAGGCCAGGGTCGCTCCGACCAGCATCGCCCACGTGAACCCGCGTTTGCCGGTCCGCTTCGCAGACACGCCCATCATGATTGCGAACACGGCAGCGGTGGGAACCAAAGCGAATGGCTTGCCCGGTGGGGCGATACCCGTGGCCGCAATGCACAACCCAGCGATGCCCAGAATGATCCCAACGACAATTGGGCCAGAAATCGACCAAGGCAAAGGTCGCACCAGATCGCCGGTTCTTTGTTTGAACACGTTTGCGAAGGCGTCAGCTGTCAGCATGATTGGAATCGCCGTCAGCACGCACCCGAGCCCGTACCAATCGTTGGTTGGAAACGAATCAGCGAAGTACCAACCAAAGATGCCCAGGAACTGCAGGCCAAACAACGCGATCGGAAAGAAACCAAAGATTCGCGGCAGTTTGTGTTCTTCCGTCATCCAGAAGACTTCGCGGTTCGCTTTGACTGAACCGAACGCAAACAACGCCCACGCCAGAAAAGCCCACAACGGTCCCATTGCGGCAGGAAGTATCGGAGCAACCGCGCCCAGCAAAGAGAGACTTAGAAAACTAATCAAAACAGCTGGCTGATCACCGCGTAGGAAGTGACGAAAGATCCTCCTCGCGGCCAGCGTGCTGAAGACACTGGCGGCGCATAAGACCAACGCAAAACCGGCAACGTGCCCGACTGTGCCGCCCGCCACCCAGTGCAATGAGAAGAACACCAGAGGGATCAATAGCAGCGTTACCGCCATCAAGGCAGTGCCGGTCTTGCGAAGGTTCATCTTGTGGTAAGCCGCCTGACCACAAAGGTGAATGATGCCCGTGTAACCAAGAACAACCAAGTAGCGAAACGTCTGCTGCATGTTGTCCCAGTGACTCCGCACGAAGCTCAATGAAGAGCCAAGCAGAATCAGCACGCCGATCCCCAACATCCACTTGATGTTGCGTTCCTGCATGAAGCTCTCCAGGAACTTCTCGATAGCAGATGGTCCGACTGGCACATCATCCGCTGGCCGCCGAGCGGGAGGCTGTTTTTGGTTAGTACTGTCTTGCAGAATCGGGTGTGCGAATTTTTCAGGTGCACTCGACATGGTCTTCTCCACCAATGAGTTGCTGCGGTAACTCAGGCACCTAATACAACTTCGATGCCAAAGCGGAGAAGAACCGCAAAACCCCACAATACACTGCGTTTTAGCGTCAAACGCGCGCAGCGGTATTCCGGAGTGCCATCAGCGGGATGCAGCCAATGCAGTAGTCGAACTGCAGCTGCTGAGAAGGACTACGACCGCGGGACCAGGCTGGCCATGGCCCGCAACGACAGGTAGGGAGCCACCTCAGCGTCTTCGAACGCCGGAGCCAAACGCTCGCCAGCTCCACCAGTCAGGATTAGCTGAGCGTTCGGGCAACGATGTCGATACCGCTGCACAATTTCTCGGATGGCTCCGATCTGACCAATCAGCACCCCAGCCTCAAGCGCGCTTTGCGTGTCGGTTCCCGGAACCACAACATTCTCGATCGATAGCAAGCCAGTGTCGATGTGGGGCAGCGCGGCTGTGTACTCGTGCAAGGCTCGAGCCGACATGCGCAACCCCGGCAAAATCGCGCCACCCAAAAAGGTTCCGTCTTGAACAAGGTCCACTGTGGTGGCGGTTCCGGAATCAACAACAACCGCAGGCCGGTCGCTATCAAGCATCACCGCGCCGTGTGCGTTCAACAGGCGATCGATTCCAACCGTCTCCGGCGAATCAATGCCCAATTCAATCGGAACCTGGTTCCAGTCGCGCAGAACGGTCGGCGAGGGCAATGTTGTCGGCCAGCGTTCAACAATCGCCTCACGCAGATGCGTGTTCGAACCCGCTACAACGGCGTGGGCACAGTCTGAACCAGCAAACTGAGTCAGCTTTCTTAGTAGCGAGTCAGCGTCCGAATTATCAAACGCCACAAACATCGCGCACGTTGGTAGAGCTGCTTTGGAGTCGCAGATTGCGAACTTCGTGCGGCTGTTTCCAACATCAACCACCAACACCGACACGTTGTCTATCCTTCACTCGAATGCAAACACCGCAGTTTACGGATTCCCAATGATTGTTAGATGGTCGTGAGATCGCGGCAAGGGGCAAGCAAAAAGGCCCGCGTAAAACGCGAGCCTTTTCGTGATGCTGACGGCTGTCTACTACTTATCGCAGAGCGTTACCGATCAGGAATGATGGTCCCAGGCCGAAGAACAAGTTGGCAATTTCTTCTCCGAGAGTGTGGCGAAGAATCAGGACATCGTTTGGTTGAACCAGAATTCGGTTGGCCGGATTTCGGATGGCTTCGTTCAGGTCAATCTTGATGGCAAGTTGCTGGCCACATGGTAGTTCTCGCAGAACGATCAACTGTGAGGGCTGTTTGACCTGACCACCCCCGCCGCCGCCGAGTCCGCCAAATCCACCGCCACCGCCACGAATGTTGCCGATACCGCTGCCCGGCGATCCTACAGAACCGCCAGCGAATGCGATTGCCGACATCACGTCCAGGTCACGGTCGCGAGGTAGCAGGTGTTCGCCACCACCCAGTAGACCTCCGGTGTAGAAGAAGTCGTTGTCACGAGCTCGAATGACGACAATATCGCCTTCGTTCAGCAGAATGTCATCCTGTGTGAACGTTGGTGGGTTCGCAGGGTTGAATCGCAGTGGGATGCGAATCAGGTTCGGCGGATCCGGGCGAGGTGACTCATCACAGAAGCAGGGGTCGTTGCCCTGGCATAGTGAAGTCATGACCTGTTCGTACTGTCGCGAGTCCGTGTAGGCCCCGCGATAGATGAGTACTTCGTTCCTCGCGTCAGTACCTGGCAGACCACCGGTTTGGTTCAGTGCGTGTAGAACATCATTTTCGTAAGCAGGTAGGTCAACAATGTTGCCGGTACCTCGCTTCGTGACATCGGCGATGCCGCCGGATTCTTCACGAATCACAGTGACCCGTGTGGTTCGCTGTTTGATGAGCGTCACGATGGTTCCGTCTTTGCCTTCCTGCAGAACTTCGCCGCGGATGTAGGCATCGCGAATCTTGTTGGTCGCATCGACAAGCGTAAGACCATCCAGATTGATTGGATCAATCAAAGGCAACGCGATCGTTCCGTCTTCACGGATCGGAACCGGGTAGCCAATGGCTGGAGGCAGGCCGGATTCATCGCGGTATTCGACCGGTGGCAAAGCCTCCTCGGCACCGAGAATTCCCTCGATGTAGATCCCGAGAATGTCGCCGGACGCCAGCTTGTACACTTCCGGTGGATCCTGTCGAAGGCGGAGGAACGAAACGTCCTCGAAACGCTCTTTGCGTTCACCGTTCAGCATCTGCACAGGAAGACGATTGACCGGAATCGCTCCGTAGTCGTCGTACAAACCAGTACTCATGCAGCCACTAAGTCCAATGACACTCAGCAAGCCGCAGATAATGGGTAGTCGTTGCATGAGGCACCCCTGATAGAGATGAGAACCGACCGTGTGTCGTGTTCTCTTCTAAACCGCTTTCTTTGTTCTCTTACTTAATCTAACCAGTGTTGTGTCAGTCTTTGACAGGGCACTAGCCGCCCAGGTTGGGGAGGCTGAACCGCCCCGTCGTCTCCAAAGCCTTTTCCAAAATCGGTGCGGCTTCATTCTCGTTTTCGTAGTCGCGGGCCGGTGTTGGAACAGGCGGTTCTGGTGCTACGGGTGCCTCCGGTGCCGGTTCAACAGGCAGCGGGGCGAAGTCCGAGTCAGTCGTCGTACTAGACATTGGAGCCGGTGGTGTTGTCGTGCCAGACCAGTCGTACTCGGCTGGTGGCTGTTGTGAAGTTTCCCAGTTGGCTTGAGCAGTCGGTGACAACGGAATTGAACCATAAGAAGCTGCTCCATCCTGATTCGCCGCCAGCACACCGTGGCTGAAGCCTTCAAACCAGGCGTTGACCTTGCAGTTGCCTTCGGCGTTCCGATAGCAGGCCTTCCAGTACGTCTTTGGAGGCAGAGTTGGCTGACAACCAGACCCACCGTTAAGAACATCCTGATAGCCTGCTCGGAATCCTGAGGCAAAGTCTTTCGGGTGTACCAATTCGTTGTAACACCAGCTCCAACGAGCCCAGGCTTCCATGCCAGTGAGCCCCGTGTGCATCGAGTTACAGTGCTCGTCAAAGCAATCCTGGAGGCCACTGCATCCAGACATTGCGATAACGAGTGACAAACCGAGTAGTGATTTTGAAATTTTCATTTCACGTCTCTTTCCGTGAGCCGGTGTGGAGATGACCCACCCTTCGAAGAGGGCAGTCGTCTTACCCCTTGATGCGAGCAATCGCCGCGTCCACAGCGTCCTTGACTTCCTGACTCGCCCCGACTCTGGCGTTCGTCAGAGCCGGCAAAGCAGATACCGCTTTGGCTCCGAAGTCGCTTAGAGATAGAGCAGCCATAGCAGCTACGTTTTGGTCAGGGTCGGCGACTGCTGATTCCAGTGCCGACACTGTCCTTTGATCAGCCGATTCAGCGAACACTCGCATCGCGAATGCTGCTTGTGATCGGATGGATGGGTCTTTCGAACCGATAGCTTTCAACATGAAAGACTTGGCGATCTCGTCTGACGAATCCAGTTTGGCAATCGCCTCAGCAACTGAGATCCGAATTGGTTCGGAACTCTCTGTTGAAAGCCTGCTTCTTAGCTGGTTGATCGCCGGGCGAGCAGACGGTCCTGCTTCTCCCAACAGAAACGCGGCGAGTGAACGCACATCGGGATCTGCGGCAGCAAGAGCACCAGTTAGTTCGGTTATGTGATTCTCTGGATTGTCGAGGCATGCCTCGATGTTGATCGGGGCTGCGACCACCGTGGGCGCTGATCGAGTCTTCGGCATGACAAACGGCTCAGCCGGTGCCATGGTATCCATACTGACTCGTCCAGCCTCTGGATTGTTGAACACGGGTGTTGGCGCGACTCGTGGCAGAGTCCACTCTTCCTCCGTAGGAGGCACCGACAATTCCGGTTCGGACTTTGTCGTTTGTTTGTTTGGCTGACTTCGGTAGGGAACAGTCGAGGCAGCTGTTAGAGCCTGAACCGACTTTGGTTTCGCAACACGAAGCCCACCGGAGGTGAATGATTCGTTGGACACCTGTGTGATACCGCTGCTTTGCGGTTGTGGTGCCGAAGCCATCATGACAGCCTGCTGTCGCTGCATCGAAGGTGCTGCAGGAAGAAGTGGCTTCCCGGTTCCTTCAAAGACTCGGCCGTTGTTTCGCCGCAATGCAACCAGGCGTCGCATGCTTTGGCCAGCATCAACGTTGTTTGGCTGACGACTTAGCACCATGTTGTACATGCGCTGTGCTTTGTCGTAGTTACCCTGCGCTTCAAAGGTCTTGCCGATCGAGACCAGTCGGTCAAACGGAACAGACTCGCTTGGCCCAACCTGACCGGTTGCGATGCGTGCCAGACGTGCTGGTATTGAAGTGCTTGAACAGCCTGACAGAGCAATGGTTGCCAATGCCCACAATGTCAGCCCGGTTGATCGCCACGAACTCATGGATACAGCCCCCCTGCTGTGTTCCACTTCACCGTCGCCGGTGCGTGCAGTTTTGGTCGCCCGTTGCGACCAGAAGTCTTGTCATCTTCAAAATCGGTCTTGACAGTCACAACGACCGTACCAGTCCCGACGATTAATACATCGGACTATGGGCGTTTGATCATTCGTCGGTTTTGCCGAAAAAGACGACTCTGACGTTTCTGGCACATTTGCAGCGCAATACTCCGCGCGCGTTGGGGCGTTGGAAACCGGCAGATCGTGCCGGTCGAATGCCAGAACCGCCACGACAGAACGGGTTTCTCGCGCTATTACAAAGCGAACAGCCGGTTTGCTCTGGCACTGTCAGCCCAAGAGCTACTCACATCCCGACCACCGCGCGCTGAAAGTCAGCGGGAGAATACCTGGCCGACAAAACAAAACAGCCGCGCGACATTGCATGTCGCGCGGCTGATGGAATTTGAGTTAAGCGTGCGAACTAAGCGGCGAACTCTGAGAAGATCAGTGAGATGTTCTGACCGCCGAAGCCAAAGCTGTTGGAAAGGGCCTTGGAAATCTTCACGTCCCTGGCTTCGTTCGGGATGTAGTCCAGATCGCACTCCGGGTCTGGCGTCGAGTAGTTGATTGTTGGCGGCAACGTGTTGTCGCGGATCGCCAGAAGACAGGTAATTGCCTCGACACTTCCAGCTGCAGCGATCAAGTGACCAACCATGCTCTTAATACTGGAGACAGGCGTGGACTTGGCACACTCGCCAAAGCCGCCCTTCACCGCCATCGTTTCAACTCTGTCGTTCACGTTTGTGCTTGTGCCGTGAGCGTTTACATATCCGATCTCACTGGGGTTCACTGCACCATCGTCGAGAGCTGTCTTAATACAGGCAATCGCACCGCGTCCTTCGGGATGAATGTCGGTGATGCGATAGGCGTCGGCGGTCGAGCCGTAGCCCAGCACCTCACCATAAATCTGAGCTCCACGCGCAACCGCTCGCTCGGCTTCTTCGAGAACCAGCATCCCCGCGCCTTCTCCCAGCACGAATCCGTCGCGATTCTTGTCGAACGGGCGTGAGGCTTCCTGAGGCGAATCGTTCCGTGTGGAAAGAGCCGTTAGCAGGTTGAAGCCCGTCACGCCGAACGGGTGAATCATGCTGTGAGCGCCGCCAGACAGCATGATGTCGGCGTCGCCTCGGCGGATGATTTCGGTCGCTTCGCCAATCGCCTGACTTGAAGCCGCACAGGCGGTCAGACAATTCAAGTTTGGCCCCTGAGCATTAAACAGGCTCGCCAGGTGGCCGGCTGGCATGTTGGGTTCCAGTTCCATCTCATACTGCGGGTTAAGCAGCTCGAGACAGCTTCGCGTGAACTCCTCCAGGTCAACTTCACCGTTGTCCTGCGCGCCGGCAATCAGCGACATGAACAGGTTGAAGTCCTGCTGCCCTTCACCCGCGCCCAGGTAGATTCCGAACCGTCCTGGATCGACCGACGTGTCAAACAATCCTGAATCGTTGACAGCCTGTGTCGCGGCACCGATGGCGAACCGGATGTTTCGACCAGCGTCAGAGAACCGTTGTGGATCTTCGACATAGCTTTCGAAATCGAAGTTCTTCACCTCGGCCGCGAAGGTTGTCGGGAATTTCGTCGCATCGAAGTGCGTAATGTGATCGACATGGCTGCGACCCTCGCGCAGTGACTCCCACAGTGTGTTGACATCATTTCCACCGGGAGTGATACAGCCAAGTCCCGTAACCACGACTCGTCGACGCATGGTCGCACCTTCTTGATTTAGTTGGATCAGCGCGTTGGATCAGGAATCTGCAGAAGCAGTCCCATCTCCCGCGCGGCCCGCTTCGAAAATATCCATGAGATTACTGGAGAACACGAAGTTCTTTTGATCGATCTTGCCCATTTCAGGATCGTCCTGCGCAAGATGCACGAAGACGATCTCTGCATCAGCAACCAGCCGGTCGCCAACATAAGCGGTCGCCTCAACCGAACCACCTTCATCCCGAGCATCAATCAGCTTCGCGCTGTAGATGATCGAATCGCCTGGGCACGCCCAACTGTGGAACGTCACCTTTGGCACCTTCGCGAGAATCACGATGTGTTCGAAGTCGAACTTCTCACCGAGCAGGATTCCTCCTGTCTGAGCCATCCCTTCGACCATCAATGACCCCGGCATCACAGGGAAGCCAGGGTAGTGATCGTGCAAATGCTCTTCAGCAAGAGTGACGTTCTTCACGGCCTTCGCGCAAACGCCGCTCTCGAACTCCACAAAGCGATCGATCCAGTACCAGCGCATCGAACGAATCCGTTGACAGTCGAGACCTCCCCGCGGCACCACCGGGCACCGCGGGAGATCGCGAATCGAAATGGAACTAGCCAAGTTTCTCTGCGAGAAATCCGCAGATCATCTTGACGGTGAACAGGTTAGAGATGTTCTCTACCTTTGGATCACTCGCGAACGCGTCGATGTCAGCGTGTGGCATCTTGGTTCGCAGTTCGGCAACGCCGGACTCAGTGACAACACCATCTTCGACGAAACCCGAATCCGCAGACGCGATGTTCTCAGGGAACAGCTCGCCACGAGGAATCTTCGTATCGAAGTTACGCTCAAGGCGGAACACGATATCGAGGAAGTCGATGGACTCGGCTCCAAGGTCTTCAATCAGCGTCGCTTCGGGAGTCACCTCGTCATCATCAACGCCCAAAGCGTCAACGAGCGTCTCCTGAACTTTTGAAAAGATCTCTTCTGATGTCGGCATGGACACAATCTCCTTGGCTCGTGAGAACCAGATGTTCGCCTACCAGCTAAAAGTGATGTCTACATGAGGCGAACGTCATGCATCACCAACCCACAAGTCCGGGTTCCCCACCCGGCCAGTCAACAAGACTGTTCTCTGTTACATCCCTCCGAGGGTCAAGCCCCCGTCTACTCGAATCACCTGCCCTGTCACGTAGGACGCTTCGTCACTCGCGAAGAACAGGACTGCATTTGCAATATCCGCAGGCTGTCCCAATCGGCGGGCAGGAATCTTCTTCTTGATCTCTTTACCGGCCGCATTAACCACGGCTTCGGTCATGTCTGTTTCTATGAAGCCCGGAGCCACAGCGTTCGCTGTGATACCGCGACGAGCCAGTTCAGTCGCAATGCATTTTGTAAAGCCTTCAATCCCGCCCTTGCTGGCGGCATAATTTGCCTGCCCGGGGTTGGACACTTCGGATGCGACGCTGGACATGTTGATGATTCGACCGTACCGAGCACTCATCATGGTTCTGGTGACGGACTGGCAGAAGTTGAACACACTGGTCAGGTTGGTGTCGATCACGTCCTGCCACTGCATTGAGTCCATTGTTGCCAGCAGACCATCACGAATGATGCCGGCGTTGTTAACCAGAATGTCAACAGTGCCCCACTTCTCAACGACTTGTTCAACAACTCCGTCGGCAGCTTCTTTACTTCGCACGTCGGCCTGAAACGCAGCGACCTCACAATCGCCAAGCGAAGCAACAACTTCGTCGGCGGCTTCCTTATTTGAGTTGTAGACGAACGCAACCTTCGCGCCCTCTTTTGCCAGCGTCTCTACGATTGAGCGTCCGATACCGCGACTTCCGCCGGTAACGATTGCAACTTTGCCCTGCAGTTTCATGACTCGTCCTGGGTTCTACGGCTCAACTGAATGAGCCGGTTTGATTCGCCTACGACCAGATCTGGCCGAAGATCTCACGCATGTGCTTAACAATTCTCTCGTCCGACTTCGCGAGGGTCGGGTTCCGGTCAGCCAGATTGAAGCGATCCAACGTCAGTTTCGCTGAAACAGTTGGTTTGCCATCAACGGTTCCCGAAGCCTTCAGCACGTACTCTGATTCATTTTGCTTTTGCACCTTTGCGGTGACTGCCAGTGTTTGGCCTGGGGTAACAAAGCTGTTGAACTTCACTGCACGTGCTTGTTTCAACAAAACCGTGCTGTGGGCAAAGTCCTCAGTGTACCGAATGAGCCAGCCCCCAGCCTGAACCAGTGTTTCCAGCATCATCACGCCCGGCATGACAGCAAAGCCCGGGAAGTGATCGGCAAGGTATTCCTCAGCCAGGCTCAGGTTTTTGACCGCGCTGATGGACTGACCCGCATCGATATCGGTCACGCGATCGATAAGTGAAAACCGCATTTTTGGCTCTCTGGAGGAAACGCGGGATGATATCGGTGGCCCCTCAGAGCCTCAAGCCAGACATGGGCAAAGGAGCGGACTTGGAGAATTCAGCTTCTCAGGAACGCCTACGGTCGCGCAACTTTACGCATTTATTTCATTTTCTCTAAATTTTCTCGTTTCCGTTTGCCGCAGTAGGTCACTAGCTTTAGTCTACCCAGACAACCCCCTCTGCCTACATTCGCGACAAGCGGTACAGGTAGAGGTCTGCCCAGCGAGCACATTCGTTTTCTGGGTAAGTGTTTGAATCGATTAACTATTCTAGCTACTC
>CAZAIB010000150.1:0-13613 GCA_964485095.1 uncultured Planctomycetaceae bacterium | reverse complement strand
TCAGGAAGCTCTGCAGGACGCCATGGAAATCTCGATCAACAATGTGCCTCGCATCGACGGCAAAGTGTATGTGTTCGTGGACGTGTCCGGTTCCATGCACTCGCCGGTGACGGGTTACCGACAAGGTTCTTCGTCAAAGGTGCGATGTATTGATGTCGCTGCGTTGGTGGGTGCTGCGATCAAGCGGAAGAACCGCGATGCGGAAATCATTCCGTTTGAATCCAAGGCAATCACCAACTTCAAGCTGAACCCGCGTGACTCAGTCATGACAAACGCACAGAAGCTAACGAACCTGCCAGCCGGCGGTACGAACTGCAGTGCTCCGTTGGAGTACCTGAACCGCCAGAAGGCAAGCGGTGACATGATCATTTACGTGTCGGACAACGAGTCCTGGATGGATTCGCCGCACTACGGTCGCTTCGGCGGCCAGAGCGCGACGAAGACGATGACCGAATGGTCAAAGTTCAAGTCTCGAAACGCCAACGCAAAGATGATCTGCATCGACATTCAGCCCTACACGACAACTCAGGCGAAGGAGCGCAGGGACATCGTGAACGTGGGTGGATTCAGTGACAAGGTCTTTGACCTGATCGCCGCAGTCGCCGAAGGCGGAACCAGTGGTCACTGGGTCGATGTAGTCGAGAAGGAGACGATCTAGAACGATCTGAGATTTGGAAGCTCGAATCTGAAATCTTGAATCTCAGACAACAAACTCGAGAGGGTGGTGCTCCCGCTGAGCCGCCACATTGGCTCAAACGGCTCGCCCTCTCGATACAAACCGCGGCGTGCAGATCGACAGGTCTGCTCGTCGAATAGAACTCGAATGCCGTTGTGACTACATCTTTATCCCAAGATCTCCACCAAGTGGGGAAACGTCTCAACAACCCTTGTCGAGTTCTCTTACATACGGCGAACCACTGTGGCTCGTTCGTGAAACCTGCTCTCAACATTTCTGGTCGGTTGGCACTGCGTCAAACCGAATGCTGTTGGGACTACATGCACCTTGAACCCTGAGGATTCAGAATGTCGAGAGCACCACCCACTGACGTACGGCGTCTCTGCGCCCTTGTCGGATTCAACGGTGTTTGGAATCACGAATGCAGCCGGGACTACATCAAGCTACTGACCTACTCAACGACAATTCTCTAACCCACAGAAGCACCAACCAACAGAACAACGGGCGAATGCCGGCGGAACTACATCCGACTCTGAGGTTGCAGGTTCGAGTCCTGCCACGGCGCGAAAGCGCCGTGTAGCTCAACTGGCAGAGCACAGAAATACGTTTCACCAAAACCTTGTCACCCGTCTTTTGAAACACCCACAACACAGGAACAACGACAACGCGAGTATCGGCAACGTGGCGGAGATGCGGGTTCGAAGCCCGTGTGCCCGACAGCGCGGCAGTAGTTCAAACCGGTAGAATACCGTCACGCTGTCGACACTCGGAGATTCCATACAACCGACGAATGCAGATGGGATTACATTGGTAGATCGCGAAAGCGTGCCGGTTCGATTCCGGAGGTCTCATCACCCCTCGTCGTCGGTTCTTTGACAATCTGCCCCGGCAAAACCCATTACTCAGAACCCCAACGGGGTTACACAACAAAGCCCAGCGTCGCACAGCGCACGCTGGGTTACAGAGCCAAACCAATCTGTACCTCGAAGAGGTTCCACAATAAGCACTCTTACTTGTGTGGAACCCCTTCAGGGTACATCACAACAACCTCGGAAACCCAAGGTGCGCTTCGCGACCTTGGGCTCTGGTGTGGAACGCCGTTGGCGTTCGACGAACCCAAAAAGAAAAGACACACCAAAACAACACAGCGAATGCAGATGGAACTACATGCACGTGGTCGTGGGTTCGAGTCCCACCACTCCCGCTCAACAGAACACCCGGGAGTGTAGCTCAGTTGGTAGAGCACGAATCGTTTCATCAATCCTTGTCGCTGTGTTTTTACAACTGAAATTGTGACGAATGCCGGTGGAAGTACATGGATTATGACCGCGTGGCACGGGTTCGATTCCCGTCGGCCTCAATCAACAACACGGGGGCCGAGTCTTGGCAGGTACACGAAATGCGTTTCGCCAAACACTTGTCGTCACTCTCAGCAAATGAAACGTGGTGGACGAGGCTACGAGTCCCCGAACCTGGAAGATGTAACCGGGGACTCGTGGCCTCGTCCACTACGACTTCAATGACAACCGATTAATCGACGAATGCCTGATGCGGAGTACATTGGCAGCCTCAACCGAGGTTAGGGTTCGAACCCCGACTCGTTCGCGAATGCGAAGGAGAACTCTCATCAACCAACTCGTCGTCGATTCTTATTTCATCTCACCACCATCGAAGGAGTCTCATCTTCAACGGAATGCACCAGCTATTCGTGCCTATCCGCAGCCGACTTGAACACTACTGCTCACCCGAAACCGCAGGACCCTGGAACGAAGCGTTGGATGAGGATCTGAATTCGGACCATGAGCTCCTGGACAGCATCGCCAACTTGCATGAGTCGGCGCTGTATTCACACTTTGGGAGTGACTGCCCGGTAACCGACGGTTTCGGTATCGACAGCATCCACCTGAAATTCGGCTACAAGCTCAGAATTGCCTTCAAGATTTCATCACTGTCACTCGGGTACGCCTACATTCCGGCGGTGTATTCACTCACCCGCACAGCACAAGGACAGCACGAAGCTTTCTATGGCTGCGGCCTACGAGACGAAGAGGGACGCTTCGCATTCACGTCCGACAGCGACTTATCCATTCCATCAGACCCCTTCCCTCCTGAAGAAGATTGGATCATTAAAGCCAAACGAACTCACACCGGCGAATCGACACCGACGATCGGCCTGGAACGCTGGTTACGTCGGTCAAACAAACACAAGACCCAAGACTGAAACACGCAGCGAATGCTGATGGAACTACATGGATCATAACCCCGAGGTGCAGGTTCGAATCCTGCCGGCCCAAATCAAAAATGTCGGGCCGTAGATTAACGGTAGATCGCGGTAAATGTTTCATCGAACACTTGTCGCTGCGTCTTTGACGTAGAGTCGGAATCGCCCACCAAAAGACCTTTAGTACACACGGAGTTAGAAGTGATCCCAGGACAAGAAGACTTCGAAGCTGAGCTGAAAGCCATGCTGCACGACTTGCTGGCCGCAGGATCTTGCCTGCTTAGACATGGCATCAGCTTGGTCTCGGCGCCGCCCGCCTGGCCGCAGCCAATCGTGAATGAAAACAGACTCAGTCTTCACTTGAGTCGAGGGCTCCTCGTGAAGTCCTGCAAGCTGTTTCGCTCGGCGCTATGGGCAACGGGAGTTGGAGCAGACGAGACGACTCAGCACATCATCCGCACCATGTTCGAAGCCGCGACGGCAATGAGCTTCCTTACCAAAGAGTCGCTACGCCTGCATGGATGCGAGCTGACCCGGGCGGAACGGGCCCAGATCTACTCTGCGCACCAAGCGATTAATTTCGTTCGGCGACTGGAAGATTTCGGGATCACGCCGGGCATCGATCTGGAACGAGTAAAAACGAACGCTGACAACGCGAAGCGAGCTGTGGGCCCTGAGTGGGCGACTCGCCTGAGCCAACGTCCACGCACCTACTCAGGGTCCAACCTGAAGGATTTGTCACACTTGCTCTGTAGCTCACTTGGCCGTGTGTACGACAGCGCTTACGGCCCCCTATCCATAAAGTCGCACGCTCTAGACGCAGGCCAACATGTCACCGTTGATTCTAGTAACTTTGACACCACCCCCACTTGGCATCCATCAGTACCGGATATTGCGAATAGCTTCCAAATGTGTTCCGGACTCATGGGGCACACGATTTTGTGCTTTGGCACTCAATTCAAGATCCAAGGATTCGACCGTGACGAAATAAGTACCTTGTTGCAAGCAATGCATGAGACCGTTGAACAACAGTTCGATGCGACGACCGCAACTGATGAAGAAAAGAACAATGACAAACACAACTGAACTCATCTCAACCGGCGACGCGACGGCAATCCTGCCGGCCGCTAAGAACAAGACACCAATCACCGTCATCGGCAACGAAGCCATTCGGCAGACGTTTGACGAGAAGACTTACCAGCAGGCCATCAACTCGCGCAATGCGCCGGGGGTGACGGATCTGGTTCTGAATCCGGATGCACACCTCGGTTACGGAGCGCCGGTTGGTTGTGTCATGGTTTCGCCGACACACGTTTACCCGGGACCGGTTGGTGTCGACATTAAGTGCTCGATGAGCCTCCTGCAGCTCGACCTGCCGGAAGATGCGATCGTGGATCGTCCGGTTCGTCGTGCGTTGATCAATGCGATTTGTGACCGAACACCTACTGGAGCCGGCAAGGGGTCGCGTGATGTTGGTAAGGCGCGGGAGATTGATGTTGAGGTTGGTCGCCAGGCGTGTATCGAAGGTGCGTCGGAAGCAGTCTGCACGGCGCTGGGCATTCCGCCCGAGTGGGCAGATCGCTGCGAGGACTCGGCGCACGTTGGTCACAACGGAACGCACGATGCGCTGGCGGAGCGACTGGCGATGCTGACGGATCCGAACCGCAACAAGATCCGACGTTTCAGCGACAAGATGAAGCAGTTGGGTTCGTATGGAGGCGGGAACCACTTCGGCGAGTGCGAAATCGTGCACGTCGAAGACAACGAGCGTGCGCGCAACGCGGCTGAGGTATTCGGTCTGCGTGACGGTCACGTTGCGTTCCTGTCGCACTGCGGTTCCCGAGGAATGGGGCACCAGTTGGCGACCGGTCAGTTCAAGGCGTTGCAGGGCAAGTTCGAAAAGTGGGACATCCCGCTGCCGGGCAACGACCGCGAACTGGTTTACGCTCCGCTGGGAACGCCGGAAGCCGACGCGTACCTGGACGACATGGCTCTTGGTGCGAACTTCGCGACCGTGAACCATATGCTCATCAACGCGTTGGTTTTGGAAGCGTTTCAGGAAGTCATTCCGGGCGTGACGGGTCAGTTGGTGTACTTCATCAGCCACAACATCGCGCGGAAGGAAATCATGAACGATCGCCCCACGTGGGTGCATCGCAAGGGAGCGACTCGCGCGTTCCCGGCCGGTCACCACGCGCTGAAGGGAACTCCGTTCGCAGACACCGGTCACCCGATTCTGCTGCCGGGCAACCCACAGGCAGGTTCCAGCATCATGGTCGCCGACGAAGGAGCCGAAAAGAGCTGCTTCAGCGTGAACCACGGAGCCGGCCGCGCGCTGGGTCGTCGAGCGGCAACGCGTCAGCTGGATCAGGCGGAAGTCGATAAGTCATTCGACGAGACGGACATCCTGACAAACTGCCGCAAGTACCCGCGCGACGAAGCTCCGGCTGCGTACAAGGATTTCGAAGAAGTCCTGAACTCAGTCAAGACCGCAGGCCTGGCAACGGAAGTCGCAAGGTTGAAGGCGCGGTTCGTGATCAAGGATGCGTCAAAAGCGGACGACTGATGTAGACCGGATCCGGGAGCGAAGCAACGCAGGTGCCGGCATTGCGTGCCATGCAATTCGCGCGATGCCGCTCTAACCACTAACGCAACAATAACTATTGTTGCGCGGTTAGATCGGTGGCAATCCGGTCGCAATTTGTGGCCCAAAACAGCAACGTACGATTACGTGAACCGAGCTACATCACTTCCCAATGGGCCTGATGAACATCTGGGAAATATCCATTACTGTCCTGTTGAACATTGCTTACGGGAAATCCAAACGTCAGATTATGTACACAACATGATTCACAACAACGTGCGTGGTCAGATGTCTGCCGTCAGCGCGTTGAACGCAAGACACGCACGCCTGGGGTTTGGCGAATGGACGATATTTCCATCGAGGTATGGGATGCCACCGGCAACAAGAAACAAGTTGTCGAAGTGCCCGCAGATGCAACGGCGAATCGGCTCATCGCGGTTCTTGTCGAAAGAATGAATCTGCCGCGGCACAGTCCCGACGGTCAGTTGATGAGCTACAAGTTTCACCACAAGGCAAGTGGTCGCCAGCTACAAGACACGGAAGCCCTAAGCGCGGCGGGTGTCAATTCGGGGGACATCCTTCGCCTCCAGCCTGAAATCACCGCTGGCGGAAACCCGGTTCTGTGAGCGATGTGCTGAGGGTCAATCTTGACGATGTCGAGGACGATCGGTTCTCGCGGTTCGAACTCATCGGCTGGTGGGATCAGACAAAACTATCCAACGCTCGCGCGCTGGTTATCGGCGCCGGAGCGCTGGGCAACGAACTCCTCAAGAACCTCGCGCTACTTGGTGTCGGCAACATTGTCGTGGCCGATCTGGATGTGATTGAGAACTCAAATCTCTCGCGCTCCGTCCTCTACCGTGCTGAAGATTGTGGTCAGAACAAAGCCGAAGTGGCGGCTAAACGAACGGCTGAGATCTACCCGAACCTGAAGATACAACCGTGGCACGGCAACGTCGTCCACGACCTGGGACACGGAATCTACCGCTGGGCAGACATCATCCTCGGCGGCCTGGACAATCGAGAAGCTCGTGTGTCGATGAACCTCAATGCGGCGCGGGCGGAGAAGGTCTGGATTGACGGGGCTATCGAACGGCTAGACGGTGTTGCTCGGGTATTCGACCCGGCAACGGGTCCATGCTACGAGTGCACCATGAGCGAAGTCGATTGGAAGATGCTCGAAGCCAAACGCAGTTGCGCTTTGTTGAGCCGCGATGAGATGGATCAGGGCAAGGTTCCAACAACACCGACCACGTCATCGGTGATTGCCGGCATTCAGGTTCAGGAAGCCGTCAAACTGCTGCACGGTGTTAGCTCACTAAGCGGTCAGGGGTTCGTATTCGATGGCACCAACCACCAAAGCTACACAGTTACATATACGCAGCGCGATGACTGTCCGTCGCATGACCCGTTCGAACCGGTCGAGGTCATCGACTGGTCGGTCGCCCAAACGACCGCAGGCGATTTCCTGGAACGCGTTCGTTCAGACGTGGGCGCCGACGCTGTTATCGAAGTGAACAATGACTTGCTTGAGTCGTTGTACTGCCCTGAATGCAACACCACTGAAACGCTACTCAGTTCACTTGGAAGTGTGAGCGAGGCGCGTGGAAAATGCCCACAGTGTCAGGCGAACCGAGTTCCCCGGCTGTACCACACGATCGACCATTCGTCGTCGGTGCTGGACAAGACACTTGCCGAATTGGGCGTACCGTTGTGGGATGTGATTGGCGGTCGCGACGGAACTCAACAGCGTTATTACGAATTCGCAGGTGACCGCAACGCCGTACTTGGGGCTGTTGCCCAATAGATCGATACCATGAGCTCGAATCTCGACGTTTCACAGCTAAGCAAGGAATCGCTTCCCGAGGGCACGTTTCCGGTTTCTCGAACAGCCGACTTCCGAGTGTTCTTCGAGCCTCGTGTTCACGAAGGCATGGTAGGGCATGCAAAGGAAGACAAGACTGTCGAAATCTGCGGCGTGGTTGTCGGTAAGTGGGAGCAGGACCAGGACGGCCCCTACGCCAGGGTCACGGAATTCATCCGCTGTGACGACGCGACTAATAAGTTTGCGGAAGTCACGTTCACCCACGAAAGCTGGACGCACATCAATTCAGAAATGGATTCGAAGTACCCGGACCTATCGATTGTGGGTTGGTACCACTCACACCCGGACTTCGGAATCTTCCTGTCTGACCGTGACATGTTTATCCAGCAGAATTTCTTCTCGGGCCCGGGCCAGTTTGCGTTCGTTGTTGATCCCGTTCGGGATACCGAAGGCCTGTTCGAATGGCGTGACAATAAGGCGGAACTCAAACAGCACTATTGGATCGGAAACGAAGTCCGCACATCAGCTGCCGCAAGTGATCCGCCCACCGATGGCGAGAACCGCGCGCCGGCAGCGATGGCGGCAGTTGGTTCTTCACAGCCGGAGGCATTTTCGGGAGAGCGTGCCACCGGCTTGCCGCTTTCGGCAATACTGGGCGCCATGGCTGTCTTTATGCTGGGCTACACATTGTCAAACTGGTCGAACCGCTGGGAACGCGAAAAAATCATCGAGGGCGCTGTGGCTCACTTTGGTGTTTACAAGCTAATGCATATGGGCCTGGACGAACCGCTTACCGGTGCCCGTCAGCTGGCACAAAGTGTCGATACGCGTTCTCAAACACTTCGCGATGCCCACCTCGCACTTCTCAAAGACGAACCACGAAGCGAAGCCGCAAAGGCCTACGGCGAATTCACCAAAGAACTCGGCGCAATGCGACAATTATTGGATGCGATCAACAGTCGCTACGCCATGTCGGACGTCGAACGCAATAAGCTGGCGGCAATCGTCGCAACGAAGTTCAAAGAACTGCGGGACCCACCACCGGCCAAAGCCACGTCGGACAAGTCCGGCAAGCAGACCTCCGGTGAAGAGAAGAAGACTTCCCCGGCAGGCAAGAACTCCGCGGCTCCCCAAAACGAATCGCCCGCCAAAGCCACTCCCGCCGCCCCCGGTAACTGACCCGCCCACTTCAACGAGCCCTACCCGTGTCAAACTCTCCTATCCGAATCACCAACGATGAGTTGTTCTCGCCAGAGATCAATGATGTCGTGGAAACCCAGCAGGCGCTGAATCGTGAAATCGGCGCGGTCAGCGATCAACCGTGGCTGATTCGAGTCATCTATGCGAACTGGTTTTACCTCGCAGTATGCGCGGGTCTGGGTGGCTTTGTTGGTGGCCTTGTACTGGAACCATTCTTTGACGACTCAGCCGCGGCCGAAGGAGAAATCCAGATCGGAGCGATTCTGATTTTCCCTGCGGTTGCCGGGGCAATCGGGCTGTTCCTCGGTGCTGCTGAAGGGCTCATGTGCCGCAATGGAAGCCGGGCAGTCATCAACGGAACGGTGGGCGCCGCGGTTGGTTTCTTCGGAGGACTGGTCGCACTGATTCCGACAGGCATTGTCTTTACCATTATGCAGGGGATCGCCATCAGCTTGTGGAAGAATCCGGTTGAAGGTGAGATGCCTACCGGCCTGGCGCTGATCGTGTTCATGATGGGCCGAGCCGCAGCATGGTCAATCGCGGCTATCCCCGCAGGCATCGGTCAGGGTATCGCGCTCAAAGAGCGGAAAGTCATCATGAACGGGGCACTGGGCGGTGTTCTGGGCGGGCTGCTTGGTGGATTTCTTTTCGATCCGATCAGCTTCGTGTTCATCACGGCCGATGGCGAAGCCATCTACAGCCGGCTCATAGGCTTTCTCTGCATTGGTGTCTTCGTCGGTCTCTTTGTCGGGCTGATTGAAGGCTGGACCAAGACCGCCTGGCTGGTGATGAAAAAGGGGCCGCTCGCCGGAAAACAGTTCATTCTCTACAAGGATACGACCATACTTGGAAGTTCACCGAAGGCAGAAATCTATCTCTTCAAAGATGATGCCATCGAACCGAAGCATGCCGTGCTTTACAACCGTGGCGGTCGGTTTGAAATCGAAGATTGCGATACACCCGACGGAACTTATATCAACGGTATCCCACTCCAGGGCCGAAAACCCCTGAGTGCCGGTGACCAAATTGTTCTGGGCAAGACGGTGCTGGAATTCTCACTCCGAGAATCTGACAAGTAACGAAACCTCAAGCTCTCTCCTTCCCCCGACTCACACCAAGGAATCTAAATCGTGGCTATAAAATTCTCGTGCCAGTCCTGCGGACGGCAAATGAAGGTCAAAGACGAAATGGCGGGCCGCGCGGCGAAGTGCCCGGATTGTGGAGGACGAATCCAGGTTCCGGACGACGACGTCTTTGACGCGCAACCTTATGAAGATGAGGGGAACCCGTATGCCCAAGCGCCGGCACCCAGCAAACGACGGCCTTGCCCTGCGTGCGGCGAAATGATCATGAAGAAGGCGGCAGTCTGCCGTTTTTGCCACGAGACATTTGACGGGAGTGTTCGGTCAGGCAGACGCGGTGGAAGCGACATCGACGACGACATGTCGACTGGTGACTGGGTCGTTGCGATCATCTGCTCTGGTATCGGTTGTATTGCCGGGATTGTCTGGTTGATCCAGGGCAAGAAAAAGGGTGGCAAGATGCTGGGTGTGTCACTGCTGATGGTGATCATCTGGAACGTAATCCGTTTCGCACTAGTGGCTGCAAATGGTGGTGGCAACGGTGCGTTCTGATCGTAAGGAAGATACTCCGCTTCGGGTCATCGCCTGCGAGTGCGGCACGAAAATTAGAGTCCGCAATAAGAATCGAGGCCGGGCACTCAAGTGTCCGGCCTGTGATCAAGGGCTGGCTTTGGACGCAGAAGCGAATGTCTTGCCTTCGATGGACGCGGTTCAAGGCGGAGCAACCTGTCAGATTTGCCAGACGGAAATCGCGGCGGGCGAAGGGTGCGTCGAGTGCCCGGCCTGTGACCAAACCCAGCATCGCGACTGCTGGGCTGAAGTTGGGGGCTGTGGCACGTACGGTTGCAAGCAGGCTCCTTCGGTGGAAAAAACACCTGAATCAGCCGACGCACCACTGACGGCATGGGGAGATACGAAAGACTGTCCGGCGTGCGGCGAGGAAATTAAATCCATCGCGCTAAGATGCCGGTACTGCGACACCGAGTTCAACACTGTCGATCCGATGAGTCTCCGGGATCTGGCGCGTCAGGGGCGTCGATCGGACGCGTCGAAACAGACGCGTTCGACAGTGACCGGTTCCTTCGTATTGAGCCTAATCGGATGCCTTGCTCCGATCATGCTCTTCGTCTGGGCCGCCCTGCTGGTATCAAAGCGTGAACAGCTAAAGCAATGCGGTCCGCAATACCCGGTCATGGCCTGGGCCGGGGTTGGCATTTCGGTTATCTACACAATCCTGCTGGTAGGGTCTTTTCTGCTGGAATAGAAATAAGAGAATAGATCAGGATCACCGTATACTTTGGTCACGCGCCGAAGAAATCTACCGCAACGAGCCGCCGTCACCGGGACACTTCCCTTCGCATGTGATCGGCGCGACTCAATAAACCTCAGCATAAGCAGCCCCATTGGGAACTCCGAAATACACAAAATCCGCAGGCGTTCGAGAAACAGGTTCGCTGTGCGCGCACTGCCAACTGGAGGTCCAGTCGGGAGACCATGTCACGCTGTGCGAACAATGCGGGGAGACGAATCACGTCACTTGTTGGGAGCATGGTGATGGCTGTGGTTCGTGGGACTGCACGCCAGACCGAAAAGAAACAATCGCATCCGACAGCGCAATCAAAATAACTGCTCTGGATCTCGATGCGGCAGTGCCGCTGACTCCGTTTCCCACCAGCAGTCACTTTGACACCACCCACGACGCCCGCGAACAGTCACGGAAGCCGTACAACAAACTGGCAATCACAGCGTTCGTCGTCGGCCTGATCTCGGTTCCGGCTTTCGGTCTGGTCACCGGTCTCATCGCCGTCGCAATCGGCTGTGTCGCGCTGGTCATGCATTCGAACCGACGACGCGGGTTTGGGTTCGCTGTTGCCGGAGTCTTGCTGGGTATGGCATCGTTCTGCGGCTGGGCTATCGGACTGTATGCGTGGAATGACGTCGGACGCGGCACCGCGATCTCTCTGGAACAGTTCGAACCTGACCCCACAGCGTTTGACGAACTCCCTCCGTCAATCAGCCGCGCCATGCACGCCAATGTCGTAATTCAAACCAGCTCCGGCCTGTTCAGCGGTGGAATTGGTTCGGGGATCATTCTGCGAATCGACAATGGGAACATCGCAACCATCCTCACAAATCGGCACGTCGTCGATTCCGACTTCGCAGGCACCGATGGCCAAGGCGCACTGAACGCGCCTGATCTCATGGTCAAGATGATTGACCAGCCAGCACTACCGGGCACCGTGGAATGGATAGCCCCTGAGGGAATCGATCTGGCGATTGTGAAGACAACGATCATTTCAGATCGCCCGCAGGCAGCCACATGGAAGCAATCGGGAACCGCCACCATTGGCAGCAAGGTGTTTGCGATTGGGAACCCACACGGCCTCGGCTGGACTCACACCAGTGGAGATGTTTCGCAAATTCGCCGACAGACCAAAGGCGGCACGACGTACCGCGTTCTACAAATCAGTGCCGCCATCAACCCGGGAAACAGTGGTGGGGGACTCTACCGTGAGACTGGAGAATTGATCGGCATCAACACATGGACGAAGGATAAACGCGTGGGCGAAGGACTAGGCTTCGCAATCGATTTCCGTGCGTTTGTCAAACTCGCGCCACCCCAGTTCCTTCCGCGCGAATCGCAGGATGAGGAAGCCCCATGAGCACCGTTCGCCTGAAGAGACTTACTGCCGACTTTGGCAAGCTGTCTGAATACGCCAAACGGCATCCGCGTCTGAAAGTTCTGAAGACCGAAGGCAACCCACCCGAACGGTACCAACTTGAATATCGCGTCAAGAGCCTGCGGCAGATTGACGGTAAGCTCCAACAAATCAAGAGCCACATTGTCGAAGTTGCACTCCCTCGCAACTATCCGCGTACTCCACCGCAGTGCCGGATGCTCACGCCCGTCTTCCATCCGAATATTGCCCCGCATGCGATCTGCGTCGGCGACCATTGGAGCGCCGGTGAGTCGCTGCAATCGATTGTTTTGCGAATCGGTGAGATGCTTGCGTTCCAAAGCTACAACGTAAAGAGCCCTCTAAATGGCGAAGCGGCCAGATGGGTTGAGGAAAACGTTGACCGCCTGCCGTTGGACGCCGTGAGCATGGTTGTGGAAGAATCGAACGCAGCGGCCAGTCGTCCCCCCGCAACTCCGCAGCGAACAGCAGTCCAACAGCCAGGCGGTGGCTCCCCTGCGACACTTACCGAGGAAGAACGGTTCCGCACTGCATGCCCGGAATGCGGCAATACGATGTCCGCCCCGGTTTCGGTCCGTGGACGTCGAGTCCGCTGCCGCCAATGCCAAACTGTTTTCCGCCCCGAATAGCCGCCAGAGGTCCAGCAATGCAGGCGGATGATGTCCTGGAACTTACCCCGGACGACTTCGAACCCGACGACGAACAGTCGTATCGAAGTCACCACATCACAATGCTGACCATCATGTCGGCGGTCGTGCTGTTGTCGTTTCTACTGAAGGTCGCCGACGGTGATCGGGTGAGCTTCCGAGTTCTGCCCGAACGCACACTACCCCACACATGCCTAAGCCGTTCGATGTGGGACTTCGACTGCCCGGGGTGCGGCCTGACACGAAGCTTCATCCACCTGGCCGAAGGCAATTGGCGTGATGCCTGGAACGTCCATCGCGTTGGCTGGTTGCTGGCCGGCGCTGTACTTGTGCAGTTCCCCTATCGCATCTCTCGACTCCGGAGACCTCCTGCCCCAGCGCCTCTATGGACGAAGGTCTTTAGCTGGATCCTGATCGTCGCGCTGATTGGCAATTGGGTTTTGGCTCTCTTCGGCCTTTGATGGGCTACGCCGAATCAAACCGCCGGCCTGTAGGACAGTTCAGACCGCGGCAAATCACCCCTGGGATAAACGGTTTCTCTGCTGTCGATCCATTGCCGCATTTCCTCTACAATTGTCGGGCAATACAACGTAGACCGCGCCACAGTCGCTCGCAGGAAATCAAACAATGTCCAACCCAAACGACGCTTTTGGAGCACTCAGTACCCTTTCGACCAAGG
>CAZAIB010000149.1:0-13853 GCA_964485095.1 uncultured Planctomycetaceae bacterium | reverse complement strand
AGCCACTTCTTAGATTTGATGGCGGCAAATGGCCGACCAGTCCTAACCGTTCGAGGTTCGACACAAAGATGATGAGAAATACGTTCCGTATGAGTCTGTCAACGCTGTTGCTGCTGGCACTAACGACTCCGCTGCTCGCGCAGTCTAAGTCCAGGTCCAAGGAGGCCCCGGATCGTGGTCCGAAGATTGGCACCACGATCAAGAATTTTTCACTGACTGACCAGCTTGGCAAGAAGCGTGAGTGGAAACAGTTCCTCGGAAAAGGGGCTGTCGCCGTTGTGTTCTACCGATCGGCTGACTGGTGACCATTCTGCCAACGGCAACTCGTGCAGTTGCAGAAGGACAGTAGCAGCATTGCAGCAGCAGGCATCCAGGTCGTCGGCGTGAGTTACGACAACGTGGAAATCCTCAGTAAGTTCGCAAAGAAGAAAAGTGTTGAGTTTCCGCTCCTCGCTGACCCAAAAAGCGAAGTCATCAAACAGTTCGGCCTGCTGAATGAAACTGGCAAACCGGGAACACGCACGGCGGGTATGTCTTACCCGTTGACGGTTCTTGTCGACAAGAATGGTGTCGTCAGAGCGAAGCTCCCGGCAACCGTGGTCAGACGTCACAATGGGAATCAACTCGTCGATGCATGGACCGCGCTAAGCAAATCTACCGCGAACACTGCGGTTCCCGCCGCGCTGAACTTTACGGTCAAGAACATCAGTGGCAAAGAGGTTGCGCTGAAGGACTATCTTGGCAAGGTTGTCGTCGTGGTGAACGTTGCCAGCAAATGCGGTTACACGCCGCAGTATGAGCCGCTGCAGAAACTTCATGAGCAGTACAAAGACAAGGGCCTCGCGATTCTTGGGTTCCCCTGCAATCAATTTGGTGGTCAGGAACCCGGTACAGAAAAAGACATCAAGGAATTTTGCGAAGAGACCTACGGTGTCAAGTTTGACATGTTCTCAAAGTTGGATGTCAAAGGCGAAAAGCAGGCGCCGCTCTATAAATACCTGACCGCTCAGGACACAAAGCCCGCTGCGAAAGGCGATGTGAAATGGAACTTTGAGAAGTTTGTCATTGATCGTAATGGCAAAGTCGTCGGACGATTCGCCACGCGTGTGGCACCGGACGGCAAAGAGTTCTCCGGGTTGCTCGCGAAGCTGCTCATGCCGAAAGCCGCAGCAGAGAAAAAGAGCATGGAGAAAGCCGCGGCGGATAAAAAGGCAATGGAGAAGCCTGCGCCCGCGAAGGAAAAAGCTGGCGACAAGAAGACTTCTTGGCGACAGTTCAACGGATCGCAGGGGCACGCAGTCGGTGCTGGCCCGTTGCCGACGGAGTGGTCAGAAACCAAAAACGTCGCCTGGAAAACGCCGGTTCCCGGAAGCGGCTGGTCGTCGCCGATCGTTGATGGCGACGAGGTTTGGCTTACCACGGCAATCGACGAAGAGCATTCCCTCCGCGCGGTTTGTATTGATGCGGTGTCAGGTAAAGTGCGACTGGATGTCGAAGTCTTCAAGCCAAAAAAGCTCCTCGTGAAGCATGATCGCAATGGTCACGCGACACCAACACCAGTTTTGGACGACGATCATATCTACGTCCACTTTGGCAGCTACGGAACCGCGGCTCTCAAACGCAGCAACGGCGACATCGTCTGGACGAACCAGGACACGAAGATCAATCACCAGTGGGGACCGGGCAGTTCGCCGGTTCTCTTTGAGGACATGGTCGTCTTCAACTGCGACGGAATGGAGCAGCGATACGTCACCGCGCTGAACAAGAAGACGGGCAAGCAGGTCTGGAAGACACCGCGTTCCGAAACGATTACGAAAGGCGGGTTCTTCCGCAAAGCGTTTTCAACACCAAGCGTTGTCACGGTCAATGGGTCGAAAATGCTGCTGTCCGCTGGCGCGAATCAAGTGAGTACGTTTGATCCGAAGACTGGCAAGGCAGGCTGGAGCGTCAAGTACTTTGGCTACGCCGGCGTCACCAAACCAATCATCGCGGATGGCCGTGCGTTTGTAACCAGTGGCTACGGCGACGCAGTATTGATGGCCGTACAGCTGAGCGATTCCGGTTCGAAGAAGTCCGGCGAGCTTCTTTGGAAGACAAAGAGAGGCGCACCGATTATTCCGTCTCCGATCGTTGTTGGCACCGAGTTATACATGGTGAGCGACAAGGGTGTGCTGTCGTGTTTGGACGCGGCAACGGGCAAGGTTCATTGGCAGGACCGGTTACCTGGCAACTACGCCGCCTCGATTACCTTCGGCGACGGCAAGCTGTTCGTTCATAACGACAAAGGCCTGACGACCGTCTTCGCGCCGTCGGTTCAAGGTTTCGAGAAGCTCGCGACCAATCAACTCGATAGCAACATCCAGGCTTCACCGGCTCTGATTTCCGGTGCGATTTACCTTCGAACGAAGAACAGCCTCTACCGGATTCAGAAGGGATAGGCTGATCCGATGGCACTTTGGCCTGGCGTTTCGCAAAAACAAACTGCGAGACGCCGGGCCTTTTTCTTTCCTGGCAGCAAAGAGATCACCGATGAGAGTATTTCTGATTATCGCCCTCGCGTCGTGCTCTCATGCCATCGCCCAGGATAATCAGGCGACGGGTCCACGAGCCTTTCCCAGACTAAATGCTCCGCAACTTAGCGATCGCTTTGGAAGTCCCCTACTCGAACGATTCATAGTGGTGCAGCCAGCATTCGCGCGTGTACTTCCGCATGTGGTCAGGGATGACTGGTTCGTGCCAGGCATCTCCGGCGAATGCGATGACGGCGTCGAGGTCCGTCCATTTCGTAATCATGAGGTACTCGTCGGGCGAGTGAACCGTCGGTCCGGCGATCTCACAAGACACCAACCCTGGACGTCCCTCAATGAACTCACTGGCTACCTGATGAAACTGCAACTCAAACTCGGCTCGCAGTTCCGGAACGATTTGAACTCGGTAGATTCTGGTAATCATGGTTTCGTCTCGGTGCTGGATATGTAGTCGCGGCTTGCTGGCTTTGGCGGCTCCGCAGAGCAGTGTTCAGTACGCGACCTTAACAAACACGTAGACGTTGCGTACCGAATTCCGTTAGCTCGGCCATAGTCGCAGCGCGTAGGCTGGGTGTCCTCACACGTTCACAGATGGTCTACCGTTTGGTTGCCTGGCACAATCGAACCCAAAAACCAAGGCCGGAAAGACAACCACGAATCAGACGAATTGCACGAATGCCATACTGAGCCTTATTCGTTTGGTTCGTGTCATTCGTGGTTGTTCAAAACAGTGGTGGCGCCGGTTCCTGTCAGGTAGTTATGATACGGACCGATGTTCGGCCGGTGGGAACCGGGCTTGCGGAGCGGCGTTTGTCCAACATGTCTACATAACCAGATAGATATTCACTTGGCACCTTCCCCGGCCTCCATGAGTCCTGGTTCCGCGCGGATGCGAACAAAGGATTCCGACGACCCGGAACGACCGAGTTCTCCCTGGGTTATCTACAATTCTTCCAGGAATTCTGTATTCGCTCTATCGAACAGATCGCTTCCGGCCCGAGCAAAAAATAGATCTAGCGAACCGCCGGAAGCGAGTTCGTCTCGAACATCGTCGTCAAAGACGTTCTGGCCATCACGCGAACCAATCAGGAAGTCGGTGTTCAGACGATTGCTGGTCTGGCCATCGCGGTTCGTGATATTCGCGACCCGGGTGTCGTAGGAACGACCGGAAAGCCACTCGTCGCGAATCCCGCCGATCAGTAAATCACGCACGGTACTCCCGTTCGGTGGAGTAATCGTGCCGGCAACCAGAATATCTTCGGAAGCTCGCCCCTGAAGTGTGTCTTCGCCCTGACCGCCGTACACAATATCGCGGCCGGTTAGCCCGACCAGCGAATCGTCTCCCTGGTCGCCCAGCAGGACATCGTTGCCTTCACGGCCAAGAAGCGTGTCAGAACCATCTCCCCCAACGATGGTATCCTGCCCCTGACCACCATTCATATGGTCATCGCCGTCGCCGCCATTCAGTCGATCTGCACCGTTGCCGCCGACGACAATGTCGCGGTCGCTTCCACCATTCACGAGGTCGCCACCGCCACCGCCACTAAGGGTATCGATTCCTGCGGCACCACGAATCGTATCGTTCCCCCCACCACCGCGAACCCTGTCGTTGCCTTCACCACCCTCGATGACATCGCTGCCGGTGTCGCCATGGATCAGATCATTCCCGATCCCGCCAAACACACTGTCATCGCCGTCGCCACCCCGCAGAACATCTTCGCCCTCATCGCCCAAAACCGAATCGTCTCCGTCGTCTCCATGGATGATGTCACGAGTCTCGCCGCCAGAGAGAATATCGTTGCCGGGTCCTCCAAAGATTCGGTCCTTGCCCGGTCCACCCAGTACGGTGTCGTCCCCAGCTCCGGCCAGAACAGTAGATTCCAGGGTGAGACCAGAGATTGTGATGTTGTCGTTGCCTTCATCAGTTGTCACTTCAAGCCTGCGTACGTCTGACAACGCGAAAGAACCAGCTTCATCATTCACCACTACGTCAATGAACTCACCGTTCAGCGTAACGCTCACGGTGTCTGCGGCTGGAGTTCCCACGACCACAAGCTCCGAGCCCTCAAGCCGAATGTTGTCGCTGGTGTCGTCGTTGATAATCAAACCAGGCGCGTCGTCTGGCAGGTCAATTGAACTGTCACTGATGTTTTGGAACCGCAACAAGACTATCTCACTGACTTCGAAGTCAGCGTCGCCGTTCACAAGGATTGTGACCTGCTTTGTCTCACCCACCGACCCTGCGAAGGAAAGCGTTTCGGAGTGCGACTGAAAATCCTCGCCAAGAGTTGCGGTTCCCCCGACCGCGACCACATCGACAGTGAACGGTGCAGTGGGTTGGCTCAACTCAACCTCAAACACCAATTGCTGCGTACCGCTGTCACCCTCGACAACTGATGTATCAGCGATGACAATCGCGCTGGGTGCGAATTCAACGGCTCCGATATCGACGCCACCGCTCAGACTACGCGGTAACCCAACCTGATCAGTTTCTGTATCGAGCGGGTCTATGCCCCTGCTCAGAACCAGGCTATCAGCCTGCGGCCGGAAGACTGTTTGCAACCCAAAAACGGTTTGCGAACCAAGCTGCGGATCCAGCAAAGCCTGCGTGCTGCCGACAAAGTTCCCATCACCATCGGGCGTTGTGCCCGTTTCAGCCAGGTTAGTCCCGTCGTTGGATCCAATGAAGTTGTTGGCAAAAACAGACTCACCGGTCAGTTCAGCCTGAAGGTCGGCACTGCCGTTAGCGGCTGTGTTGCCAGCAACAATATTGCTGGCAAAAGTCGATGGCAGGTTCGGACCAAAGACAGCCCCTCCGCCTTGATCTGTTGCCGTATTGCCGGTGATCGTTGAGTTCACCAGCGGCGATTCGTTGAATCTCAGCGCTTCGTTGAAGAAGAGACCGCCGCCCTGGGTAGCTGTGTTTCCTGAGACGGTCACGTTAGCAACTTCCCCTCTCGCGTACCGGAAGTAAGCTCCGCCGCCGTCACCGGTTGCGGTATTATTCGCAATCGTGCTCCGCGAAATTGTGACCGGGCTATTCACATGGATTCCACCTCCATCTGCGCCCTGGTTACCCGAGATGACACTGTCTTCGATTTCCAGAAAGGCAACCCTTTGCAGAATCCCGCCTCCATTCTCGGTTGTGACATTGTCCCGAATGGCGGTGTTCCGAAAAGTGACATCCGGCGTCGCGTGGTAGTAGGACTCATTCAAATGCACACCGCCAACGTTTCCGGAGATCTCGGAATCCTCCACAGTCATAAACATCCCACCAACAATATTGAGCCCCCGCCCCCCGCTGCCGGTAATAGTTGAATTGGTAATGTTCAACCCACTGCTGTAACCACTGTAGCAGTCACAGTAAGCCTGAACCCCGTGCCCGGCACTACCCGTGATGGAAATGTCTTCCAGTCGCCCCGTGCTATAGGGAGCGCCAAACCTAATGCCATGCCCCGCTGAGTTTTGCAGTGTCATTGATCGGAGCGATAGACCCCCAGCCGAAATACCAAAAAGGTCACTGTCGCCGTGTGCGTCGATGATTGTGTTGTTCCGCCCGTTTCCGGTGATCGTCAACCGAACATCAAACTCGAAGCCACTAAGATCAAATGCCCCCAACTCAAGGCTGATCGTTCCATTCAGACCGTCAGCGAACACAATATCGTGAGAGTGTTCGTCTGTGGCGTCGGCCGCCGCAATGATTGCTTCGCGAAGTGTTGTCTCCCCGTCATCAGCCACGGTATCCGCCAGGGATGTGACCGTGAATGTGGTCAATAGCGCTCGAGACTCAAGGGATTCAGTCGCTCCAAGTTGAGCCTGCCGTTTTCGAGCCATTCGTTTACGTCGCATGTTGAACCCCGATGAATCCGCTGAAGGCAAAGCCCGACGGGACGTCCGGCTACCCAAAAACACACCTCTCTACGTTATATCACCGCATCCGCTTACAGCCCATCACGAAACTCAGACACTATCGTGCTGGCACATTCTGTTCCGGCCACAGCAACGCCCGACATAGCATTCGAGGGGCCTCCGGATGAACAACATGCCCTCCCTCATTCCTGATATTCATTGCCTTGTCTTGGCGAGCCCGCTCTCCGAGAGAGCCAGCGAACTGCGATCAGAGTGGGTTGCCGAATGTCTGGCCAGTCCTACGCCGGTTCTATGGCGTCGGTGATTGCTGGTTGGTGAGGTTGTATGTTGGTGGGCGATAGTTTGGTTTTGGGCTGTTCCGCCGAGCGCTAGCGCCCAAATCGCTCACTCCGAGCAGCAGCCTACAACACGCGCTTACTGCGGGGGTAGCTTCCAAGAACGGTCAGTTCTTTGCACAGTTCGGCGGCGGTAGATACAGCGGTGTCGAAGTCTTTGTTCTCGTTGTGACCAATGGCGTCGATGAAGAACTTGTACTCCCAGTTCACTCGGCCGCTGGGTCGCTTGTCGATGTGCGTGAGGTTGATCTTTGCTTTTTCAAATACACTCAATACGTTGACCAGCGCACCTGGCCGGTCGTCGGTTGTGAACATGATGGACGTCTTGTCTTCGCCCGACATGTTGGCTTCCTGCTTTGACAGAATCAGGAACCGTGTGATGTTGTTGGGCCGATCTTCGATGTGTTCAAACAATGCGTGCAGGCCATGTATTTCACCAGCCAACAAACTACCAATGGCGGCCACACCCTGACCTGGGTTCGCCTTTGCGTCTTCGCTGGCTGCGACGACAGCGGCCGCACTGTTTGCGGATGCTTTGATCTTGACCTGCGGATACTGAGTCGCCAGCCACTGACGGCAAAGTGAAGCACCAACGGGGCTCACGTGAATTCGCTTCACTTCCTTGGGTTCGCAATTCGCAAGCAAACAGCGGTTCACTTCCAACTGCACTTCAGCGTAGACATTGAGCAAATGATGATGCCTGGCAAACGCGTCCATGGTCTCGCCGCTACCGCCACCCATCGAGTTTTCAATCGGAACCAATCCGTAGTCCACTCGCCCTTGGGCAACCTCAATAAACACGCCCTCAATCGCGCGAAGGTCTTCGTACTCGACACTGGAACCGAAGTGCGAGACGGCCGCGACGTGACTAAAACTTCCCGTCGGTCCCTGGTAACCAATACGCAGCGGCTGTTCCAGGTGGAAACTGCCACTCATGAGTTCACGATAGACAGCTTCGATCGTACGTGGTGCGAGCGGTCCCTGATTCAGGCCAAGAACCTTGTCCAGGACCGCGGCTTCTCTGTGCGGAGCGTAAATCGGAGTCCCGGTTCCGCGTTTGAACTCACCAACCTTCACTACCAGATCGGCGCGTTCGTTGAGTATCGAAACCAGTCGGCGATCGACTTTGTCGATGGCGTCTCTAAGTTCATCAAGCGCCTTCGGATCGGTTGTCGGATCAGGAGTCTGATCCGCGTTCTCTGCGTCGTTGGCGTCCATGCTTGCGTTCTAAATCTTCGAGAGGATGAGCGAGCTTCCAAGGGCAGGGGATCGACAGATTATGTGTTTGGGACGAGAAACCTGCCCCGGAACATTGCCGCAACTGTGTTCTATCGCTTGCGACGGGCCCGCGAATCAAGCCATTGGCCAAGCGTTTCATGGAACGGTTGGTTGGTCAGGATTTTCACGTGGTCAACGCCCACAGAGCCGCACACTTTGTCGATACCTTCGCAGAATGCTGCATACTGTTCCAGATAATGTTCGCGCAACTTGTTCGGGTCAGTAAGAAGGTGATGACCTTCGCGTTCGAGATTGCGAAACTGCGTTGGGCGACTAAACGGGAAGTCTTCTTCTTCTGGAGCCACAATCTGAAACATCACGACGTCGTGATTCGCGTGCCGCAACCTTTGCAGCAGCGTTGTCAAAGAATCAAGCTTGTCGAAACAATCGCTGAGCAAACATACCAGGCTGCGTCGTTTGAGCGTCGGAACTACCGTGTCCACGATGGAACTCAAACTGGTTTCGCCACCAACTTCGGTCTGCTCAAGAATGTCCAGCATCCGCTTGAAGTTTGTGGGACTGGCCGACGGTCGCACATGGCCTCGCAGCTCGGTATCAAACGTGTGCAGCCCCACCGCATCACGCTGGTTCAACAACAAATGCCCGAGCGCCGCAGCGAACACCCGCGCGTACTCGAACTTCGTCAGCGTACTCTGCCCGTAACCCATGCTGCCGGATGCATCGACCAGCATGTAACACCGTAAGTTCGTTTCGTCTTCGAACTCTTTGATGTAGTACTTGCCGGTCTTTCCGTACGCCCGCCAGTCAATGTGACGGATCTCATCGCCCGGGTAGTACTTCCGGTGTTCGACAAACTCAACACTCGCCCCTTTGTACGGGCTCTTGTGCTGCCCAATGATGAACCCCTCCACCACCAATCGCGCGACCAGTTCTAACCGGCCAAACCTGGCGAGAGCCGTGGGGTCCTCCATCGGAGCTTCAGATTGTCGACCAAATACAGACTTCATACTGCGAGCTTAACCAACCGCGCGAGGAGAACCAGTGTGAAAACGTCGCGAATGACCGGTCACCCGTCCGGATTCCGTTGGTTCAGGTGCCTCGCACGTTTCCGAACTGTTCAATATGCAATCGCGATGAGAACTGGAAGCCGTGTTCTTCGGCCAGCTTTTCGACCCAGTCCACTTTGCCGGCAAGTTGCTCACGAGTGATCGCTTGTGGCATGAGCCACACGTGGTCGGCGGCAAGTTCGTCCAGAACTGAAACGTACTCGGTAACTTCAGCGATGTCGGCGGGCTTATCGATGACAAACTTGAAGTGGCAATCGTAGTTGGCCAACAGTTGCCGGGTGACGTCGAAGTTGGTTCGAGTCTCGTCGTGACGTTTGCTCCACGTCGGATCGTCTGGCGTGGAGTTCGACATTTTCGGACTAATGCACATCAGGTCGCAGTGCATGTCGCGGTACACGGTTCCGGCAGTTTCCACCGTGACCACCCGCCCCAGCGCGCCGCAGGCTTTTGAGAGTGGTTCGATGTCGGCTGGAAGCATTGGTTCGCCGCCTGTGAGCACGACATGTTGAACGCTGCCGGCGGCAACCAGAGTTGCGATTTCTTCCCAGTCGTATTCGGTTCCTTCCGGTTTCCACGACGTGTACGGCGTGTCGCAAAACGAACATCGCAGATTGCAACCGCTGGTACGGACAAACAACGACGGCGTCCCTGCGAACGGTCCTTCTCCCTGGATGGATTCAAATACTTCGGCTATCAGCATGTTGTTGCCGGAGAACTCCGACCTCATGAGAACGTGATGGGCGCAGATCAAACTGCGTAGCGAATCGGATCGGTCGTGCCGGCTTCCGCGAATCCCCTGAGCCGCAGTTGGCACGAATCGCAGCGGCCGCAAGATGTTCCGTCTGCGGCGGGATCATAGCAACTGTGCGTGAGTCCGTAGTCCACACCCAGTTCCAATCCTCGCGTGATGATCTGCGCCTTGGTGAGTGAGATCAAGGGGGTATGAACCTGGAACCGACCGGTTCCTTCAACACCCGCCTTTGTGGCCAGATTGGCCATCTGTTCAAACGACTTAATGAACTCAGGTCGACAGTCCGGATATCCACTGTAATCGACGGCATTCACGCCAATGAAGATGTCGAATGCATCAATCGATTCCGCGAGGCCAAGCCCGATCGAAAGGAACACTGTGTTTCGAGCGGGGACGTACGTCACAGGGATGCCTGCTTCCATATCCTCATCCGAACGTCCCTTGGGCACGTCGATATCGTCTGTCAGGGCAGAACCTGAAAAGGCAGCCGTGTCCAGACCGTAGGCAACATGGTTCGTCACACCGTTGGCCGCGCAAACTTTCTTGGCGGCTTCAAGTTCGAAGCTGTGTCGCTGACCGTAGTCAAACGACAACGCGGTGACGTCGTAGCCTTCGCTGCGAGCAATCGCCAGGACGGTGGCGGAATCCAACCCGCCGCTGACAAGTGCAACGGCCTTTTTTGCTTCAGGCATTTTTCTTCCTGTGGGACAAGTGTTGTCTATCTGTCAATGTGCAGCTTGTAGTGGGCGAGGCAACAAGTCCTCCGAACCGGGTAGAACACACAGGATTCGTCGCCTCGTCCACTACGTGAGATTCCGCCACTACAAAATCCATCGAACCTTCCGCTGACCGGCGCTGTCAGGGTTGCTGAGTGTTCAACGTGGGCATTTAAGAGATTGTTGCATCCCAGGCAGCAACCTAAAATGATGATACGGGCGCATTTGCCGCCGATTCTTTGACTTGTCAGGAACAACCTTGGGCGACCCAAAACGAGAAGAACTGAGTGTTCAAAAACGGCGAGCCGTATTGGCTGCCGTGGTGCCCAATACCGGCCCGCTTCCCAAAGATCAGGTTCTTGACGAACTCAAAGGTCTCGCCAAGACTGCTGGAGTGACCGTTGTCGGCGAAGTTGTTCAGTTCAGACAGCATCCCCATCCGGCCACCTGTTTTGGCAGCGGTAAGATTGAAGAGCTTGAGATGATGGTCAAGGCGACCGACGCCGACCTCATCGTTTTCGACAACAACCTCACCCCCGCACAGGGAAAGAACCTCGAAGAAGCTGTGAAGACGGTTATCGTCGACCGCAGCGAAGTCATCCTCGACATCTTCGCCACACACGCGCGGACGTACGAAGCGATGCTGCAGGTCGAACTCGCACAATTGTTGTATTTCCGCACGCGATTGAAACGCATGTGGACTCACTTGGAACGCATCCAGGGTGGTATCGGAACCGGACGTGGGCCTGGTGAAAAGCAACTGGAAACCGACCGCCGTTTGATCGACAAGCGCGTCTCTGAACTCAAACGCAAACTGCGCAATGTTGAGGAACGCCGAGAGCGTACCGTCGAACAACGCAGCGACGAAACAACGGTCTCACTGGTTGGTTACACCAACGCCGGTAAAAGCACTCTGATGAACTCCGTCACCGGAGCCGAAGTACTGGCGGCCGACCGATTGTTTGCGACGCTGGATACCAGAACCCGGCAGTGGGAAATTCCGAACTGGGGAACCGTACTGCTAAGCGACACCGTTGGATTTGTTCGCAATCTGCCGCACCACCTGGTCGCATCGTTCCGTTCGACTTTGGAAGAAGCACGGCGCGCCGACCTGTTGCTGCACGTTGTCGATGCAAGTCACCCCGAAGCCGAACGGCAAATCCACACGGTCAATCAGGTTCTTGATGAGATTGGCGTCGCGACCGACAACATGCTGTTGGTTCTGAACAAGGTTGACGCGGTTGAGGATCCGTCGTTCATCGATGTTCTGCGAGCACACCATTCGGACACCGTCACTATCAGCGCGGCGGACGGAACCGGAATGGAGAAGCTGGTTACCGAAGTGGCTTCACGCCTGGGCGAAGGCTACGTCGAGGCTGATATCGAAACCGGTATCGGTAACGGCAGAGTTCTGTCGTACATTGCGGCTCACGGCGAAGTGACCGACCGAACCTACACGGACGAACGCGTGACACTGGCCTGTCGACTGCCACGTCGATTCATCAACTCTCTGGCCGCCGATGCTGACACAACCATTCGGTTCGCCGCGCCGGTTCCCGTTGTCGATCCCGAGTAGCTTGTTCGGCTGCTACAGGCCCAGGACGTCGTTCATTCCGTAGAGGCCGGGGCCCTGGGTGACGGCGAATTTCGCAGCGGTCAAAGCACCGTAGGCGTAACTATCGCGGGTGTGACCTTTGACGCTGAGATCGATGGTTTCGCCCATGAGGCCGAAGACGATGGTGTGTTCGCCGACGTTGTCACCGGTTCGGAGAGCGTGGTAGCCGATCTCGTTGTGTGGGCGTTCGCCAGGTCGTCCTTCGCGGCCATGAATATGATTAGTCTGCCCCATTTCGTCGGCGACAATTTGGCCGAAGCGCAGAGCGGTTCCGCTGGGAGCATCTTCCTTGAACCGGTGGTGGCGTTCGATGACTTCGACATCAACACCAGCAGGATTGTCTTTGAGAGCTTTGGCGGCTTCGCGCACCAGTTTCATGGTCAGGTTCACGGCGAGGCTCATACTGGGAGCGAACACGACGGCTGTTTCCTGAGCCGCCGCCTGGACTTCAGCGATTTGTTTATCTGAAAGTCCCGTGGTCGCCGCAACCAGTGGAATTTTGCGTTCCGCACAAACGGGTGCGATTGCCATGAGTCCGTCGGGAGTCGAGAAATCGATGACGACGTCTGCCGGGCAGTCCAGTTGTCCGGAAAGTGGGAGCGCGATGTTGCCGAGGCCGGCGAGTTCACCCGCATCGGAACCCAGCAGAGGTGATTCTGCCCAGTCCAGTGCGGCTACGACTTTGAAGTTTTCGTCAGCGTGGCCCAGAGCAACAACGCGGCGACCCATGCGGCCTCCGGCTCCATTGACCGCAAGCTTGTAGGTTTCTGCCATGGTTTTCGCTACTATCTGTCGCTGGGTGAAACGTAGTCGCGAACTTCAGGGCCGGTGTAGACCTGACGCGGACGACCGATGCGGCCACCTTCGTCGCGAAGTTCTTTCCAGTGAGCAATCCAGCCCGGCAGGCGGCCGAGTGCAAACATGACGGTAAACATGTTTGTCGGGATGCCCATCGCTCGGTACAGGATGCCGCTGTAGAAGTCGACGTTCGGGTACAACTTGCGTTCGACGAAGTACGAATCTTCCAACGCGACTTCTTCCAGCTTCTTGGCGATGTCCAGAAGCGGGTCGTTGACGCCGAGGTCTTCCAGAACCTCGTCGCACATGCCCTTGAGGATCTTCGCGCGAGGGTCGAAGTTCTTGTAGACGCGGTGACCGAAGCCCATGAGGCGGAAGCCGTCGTTCTTGTCTTTCGCCATTTTGACGTACTTCTTGTAGTCGGCTCCATCGTTGGCGATCATCGTCAGCATCTCGATGACCTTCTGGTTGGCTCCACCATGAAGTGGGCCCCATAGGGCGTAGATACCGGCTGCGATGCTGGCGAAGATGTTGGCGTGACTGCTACCCACAAGTCGCACAGTTGATGTGCTGCAGTTTTGTTCGTGATCAGCGTGCAGGATGAGCAGCATCTGCAACGCGCGTTCGAGAACCGGATTGACTTCGTAGTCTTCGGTCGGAACCGCAAACATCATGTGCATGAAGTTGCCGCAGTACGACAGGTTGTTCCGCGGGTACATGGGCGGCTGGCCCGTGGAATTCTTGTAAGCGTGGGCGGCCAGTGTTTTTACTTTGGCCAGCAGACGTACGATGTTTAAATCGGTGTCTTTGTCTTCGATCTCCGGGTAGTAGGTTGACAGCGAACCAACCATGCTGGCCAGAATCGCCATGGGGTGACCGGTCGCCGGAACGCCCTCGAAGAACTTCTTCATGTCTTCGTGGACCATGCTGTGGT
>CAZAIB010000148.1:0-14303 GCA_964485095.1 uncultured Planctomycetaceae bacterium | reverse complement strand
CACCATCGTCACCAGACGCAACAATATGGACCGCGTCATAGCGACCATCAGCAGAACCCAGCAACTCGCTAATCTGGCTGATACCGTCCTGCGAAGGATCCAGCGTCAGCAATTCCACATTGCCTTGCCCCGAGTCTTCAAGAATGGAAGCGACTAGCGCGTCGGCGTTTGTCGCGTTTGGATCAACAATCACCAATTGTTGCTGTTGGTTTATCTGCGCTGCATCCACTTCCTGAATCTGCGCGGGCGGCGGTTCCGGAGTCTCTACCTCTGGCTGCATCACCGATGCATCAGGCACGCCATCAAACAGGACTCGTTCTTCCAGTTGCTCAAATGTTGATTCGACAGAATCTTTGCGGAATAGTTTCTTACCAAACATGCGTGGTTGCCTCATGCGTCACTATGTCTGCGTGTGCCCATTCACGCGTCGTAGATGCTCTGGAATCTGTTGACGGGTTAGATCGAGGTGCTTTGAGTACGTACCAGTGATCAAGCGGATACGGACAAGAACTGAAGATCAAGTATTCGATTTGTTCGGATAGTGGCGGCTTTATACTGGTGATAAAATTGCCACCCTATATGGTACTCAGCGAAGGATTGTGGTCCGCAAACGGAGATGCCCTACCACCCGTAGTTCCCACGTGACTGTGAATACGCTTACGCTTCGGCGTGGTGCGAATTCCGCTATTTAAAGGCCATGGGTGCGATGAGTTTCCTCTCTGGCCATGCGTTTGACTTTTCGAGTCAGGAAGGACCACATGTTTTCATCGCGTGATCGCACCAACATTAGGCCTGTTTGCCCTGCAGACAAGAACTCCCGATCCGCCGCTGGCAAAGTGATCTCAATCGGAACACGCGGTTCGGTCAGCATGAGATCCTGCGCGGATGACGAGCTTGATGCCTTTTTGTCTTCAGACTGCTGACGGGACACAACGGCCAGTGGTCCGCCGGCCGTCGCTGCAAAAGCTTCGTGTGGAACATCATCCCGAGCCCGCGGTCGCACTCGCGAAATAACCCCCGTGATGAACTCTTCCTTATGGCGTCCCCAAATCAGCAGATCGGCTTCAGGCGCACTCTGTCCTTCCAGCCACTGCACATCGGACTGCGTCGCCAAAGCGGTCGCCACGATTTCATCGCGGTCGCCAACCGACATCAGTTCCTGGCCAGGTTCGAACCACTGCCCCTGCAGCGATTCAAGATCGCGACCCAGAATCGTTCCGTTCTGCGGAGATCGAACTTCCAGGTTTGCCAGGTGAACGGTCAGTTCTGCTTCCCGGTCCCGCATGGCAACCAAAGACTCTTCTTCCAACTGCATTTGCGTAATTTCCTGCCGGGTAAACAGGTTCTTGATCTTGAGTTCCGAGATCGCGATATCGATCCGCAGCGAATGCAGTTGGTGCTCCAATTCCGGGTTGTGCAACGTGATCAACAGCTGGTCACTGCTGACCTCTTCACCCTCTTTGACGTGCACCTGACCCACAAATCCCGGCGCTTTCGGTCGCACTGTCGAGAATGGTTCGTAGTCGAAAACAATTGGTGCAGAGACCAGAGAAGGGCTCGGGCAGAACTTCATGAACCCCGCGACTAACAACACAGCTGCACTGGTTGCACACACAAACCAGAACCGGTTGGACAACTGCAGGTCTTCGCTAAACAGATAACCAACCAGCCTAACCATTGGGATGCCGAACCACAGCGTGGCACCCAGAACCGCGATCAACAAACCAATGCCGTCCACAAAGCTGTACGCCGCAAACGACAACCCGACAACAACCAGCAGCGACCAGATTGATGCAAGCAGGCCATATAGCCGAACAGACAGTCCGCGATAGCCGGTTTCCCTGGGCGGCTGATGGGGGACTCCGAAAAACAGCCGACGAAACACACTTTTCAGCCACTGGCGCCCGTGAGGCGAAAGGTTCGGAATTTCCAGGAAGTCGGCCAGCATGTAGTAGCCGTCAAACCGCATCAGTGGGTTAATGTTGAATAGCAAAGTCATCATTGTGGCTGACAGGATCAGGTTGCCCATGTGGTACTGCAGTGGTCCCGGGTCAGCGTCCACCCAGATGACACACGCGATCGCAGCGATAAACAGTTCCAGCATCATTCCGGCAGCCGACGTCAGAATGCGTTTCCATTTGTTGTTGAATCGCCATGAACTGGTCAGGTCAACAAACGGCATCGGAATCAGCATGAGAAGCAACACGCCACACTCATGCGTCCGACCGCCAAACCGCCGGCACACAATTGCGTGAGCAGCTTCGTGAGCCACTTTCAGGATAATCCACGTGAGGGCCAACCACACGGCGTCGTTGATACCGAACGAAGAAACCTGTTCCTCAAAGAACTTCTGCCAGTGCGGCGCGAGCTGCAGGAAGCCATACACAACGACGCCCAGCCAAATCAACAGACCAGGGATGGAGACAGTAAAGCCAAGGTAGCGATATAAAGTCTCAACGATGTGCTGCGGATTAAACAAAGGAACCCTGAGCATGAGCGGATTGACCCACGACAGAATTCGTTGACTGACCTGTCGATCGTGCTGCTCGTTTCGCCGTTCGGCTGAATTTCCGGTCTCCGATTCAATCAGCCCCGATTCGATAGCCCACTTGCACAGACTGGCCGCTTCACTTTCATCGATCGCATGCTCTCGCAGCAACGTTGCCGTCTTCATGAGCGCCGTACTTACGGACCTGTTGCCGTCCAGCATCGAAAGAAACGTGTATTGCGGAACGCCCAGACGAAAGAACCGCCCCGTGACTTCGTCTTCCGCGAAGTACGTCGTGTTCTCCCCAACAACTCGCGGAGTAAACCGCAGCGAAGCATTCAGCCGCAACCGCGCCTGGCTAAACTCAAATGTTTCGTCGTTAAGCATGGGTTTTGGATCTGGAATTTGAAATTTGAATTTGAGATTGGCAGTCAGGACTCAGTTGCAGATGTCAGATCTCGTGTTTGAAGACCAAACTCCGGTCATTATTCGATCCAAGATCCCGGTCCCCTGCCCTACCACCACGCAAACTGCGACCGCAGATAATTCATTGGCTTATGAAACAGTGACCAACCCAGACTACGCTGCTCACAATCAATCCGAACCGTGCCAGACATCCCCGGCCGCAGTCGTTCGTCATCATTGAGGAACTCAACTTCCGCAATGAAAACGTTCCGAGCGTCCCGGGTTTCCGATCGCGGTTGGATCCGCACAATAGTTCCCTCGAAGGGCTCTTCTTCCTGCCCGTCAATCCATGCTTTAATCGGGAACCCACTGCGAACCTGGGCGATCTCTTCGGACGGAATCGCCACCTCAAGACGCATGGGCTTAATCGGCCCAATCTCAAACAGCTTCTCGCCAGTCTTCACTGATGCCGCTTCCGCGCGTTCAATATCGCCAGCCAGCACCACTCCACTAATTGGGCTCTTAATCAACAGGTGGTCGCGTTTGTATTGCAGGATGGCTTCTTCAGAAACCAGCCGGTCGTATTCCAGGTCGGCCAGAAACGACTTCGCGACGTTGCGCTCCTTGAGTTCCATCTTCTGCGTGAGGTCAGACTGTTCTCGTTCAGACATAACTCCGGAAAGTTCCCACCGAATCGTGCGTCCGTCCATTTCGGCAAGCGTCTCCCCGGCAGTCACCATGTCGCCCGCCTTCACTTTGCCACGCACAATCAGCCCGTCAAACGGAGCCACTGCGAATCTGCGCGTCATGACCTCAGTCACACAATTGCAACGCACTCGGTAAGTAATCGGTAGAAACATCAACGCCACCACTCCGACGATCGCCAGCAGAATGGCCAACGTTTTGAGCTTCGACAGCTTCGTCGAAACAAATCGCATGCCACGTCTGATTCGGGAAAGCTGCACGCGGTTCACTGTGTGTAGCGTGTTCGCAATCGCTGGAGCCGCAGCAAGGCAGAACCGACGCACATGTTCAGAAGAAAGCTGCTCTTTGTCCCCCGTTAACACCACCGCCCCGATCGCCTGGTCGTCTTCGGTGATCAGGGGGAAACTGAAGACCGCTTCGATTTGCGAACCGCTGGCCAACTGCCGGTGTGCCTGCAGCAAGTGGTTGTTGTCCATATCCATGGCGGGAAACAAGGCGGGCTGTTTCCGCAACGCAGACTCCATAAGCGTGGCCAGTGAGTCCTTGCCGATTTGCGAAGAATGGTCAATCTTCGCTACGCCAGAGATCGACGAAAGCCGCATCCGCTCTCGCTTGGTCAGCCCGACCGTAACGCTGCGACACTTAAGGTGGTTCGACAACAAATTCGCAAGCTCTTCCGCCGCGCTGTCGATGTTGGGCTGTGATTCCAGCTTTCCGACCAGTTCAATAATCGTTCCCAGCGACGCGACCTGCCATTCGTTGTCCGCCGACAACCGACTACGCAACCACACCTGCAGTGTGACGGCCATCTTCTGCAGCACCCGCCCTGCATCCGCCACCTGAGACGGATCGCGCAACAGCACGAACATGATCTCGACTTCAGTCGACGAGTTCTGAACCGGCGCAAGCAGCGCCGTTAGATCACCAATCCGCGCCTGTTGGATATTCGTGGACCTGGCGAACTCGTCGCACTTCTCTGAAAAGTCCTCGGGCAGCTGTTCCCATTGAGGCAGCCGCCCCATTCGGGGAGATCGATCGTTGGGCAGCCAGGTGTCGATACGACTTCGAGCAAGAAAGCACGCTGCAGACGCTCCCAGCGTTTGCTGGGCCATCTGCAGGAATCGAGTGCGAACCACTTTCTCGTCCGCGTTGCCGGAGATAATCGACAACAACTGTTGTTCGATGTTTTGACCCAGCACCACCGATTCGCTGGGCTTGTCCGTTCGGCGAAGCGACGCACCAGACGAACTTTTTGCGCCGGGCGTGTTAGATCGTGCGCCCCGCTGACGCGCTTTGTCTGTGTTCTTGACCGACATTACTTCTTCCTCGCAGATAGTGTCGCCCGACCGACTTGGCTAGTGGACGGTACGATTAAAGAACGCCTGTGCTGGTATGCCGGCACACGTGCGCTGACTTTCCGAAGTGGTGGCTTCGTCGATCGAGTTGTCGGCTGGGCGGCCGATCGTGTCGTCTGACCCATTCGTACGGTGCCCGCGGTGTTGGACACACGACGTACGCGTCGGGCCAATTCTTTGGTTGCAACATCATTCCAAAACGCGACAACACCACTCTGGATTGTCAAAGATTGGTTATCCAACAGCACCTCAAGCCGCCCCACCCCGCTATCAGAATCGATGGTGGGAGACACGTAGCTGACGACTCCTGACACATGCTTCTGATTGACTCCCACATTCACGACAACAACATCGCCCGTGCTGTGTTGACGCAGCAAAGCGGCATCGACGTAAAAGCGAACTCGCAGCTTTTCCAGGCTCACAATCGTTGCGTACTCCGGTTCTGTGTTTGAGAGCTGCTCGCCGGGCTGCTTGTGGATCTCCGTAATAAACCCGGCAATCGGGCTGCGAATCATGCGGTCTTCAAGTTCAGCTTCGATACGTTTTACCTCCAGCAACGCGAGGCTCTTGTCATCCTGAGCAGCACGGAAGTCAGAGAGGATCTGCTGATACTCGGCCTGCTTCTGCTCGAGTTCATACCGGTTCGTGTGCCCGCCCGCCTTCAAATCCTCAAGCGATTTCAACTGAGACTTCACCATCGAAAACTGCGCTGAAGCCGCATCAACACGCGCCGTCGATTCCGCCCGCGCTTTCGCAATTTCCAACGACGCTTCAAGAACGCGTCGGTTCAGCTTTACCAGCGGATCGCCGACCTGAACACGGTCGCCTTCCTTTGCAACCGCTTCAGTGACCACGCCGATGACCGCCCCTGCAACAACACTCTTCTGCCATGGCTCGGTGAAGCTCCGAATGACTTTGCCGCTGTACCGCCTCTGGATTTTCTGCACAGTGGATTGAGCCACGCAGGTGTGGGCCGACATGGCGACCAGAGTCGCGAGCATCCAACGTGTTTTCGGTGTAGTTTTCATCTTTGCAATCCGTTGCAATTAGCTGATTAAATGACAGGCGTGACGCCCTACTCTTTTTCGATGGCTTCACGAACCGTGTCCATCCACCGGTCGCGCTTCATCATGGTCTGCCTTGCCCGGTGATTTCGCGACTCGATCGCCGCCTGCAACTTTTTCAGCGCACCTGAAAAGTCTCTTGCTTCGCCATTCGATTTGGCCGAACGACGCAGTCGGTCAGCCAACGCGGCCTGACTGTCGACCAAAATTGAGTCGTCGGCCGACAGGAAAAACTGGCAAGAACCTGGCTGTCCCTGCCTGGCAGCTCGTCCCGCTAACTGCCGGTCGATTCGTGGAGAGTCATTGATGCTGACTCCCGCCACGTGCAGTCCACCAGCTTCTAGCCCAGCAGCGTCCGGCTTAATATCCGTTCCGCGACCAGCCATATTCGTGGCGATTGTAATCGCACCCGCGTGGCCCGCTCGGGCGATGATGTCGGCTTCTTCCTCGTCCTGAATTCCGTTCAGCACGACCGGCGTTAGCCCGCGAGCCACCAAAGCATCACGAACCTCGTGACTTTCCCGAATAGTCTTTGTGCCTACCAAAACCGGCTGCCCATTGGTGTGGCGATCCGCAGTGTCAGCAGCAATCGCAGCCAACTTGGCTTCGTTCGATCCAAAGAACCGCGTGGGCATGAGTCGGCGCAGGCACGGACGGTTCGTCGGAACCAACTGCACGCGGCAGTTATACGTTTCGCGGAACTCAGTCGTTGCCGAAGCTGCCGTACCGGTCAGTCCAATCAGCTTCGTATATCGCTGCAGGAATCGTTGCCGTGTAACCTGCGCGGTTGACTCACGCCCGGCCTGAATAGGCACGCGTTCCTGACACTCGATCGCCTGATGCAATCCATCCTGCCACCGGCGGTCAGGCTGAATGCGACCCGTGTTCTGATCGACCAGCTGCACTTCCTGATCGACCACCACATACTGGACATCGCGCTCAAACTTCTTCCTGGCACGCAATGCATTGGCGATGTAAATTCGCCATGGCCGAACCAGTGTCAGATCGCGTTCGCCAACGATGGCTTCGTGAGCCCGTTCGTTGCCTTCATCGGTAACTGTGATGCGGTTTCGCGGTGGCTCAGTTGTGTAGTGAACGCCGTCCTCAAAGTTCTCAGTGATCCTTCGGGCAATTTCATAAGCGCGTGGATCTTCTGTTTCTCCCGACGGCAAACTAATAATCAGCGGCGTCATGGCCTCATCGATCATGACGGAGTCCGCTTCGTCAACAATCGCGACGTGAAATTCGCCGGGTTGAATTAGCTTCGCGTAAGGATCACGTTGCCGCAGGCGATCGACAATCCCGCGACCAAGCCCGCCGGGTCGTTCCTGCCGCAGGAACATCTGATCGCGAAGGTAATCGAACCCGAACTGGTAGCCCGGACCATAAACCACCTGCGCCCGATACGCGCGACGCGATTCGGCTTCGTTCGATTCCACTGGCAGCAGTGCCCACGTCAGACCCAGTCGCTCAAAAACCTCACGCATCTCAGACAGATCGCGTTCCGCCAGGTAGTCGTTAGTGGTCGAAACGTGAGCCGTCGCATTCGATAGCAACTGCAGTGCCGCGATTGCTCCGGTGACGATGGTCTTGCCCTCGCCTGTTTGCATTTCCAGGATGACGCCGCTGTCGCCGGCACTCAAAGCCTGCACCTGACAGTCATGCAACCGAAAGCCGTGCGTTCGATAAATGGATTCTGCAATCAGACCACAATACCGGCGCGTGATCAGCGAATCAGGCCCGTTGTCATGAACCTGACTACGGCATTCCACCGCGGTGTCACGGATCGCCGCGTCACCCAGGTTTGCAGCCAGCGATTCTGCCTGACGCACATCCGCGATACTCACTGTTGCCCGTGATCGCCACGGAAACAGCCGACTTCGACCACGCGGTCCTTTTGTCAACATCTTCACAGCGTGTCCGCCCCCAAATACCTTGCGACTTCAAAGAAACATTCACGGCTTCCGTTATGGTGCGTTAAGTGCTTCGATGGCTTCCGCAATAGGTATTGTGGTCGGAACCGGCAGGTCGGTTGGCCACGCCTGGTTTTCTGAGTGCTGAGCCGCTGCGTGCATGCCCTTTGTTAGGAACAGGTTGCTGCAGCCGTTCAGGCAGCCGCTGGCTACAGACACGCCTTCGTGTTGTAGCAGTGTCCCCGTACTTCGTTTCAGTCGAACCAGTGCCAGGTTGTACTGCACGATTGACGTGGCATAGTCGGCTTCCGCAACGGTGACTCGCTCCTGCGAACGCAGTAACGATTCCAAATTCAGAGACGACGTTCCCAGACCATCAATCAGTCGGAGCCAACGTTCTGTCAATGTTGCTACTTCTGCCTCAGCCGCTCGCAGTGATTCACTCTTGGCGATGATTTCGCGGTAAGTCGTGTTGACTTCTCGAACCGCAACATCGACTTCTGTTTGAACAATGTTGGTCGCCCGAGCGTATTCCGCTCGAATTCGGGCAACCTCGTGCTGTCGGCGACAGACTCGAGCCCTTGCACGACGGTTGCCAATCGGAAACTCGTACTGCAGACCAACCGAGTAACTTGGACGGTTGCCAAACTGGTCTCCGAACGCACCACCAAACTGGTTGTTACCGCGAAGACCCGGACCGTACACCTCACTCACAAGGTTCAGTGCCGGTTGCAGTTCGTTCTCCGCAACACCCAACTGCCTGAGCCCGGCCTGCAGTTGGTTTTCCGCAGCGGTGAGTTCCGGACGGTTGTGCAGAGCAAGCTCAATCTGTTCAGGAATCCCGATGAATTGTCCCTGAGTTGCCGGAGGGTCGATGGGGAACAGTTCGGCAACATCGGAATTTGATAACTCGGGAGCATTCACCAATCCTCGCAGGCGAGTCTCAGCGTTGGTCACGTCTGTTCTTGCTCGAATGATGTCAGCTCGCCGAGTGGCCAGGGCACTTCGCGCGGCGGTCAGCTGTGTCGGCTGCATGTCTACTTCGCGTCGAGCCTCAATTAGTTGAAGCGTCCGCTTGGTTCTCAGGTACAATCGAATCTGTTGAGCCAGGATGGCTCGCTGGAGATACAAGTCCCAATAGCTGTTGGTGATTTCCAGCAGTTCATCCTGCAGCACAGCCAGGAAACTTGAATGTGCTGCCGATGCGTCCAGCTGAGCCCGCACAAGCAGGCTGGTGTTGTAGAACTGCCCACTGCCTCGCAACAACGGATGCGTATAAGACAGCACGAGTCGGCTGGTCGCCTGCTGGTTCGGGACCTGGAAAATCGAGTTGTTATCCTGCCATCCAAAACGCTGGCTAATATCCAGCACGCCGCCATAAGTGTTAGTACGCCGAAGACCGCCCTGTACCTGTCCAAGCTGATTCTCAAACCGAGAAGCGGTACCACCGGCTGTAAGCTGGTTCCCGATGGGCTCGCTGGTGTCGGCCCATGAAGCGTTCGCATACCGAACCCAGTCGAAAGCACTTTCGGCTTCGATGATCGACGTCTCGCGAATCAGTGGATCCTGTTTCGCGATGTTGATTCGGTTCGAATGGTGCAGAGCCAAAAACAGGACTGTATTGAGATCTGTCGGCAGTCCTTCCAGTTGACCGAACGGACGAGTCACGTGGTCCTGCCACCACATTGACTGAAGGTCCAACGCTTCGACTTGCTGCGTTGAATCAATCTCGGAGAACACGTGCCGTGCATCAAAGTGCTTGTCGTTTGGGACAGAGTCCTGAGCGACGGCTGGTAACACGGTGAGGACCGTCAGCAAGAACGCAATCGAGCGTGAAGGACAGAATTTCGGAAGACGCATGGACGGGCCTTATGCTTAACTAACAACTAAGAGTTGAAGTGAGATCTCCTCCCTGGCCCAGGGCGCCATCGCTGGCTTTAATCTCCGACGTAGGTGGTATCGCTTGTCCACGCAAATAAACTCTCGAATAGTTACGAAGGGTGCGGCCGATTCGATCGAATCATCGTGCGCTTGCGGAGTTGCCAACCTAATCGGTCCGGCCGATGCATGCAGAAAAACTTGCGTACTCTCCGTGGTTTGCCAAATGTTGATCTGCTCAAATTCTACGTAAACACATTTCCGGAAAGGGTTTGTGACCCAATGCGTCTCGTTTCCGATGGCGGTGAATGTGACGGCTTCGGTGGTCCGTGCGGCACATTGTTCAGTGCCGCTGAGGTTTGTAGTGAAATTTCGTACGCATTGTAGTTCACCCGAATCAGACCAAGGGTACTCCGCTGGCGAGCCTTAGCTCTTCAGGTTCTCACCAATTGTGGGGCCTGCAATCCGGGGCCAGCTGCCCATTCGCACAGTAATCGGCCGACGTGGATGACCCGAAATCTGGTCGCTCAAGCAAGGTTCTTGAAGCGAAACGTCAATGCGTACCGGAAGGGTGAAAGGGGGCCTGCCGGTCTGGCCCGCTTGTCTTTGGCGATCTCTTTGCTCCACCGCGCGCGGGGTTACCCCGGTGGTTCACTGGCCTTTGCGATACCGGCCAGGAGCCACGAGCCGTGTCTGTTACACGGAACAGCCGGGCGAGTCCGTTTCACGCACTCTCAACCGGATCCGCGTACCAAACCGTCAGCTTCACCGTCGAGGCATTCAGGTCAATCGCGCCAAACTCGACATCAGCCGCGTCAATGCCCGTACGTGTTTTCAGATCGGCAAACAGCTCCTGCCGCTGACCCGTACCCAGAAGTTCCAATCGATCGTAAACAACGACTTGCTTGCTGAGCCCTGGACGCTTGCCGCGTTTCGCTGGCTCTACCGTGAGTCTCTCCATCACCATCGCGCCTATCAGAACCACAAGGTTCACGGCGACTAGTTCTGCGTAGCTGGTTTTCTTGTTCGACAACGAATTGATGACAGCGATACCAATCAGGATGAACAGATACGTCATCTCCTTTGTGCGGATGGCGTCCGTTCGGTACCGCAGTACTCCGAAGATTGCGAACAGCCCCAGCGCCATGCCCAGTTGTAGTTCCAGCTTCTTCAGCGTGAAGCAAATGAAGAAGACCATGACATTCATCATCACGGCCGTGAATCCGAACTCTCGCTTCTTCAGGTTCGGCATGATGGCTAGCGTCACCACCAACGCCATAAAGATGACATTGAACAAGAAGCGAATAGCAAGCTTGACCAGGTCATCGTCGTAAAGCGGTACTTCCAGAAACTCCATCGAGTCACAATTCCTTTGGGTCTATCGTGGTGCAGTTAGATTCTAAGCTTAATCTATGCAGACTTCATACCATTCATGCGGGCCAGATCGTTCGCATCCGGCAGCCGCCCAGAGGGCTGGTTTCAATCGATATGGCCCCGCCATTGTTCTCAGCGATGCGGCGGACAATTGCGAGTCCCAAACCCACGCCCGGACCGGAATCGCCAAGTTGGACAAACGGCTCGAACGCTCTCTCGCGATCCGCTGCGGGAATACCCGGGCCGTCGTCGTCCACATGAATGATGACCTCGGAGTCTTTCGTCTCCGCACTGACCCGGACGGTGTTCTTACCGAACCGCGCGGCGTTGGCCAGCAGGTTGGTCATCACGCGTTCGAATCCTGGAACGTCGGCTGTGATAGTCGTGTTCGCCAGGTTCTCGCTCGCTTCGAAACTGATATCCGGAAACAGCGGACTGTGCTTTTCAAAAACCGCGTGAATCACATCGTTCACCCTGAAGGATGCGGGCGCGTCCTTGGGTGCGTCTTCAGCACGAACATAAGTCATTAGCTCGCCAACAATCTTGTCCAGGTCGTCGGCGGCGGACTCAAGTGCCAGCAGCTTTTCTTCTCTCTGGTCCTTGTTGGCGGTTCGAATCAGGTCGGTTGCAAAGTGGATCCGCGAAAGTGGTGTACGAAGTTCGTGCGACACCGCCTGCAGCAACTCATTCTGACTCTGCACCATCGATTCGGTGCGGCCGGCCATGTTGTTGAATGCTTGAACCAGTTTGCTGGACGCGAATCCGCGTTTCGGTTCGATACGCGTGCTGAGGTCTCCCGATGCAATCGTTTGAGCGGCCGCTTCCACCGTCTGGAACTGTTTCATGACGGGCCTCAGCAGCAAAGCGATAGCGACAGCCGATAAAGCGAGAACCGCCCCAACCCCGAGTAGGACTTCAGATATCGGAGGCCCAACAAGCTCGGGCAGCGGTCCGAACAACAGTACCGGCGACTCCCCCTTGCGCACGCGCGCCATGATAAACAGGCCTTCGCCCAGTCCATGATCCGTTCCACGGCAAAGGTGAATGCGGTCCCATCGCTGACTGGCTTCGTCACCCGGTTGAGGTGCACCAAAGTCCCAGTCGGGATCCTCAGTGTGCAGTCGAACCGGGAAGTCGTACTGGCCCTTGATTTCGTTGAATAGTCTCTCTTCTGCTTTTGAATCGCCTCGACGACGTAGTTCCTGCCCGAAGATGTACTTCTGCCGAGCGACGCGAATTCCGCCAAAGTAAACATCGCGGATGATGTTGGTGTAGACCGGTTCCATTCGCTTGCCGTATAGCCAGGTTTGCAGCAACCAGGCAATGACCAGGATGAACAGGATCCCGAGGTAAAATCGAATGAACAGTCGTGTCATTTCTGTAGTACCAGAATGTACCCGACTCCACGCACGGACTTGATTCGAGTTGGGTTGGCCGGATCGTCGCCCAGTCTTTTTCGCAACCGTGACACACGCAGGTCGATGGAACGGTCGATTCCATCATACGGAATTCCGACTAGTTCCATGTAAATACTCTCGCGGCTGACGACTTCGCCGACATTCTTTGCCAGATTCCAAAGCAAATCGAACTCGGCCGTCGTGAGGTCGATTTCCTTACCCGCAATCTCGCAGTGCCGGCGGCCTGAATCGATAGACAAGTCGCCCACAGAGATGACCCCGGAGTCCTCAACGTCGGTCGGCGCCTTGCGCAGGTGCGAACGCAGTCGAGCCAGCAGAACGCGTGGCCTGACCGGCTTGGACATGTAGTCGTCTGCGCCGAGTTCCAGCCCGATGACCTCATCCACTTCATCCCCCCGCGCGGTGAGGATAAGAATCGGTCCCTTGTATTCGCTGCGAACTTCTCGGCAGACCTCGAAGCCTTCCTTCCCGGGAAGGTTAATGTCCAGGATAACGGCGTCTGGCTTGTCACTAAGTATTCGGTCAACCGCCGAATCGCCGCGCGCTTCAATCGCTACGTCAAAGCCGTTGCCTCGCAGAAACTCAGCCACCATCGAAGCGAGGTCCGGGTCGTCTTCAACAAGCAAAACGGATTTGGTATTCGAACTGGTCATGCCTGATGATACATCGGAATCAGCCCTGGCAGCAGACAAGACGTGGTATCTCTTCGTAGTATTGTTCATGGAACACGGCTAGTCGTCCGGGAAAGACCAATCGGAAATTGTTAGGCTGTATCACAAAGGCGGGAATACCCCTGGCCCAGACCACCGTCAACGACTTGATTTCACGGACTTGTTCCCGGAGTAGCACGCATGGCAGAGAAGATTGAACTTGATGACGAGTCGGCCTTGGAGGAAGCAGTTGAGAAGCTGTGGGTAGACTTCTTTGACATGGCTGAGAATGCCAGCGAACTTCCTGACTGTGCGATTTGGATTGCTGAAACTCACCCCACATCCTTGACAGTTCGAACAGGCTACTCGGACGCACGCGACGAGAGTCTCCAGACACTCTCCCGCCATTTCTATGAGCTCTCCGGACTGGCAGGCGAATCAGCGGATGCGGAGCAGTGCTATGAAAATGCTCCACGGTTGATGCAGGTGGTAAAGTCGACGGTCGATAAGGTCTTGGACAAGCCCGCACTCTTTCACGCCTTCCGAAGGTTGTTCAGAGATGCTGAACTCGGCGTCTATATCACGCACGATGAATGCGCTGTAACGGACGACAAGGAACTGTTTGTTTGGTCTTGTGTCAACGATACAATTGGTCTTTTCGCCGAGGAGGATGCTGCCAACCGCGAAAAATTGCGTAAGCGACAGCTGAGGCGCAAAGCCGCGAGAGATAAGGCCAACAAAGCTGCGGCCGCCGAAAGAGAAGCAACGAAGAAGAAAGCCACCAAGCAGAAGAGCTAACTTGGAATTGCCCCGAGGGTGGGCAAAATGGTCCATCATCCAAAGCTAACCCCGAATCCTGCTGTGAGGCTTGGCCAGTACCAGGGCATTTCGTGAGCCAGCACTGGGTGTCGTTCAGGCTTAGGACGATCGACCTGCTCGCCATGTCCGCAGGGCGGTGCGGCCTGTGAATCCAGGCTCTTCCATCAGTAGCACCCGAGTATGTCACCTCTCCCACTTGTGGGAGAGGTCGCGGTTTCAGCCGCGGGAGAGGGC
>CAZAIB010000147.1:0-14489 GCA_964485095.1 uncultured Planctomycetaceae bacterium | reverse complement strand
CCGCATCGCGAAAGCATGTCACGACGCGAAACGGCGATGTTGGGAACCGGTTGATTGTCGGGGTGGTGGGGCATTGGATGACAGGCGGGCTACGGTGGCGGGGCCTAAATGATACCAGATGCCCCGCCTCGCACTGCAGGGTGTTCTCCGCAGGAACTACAGGTTCTTTGCCACGTCGGTTCGATATGCCGTTAATGCGGGCAGGAACCCGACGATAACAGCCAGGATGAACAGGAATGGGAACACGATGAGTTCGGTCAATTCGAACGCCCACGGATTCAGCAGCAGGCCAGTCTTGGCTGTGATGATGGGAGCCGCAATGAAGACCAACGCGTGTCCCAGCAGCAAACCCAGCAACCCACCAATCAAGCAAAGCAAAACCGATTCAGCCAGGATGATGGAAAAGACACTCGAGCGCGGAGCGCCCAGGGCTCGCATGATGGAAATCTCGCGGCGCCGGTCTGACATCGAGTTGTAAATGCTGACGAAGATGCTGACTCCTGAGACGATCAGAATCAGTATGCTCATGATTAGCAGCACTTCTTTCACCCAGCCGATGAGTTGCTTGTCCAGCTTCTGCATGATGATGACCGGGTTCACGGCCTGAGCCTGATAACCATTTCGCATCTCGGCAGTAATGTTAATCGGATCCAGCGGCGCGTTGGGTCGGGTTCGGACGAGAACCGCTGCCAGGGACTTCAGAATGTCTGGCGTATCGTGGAAGTGTGCATCCGGCGGTGCGGCAGCGCGTTCTTTTTGAAGGGCGTCCAGAGTCGCAAGTTCGCTGGCCATCTTTTCTGAGTTGGAACCCCAGAACTGAGTCAGCTGTGTCCGAACCTCATCGAATTTCACTTCGTGTCCGGCAATCTGGAAGAACCCGTCGATGTCGATGAATACTGTCTTGTCGTTGGCGGTTTGAGTTGGAGCCAGAATGGCAACGACCTTGAATGTCTCGTCATGAACGTGACCACCTTCGCCGCCGCCGTGAACCAATTGGAACTCCGCTCCAAGATCCCAGCCGTTCATTGCAGCGACATTGCTGCCGATGATCGCGTCAAAGTCGCCACCGATCCGTTCGCCTTTGATCTGGAACGGTATCCCGGGGCCGACTCCCATGTCGAAGTACCCGGTTGTGGTACCGATGATCGGGAACCCGCCCTCTTCCGGTTTCGTGAAGTCGCCAAACACCAGCGGGACCGCCTCTGTGATGCGTTTGTCCTTCTTGAGTTCGGCCAGGTAGTTGTAGGGCAACTTTGCGATAGCCGGTTCAATGCGGTACACAGAACTCAACACCAGCTGCAACGCGCTGCCGCGTGGGCCAATCACCAGGTCGTAGGGAATTGCCTTCTGCGAGAACGCTCGGTTAACAACGCCCGCGCAGACCAGAACGGCCACCATAAGCATGACGCCCAGAGCCACGTTGAGACTGGTCAACAACGACGGTAGTGCTCGTTGGCGGATGCTTTTCCATGCAATCGTAAACAGGTTCACTTTGCGACTCCTTCCGGGGCATTGAAGTCAGCAAGTTGTTCAACGCGATCGAACTGACCAGCTACGTCGGGCGAGTGCGTGACCATGAGTAGCGACACGTTTGATTCAGAACACGTCGTTCGAATCAATTCCAGAATTGTGTCTTGGTTAGCGGTATCAACGTTGGCTGTGGGTTCGTCAGCCAGCAGTAGTGATGGGCTGTTGGCCATTGATCGAGCGACCGCGACCCGCTGCTGTTCGCCAACGGAAAGTTGTCCGGGCCTGTGGTCGAGGCGATGGGATAGTCCCACTTTATCCAGCAGGTCTTTGGCTTTGCCGCGGTCAACGCCTTTATTGGAGAACGACATTCCCAGCAGCACATTTTCAATGGCTGAGAACGCGGGTAGCAGGTTAAACGTTTGGAATACAAACCCGATGCGTTCGGCTCGAAACCGATCCCGAACCACCTCATGCATCGCTGTGATGTCGTTGTCATCCACTTTGACCGTGCCGCTGTCCGGCAGCGTGATGCCGGAAATTATGTTCAGCAGCGTGGTCTTTCCGCCCCCGCTGGAACCGACCAGAACGACCTGTTCTCCCTTACTGATCTCAAATCGATCGATGTTGAGCACGGGGAGCAAGCTGCCGGATGGTTCTCGATACGTCTTCTTGACGGTCTCAAGTACGAGTGACATTTGTTGAGTTCTCTGGAAACGGACTTGAGATGATGACGAAATTCTTGCCCGGCATCAAGAAGGCACAGATGGCCTAACTTACGGCCATTATTGACCTTGTGTTGGATGGACGGACCAGAATGGTGAGATGCCAAACTTTTTTGTCGGGAAACGAGGTAAAGAACCCGGCGGTTGTGACGTCACTCACAGAGCGACGCGAATGAATCGGACTGACGTCTTCAAAGTGTATTCAATCCAGCGTGTCAGAGGCTACCGGCGATGGGTGTCGCGGTTGCTTCAAATAAAGCGATTACTGAGTCTCTCTTAACGGAATGAAAAGATGGATCAAAAATACTGGTACCTGAAGAATTGTGACCTGTTCTCGCGTCTAACCGCTTCACAGATCTCTCACCTGGAGGCTCGGTCGGTCTCCAAGAACTTCGATCGAGGGGGTGTGATTTACCTTCCCTCTGACCGAAACGATTCAGTGGCGCTGCTGGCTCGTGGTCGCGTGAGGTTGTACCACCTGACCAATGAAGGCAAACAAGCGATCCTGGCCATCATGGATCCGGGCGAGATGTTCGGAGAACTTTCGCTGATGGAGGATGGTTCTCGAGATGAGTTCGCTGAGGCGATGGAGAAGACGACTGTCATCCTGGTTCCTCGCGAAGAAGTTCAGTCACTCATGGCTGAGTACCCCGACGTCGCTTTGGGTGTAACTCGCCTAATGGGTTTCCGCCGTCAGAGAATTGAACGACGGCTGAAGTCCTTGTTGTTCAAATCGAACCGCGAACGCCTGGTTCATCTGCTGGTGGAGCTGTCAGCCAAGTACGGACAGCAGACTGAAGATGGTGTCCAGATCGGGATCAAGCTATCTCATCAGGAACTCGCAAACATCATTGGCAGTACCCGCGAGACGGTTACGGTACTGTTAGGCGAGTTACAAACTGAGGGTAGCCTACTGATCCGGCGTCGGCAGCTGATCATCAAACAACTCAGCCGTTTAGCGGATTCTGTGGATATGGCTGCCCCCAAGCTGCCTGTTCCAGCCGCTCCGTTCGCTCCGCGTAGATTGAGCAGTAGTTTGATCTAAACACTGTGCTGTGTGCCGTGATTTACAGTCAAAATTGTCGTCCCGCGACGATACTGCTATTGTTACGCACATGAGTCAGTACGTTTATTGGTCGCGCTATGAAGAGTTCAAACGATAGTTGGACACAATGCAGTGGGGGACTGTCGGGTCTGGTTGAATTGCTGGAGCAAAAGCGGCAGGGCCGAATCACTCGGCGTCGCATTGTAAGCATCGCGGGCCTTGTGTTGCTGGCCGGTTATTTCCTGGCTCCTGGCGGCTTCACCACAGCCCAGGCATCGCAGCCGGTCACTTGCCACGATGTCCATCAGCACGCCGAAGACTTCATTGCCGGAAACCTGGACGCGTCTCTAAAAGAACGCATCAAGGCTCACTTGGATCACTGCCCCGGTTGCGTCCGGTACATTGACCAGGCGAGGGCAAAAGCTGAAATAGTCAATATCAAATCAGCGGCCTCTATAGCTTCGCTCTGAACAGAACCGAGTTTCCTCGCGTTCAGCAAAAAGCCTCCCATCGGGAGGCTTTTTTCATTGGGAGTGCTCGGGACTCTCATGAGAACGGCAGAGTCTGCCGTAATTGCCTTTCGGTTCCGCGCGAATCGAACTCCGCTTGCTGTAAGTCCTTAGCGGCGGTCATTGGCATCTTGACCAGATTTTGGAACCGCTCTTATAAGACTCGCCTGACCACCATCCCGTTTGCGGGCTTGGTCCCTTCATGTCCTGGCGACAATCAAACATGCGGTTCCTGGTTCTGTCCATTCTAATTCTCGCACCGGCGCAGGCTTCTGCGCAGCGGTGGGTGGATCAGTTCAAGCAGGGGCCGTTTGTATTCAAATCTGAGTTCCCTATCAGACGGGGGCCGTTGACTCAGGCTCTTGCTCAGATCAAGCAGGAACTCGAACAGAAGTTGAAGCTGAAGGTTGGTAACGACCCGATCAACGTGCACCTGTTCAACACTCGTCGCTCCTACCAAACGTACATGAAGCAGCACGTTCCCGAGGCAATCAACCGTCAGGCGTTGTTTGTGAAGGGGCCGCAGGGCAGCAGTGTCTACGCCTACAAGAACAGAGACTTTGACACTGACATCCGCCACGAATGCACTCACGCGTTGATCCACAACTCTGTGCAGTTCATCCCGCTTTGGATGGACGAAGGACTGGCGGAGTACTTTGAACTCAAGGCTGGAACGCGAGTCCGCCCGGCTCGACTTAACAACGTTCGAAACGCTGTTCGTTGGGCTCCACTGAACCGCATGCGAATCACACTGACAAAGCTGGAAGCGGTGGATGACATCACAGACATGGGCGCGGCAGAGTATCGCGACTCATGGGCCTGGATTCATTTTCTGATGAACGACACAAGAAACAACAACGCCGGCCGCGCGGCGTTGGTGGCTTATCTGGCTGAAATTCAAAAAGGCCAGCCACCAGGTCCGTTTAGTACCTACCTGTCGCGGAAACTTCCCCAGAACGAAGCCAAGCTCATTCAGCACTTTCGCACTTTTCGATAGTTGAACCTGTTTGGCTACCCAGTTTCACCCCCAACACATGATTTCTTTCCGAAGGCCGATCCGATGAAAATTTCAAGAACAATTACCCATTGCGCACTGTGCGTCGCGGTTGTTGCCGCTCCCGCATTGGCAGATGAAACACGCGGCACAGCACCTGCTGTATCTGCCCCGGCAGTTACCAGAGCCAAAGACGTTGCGCTGATGTCAGGTGGCGTCATGCGGGGCGTTGCGTTGAACACCGCAGCTAAGCCAATTGCGAACGCTGATGTTCGAATTCAATTTGGATCACACGTTGTGGCCCGCACCAAAACGAATGCAGACGGTTCGTTTGTAGTCAGTGGACTTCGCGGCGGAATCCATACCGTTAGCGTTGGTTCACAGACCGGCCGCTACCGACTCTGGACAGAAAACGTCGCTCCGCGTGGTGCGATCAAGGTTGTTGCTGTCAACGGAAGCACCGACAACGTTGTTCGAGGTCAATACATCCCGCCAGTCGATATGGGAACGGTTGCAATCGGATTGGGTGCTTTGGGCATCGGTCTGATTATCGGTAAGCAGATCGGCGACGGCGACGGTCGACGACGAAGCCCTGTAAGTAGTCCATAAGTTGCAGGCTTGATCGGCAAACAAAAAGCGACCCGACATGCTGGGAGTCGGGTCGCTTGTTGCCGAACTGTAATCGCTCCAGCGGCTATAGCGGTGCGACCCAGATGTTCCTGAAGCGAACCGGGTTGCCGTGATTCTGGATATAGATCGGGCCTTTCTCAGGTCCCTCTTTTTTAGGACTCGCGGTTGTGGCATGATCGGCTTCGACGTTGTCGTGAATGACAACTCCGTTGTGCTTCACGGTTATACGAGCACTCTTGGTCTTCTTGCCGGCAGCGTCAAACTCCGCTGCATGGAACTCAACGTCGTACGTTTGCCATGACAGTGGCGGCAGGCACATGTTGACCTTCGGTTTTGCGGTCGTGTAGATGCCGCCGCATTCGTTGTGTTCGCCAGTCAGCCCAAACGAATCCAGAATTTGGCATTCGTATCGCCCCTGCATGTAGACGCCACTGTTGCTGCGTCCCTGGCCCCGAGCATACGGCATGTACGACAGCATGAACTCCATGTGAAGCTTGAAGCTGCCGAACTTGTCTTTGCTGGTCATGCCCTGCTGCAACATGCCGTCGACCAGCTTCCCGTTCTTAAACTTGTCCGCTGACTTACCGTCAAACAAGACATTGGCACCAGCGGGTGGTTTGAGGCCCAACGTCGGGCTCTTTCGGACGACTTTCTTTAGCTCTCCCATACGTTCGCCCTCATCGTTGTAGGCCAGAGCAATTCCGCCCTTGATGTGAGCACTGCCCTTATCCCCGCTGATAACCGTGACGTCGCCTTCGGTCTTTCCGGAAACTTTGACACGTTGTTTACCGTCCCACCCCGCACCAGGAAGGCCACCCGGGTAAGCAACGCCTTCAAACTGCCCATCACCCATCGCAATGACCTGCAAGCCAAGCTTCAACCGGCCATCGTGCACCATCCCGACGTACTCGCCTTGAATCTCGAAGTCAGGGCCGGCTTTCTTTGGCGTGAGGAACGCCAGTTTGTTCTTTGGCGTCTTCTTCTTTTGCTGCGACTTTTTCTGCGCTATCGATTTGGCAGGTTCCGTTTTGTCCTGCTTCTTTTCCTGTGCGATTGATGGAACGCACAGTGCGGCGGCAATCAGCAATGTTGTCAGGTTTCGCATGAGCTTATCTCTGAGGAGTGTTTTCGGGAGATGCGAAGTGAACCGGCCCAATCAGGACGGCAGAATCCCGCGAAGGACCATATTGTTCAGACGGCGGCCAACGTCGGCGATTCCATCCAAAACGGCTTCGTCGTAAGTTCGTCCGTCTGTTGTGTCGAGCCCATGCCCTGAATCCAGCTGGCGCAGAGCCTCAAGAGCCGGATCTTCGTGGTGGAACAGTTCAACAAAAACGTGACGTAGTTCGCCCGTCTTTGCGGCGGCCGTCATCAGGGCTCCAATCCAACCATCGTCAGTGGACAAGCAGCCGCGAGTCGTCTTGGCGGACGCGTGGAAAATGCCAAGCTCGCCGGCCTTCGCGATTTCTTCGATGGCCGCGATGTTTTCAGGAATGGACATGCTGGAATCACCGCAGTGAGCCGCATCGGCCAGCACCTTGAAGAACTTGCGTCCCAGCTCTTTGTTCATCGCCGAAACAACTTCGCCCGCCTTGCGCACGTCGGTGAACGTTTGGAACTCACCGCTGCGCAGGAACTCGATGTGCCATGCTTCGATGCATGAACCTGCGACTTCAGCTTCGTTCACCGCGCGGGTGTGGACTTTGACGTTTTGCTGAACAGCCGCGTCGTAGTCCGCGCCTGTTTTGGGGGTTCCCTGCATCCATTCTTCAATGGATGTTGATGAAACGTGAGCGATACCGAACTGCTTTGCTGCGTTCAGGCCTGTGACCAGCATCTCGACAACTTTGTCTTCATCAGCCGGGTTCATCGGGTCGGCTCCACCCACCATCATGATGAAGTGAGTTTCCAGGCCCAGACCTTTGAAGCCTTCCACCATCTCACCAACGTCAGCCTGATCGACTCCGGCGAAGTAGGGAACCTGAACGCAGGTAATCGGAACCCGCGTGGCCGCGCACAGGTCGCTCATATTGGCGACCGTCAACAGCCGCCCATCTTCGGCTCTCGGTAGCTTGCCGTTGTCGTCAGGCGCGAGTCCGCCGACAAACTTCAGGTGGGTAGGTACAACGCCAACGGATACGTTGGCCTTAAGCTGGATCGCGGCGACCATAAGACTTCGCTTTTGAGTGAACACAAGGACTGCCATCGCGCTGTGGCGCGATTCGTCAGTTTGCCATACCTGCGTCAGCCGCACAAGAATCTGGCGATCTCGCCGATCTCAGGCCGAACGCGTGTGGGGAGATTCGCGTGAACAGGTCTTCCTGTACGGGGTCTGCTTTCGGGCAGAATCTGGCTCAGAGATCGGGGTGGAGTCCACGACTTCGCGGTTCAGAACGAGTGAAAACCGCGGGGCATACCGAATTCCGGGACCGCTGTGAGATTGGTTCGCGCTGTTTGGGCTCAGGATCGCGCGGGTTATTGCGGTCACGCAGATTCTTAAGTTCCCCGGCCTTTTGATTCTTCTTGACCGCCCCAAAAATGCTGTCGTATCATCACAAAACGCGCGGTAAACTACTAACTGCCATGGAGTTCAGGCGAATTTGCGATCCGGCATAGTTCGGGCCAACCCCTTCAAGTAAAGCGACCAGCCATGCCTCGTCAGGCGATTGCCTATCTTTTTGTGATCATTGCCGCCGGAGTCGGCGCATTGCTGCTGGCTGCGAACCTGCTGAGGGTTCAGAAGTCGTGGAGCGATTCGCTTGCCCAGGTCAAGGAAAAGAACCAGACCCAGGCTGTCTCGCTGGTCGCCCAAAAACGCGCTGCCGATGAACTGCAGGCTGCGTTGGCTCAGGCGAATCTTGGTTGGGACCGGATGTGGAATCAGGTTGGAACCACTCCTAACGCTCAGAGCGGTAACCTGCAGGTGAAGCTTGGTTCTGATGCGGGCATTGCAGCCACCGGTGAAGCACCCCTGATACTGCACGGATTCATGCCAGACGACACTGGAGGCTTCATCTACGTGGGGCCGTTCCTGGCCAGACAAGAAAACATCAGAAACGCTGATTCCACTTTGGTGCCCGGATGGGACCTATTGCTTGGCGAGAACGCAAGTGAAGCCGCTTCGTGGCGGCAGGGGCAGTGGCGGTTCAGAACCCAGATTCCGTCTGAGCACAAGGTGCGGTTCGAGTCACTTGTGGCTCGCTTCAAGACAAACTTCCAAACGCTTGGCCAAAAGCGAAACAGCATAAACAAGCAGGACGTACTGTTCAAAACGGCTGAAGAGCAGCTTGAACAGCGCAACAGCGAATTGATTGGTAAAGAAGATCCAGACGCCAAAGTGGACCCGCTTCGGCCCGAACTCACAAAAGGTCTGGTTGAAGCCATTGAGGGTGAGGAAGAAGGTCGAAACCTGCTGGAACTCGAAATCGACGCGTTACGGCGAGCGATCCAGGGCGTCAAGGCAGAGAACGACGCTCTTGAGGCCCAGATTGGAAACAGCCCATCCGGAGCGTTGGACGCCAAGCCGGCTCGAATCGGTTCCAGAAAATAGCCAGACATTCAGGCTGTTTTTGGGATTGTTGAAATCTCGTACCCAACCGAGAATCCCCGAAGGTTGACCGCGGCGCATTTTTGTCGGCGGTCCCTCCAACAACGGATCGACGCACATGGGGCTTCACAACCGAGATTACGCGCGAGGCTCTTCATCGTATGGCGGTGGTAACTTCGTTGCTCCCAGTGGGGGAGTTCTGAAGAAGATTATCATCGCGACAGTGGCGGTCTTCGTACTTCAGTTGATTACAGAAGGTGCTGTCACTTCCGCTCTGGCCGTTGAGTTCAGCAAGATTACGACACAGGGCCAGGTGTGGAGATTGCTGACGTATGCGTTCTGCCACAGCACTCGCGACCCGCTGCACATCATCTTCAACCTGTATCTGCTGTGGATGCTTGGTCGGGAGGTCGAAGGGCTGTACGGTTCGAAAGAATTCGTTTGGTTCTACGGTGTATCTGCCGGATTCGCGGCGATTTGCTACCTGATTATCGGGTTCATTTTGGTGGCCGTGTCCGGTAGAGGCATGGGGCTCATGCTGGGCGCGTCCGGGGCAGTGACTGCTGTCACGATGCTGTACGCTCTGCACTATCCGCGTCGTAAGATCTACGTTTACGGCATCATTGGCGTTGAAATGCGATGGCTGATGGCCTTCGTGCTTTTCATGGACATCTATCCTCTCGCCAGCGAATTGCTTGGTTTCCGAGCGGCAGCAGGTGACAACGTGGCTCACTCAGCACACCTTGGTGGAGCGTTCTTCGGTTGGATTTACTTTGCTCGCCAAATGCGACTGTCATCGCTGGTGAACGGCGTTGGCTTGGGAGCCATCCGCAAGAAAAAGACCGAAGCCAAGGCTCGTCGGTCGAATCTTAGGATCTTCTCGCCACCAAGCAGCCCTACGACGTCCAATCCGCCCCGTGGAGGCGAAAAAGCCATCTCGGGCGAACAAGTAGACTCGATCCTGGCCAAGATCAGCGAGCAGGGCGAAGAGAGCCTGACTGACCGCGAGCGGGAAGTGCTGAAAGAGGCCAGTCGGCAGTATCGCAGCAAGTAACGGCGTCCGAATTCAGCCGACCGCACCTACTTACGCGAACGCACCCGCGAGTTCCAGTTCTGCGTCGGCCTTAGCGACTCGCAGAGTTTCGATCCGGTTGAAGGTCGGGTCCTCGTCGGACTCAATTGAGACAATAACCTCATCATCGTGGACTTCCAGAACAGTCACTCGCAGGTGACTTCCGATTACGATTGCTTCGTTCTTCTGTCGTTCGATGAGTTTCAATTTACCAGCCTCGGGCCCGGGGTGGAACATGCACGGTCAAAGCCGACTCCGACCCTGACGGTCGATCATTCTGCGCGCGGTTGGGTATCGGGACAAGTCGGTCCGACTCCTTTTTCTAAAGTCATCCAATTCGATTTGATCGACTTGACATGTCGCGAAAATCCCAGTTAGACGAGTTGCGTCAACCGAACGCGTTCCACTTGTTTGCAGCAGACTTTTTTCTTCAAGACTCACAACCTGTCAAGCGGATTTCCGGTAACGATTTGCATTCTTGTCAATCGCGAATTTCGTACCTCACCAGTGTTGTGTGAACCCGTGTGTTGAGTCGGTCTCCTTTGTTTGACCGCACACAGAACGTACGCTTCAGACAACAACTGCCCCTGACAATCAACGGCAGCTGACAATCGTCGTATCCATCAATCGACAAACACAAATTCGTTCGCCAGCATTAACACCTGAGCCAACTGCGACCACACATCCAGTGGTTTGGACTGCGTTCCGGAAAACTGTTTCACTGAGTCAAACCGTTCTACCGTACCGCCCGACCTGAGCCGTAGTTTCGCAGACCACTCAAACGAATCGTGAGATACTGTGCCACCGGATTCGCAGACAAAATCGATCACGTCACCAGCTTGAACTTCCACACGCGGCAGTACAATCGGTGTCGCTCGATGAGCCACTTTCCACTCAGCCAGCTGACCCAAACGGCTGGACACAATGCGTCCTACAATGCCATCACCCTGCTTGGGCTTGTGGTACAGAATACCGCGGATGGACAAGCTTCCGCCGCCTGGAGCCACCCACCTGCGAATCGCCGCGAAGCCCTTCTCGCCGGGATGCCCACCCTTACTGTGCAGTAGCGACCAACCCAGTTTCTCGTCCGGAACCTTAGAACCGCCGCGCCATGTTTGATCGCTGAAGTTTGGGTAACGCGTAAAAGAAACGCGGGCAGCTTTCGCATCAAAACTACCGTAGCCGTAATGCCAACCGGGTAGAAGTCTATTGATCGTGGCTGGTTGAGCACCAGAGTCCAGGAACTTGAGACTTTCACTCACCTCGTACGCACTCGGTTCGCGGGCGTAAGCCAGTTTAAACAGCTCAATGATCCGCTGTTCTGAATCGCCAATCGATTCCGTCTGCTTTGCCAACGCCGTCGCTTGTTCGTGCACGAACGGGCTATTTAATTGGAACAGTCCCTGCTGCGGAACCGTTGTCGCGTACCGCTGTGGAGCGTGCGTATCGGGACTCGCCAAATCGAACGACCGAAACAGGCCGGGCAGGTTCTGGCGATCGATAAACGCATAGACCGACCGACGTTTTGGGAACGGAGCCTTCGTGATGTCCACCGACTTGCCGCCGATAGTCGGATCCAATTCGCCAGACACAGCGATGAGCGCGTCTCGGTGAGCCTCAAAATCTAGCCGCTTGCGATTCATCCGCGCCAACAGTCGGTTCTCGGGATCAACTGCCGCCGGTTCCGCATCGGACCGCTGCTGATAAACGCTGGACAACACAATCTCGCGAAGAAGCTTCTTCATCGACCAACCATTGTCGATCAACGAACCCGCCAGGTAGTCCAGCAGTTCAGGATGCGACGGCGGACTGGTTCGAACACCGAAGTCACTGGGCGTATCTACCAGGAAGCTACCGAACAGATAGCCCCAGACCCGGTTCACAAACACCCGCCCGGTCAGCGGATTCTCACCACTCGCAATCGCGCGGGCGAGTTCAAGCCGTCCGCTGCCATCGGTAAACGGTTTTCGGTCTGCAGCCAGTGCCAGGAGAAATTGGCGAGGAACTCGCTTCCCGCGGTTTCCGGCCTGGCCCCGTTTGAAAATTGATGGCGTGATGGGCTTTGGCAGATCAACCAACCGCACCGTTGTCTTCTTCCGGTCCGGTTCTTTCGTCGAAGCGAACACGCCGTACAGCGAGTAGTAATCGGCTGTTGGGATTGGATCGAACTTATGGTCGTGGCAGCGAGCACACGTGACCGTGAACCCCAGCATGCCGCGAGTCACTACATCAATGCGGTCGTCGATGATGTCGTGCGTGTTGTTAAGGAACCGGCGGCCAAGCGTCAGGTACCCGGTCGCCGCAAGTTCGTCGTCAGTTCCTTTGGCCAGAACCTTGTCAGCCGCGATCTGATGGACCAGAAACTCATCAATCGGCATGTCGTCGTTAAACGCATTGATAAGCCACTCGCGGTACTTCCAGGCGTCGCCCAGATCGCGTTTCTCCTCAAACAGGTACCCCGTAGTGTCCGAATACCGCGCCACGTCCATCCAGTGACGAGCCCAACGTTCGCCAAAGTGTTGGGAAGCCAGCAAGCGATCGACCGTCGCTTCGAAACTTACTTCGCCGACCGCGAGCTTCTGTACGTCGTCCAGCGTCGGCGGCAAACCAACTAGGTCAGCAAACACACGCCGCACCAGCGTTCGCGGTTCGGCCTTCGCCTGCGGGCTTAACGCTGCTGCCTTAAGTTTACGCAGAACGAACCGATCGACGTTGGTCGTCGACCATTCATCTCCATCGATTGTGGGCGGAGTTGGCCGACTGATCGGTTGGAACGCCCAGTGCTTCTTCCACGCGTCTGGGTCGGCGTTCGCCACAGAACCCGAATCCTTTGGCCACGCCGCACCAGACTCCACCCACGCTTCCAGCAACCGAATCTGCTGGTCGGTCAGCTTCCCCTTCGGAGGCATCTGCACATCGTCGTCGCTGTAATGAATCACTTTGACCAGCCGGCTGGCCTGCGGATCACCGGGTACGATGGCCGTTCCAAAATCGAGTTCTGCAAACGCAGACGCCCGCACGTCCATCCGCAACCCGGACTCCTGCTTCTTCGGCCCGTGACAACTCACGCACTGATTCACCAACAGCGGCCGAATGTGGCGTTCGAAGTGATCAAGCTCGGACTGCGACGGTTCATCGGCGTAAGCCGAACCGGCCGCGCAAAAGCAGCCAAGAAACAGAATCAGCCAGGTAGTGCGGATCATGTGTGCCGTCGTGAAGGCGTTGGACGCGGGAAGGATGCGCCGGGAGGGAACCTGCAGCCAGACACAATTTTACTGCGCCTTTTGCTTCTCGACGACAACGAGTTTGTGGTTTTCTTCGTCGTACTGATATTCAAGCTCACCCGGCAGCACCGGCAGCTTGATGTTGTTGGGCTTGATGATTCGCGACATGAACTCATCGTAATCATCCGGATAGCGCCCGTGTTCTGCGTGGAACAACTGAACCGCTCTATCGATGCCCATCTTCGAAAGCCGCTCCAACGTTGGCCCATACATCTCAAGAGCCCCCGTCAGCGGGTTCGAATAGGTCCCCTTCGAATCGCTCACCTTCCGCCCCGCCGTCGGATCGAACTTTCCAATCTTGTCGGTCATCTTCGGATTGGACAGCGAGATCTTCCCACCCTTCTTTGCTTCGCCTTCGGCATCCGCCTGCTCCTGACCGTCATCCAACACGATAGGCTCGTCAGCACAGCCAACCAACAGGCACACACCGGCAAACAAAGTCAGGTAACGCATAGCAATCTCCCAAATGTTTTGAACCTACATGGTAGCGTGTTCGACGCGGGCTCCCTAATCCAGACTCCCACGACTCCAATTCAACGCAGCCCCGTCGGAGTATGGTCGCGGTCATTGCACGCAGATACGATCTCGCAGGTGCGTGTCCCCGTCTTAAACACGTTGCCCGAATACCAGCCACACTTTGATGAAGTTGGACTTCTCACATGGCAACCGCAAAACCTATCGACCTCGGGTTCAGTACTGCGGATGCCGAAGGCCCGTCACTGACGTTCTCCCGTGGCGAAGTCAAACTTACCTTCCGCGACTGGCGGGAGGCCAACGTTCGCGTAGTGTTCCACGATGTTTGGCGATTCGACTGGCTCGACGAGGTTCCTGAAGGAGACTGTATTCCAGGGGAACGCTGGGATGGCACATCGATTGTCCACGACTCCGACTGGATTCCTTCCACGGCCACCAATGCATGCAAACATTACCGTTTGAACTTCAATGACAGCGGCGCCCGGCTAGACATTGCTTGCGAGTCTTTTGAAGTCGCCACTGCCACAGACTAAAGAAGACCCGAACCCATCATCCCAACGCAACCCGACCAGGGCAGCTCTTTACTTCGTCATTCGAAATTCCTTGTTCGACATTCTGCGGTTCAATGCTGGCCCACGCTGACCTCGTAACTTGGAGATTCCTTGTTGGCTATTGGATATTCCTTTCCCCTCTCCCGCGGCTGAGACCGCGACCTCTCCCGCAAGCGGGAGAGGTGACATGC
>CAZAIB010000146.1:0-14696 GCA_964485095.1 uncultured Planctomycetaceae bacterium | reverse complement strand
GTCTTCCACAGACCCTGCGACAGGCAGAACCAAAAGCAGACCTTTCCACGAGCGCGGCGAGGGTCGGTTCTTCGTAGCCAGAGACCGTTAAGCACGTCGCCGATTCCGAACTTCGAACAGACTGCGACCGCAACCATGGCGGGTTGAGCCGTCAGTTCGAATAACAGGAAACCAGTGGCAACAGCCAGGAACCAAAGGGCATTGTTGCGGCCAAATATCAGCTCGCGGTAGCTGACGTCATTGTCTGTTTCGGGTAGATCGCGGGACACAGTAACTCCAACGGGTTACCGATCACTTTCGCGCATGGACTCTTTTGGGACAAGGGGGCAGGTGTTGCCTAGATGCCAGAGTTCGTCATCTCGTTGTTGATGTTCGACCACCACGCTGACGTTCCGCCGCCAGCAGCAGTGAGCCCACCTATGATGACCAACAGAATTAGGGCGATCATGACGCAGTACTCGACGGCAGTCGTTGCTTCGTCGTCCGCGATGAAGGTTCTAATTGTGTTCCACATGGTTCTTCAATCTAAGGGGGCCCATCATTGACGTCCGTTAGAGAATCCTGGCTCACACTTAAGGTGTGTGCGGAATTTTGTGGAAAGAAACGTGAGGTTTTGCAGCAACAGCTTCCCGCAGGTTCAGAATATTCGGCAGACCGGCTTCCAGTAGGGACGCCTGTTTGGTTCATAAGTTACTACTGTCAAGTGGTTTGCGTCGTTTTCTGTTGCGTGTCCTTAAAACTCTAGAAGCTGGCGAAACTCACCGAACATCGCGGCAACCTACTTGGGTTACTATGTGTGGATCCCAGACCCAGACATTCCGACTCTCGGAGAGATAAATGAGCCGTTGGCGACTCGTACTAACCATTGCCGCGTGTTCCACGCTGTTGAGCCCGGTGTTTGGCCAGGACAGAACCAGAATCGGTGGTGATAGAGATCCGGTCGTTCTGAAGATCAATGAGTTCATCGCTCAGGGGTGGTCGGACAACGAGGTGAAGGCGTCTGAGGTCGCGACTGACGAAGAATGGCTTCGTCGGGTCTACCTGGACATCGTGGGTCACATCCCGTCCGCTGAACAAGCGTTGGCCTTCATCAAGGACGAAGACGAACAAAAGCGAACTAAGCTCGTTGACAAACTGTTGGCCGATCCGGCCTACGTGCGAAACATGTCAACCATCTGGACGAACAACTGCATCGGCCGCGGGACTCCTCGCCGAGTCAGTCGAACCGGGATGTCTAAGTTCTTCCGCGAAGTGTTCGCTCGAAACCGCCCGTGGAAAGATGTCGTTGTCGATATCATCACGGCCGAAGGTCACTTCGAAAAGAACGGCGAGGTCAATTACATCCTCGCCCAAATGCAAAACAACGACGAAGCAGTCCAGTTGACCGCCAAGACGGCTCAACTATTCATGGGTATCCAGGTTCAGTGCACTCAGTGTCACAACCACCCATTCAACGACTGGAAGCAGGATCAGTTCTGGCAGCTCAACACATTCTTCCGACAGACGGCGAAGGTTGATCACCGGAGGTTTGATGAGAACACCGGTCGGCGTGTTGATGACTACTCAGAAGTTATCAATCGCGGCGGTTTCGATGGGAAAGTCAACTTCGAGAAACGCAGCGGGCTGATGCAAGTTGCCTACCCGATTTACTTCGACCGAGAAGTAGAACTCGGCAAGTACGTCGATGACATGAACCTTCGCGAAGAACTGGCAAAATTCCTGGTTCAGCCGGAAGTGGAAGGCGGAGCACCGCTGATTGCCAAGTCTATGGTGAACCGCACCTGGGGGCACCTGTTCGGTTACGGGTTCACCCGACCTGTTGACGACATGGGACCGCACAACGCTGCTTCACACCCAGAGTTGTTTGAATACCTCTCACTTCAGTTTGTCGAATCTGGCTACGACGTGAAGAAGTTGATTCGTTGGATTGCCAATAGCGATGCTTACAAGCTGACCAGCAAGTTTGGCGAGACCAACGAAATTGATAATCCAGCAGCAGGTGAAACGCCGCTCTTCAGCCACATGTACATCAAAAGCATGCAGGCAGAGCAACTTTACAACTCGCTAATCGTGGCAACCAACGCGCACAAGGCTGGCAAGGTGGACTACGACGCGGCCGAACGCCGCCGTAACCGTTGGATGCAACAGTTCGTTACCGCCTTCGGCACCGACGAGAACGACGAACAAACAACGTTTAACGGAACTATTCCGCAAGCGTTGATGATGATGAACGGTGAACTTGTTGAGGACGCTGTCAATCTGCAGTCCGGCAGCTTCCTGCACAGCCTGCTGTCTGGTCGCGGCAAAGCGGCAGAGAAAGTCAACACGCTTTACCTGGCCGCGCTGACTCGGAAACCCAGTCGCATGGAGATTAATCGAGTCAACAAGCTGGTGAGAGGCTATCCGCGTGGAGCCGAAGCGGCCGCCTGGCAGGACCTGTTCTGGGCTCTGCTTAACAGTAACGAATTTATCTTCGTTCACTAATCAAGAATCACGCGGCCAATTGCCGCGATCTGCGAATACAACAACTACTGGAGAAACGAAATGAAGTACCGAACACCAAGCGACATGTCTCGTCGTCACTTTATGCAGCACATGGCTACAGCCGCTGCGACGATTCCAGCAATGAATTTTCTGAGCCACGTTCAGGCCAACGCCGCTCAGGTTCGGAAGAACCAAAAGTCCTGCATCCTGATGTGGATGGGTGGTGGGCCTCCAACGATCGACATCTGGGACCTGAAGCCGGATTCAAAGAACGGCGGTGAGTTCAAACCAATCGACACGGCAGCGAAGGGCGTTCAGATTTCTGAGCACATGCCGATGACTGCCAAGGTCATGGACAACCTGTCCATCATCCGTTCAATGAGTACTCGTGAAGCGGACCACGGCCGCGGTCGTTACTACATGCATACTGGCTACGTGCCGAATCCGACTGTCGTACACCCAACGTTCGGTTCTGTTGTAAGTCATTCGCTAACACCAAAGCGTAAGGCGTTGGAGATTCCTTCGTTCATCTCTGTGGGTGGCGGTGGTGGCGATGCCGGCTTCCTGGGCATGACCCATGCTCCGTTTGTGGTCGACAGCAACGGCCAGATTCGAAACGCGCCTTCTGAGGCCAGCAAGAAGCGTTTGCCGAACCGTCTTGCGATGTTGGAAGCCATTGAGAACGGGTTCATCGAATCCAATCGTGGTGAACTTCCAAAGGACCACAAAGACGTTTACGTCAACGCCAAGAACCTGATGACTTCAACGCAGATGGCGGCATTCGATGTCGATAAGGCTGCTCCAGGTCTTGGACTTGGGCCAGAGAGCCAGGAAACCAAAGATGCCTACGGCACCAACGGCTTCGGCCAGGGACTGCTGATGGCTCGACGTTTGGCTCAGGTTGGTGTGCCGTTCATTGAAGTGAACATGGGTGGCTGGGACTTGCACAACGATGTGTTCAATACGTTGAAAGATCAGCGATTGCCGCAGCTCGACCGCGGAATCGCCGCGCTGACCAGCGACCTGAAGCAACGTGGAATGTTGGACGACACGGTCATCGTTTGGATGGGCGAGTTCGGTCGAACACCACGCATTAATCAAAATGTTGGTCGCGACCACTGGGCAGCCAGTTGGTCAACCGTCGTCGGTGGCGGTGGCTTGAACAACGGTCAGGCAATCGGAGCCACTGACAAGGACGGACTGGGTATTGTTGGCAAGAGCTACCTGCCAGGCGACGTCTGGGCAACGGTCGCTCACGCACTGGGTATTCCACTAAGCACGGTTCACACATCAAAGCGTGGCCGTCCGATGAAAATCGCAAACGGTGGAACCCCAATCGCAGAATTGATTGGCTAATTCACGGACGAAGCCCGGCATCTCTAACCAGACGCCGGGCTTCTGTTCCTCACACTGACTGCCAATGAACAACACACCCGAACAATCAGAGACTTCAAAGCCAAGCGAAGAATTCGTGCAGTTGTTCACGAAGCATCAGCGGCGCGTTTACCTGTTTATTCTTGGGCAGATTCCGAACCCCGGCGATGCGGAAGAAGTGCTGCAGGAATCAAACGTTGTGATTCTGCGGAAGTGTGATCAGTTCGAAATCGGAACCAACTTCCTGGCGTGGGCATGTAGCGTGGCCCGCTTTGAGATTCTGAAGTACCGCGATCGGTTCAAGCGGAACCGGTTGCGCTTCAGCAGCGAGTTTCTTGATCTGATCGAAGGTGAAACAGTCCGACGCGACGAACTCAGCGATTCAAGACGCGATGCTCTGGCAACGTGTATTGGCAAGCTAAGCGACAAAGACCGCGAACTCATCCAAATGCGATATGCGTCAGACGGCAAAGGGCAGGATGTGGCCGCCGCACTGGGGCGTCCGAGAAACAGTGTTTATCAATCCTTAAGTCGAATCCGAAAGCTGCTGCTGGACTGCGTAAACCGTAGTCTCGCAATCGAAACCCCGTAATGACCAGGCCCGACGCACATAGCGAACTCCACGACTTGCTGGAGCTGTACTGTGAGAACCGAATCTCGCAGGAACAGGCCGCGCGGCTTGAACAATTGGCTGCGGCAGATGAAGACTCGCTGCGGTTCTACATGGACTACATCGAACTGCACGGGAACCTGATTTGGGATCTCGCAGCCAGCGCCGCTGCACAGCCATCGACCGGCTTGTCACCCGTATCGACACAACCAGCGAAAGCGAGTCGCCGCCCCAGAGTGATCGCGGCACTCACAGCGTGTTTGGCAATCGCCGCGTTCGCGGCCTTCGCCCTGCGAAGCACGACGGAACAGCCCGGTTCCGGAATCGCTGGCACAGAAACCGTTACGCCAGCTGAAGACGAACAAGATCCAAAGCCGCCTCGATCGGTTCAGCCGCTTGAACTGGAGTCGGTCGTGAAAAACGACACTCCGTTAGACAATCAGACGCCAGACCAGTTGGAACCCGTGATTCCGGTTCCCGTCAAGCTGCCGCCGAATCAGATCGTGGCTGAAGTTAACAGGCTCATCAAACAGTCCTGGGCCGACGCTCAAATCGTGGCGTCACCACCTGCAGACAACGACACCTGGACCAGGCGTGCCTTCCTGAATGTCGTTGGGCGAATCCCATCGCCGGAAGAATTGCAGCGGTCCCGCGCACAGCGTAGTCGTGAAGTGGTTGTCAGCGAGTTGCTGGCCGACACCGGCTACGCACGGTTTTGGTCTACGAACTGGACTAACCTCCTGATTGGCCGAAGCTCTGAACGTGGAGTGAACCGGCCGGGCTTTGAAAAGTTCCTGCGTGATCGGTTCGCTCATAACGCGCCCTGGAACCAGACCGTTTCGGAATTGATCGCGGCCGAAGGCACGACCGAAGACAATGGAGCCACCAACTTCCTTGTTGCTCACCTAAACAGCCAGGCGGTTCCAGCCACCGCCGTCACCGCGCGAGCGTTCCTGGGAATTCAGGTTCAGTGCACGCAGTGTCACGATCATCCATTCAACACAGAGCTAAAGCAGGACCAGTTCTGGACGCTCAACAGTTTCTTCAAGCAAACAAGACGCGAACGCAGGTCCAGCGAATCAGTCGGTCCACAGTTTGTCCTGACCTCCGCCAATATCGGCGGGCCGACCCACTACGAGACTCGCGGCGGTTTGGTGAAGTCGGCGTTCCCCGCGTTTGATGGTCAGAGTATTGATGCTGGTAGCGAAGTAAATCGCCGCGCAGAACTGGCTCGGATTATCACAGAGGAAGACAACGATCAGCTTGCTCGTTCGATGGTGAACCGTGTTTGGGCTCACTTCTTCGGGCACGGGTTCACCAGTCCGATAGACGACATGGGGCCACACAATCCACCATCGCACCCCGAAGTGCTGACCTTGCTGGCCGACCAATTCCGTCTCGCGAATTTCGATCTGAACCAACTCATTACCTGGATTGTTCTCTCAGACGCGTACGCTTTGGACAGCAAGTTCGCCGACAACGAAATCGACGCACCATCTCGCGGTGAGGTTCCGTTGTTTAGCCGGATGTATGTTCGAGCGATGAGTCCTGAACAAGTCTACGACTCGCTGCTGGTGGCAACGCAAGCCGATCAAACAGCCGGTTTCGATTGGGACACGGCTGGTCAGCGACGACACAAATGGATCCAGCAATTTCTGTTCGCACATGGCAATGAAGAGAACACCGAAGAATCAACCTTCGACGGTTCCATCACACAAGCGCTCAGCCTGATGAACAGCGAACTTGTCCAAAACGCTGTTTCCACAGAACGCGGAAGTCTGCTGGCAAAGATCCTGGGCAACCGCACCGCACCGATCGAACAGCTTAAAGCGATTTGCCAGGCCGTGTTGTCTCGCGACCCTTCAGCTGCAGAGGTCACCGCGTTCCGAAAGTTGCTTCGTCGCGAACGAACCACGGCTGCTCGCACCGCCTTGATGCAGGACGTCCTCTGGGCCTACCTAAACTCAAACGAATTCATTCTGGTCCACTAGAAGCCAAAGCCAAGCCCAAACCGGGAATGATTCACCGACGAACTGTGCTGCAGGGAGTCAATCTGATCGTCTGACAAGATGCCCTTGAGTGTCTTGTACTTGAACTTCGACAAGAGCTGCGGTGCAAATCGACTCGGGTCGTAGCGGGGGTCTATTTTCTGGGCAGCGATCTGCTTCTCGATCCATCCCCGAAGCCTTGTTCGCTCTTCAATTGAGAGCCGCAGCTTCAGCGATAATTGCCCGGTAAGCATTTCAGTCAGATGCGATCGCGTTACTTTCTCGCGGTAGTCTTCAAAGCTTCCTAGCTGTTCTTTGCTAAGGACTTTGTCGCGGTTCTTTGTCCAGATTTCCTGAGTCAGCAGATCACGAAACCCTCCACCGCCGTCTGTTCCGCCCCAGCCACCATTTGGTCGTGCGACGTTTATTAACGTTTGAGAATGGTTGATGAGAATCACAACCCTGTAACCACTCGTGGTCACCCCTGCGAGTGGTTCTTCTTCTTCGTTCTCTTTGATGATGGGGACACCGTTGATGGAAGTCTCCTTCGCGGTTCCATTCTTGATTTTTCGCAGAACTCCCTGCACCACGTTGGATGAGTTTTGCTTCACCATCGCCGCGACGGCCCCCTTCCCGGCCAAGTGCAACTTCTTCGCGTCATTATCTGAAAGCTTCAGGTGCTGCCGCATGCTTTCGATTTCCAAACGCAATCGGCGAGCAAGGACGTCTTTGTACCCCTGCCGGGTCGCATCGGCTACCAGGTCGCGGTCCTCTTCCTCTTTGCCCGCAGCTTGTTCGACGTTATCCCGGTCGAGCAGGCGATCCTGACACTGGGCAGGTACCGCGCAGAGCAGCAAGAATATGAACGGCTTCATACATCACTCCGAAATAGGAAAATGAAATATTCTCAATCGCTACAAGCCACGCTCTTCCTTTCAACGTCGGCTGGATAATTATTCGAACCGGTGACGCCGGTCAGCACAAGGAACCAACCTCCGGCACGGGGCAAATGTGGTACCTTGCATAAGTCATTAAATCGGTCTCAGTAGAGTCTGGTGGTCCGGCGGGGTGGGTAAGACAGGCAGCTCCAGCATGAAACGACTCTGGCAACGACACCGGACGTGGTTCCTTTCGGTTCTATCCGGACTCGTAACAGCGGTGTTGCTTGCGTGGTGGTTCACTCCGCGTCCGACGTTGATAGTCGCACTGCCAGAAATTCCCGACGGCATGGAAGATCTGGGTGCGTACCACATCAAAGACGATGACATCTGTATTCGAGCAGTTGCGAAGCGTCTATCGTGGGTGCCCATCGAACTGAAGAGAGACGATTTCACTTCTTTGCCTGACATGCCTGAAGAGGAATGGATCAAGACGTGGCAGTTCGTGAATGTCGAAACGGGCGAGGTCGTTGCTCACCCCGGTGTATCTCCGCTGGCGGGAAGACGAGACTCGGCGAATGTTCCCGAAGGAGTCAGTGCAGTTCTGGATGCAACCACAGTCAACCCACTGTGGTTCGATGTTACCGGGCGGTTCCTTGTTGAGCGAAGAACCTTCGTCGAAGAAAACATCCGGCAGATCGATTGGTTCAATCCGGAAACGAAGGAATCTGGAGTCATCGCCGTCCCCGGATCACACGACCCACAGATATCACTCGACGACATTGAAGAGGGCTTGGTGGATGGGCTGCCCATCCAGACGGTCTCGCCAGACGGGACTGCTGTAGTCGACATGACCGAGCTCGAAGACGTCCGCGTGGCCATTCGGATTTTCGACTTACGAGCAGAAGTATGGCGGGAACAGCAGTCAACGCTGAAAGATTCCACGTCCACATGGGACTTCTACATGAGCCCATCAGCGGACAAACTCGCTTTCTATCAAACCGAACCAGATGCCACCGACATTTACGAGGTGAGCTCAGGTCAGTGGATCGACCGCACTGAAGGGTCAATCGCACGTTTGCCCGGACAATGGCACTCGACAACCAATTCAGACTTCTTTCGCCGATACTTATTCGGCGAAGAGCAGGTGTTGGATACGGATGGTTCAAGGAAACTGACTGACGACGGCGAATCCTGGAAGATCATCGAAGATCCATCCGTAGTCGTTTGGAGCGAAGACAATCTGGAAGTGACGGACCTCAAAGTTCTTCATGCATCCCTCCGGCGCTCAGGCGCCGTTTCCGGACCTCAACTTGCCCCCGGTCAATTGGGGTTCGTTTGGGCAACCCTTGGGTACTGTCCTGGATTGTTGGAGCGGTGGTTCCAACCACTGGCAACTGCATTCGGAATCTCTCTCTCCGTTGAGACACCCATCGGTATTAATGTCACCTGGATCAACTGGCAGACTAACGAACGTGTCAAGTTCCGAACCGAGTCACCAGAGGAAGAGCTAGGTGGAACATTTGCCATTCGCCCCAATTGCGTCTGCTTGCTGGTGAATCCAAAAGGCCCGAACCCACGTGTTGAAGTTTGGAGCACACCGCCGCCACAACGTCCGGTTATGGCGATTTGGATCGTCAGTCTCGCGGTAACCATCGCGACGTGGTTCAGGTCAAGGCGTCGAGTCAGGCAATCGACGTCACTCGCAAACGACGCAGCGGCTACTGCGTGAAGAGGTTGGTAAACGCGGCAGGCTACTGCCCGGACGACTTTGTGCCGTTGGGTGAACCGGCGATCGGGACGCCGAACGGAAGCGGTCGACCCGCGACGGTAAGTCCGTCCTGATGAACGCGCGATTGCAGGGCGCGGTACTCACTGAAGCTGTCGGGGTAGACCCAGAATGTGACGTTTGCATCGCGAGCAAGCGTCAGCAGTCGCCGGTCGAACAGAGAACCTGGTCGCTGTGCCTGTTGCACGGTTTCGGCTTCGAGGTCGGGTGTGGGTTCGACTTCCCATTCGTTGACGATGACTCGAAACATGGTTCCCAGCGAATCACGTTTGCGGCCGATCTCGTACTTCATACGGTAGCCCTTGATTGGGCCGACTCGTCCGCGGTAGCTGGATGTGCTCATCAACGCGTTTTGTTTTCGCGAGGCGTCGGACTTGAGTTCGTTGACTAGTTCCTCGACCGGCACGTACGAGACTTTGCCGCCAGCCAGTCGGAAGTGAATTTCCGGGCCAGTGACGGTGCGCCCGACTGGGGTGACTTTGTGCTCGATTTGATTGACATCGACTTTCTCGGCGATCGGAGTGTTGAGTCGTCGTCGAAGGGCCGCGGCTTCGGCGCGTTTGTCCTGGACGTTTTTTTGCAGGGCAGCCAGCTCAGTTCTGGCGGCCGTACTGCTGGCCATTTTGTCGTCCAGGGTCGTGGAGCCTTGCCGTCGCATCGAAGCCAGTCGCGTGATCTCTGCGTTCATAATCCGCTGGCGTTCGGCAAACTGTTTCAGGCCGGCTTCCTTCTGACCTAATGCGTTGTCGAAGATCGCTCTGGGCTGCGTCTTGTCCTGGGGCGCGGCGACGTAGCGAGATGGTGGTCGCGGGATGGCGAACTGTGGTCTGGCTGGTTCTTCAACAACTGGTTCTGGTTCCGGATCAGGTAGGAACACGGGCAGGGCGGGAGCAGCAACGATCTCCGCTGGAGCCTCTTCGGGAAGTTCAATCGCAGCGGTTTGAGCGGGTTCGACAACAGCCGGTTGCCGAGCGACTTTTACTCCGGCGATGACGATCAGAATAATCAGGATGCCAACGATGTTGGCGATGATGTCCAGGAACGAGTCTGAGCCCAGTTCGATTTCGTCGTTGCGTACGCGGCGGCTCATCGGGCACCTCCGCCAGAACGTGTCTGTTGTCCGCCTCGAAACACATCCGCGGAACTGCGATCGCGCGGTGCGATGGTGAATTCGTCCGTGGTCCGCATGCCCAGTCGCTTTAGCGAGTTGCGCAGTCGGGTGTGTGTTCTGTTGGCGCCGGGGCTGATGCGGAAGCGAACTTCCGGCGCCCATGTGGTTCCCGCTGGTGCGGGACCCCACGAACGGACTTCGGCTTCGATTTGTGTCAGGATAGCACCCAGCCACGGCCCGGTGACTTCTTCCTGAGCAACGTTGATACGTGTGTTGTTGGCGACGATGACGGAGTTCGGATCGACAAACAGGTCGACCGCGCGTCGGAAGAGAGTGAGTTGCGGTGGTTGTCGCTGATTGAGATTGGCGAAGCCGGCGGGCGGGGCCTGGCCGTTGGCCAATGCTCGGCCGGTGCCGGCTTGCCCCTGCTGACCGGTTGGATTAACTGGCTTGGTGGAACCGTCTGTGATGGATGTTGGTCGGGCTCCATTGGTGTTTGGTCCGCGGGCAAGCTGCGAACCCGGTCCGATCGGCATAGTGCCCATTGGGGCAGAACCAAGCGGGCTGTTCGACGGGGCTGCCGGCTGTGGGGCCGGCAACCTCGGAGGCGACATGCGGGCTGCGCCGGGCTGCCCAGGCATGTTGCCTGTTAAGTTGTTTTGTGTTTGAGCGTCGCTGCGAAAGCCGGGGAACTGAGCCAATTCTCTGGCGGTCGGTCGGCCTGATTGAGCGACCGTTCGACCACGCAGTTGTGTTTGACCGGAACCGTTGGCGAAGCCTGTCGCTGATGACTGGGTACGCGGCTGACCCGAAACAGGTTGACCACTGCCTGAGCCGCCAGCGACTCGCGGTGAGTCTTGGTTCGTTGCTAACCCATTGGTTCCCGATTGAGAACTGTTTTGGTTGTTGGTTTGGCCACCGCCTGCGACAGCCGTTGTCATGCGATCCGATTTTTGGCTGCGTGGGGCCTGATTGCGTTGATTCTGGCCTCCCGGTGTAAATTGTGGATAGCGTTTCAGGCCCGGTGGTCGTTGAGCGTTTTGTGTTCGCATGCCAGCGATCATCCGCTGGAACGATTCGACTCGCGCGTCTGAGCGGCCGGAACCGGTATTGCCTGGCGGTGTTTGTGATAAGCCCTGCGCGGTGGAACGTGTTTGGCTGGAGCGGCTGCCATCAGTGAAGCCATTGCGTCGAGCGACGTCACGCTTGGCGCTGGCGATAAGTGCGTCGGCCATCGGGCGGATTGATTCAATCTCGTCGCGACGGGCGAGTGTTCTTTCAACTGCCAGTCGGCACAGCTGGACGGCTTCGGGATCGGCGATTGGCCGGTCGAGTTCCTGCTCCTCGCCCAGTAGTTCGTAACCGATCGGTACGTCCAGACGTCGCAGCATTCGTTTCGCGGCGTAGAACCCAAGGCTACCGCTCGGCCGCACGACCAGCAGGATGTACGGTTCACCCACGGTCGCTGTTTGTTTTTCTCGCATGGCCCAGTGCGCGTTTAACGCGGCGGCTCCGGAGAGCAACGGGTTGAAGCTTGAGACGAAGCTCTCTAGTTGGGCTTTGGTGAGTTCGATGTCTTCGGGCAGGAATCGGAACCGGTCCCCGACACACTCAATCATGATCGGGTGTCGGACTGTTCCGGAGATGCCATCGAACGGCACGATCCGGAACTTGCTCACGGCGTTGACCGGTTCACTTTCCTTCTGCGCGATCGCGCGGCGGAGCGCGGCGAGTTGTTCTTCGAGAAGTCGCTTGGTTTCCTTTGACTCTGCTACGTCGCGTTTTGTCGCTGCATATTGTTTGTTGAGCTTCTTCTCTGAATCGACAAGCTGTTTGTGACCTGCGGTGGCCTGCTTGTATCGGTCGTGAAGTTGCTGGTCCGACGTGGCCCACTGGTTTAGTCGCTCACTTAGCATACGGTCGTAGCCTCGCAGCGCGGCGGTGTCTCGCTGGACGTGATCTGTGCGGCGAGTGTCATCGGTGACTGGCGACGGGATTGTGTCGACAACGGATGTGATGGCGATTGGGACGATGGACGGTTGGTATTCGATCTTTTCTGGTGGAGCGGGTATCGCCGGTTCTGGTTCTGGTTCCGGTAGTTCGATGACGGGTTCCGGAATCGGGGCGGGAGCCGGTTGTACAATCTCTGTTTGTGATTCCAGCGTCGCGATCTGTTGCGAACGGATGCGGCGTGTTGTTACCAGCAGCAATAGAATCAACGCACCCATCGCGCACACCAGGACGGCGAGGAATGGGAACAGGGAAACATTGTTGTTGGAAGCTCTACGGCTCATCGGCTGTCAGATTTTATGTCAGACTTGAGATCGAGATTTTAAGGTTCAGGCGGCGCGTCGCTGGGGGCCGGGAGCGGTGCGGGCGCTTAGCAGGTGCACGGCTGCGGTTAGGTTGTTCAATGTCTGGTCGAACGTTTCTGACGTGCGAATGGCTTCCAGGTTCGTGTGCAGTTGTTGTTCGAGCCGGATTAGCTGGCCTTCTTTTTCTGCGATCTCAAGCAATGATTCCCAGCGGATGCGCATTTCGCCAAGCTGTTCTTCCCACATGGCGGTTTGGCGATCGACGACCGTGTTAAGCGCGTTGGCCAGGATTTGGGCGGTGGCTGGTTCTATTCCCATCGCTGCGGCGTCTGACGAATCAGTGCCGAAGATGCGTGGCAGGTGCCGGACGCTAAAGTCTTCCACGTCCGCCAGCAGTTGCTGTTCGCTGCGTTCGACCAGGAACGACGCGAACACCATGACAATGGAAAGGCCAAGTGCAAGTGCGGTCGTGTCGAACGCGACCGCCAGGCCTCCGGTGACTTCGCCCAGTGAGGAATCCAGTTGCTCAGGAGTCACGTTGGCGATGGCCATTGTGATACCAATCACGGTCCCCAGGAATCCGAGAATCGGAACCGCCCAGGTAATGGTTCGAACAAACGCATAGCTGCGATGCAGTTGATCAGAAGCCAATTCGCCCAGGTACTTCAGGTGTTCTTCGAGTCCCGCTGAGGTTCCTCGTGAACGCGTGAAGGCACAGGCGTCGCTAAGTCGTCGCATCAACCAGGTCCGTTGATGAACCGGTTCCAGTTCATCAATCTTGCGAGCCAGTCCGGTGTGTTCGACACCAGAGGTTGGATCGGCGACGGCCCTGGCAATTCCACTTTGGAACTGACCGCGTTCGCCACCATGCTGCACGAATTTCAGCAGCAGTGTTCCCATCGCGACAAAGAACAGCGCGGTGGTGACGTACTCCAGCGGGTGACTGCAGAAGTATCGCTGGAAGAAACTCCACTGCTCAGGCATCACGGCGACGGCTCCGTAGAACCCGACCGTAAACAGGCCTCCCAAAAGCAGCTGTGCAGCAAACGTATCCGAAAACGTCCGCGCAGCGCGCGGAGTGTTGGATGTGGATTTGCCCCCCATGGCAGTACCCCAATCTTCTTCGCAGTTGGCGAACCGTAGAGCAGTTGTCGCAATCCAGTTGGACTGCCTACTGTCAGTGGTGCCCACATCCGGCGGATGTGGTGCAACGGTTCGCATTGTTCCCCCGCTGTAAGACGACAGTCCTACAGCCCCTACTTTCGGAAAGATCGACCCAGCCTACCGCGCTGCTTGAACTCAACTTCCAACGGCGCATGCAAAAAGGGCGACTCGGCAAGTGCTGAGTCGCCCTTCTTAGTTTCGTTGTCAGACTGTCGGTGTTACCTGCGAACCGCCGGACGAATTCGCGGTAGTCCGAAGTCGCCGCGGCTACTGTAGTTCGGAGCAACCTGTATTGAGTAACTCATTCGCTTCGTCGGAGGGAAAGGTACCGCAGCTGGCTTTGGTATATCTTTCGAAATCGGCCGCGCCCCGTGTGGGGATGGTGGAATGAGTGCGTTCTGAAGTCCGTTCAAAGCATCTGTGTTCTGCTGTCCCGTGGGTGGTTGAACCTGCGGGATTGATGGGCTTGGAACCGGAGTGAACGTGCTTGTTTCGGCAGGCTGCGGCGACTCCTGAATGTACTCCGAGCCAAAGCCTCCCATCGGGTCGCTGTAGAATCCACCGCTGTCACCCATGAACTGGGAATCGCCGTACATTCCGCCAAACGATTGCGGGTAGTGCGCACCTGGGAAGGTTCGCCAGCGAGTCGCGTGGTACCCATAGGTGGGATGGTTAAAAGGAGTCCTGATCGGCCGCGAAGGCTGCTGATGCTTCCTTCCAAAGATGTTGAGGTGGTCGAAGATGCCGGCTTCGGCTGAGCTTGTTGGTGAAACAAGCCCCGCGACCACGACTGCGAGAATTGCAAAAGCCATTGGCTTGAATGTTGTATTCATTGTTCCGTAATCCGTTAACGGAGGTTGTAAGCGAAGAACTCTACTGGCCGAACGCTGCATTTCGTCGGAAGGTGTCGAACTGAGCCGGATGTCCTGTGGAACCAAGTGAGGCCGAGAAAATCGGAACACCAACACCCCACGGTGTACGTC
>CAZAIB010000145.1:0-15348 GCA_964485095.1 uncultured Planctomycetaceae bacterium | reverse complement strand
GTAGCAGTTCGTCAGCGGTCCCCTGGTTCGCATCAAAGACCGTGGCCGTTCCATTCGAGGTCAGATTGGCGAACGTGGGATTTGCAATCACTGTGCCGACTGTGAACAACGAAATCCCGTCAACGGTGTATCCGGGTTCCGGAGTAACGTCGAAGTTCCAGAAGCCAGCAGCCGTCTCGTTGGGCTCATTGTCGTTTGACGACTGTCCCAGAGCGCGGAACGTCGCGCCCGCGCCCCATATCGAACCGGAGTCGAAAGGATTCGTTCCGCCACCGTAGACAACGGACGCATCAATCACGCCGACTTTGGTTCCAGACTCAAAGATGTCGGCGGTTGCGGCAAAGCCAAGCAGATCATCCTGAGTGACAGTGAAATTCGAAAACGTTGAGGAGGTATAGACCAACCCCGCTGAACACGTCTGGGCGCATAAGAAAGCGCAGAAGAAAGCGCATAAGGACCGCACACGCATCGTGGAACTCCAAATCACCCAGCCCGCTGCAAACGAGTGCCCGCAAGGTTGGTTTCGGCCAACGAGTTTCCGGTCACCAGGCTTGCGCCAGCACGTGGGGTCCTGCGCTCTGCGTCAGGGAATCCGGTCGCGCCGGTTATGTATGCCACCGATACTGAAACCCGAGCCCACCAGGGACCGTGTTCCTTCGTTGTTCAAAGTGGCAGAACGAACGCGCAGTGGTTCGGAAGCCCTGGCAGCTAATCACTTCAGTAGAAGTATCGCCACAGCTCCCTGGGCGCATGGGTACGCGACTCACCAGCCAACCAGAGTCGCGCACAGAACGCTCAGTTACCGGTACGAAACCTGACTGGCGTCCATCGGCATGGCCAGTAGCATTCCCGGACGAATTGATGTCGGCGACTTGAGCTGTCCGCGGTTCAGTTCGAAGATCTGTTTCCAACGGGTCGATGTGCCCAGGTGGCGTTCAGCAATCCGACTCAATGAATCGTTGCTGCCAACTCGGTAGACAGGACGATCGTTCGCATCGACATACAGACCGGCCGGCTTGCGTGTGTCGATAGTCGTCCTGACGGACGCGTTTCGAACCTGAGGGAACAGCTTCGGGTAACTGCGTTCCAAAGTTGCGATCGTCGGGACCGCCAACTGAGTCCCCGGTCGCATTCGACGCGGATCTGGTATCACGTTTTCGTTGTACTTGGCCAAAGCACGATAGTACTTGGATGTTCCATAGACTTTCTTTGAGATCCCCCAGTATGTGTCGGAGGCTTTCACCGTGTATGAAGCCGTTTTCTCGGCACGGCGACCCGGAGGTGGTTCGTCAACAAATCGCTCTGTAGTTCGAGTCGTCCCTCGATCGTATCGCTGAACCGGTTTTGGCTGGAAGGTATCACGGCGGACCGGAGCAGTCTGGAAATCGACTCGAGCGTCGGCGGCTTCAAAAGGGTCAGTCTTCTGGGCTGGTGCTGGCTGGCTGACGACCGTCACGGGTTCCGGAGCAGGTTGAGCGACCGGGGCCGGTTCGCGTGGAGTCGCTGCGGGCATGGGCTCTGGATTAAATCCGCCGTCGTCGAATGCACCACCACCGAACGTGTCGTCACCAAAGCCTGTGTCTGCAACCGACGCTGGTTGCTGTACCGGCTGTTGTTGAACCGCCGGAGCCGGATCGAAGTTGTCGCCGAACAGATCGGTAGCAGGAGCCGAATCAACGGCCACCCGTCCCGGCTGTGCCTGAGCAGTGTCAATCGGATCAGCCCCAAAGCCCGGGTCGAATGGCTCTGGTTCTGTCGCGGCTGGAGCCGCAGCTACGGAAGCCGCACTGCCCCATGGGTCGGGATCAATCTGAGCGGTAGCAGTAGCAGCCGGAGCTGGTTGCTGCGTCTGAACCGGCGCGGCGTCTCCGAAAGGATCAGCAGATGCCTCGAATACGTCTGGCTGCGACGGACTGCTCTGAGCCATCGCGGCGGGCTCCGTCACTGGTGTCGCTGCTGGTGCCATAGCGGTGTCGTCAAAACCACCGAATGCGTCCGGATCGACAGGTGCAGCCTGCGCGGGTGCTGGTGTCGTCGCTGCTGTGGTTGGTTCCGGCTCCCAATGATCACCCGCAGGTGAGGCTTGCACAGGCGCGGGTTCTCCCTGGCTGCCGAAGATCTCTTCTTCATTCGCGGCAACGCGAACCTGACTCTCATCAGTATCAAACGCAGACGGCATTTCTTCACCCGGTGCCGGAGGCGGTGTTTCCGGCGCATTCTCTGTCTCAGGGTCACCGTTGTTCACAATGCCGTCGGCTGGCTTGAGGCTTGTGCCGTACTTGTTCCACGCAATAAAACCGAACGCGCCGATGAGAACCAAGACGATGGCCACGCCGGCTTTCGTCTCAGACGGCATACCGCCCTTCTTGTCGGTAAAGCCCCACTTCTCATCCTCGCTCAAAGGCGCTTCGCCGCCCTCAACTTCGCGCTCCGCGCCCGAGGATTCATCCGCAGTTCGGCCGGATTGGCCTCTACCGGTTTGGGGGTCAGATTTTCCCATTGGTCTCGCCTTCGGAAAGCCTGCTTGACCATTCGATCTTCAATCGAATGGAAGGAAATGACAACAACGCGCCCGCCGGGACGCACGGAGTCGTAAAACACTTTGTCCAGAGATTCCTGGAGATGATCGAGTTCGCCGTTAACGGCAATTCGCAAAGCCTGAATGACGCGCGTCGCCGGGTTCTTACCGCCACGCGGTTTACCCGGCATTGCGTCCGCGCAAATGGCCTGCAGTTGTTCGGTTGTTTCAATGGGCTGCTTGCGACGGTACTGATGAATGGCTTCAGCGATTTGCTTTGCGAACTTTTCGTCAGCGTGTCGATGGAAGATATCGGCGAGTTCCGCGACTGAGGCCGTCCACAGAAATTCCTTCGCAGATTCACCAGTACTGGTGTCGAACCGCAGATCCAGCGTTCCTCCCGCTTTGAACCCAAACCCGCGCGATCGATCCGCAAGCTGGTCGGACGACAACCCAAGATCCACGAGAACGCGATCGACGGCATCGATGCCAAGTTCGTCCAGTTTTTCGCGGAGATGCACATAGCTGGAATGAATAAGGTTCGCAGAACCAAACGATTGCAGCCGCTGACGCGCGAGATCCAGCATCATCGGGTCACGGTCGAAACCCAAAAGGGTTCCACCCGGTTCGATGCCCGGACAAATCGCCGCGCTATGGCCACCAGCGCCAACGGTTCCGTCGACAACAGTGAGGTCGGATTGAAGATCAAGAAACTGAATGACTTCACGCAGTAACACCGGTTGATGAACCGGGCCGGGTTGATCGGAGATGCTGCGTTTGGTCATTGGATTGGCGAAACGCCGAAGGGACCCGTTGAGATGACGGGCAATGGGAGATGAGAGGCTTCGAGTTTTAGGTCGAGGACCAACCTGCTGGAAGAGGAGATTGCTGCCCTGCGATGTCCGGCAGGATGTGCCGATTCCTGCGAGCTTCAGATGGGCTCAACTACTCTGTATTCCACCCTCCCTTTGGGAGGGTCGTGAGGTACGAGCGGGGAGGGTTTACGCGCACTTCTTCGTCGTATTGCGGGTCAGGGTAGTCCCTCCCTGGCCGCTAATCGCGTCCGCCCTCCTTTGAGAAGGGTGCCATTAGTCACGCGCCTAGGCTAAAGGCGGGCGATTCCGTTCGATTCTGGATCAAATCGCAATTTTTCCGCACAAAACACACCTTCCTTATTGATACTGAGTCTCAGTTGCACTAAAAATCCGCTCCAAATCAAGTCGAATCAATGAGGAAAGTATACATGCGGCTCCGTATTTCTCGCCGACGCAAAGCGTTCACGCTGATTGAACTACTCGTCGTCATCGCCATCATCGCCCTCCTAGTCGCACTGTTGCTACCAGCGGTCCAGCAAGCGCGCGAGGCAGCACGACGCACCCAATGCAAGAACAACCTCAAACAGATCGGCCTTGCGCTTCACAACTACCACTCAACCCACTCGGTCTTCCCTCCGGGCTTCATTTCAATCGCCACAAGCGATTTCGACCCGGGCGGCTCCAGCAATCAGGCTCTCGAAGAAACCGGTCCAGGCTGGGGCACCTTCGCGATGATCCTGCCGTTCATAGAACAAAAGAACCTGTACCAGCGAATCAATTTCAATCTGCCGATCACAGACCCTGCGAACCAGGCCGCACGATCGACAAAGCTCGGCGGATACCGGTGCCCAAGCGACAGATTCCGCCGACTGGTCACAGCGTTCGCTGGTGATTCAACATCGCAGACTCTTGGGGATGCCATTGTCGACGACCTCGCCCCCGTCAGCTATGTGGGCTGTCTGGCTGGCGCTGACTCTCAATCTAGTGGCTATCAGGGGCGGTACGAAGAACCCGGCTTCAATGGCATGTTCCACCGCGGGAGCAACATCGGTGTCTCAGACATTCTGGACGGAACTTCAAACACCATTGGTATCGGCGAGCGAGCCAGCATGTTTGCCCCGAACGGCTGGGCAGGAGTGATTCCCGGTGCAGTCACATACCACTCGGACGACATAGTTCAACAGCGAGGCCTATCAGGACCGCAGCTTCGACCGGCGATCACAATGAGTGCGGTTCATGTCCGATCCAGCGGTCCTGGCGGGCCGGGATCAAAGAGCGGCAGTCCGGGCGGGTTCTGGGCACCGCATCCCGGGGGCTGTCACTTTCTCCTGATGGATGGATCCGTTCGTCTGATCACACAGGACATCGAGATCGTGACATTCCGCAATCTCTGTGCCCGCAACGATCGCCAGGTCATCGGTGAATTCTGATTGCATCGCCCGGTCTTCTAAAGAAGCGGAAGACTAGCGGACATGGGCCAGTGCGCAAGCACTGGCCCTGCCGCCGATTGTTCACGGGAAGCCCCGGTTGAGACGGTTCTCATTCGACTGTGTACGCCATGATATCTGCAGTGGAGCGTGACTGGCGAACCGGTCGCCTGTTACAGGTCAAAGACGCCAAAGTCATCGATTCCAAATACGGTATCCAGTCCGATATCGGCGAAGTACACATCCAGCTTGGCACCACCGGACAAAGTATCCGGACTAGTGCGGTCACTCTCAAGATTCGAACCGCTGCGGCCAGGTTCGATTAAGAACACGTTGTTCTGTCGGTTGTTCGTACCTCCCGGAAGATCCAGCACATTGGCAACTCGCTGTTCCAGAGATCGTCCGGAACGCCATTCGTCTCGTAAGGAGCCGGAAAGATGTTCCAGCGTTGACAGGCCGGATGCCGGCGTCAGCAAGCCGGCGATTAACAGATCTTCGTTGCCATTCCCCTCCAGTAGGTCCCGCCCCGTTCCACCGTAAAGAATATCGCGACCAGTAAGTCCCTGGAGCGTGTCGTTTCCGGAACCACCAACGATCACATCATCGCCGGCGCGGCCCAGCAAAACGTCATTCTGAGCCCCACCAAACAGGATGTCCGGTCCATTGCCTGCGTTCAGTCGATCTTCGCCTGAACCACCAATAAGTGTGTCGGCCCCACTGCCTGCGCCGAGCGTGTCGTTTCCACTTCCGCCTACCAGCGAGTCGTTGCCGCCACCGCTGACCAGAGTATCAGAACCCGCGCCACCAAGGAGCGTATCATTGCCATCTTCACCGACGACTCGGTCATTGCCCAATCCACCATCAAGGCGATCCGCTCCGACATCTCCGAACAATTGATCGGCATCACTGCCACCGAATACGACATCGTCACCACTACCGGCCCGGATCACATCGTTGCCGTCGTCGCCCCTGATGTTGTCATTCCCGGACGATCCAAACAGCGTATCGTCCCCGTCGTTGCCGGTAATGCTGTCGTCGTCAATACCGCCATTGATCAGGTCGTTGCCCAGTTGGCCTTCGAGTGTATCGTTCCCGACGCCTCCCTCGATTGTGTCGTCTCCACGCGTCCCGCGGAGGCTATCATCACCGTTGCCACCGCTGATAAAATCATCACCGGTACCGGTCTTGACTGTGTCGTTACCGTTTCCGCCTCGAACAACCATTGGCAATGGGAATCCGTCCTCTGCAAAGACGAAGTCATCGCCATTTGAAGCATTAATCTCGACAGCGTCGGTTAACGGAGTCGGAGCAGAAAAGAACTGGTTGTTGAACACGACGCGGACGACGTCAGTGAATCGCTCGACCCGAATTGTGTCATCGTTGAGAGTCCCCTGCACAAAGAAGGTCCCAGCTTCAAGACGGATACTACTGTTGGCGTCTTCATCGATAATCTGTGCCACCGCAGGGGCAGTTGGCAGGTCGACCGTATCGCTGGATGCATTGAGAAGCTGGAGAAAAAATGTCTCATTCGGTTCAACAACGACGTCGCCATTGACGGGAACGGTCACGGTTCGTGATTCGCCCGCGCTACCCGAGAATGCCAGCAAAAGATCAGTGGGGACATAGTCACCTGATTCCGACGTGGCACTGCCGTCTATCGTCCGTGCGCGAACTGTAAACGCTTCGTCTGTGTCGGAGTCCAGCTGGACAGTGAATCGCAGACTGGAAGTGCCCGCCTGCCCCTCAGCAATTGAAATATCTCCGACAGACAATGAAGTCAGTAGGGCGCGAACTTCGAGTGGTTCGACCGATGATGTCCTGGCTAGGTTTTGACGGCGACGCATGAACTTGCCCCAAAAAGAACGTGTGAGAAAACTGCCTACCAGGTTCATCAGCATTCCAGACACCGTCCCCTCGACGTTTGAGACGGCGCAGGCGCACACGGTGAAATTCCGCATGGTGAACCCCCGTCCCATCCGCGAGATTCGGCAAGAACTGCCGGAACAGTGTGTAGGTGGAGTAAAACTAGCGACCACGGGAGAACGCACTCGCACGGCTGTAAACGTGCGGCAAGCAAGTCACCAGTTGCTGCGCGCCATGGACCTCTGGATTCCAACATGCCTCGCAAGTAGCATCGAGGCTTCGCTGTACAAACGCGAGGGCGTTCGTGCCCCGTAGACCGGAGAGAGCAAATGGACCAGCGTCCTGAAATCCTGGTGGTACTACTGGCGTTCTCAGTCGTCGCTCCGCTTGCGGCTTTTGAGCCACAATCTGAGGCCGAACAGATTGAGCGACTGGCTCGATCCGTTGCACAAGACGTGAAGCAACGGCAAGCCGAAAGTGATGCGAAGAAAAGAAAGCTCGATCGCGAAATCCAGAAGCTGCAGCGGCAGTTCGACACGAACGATCAAGCGCAACGTCGGCAAGCGATCAGCAGTATTCTGTCCAGCCGAGACCCCCGCTTCGTTCCGGTTCTCAGTGAGCTTCTCGCCGATCCGAACGCCTACAACCGCAAGCAGGCAATCATGGCCCTGTATCGACTGCAGGCGAAGAGTGCCATAAACAAGATCGGTGCGCTCGTATCGTCCGATCCGGATGCTAACGTACGGCATCAAGCCGCTGAGTATGGCACGCGACTTGGTTATCGTTCTTCAATGAAAGAAATCAGTCGGTTCCTCGCTGATGAGAGTTTCACGTCGCAGTCCGCAGCGATGCATCTAAGCAATTCTCTGCCGGACGATCAGGAAGTACAGCTACTCGCGACGTTTCTCGATCACAAAGCTCACCACCTGCGAATCAGAGCAGTGCAGCGTTTGATGCGACACGAACCGAAACTCATCAAACCGCACGTCGTGAATGTGCTGGGACTTGCCGATGCCGACCCTACAGTCCGCCGCATGGTCGCCCGCGAGGAAAGAATGCTGCAGGAATTGGTCACGTCAGACGATCTTCGCAAGCTGGCTCTTCAAGCCCCCCCCTTCATCAAGGTCATGGCCTACCGGATGTTGCGTAAGCGCGGGGAAGACACCACTGCCCATATGCTGCCATTTCTTTCTTCCAAAAACCCTGAAATGCGAAGCGAAGCACTGCTGGCTTTTCGCGATGCAGGTAAGGGACCGGAAAAAGAAATCGTTGCCCTGCTGGGTGACCCCGATTCTCTCGTAAGTTCTTACGCGCTGGACACAACGCGATCACTTCAATTGCGATCGGCCGTCCCAAAGCTCCGCGAAGTTTTCGTCAATGGCAATCGTTACAACAATAAGAAGGCGGCCCGAGCCCTACTGGAGATGAACGAATCTGTGTGGGAAGCGCGCCGCCAGCCGCCCGCAGTCAAAGGGCCAATCTTCGAAGCTGTCGCGGACCTGACCAACGCCGACAAGGCTGACGCATGGAACGCAGTCATTGACGGAGCCGACGGTATCGTTAACGAACTAGCACAGCTAAAGGCATTTCCGTGCAAGCGTGATGACATGGTCAAGGGAGCACGCGTCAAACGCCACAAAGTCATGAGGCAAGGCGAAGGCTGGATCAGCAAACGACGCTCCATTGGTGGTAACGCCCCACAACGAATACAGAATGCGGTGATCGTGCATCACGGTGATTTGATCGTGAAGGGAATCATTGACGAGGCCATTGTTATCGTGACCGGCAATCTCTACATGCATGACGGATATGTCAGTGATTCGATCGTGATCGTGCAGGGAGACTTCGTCTGTGGTGGCTACATCAAGAACTCGGTCGTAATTGCGGGCGAAAACAAAATGCTGAGTATGCGGGACGGCAGGATTTCCGATTCGGTTGCCGCAGCTGACCGGATCGAGACCGACAGCTATGTCAGCCAATCGCTTTACTCCGGCCAAATGGTCAACTCGGGCCGGAGCGATGTCCACAACTCAGCTCAGTTCGACGCCGAGCCGATCTACAAGCGGCTGCGGGACCAGTCCGCGAAGAAGAAACAGCCAGCACAGCAACAGTAGATGACGATACTGGCCGTCAAAGCGTTCCTGCGGGCGGCCACTCAAAAACAGCCAGGCGGAACAATCATCCGAAATTCAGAATAAGAACACTTGTTCGCATTTTGATTGCAGTCTAAGATCGCACCCGTTCGATACAGAACAGGGAAGCGATCATGGCAGAACGCACTCGCAAGTCGGCAAAACGCACGGCACGCAAATCATCAGTTGGTTCGGCAGACAAACCGCTGCCCAAACGGCCAACTGAGATTTATCAGTTCATTCGCGAAACAATCGAAGAACAAAAGTACTCGCCCAGCATTCGCGAAATCTGCGACGCCGTCGGCCTTAGCGCTCCCGCAAATGTACACAGACATCTCAACACGCTGGAAGAACGCGGCTACATAACCCGCGCTGACAATTCCACGCGAACCATTCGATTAACCACATCCAATCCACGCGGCTTGCTTTTGGCCGGAACCATTACCGCCGGGCAACCACTGGACACCTACCAACAGGAAGAACGCCTCGACCTCGGCAGCCTGTATGACTCAGACGATTACTTCGGTCTGCGTGTCAGCGGCGATTCGATGATCGAAGCGTGTATCCAAACCGGCGACGTTGTCGTCATCAAAAAACAAAACACGTGTCGCGACGGACAAATCGTCGCCGCACTCGTCGACGGCAGCGAGACAACGCTGAAGTATTTGTTCAAAGAGAAAAAGCGAATTCGTTTGCAGCCAGCCAACAGTTCAATGGAACCCATTTACCCCGAACACTGCGAGATCCAGGGGGTTGCTGTGGGAGTATTACGGACTGACTTATGAGTAGCCTCTGTGACCCCCGTTTCCTCCTGTTCAACAACCTGAGGCGTTTACCCTTTCAGGGATGGCTGTTCAGGCAGGAGGAAACGGAGGTCGCAGAATCCGACTTTGAACCGCAGAATTTCGAATGACGAAGTTCTGACAGAAACAAAATACCTGCTCAAACCTGAAGCCCGGCATTTCCAAAATGCCGGGCTTCTAACACCGAGTGAATATCCAATCTCCAACAAGGAATCTCCAAGTCAAAAGTCTCCGCTGACCTGGAAATTGGAGATTCCTTGTTGGGTGTTGGATATTCAAAGGAGAAAGTTTATGTCGGGGCGCGACTCGTTGCCGACTCAGGCCCTTGAGTCGGTCCAGTCCTCGTCGCTATGCGCCGAACTGGCTGAGGGCCTCAGCCAGCTACATTTCTGCCTGACATTCATTCAAAAATTCCCTGTTCGACATTCTGCGGTTCAATCGGCTCGGCCAAATGTCAAAACCAGACATCATCAAACAACTCTCGGCAAAGATCCGACAACTCGAACGACCACAAAGCAAAGCAGATTCAGAGTTCCACGAAACAGTCACGGGCATCGACGCATTCGATGCTTTGTTACCAGCAGGAGGATTAACCGGCGGCACAATGATTGAATGGCTGTCTCCGCAGGGAGGTGGAGGCAGCACGTTGGCCACAATTTTGGCAGCACGCATATTGACCAAAAACAGCAAGCTGGTGGTCATCGATTCGCAGGGCGAGTTCTACCCACCGGCTCTCATGCGATTCGGCATCTCACTACAGCAGATTGTCGTCGTCCGACCGAACCACATCGGCCAGGCCCTATGGGCGTTCGAACAATCTCTGCGATGTTCTGGCGTAACCATCACCATGGCCTGGATCGACCACATCACAGATCAGACTTTTCGCAGACTTCAATTAGCAACAGAAGCCGGAGGCGGCGTTGGATTCCTAATCAGACCCTCTCGATTTTTCCGACAACGCTCCTGGGCAGACGCCCGGCTATTAGTTGAACCAGTGATGGAAGGGGAAGAGTTGAAGGGCGAAAGAATCAAAGAGCCAGCCGCAGACCCAACAAACAAACCAGTCACCTCTCCCCCTTTTGGGGGAGAGGTCGGGCTCTCAGGCCCGGGAGAGGGGGCAGCGAATTTAAATAAAGGGGTCAGGTCTCTTTTCTCAAAACCGCCCGAAGGATGCTTTGCAAAAAAAGACCCCAACCTTATTCAAACCTCGCTCACTCAAACCCGACGCCTCAAGGTTCAGCTACTGCATTGTCGCGGACGAATCGATGGCGGTCAGTTGGAACTGGAAATCAACGATGAAACGGGTGATGTGCATCTGGCTTCCGGGTTGGCCACTCCAGCGACTCAGCATCGAAAGACCAGAGCTTAAGCAACGCCCGCTCTTGATTTATCAAGACGCCGGTCGAGGTCAATTCACCATCGTCGCGTGTTCCAAACGAGCCCTCCAACAGGGAATCCGTCCAGGCATGCCCAAAGCCGAAGCCGAGGCCCTACTACAGTTCACCCCGGCAGTCACCTCCCCCCTTTTTGGGGGAGAGGTCGGGCTCTCAGGCCCGGGAGAGGGGGCAGCGCACGCACAACAAACACAACGCACAACCAATTCAGAACCCAGCCCGCGACTAATACCGCGACCTCCCACGCAAACGGGAGAGGCAACTAATCACGAACCCCACTTCGAACTCGACGACCCCACCACCGACCGCGCGAGACTACGCGATCTTGCAACATGGTGCCGCCGGTTCAGCCCCGTCGTCGGAGTCGAAGACGCCAGCACCCCCGAATGTCTTTTGATCAACATTGAAGGCATCGCACATCTCTTCAACAACGAACGCGCAATGACGCGGCATGTTTTGCAGGAACTTCAAAACGTCAAACTCTACGCGCGGGTTGCCATCGCAGACACCGTCGGCATGTCGTGGGCTGTTGCACATTACGGAACCACAGCCAACAGACAATCGAAACGAAACACACCGGTCATCGTTCCCGAAGGAGAAGCTCAACAGACTTTGCAATCGCTCCCATCACTCGCGCTGCGATTACCAGACGACGTAATAGAAACACTTAACGAATTGGACCTGCGCCGAGTCCACCAGTTACTGAACCTGCCAAAGTCCACCCTGCCCTCGCGATTCGGCGACATTCTGCACAAGCGAATTTACCAGGCACTCGGCGAGATCCCCGAACCTATCACGCCGGAACTCCCGCCCAAACAAACCATCCAACGCTGGCGGTTCGAATACACCATCTCCGATCGCCGCGTCATCGAAATGGGCATCGAACGCCTGCTCACGCGCACAATCGAATCGCTGGAACCAGAGCGCCATGGCGTCCAACGTTTGCACATACTGTTGCAGGGAGAACTCGGCGAACTCACCGACTTCAGCGTCGGCTTAATGCGTCCGTCGATATCGCACTCACATTTAATGCGTCTCATTCGCACCCAACTGGAACGCGTCCGTACTCCCGACGACATCTGCGAGATAAGCGTCGAACTAATCTCATCTTCACCGCTCGACCCACGTCAGGAAACACTCTTTGCCTGCCGCGACGAAGCCAAAGCTCGTCGCGAGCGCGAACAACTTCTCGAACGCATCAGCAGCAGACTCGGCGAGGACGCTGTTGTCACGGCCGATGCGGTTCCCGACGCACAGCCAGAACTCGCCTTCCACTACGGAGAGGTAACAAACCACACCCCAATCACCTCTCCCCCCTTTGGGGGAGAGGTCGGGCTCTCAGGCCCGGGAAAGGGGGTAGCGCACACTCAACAACCAGAACACAAAACCAACTCAGAACCCGGCCCTCTCCCGCGGCTGAGACCGCGACCTCTCCCGCAAGCGGGAGAGGTGACTCATGCGGGGTCGCCAGCTTTGCAACGTCCCGTCAATCTGCAAACAGCCCCCAAACCTATCGACGTAATCACCCTTACTGTCACTGGTCCGCCAACCAATGTCCGTTGGAACGGCCGCTCCAATCCGATCAGCAAATGCTGGGGCCCCGAACGCATCCACACTGGTTGGTGGCGTGATGACAACATCGTTCGCGACTACTACCGCATCGAAACCGACCAGGGATTGCGACTGTGGATCTTTCGCAATGTGCGAAACGGTGAATGGTTCCTGCACGGAGTGTTTGACTGACCTGTGCCTGAACCTCCACGCCTTTCAAAACGCACACCCGAGTTGCAGGTTCTTGAGCACACCCTGCCCTTGCCCGCCGTGCGCTATGCTGAACTGCATTGCAAAACGAATTTCTCGTTCCTCGAAGGCGCATCGCATCCGGACGAACTGGTTCAGACTGCCGCGAACCAAGGCTACACGGCACTCGCAATTACTGATCGCAACAGCCTTGCCGGAGTTGTCCGAGCACACGTTGCTGCGAAGGAAGTGGGCCTGAAGCTACTCATAGGTTCCGAAGTCACACCCAGCGACGCACCTCCGGTCGTGCTATTGGCAACCGATCGACAAGCCTACGGCCGGCTCACTCGATTACTGACCGTCGGCCGTCGCCGCGCGCCGAAGGGTGAGTGTTTTTTGTCGTTCAGTGATATCGCTCAGTATCAGGAAGGCTTGCTGGCGTGTGTTCTAACAAGTGGAATCGGCACGCATGTCGCTCCGGCACTCCTGCGATATCGAGAGGTATTCGGTGACCGCTGCTACGCCTTCGCCGAACGCCATCTGGGCTGCAACGACGAATTACAAATCGAGCGACTGCTGGCAGCGTCGCGCGAAACAGGAGTCCCATTAGTCGCGGGGAATGACGTGCACTATCACGTCCGCGACCGACGGTACCTGCAGGACGTACTGACCGCGATTCGGCACCGGTGCGAAGTCGGCCAGCTTGGCCATCGCATGTTCCCGAATTCAGAACGCTACCTGAAATCAATTCCGCAGATGCAGAAGCTGTTCGCCATGTGCCCGGAGATCGTTCAGCGCACCGCTGAAGTCGCCGACCGCTGCACGTTCTCACTGGACGAATTGCGGTACGAATACCCCGAAGAACTCGGACCACCAGGCGTTCCACCGCTGCAGTACCTGAAGCAACTCACGTGGGAAGGTGCGGCTCAGCGCTATCCCGATGGCGTTCCCGCACGCGTGAAAGAACTCATTCTGCACGAGTTCGAACTCATTGAAGACCTGCGATACGAAGCCTACTTTCTGACCGTCTGGGATCTGGTTCGCTTTGCTCGAGAACAGAACATCCTTTGTCAGGGACGCGGTTCCGCGGCGAACTCCGTCGTGTGTTATTGCCTTGGCGTGACGTCGGTTGATCCGCAGGAAATCGACGTCCTGTTTGAACGCTTCATCAGCCGCGCTCGGAATGAAGCTCCCGATATTGATGTCGATTTCGAACACGAACGCCGCGAAGAAGTGCTGCAGTATCTGTACAACAAATACGGTCGCGAACGCGCTGGTCTGGCGGCGACAGTCATCACCTACCGCGGCCGATCGGCCGCACAGGATGTTTGCAAGGCGATGGGGTTCTCTGCTGATCGCGCGACGCAAATTTCGCAGGCGATGGGCATGTGGGAAACGCCCGGCGTGTTCGAAGAACGCATCAAAGAATGCGGCTTGAACCCGGAAGCACCAATGACGCGCCGATTGGTGAAGCTCATCAAGGAAATCTACGGCTTCCCGCGTCATCTCTCGCAACACGTGGGCGGCATGGTGATGACCAGGGGGCCACTGTGCGAGATGGTCGTCATCGAGAATGCCGCGATGGCCGATCGAACCGTCGTGCAGTGGGACAAAGACGATCTGGAAGCACTCGGCATTCTAAAAGTCGACTGCCTGTGCCTGGGAATGCTGACCGCGATCCGCAAGTGCTTCAAATTCCTCGAACACCATTACGACAGAAAGTTAGAACTCGAAACCATCCCCGGCGACGAGGAACCCGCAAGCTGCCGTCCCGTCTACGACATGATTTGCCGCGCCGACACGGTCGGCGTCTTCCAAATCGAAAGCCGCGCGCAGATGAGCATGCTGCCGCGGCTCAGGCCGGAGAGATTTTACGACCTGGTTGTGGAGGTCGCGATTGTTCGGCCAGGACCGATTCAGGGCAACATGGTTCATCCGTATCTGAAGAACCGGGAGAAGTTCAAACGGACCGGCGAAACACCGGAGTACCCCAGCGACGAGATTAAGCAGGTTCTGCAGAAGACCTACGGTGTTCCCATCTTTCAGGAACAGGCAATGCGGCTGGCCGTTGTCGCGGGCGGATTCAGCCTTGAAGAAGCCGACCAACTACGCCGCGCGATGGGAAAGTGGCGGAAGGCGGGTTTGATTGAAGCGTTCCAGATAAAGCTCATCAACGGCATTGTGAGCAATGGCTACAGCGAAGAATTCGCCGAACGATTGTTTAAACAAATCTGCGGATTCGGCGACTACGGGTTCCCCGAATCGCACGCGGCCAGCTTCGCTCGGCTGACTTACATTTCGTGTTGGCTGAAGTGTTACTACCCGGCTGCGTACACGGCGTCGATTTTGAACAGCCTGCCCATGGGCTTCTATGCGCCGGCTCAGTTGGTGGCCGATGTGCGGCGGCATGGTGTTGAGGTTCGCGCGGTTGATGTGAACTTCAGCGATTGGGACTGCACGCTGGAGCGGGTGCGAGGGTTGAAGGATGGAAGAGTTAAAGAGCCAAAGAGTCAAACCTCAGTCACCTCCCCCCCTTTTGGGGGAGAGGTCGGGCTCTCAGGCCCGGGAGAGGGGGTAGCGCACACTCAACAACCAGAACACCAAACCAACCCGGAATCCGGCCCTCTCCCGCGGCTGAGACCGCGACCTCTCCCGC
>CAZAIB010000144.1:0-15420 GCA_964485095.1 uncultured Planctomycetaceae bacterium | reverse complement strand
GAGGCACTTCAGAAATTGCGGCTACCGCTACACATAAAAGAGACGCGCTCTAGTCAGAACAGACGCCGCGACATAAACTGCAAAGGCACCAATCAATCACCTGAGGCAAACATGTACAGTGCATTCCGTTCAGCAATCGTGGTTCTCCTTCTGGCCGTCACGGCTGTCGCCCAAAAGCCGCAGGCTTTCCGCTGGACTGAAGGCAAGACCGACGGTGGGCGTCTTGAGTACATCAACGACACACCCGTAATGTTTCTCTCCGGAACCCCGGAACAGATTGGCCGTCAGCAGGGTGAACTGGCCGGAGCCCAAATGGAACCGCTCGCTCAGATGCCCAGGCGCGCTGCTGCGGAACTTGGAGCCAGTAAGCAATTTCCCTTCTTGGTTTTTGCAGCCAACGGGCTCATGCGACAGGCTCCCAAAGATCATGTGGCAGAGATGAACGCACTGATCAAAGCCAGCAAGCAGGATCAGGGCGCGTTGACGGTTGCCAACGGATTAATCGAACTCAGACGCATGGGTGGCTGTGCCTCGTTTGTGGTCATGCCTGAGAAAAGTAAAAACGGAAAGCTCATCTTCGGTCGGAACTTCGACTTCCCGGACTTTGATGTTCTGGACAAGTACCACTGCGTCTTCGTTGTCAAACCGACAGGCAAACATGCATTTGTTTCGATCGGCTATCCCGGCCTGGTCGGCGTGATTTCAGGTATCAACGAAGCCGGCCTGGCTGTGGCTACTCTGGATGTTTACAAAAGCGGCGACGGTTCTAACGTGTTCAATCCGAAGGGCTGTCCACTTGCGATGACCTATCGCCGGGTCCTGGAAGAATGCACCACCGTCGAAGAAGCGCAGAAGCTTTTGGAAGACGCCCCGCGAACGACTTATATGAACCTGGTTGTTTGCGATGCGAAGCAGGCACGGACGTTTGAACTCTCACCGAAGCAAGTCGGCGTCCGGAAACCGGAAGAGTCAATCCTGTCGTGCACCAACCACTTCCGCGTCGACGGCATGACGATTAATGAACCATGCTGGCGATATAGCAAACTCACGAAACTTCGTGAGGACACCCCAAAGTTCGACGTGCCAGCCGTGCACAAGGCAATGCATGCGGTTAATCAGGGGCGTTTCACCCTGCAGACCATGGTCTTTGAACCAGAAGACATGAAGCTGCATTTGGTCATGGGCGGCAAGGGCCCGGTATCAAACAAACCGCTGAAGACATTCGATCTGAAAAAGTGGTTTGCAGACGGCGTTGCTTCGCGTTCTGAAACAACCGAAGGCGAATAAGAACGCCGCTGCGTTCCAACCAGCATGTCAAAAATCGCACTCGTGTTGCTGACCATCGTCGTGATGGTCGCCTTCGCAACCAACTCAGTCATCGGCCGCGCCGCGCTGAAGTCGGATGCCAGTCTGCTTATCGATCCAGCCACGTACACAACAGTGCGTGTTGTGTTTGGGGCATTAGTGTTGGCGCTGGTGCAGTTGTTCCGTCGCAGGTCGGGAAACACGGTTGCAGCGAACCCAAAGAGCGGCCGAGGAACCGCGTGGCTTCCGGCGCTGGCTTTGGTTCTTTACGCGGTCGCGTTTTCTTTTGCCTACGTGGGCCTGGATACGGCCAGCGGAACGTTGATCCTGTTTGCGTTTGTGCAACTGACAATGTTTGCCATCGCGGCAGCGAAAGGCGAACGTCCACGATCGATTGAGGTCGTTGGCTTGCTAATCGCATCCGCTGGTCTTGTGTGCTTGTTGTTCCCCGACCTAAAGGGTTCCAAACTCGCAGTGGAGTCGGGCATGATGATGCTCTCGGGAATCGGATGGGGAGCCTATTCGGTACTGGGCAAAGGTTCGAACGATCCGATCGGAGACACCGCTCGCAACTTCGCGCGGTCGGTTCCGTTTGTTGCGGTGGTCAGCCTTCTGGCTCTGTCGCAATTCACGATGACGTCCAAAGGCTTCTGGCTGGCGGCGGCATCCGGTGGGCTTACATCAGGGCTCGGTTACGTGTTGTGGTACATCGTGTTGCCAAAACTGCGTTCGACTCAGGCAGCGGTTGTACAACTTAGCGTCCCCATCGTCGCGGCGATCGGCGGCGTTTTGTTCGCAGGTGATGAGATCACACAGCGAGCCGTACTGGCCGGCCTGTTGATCCTTAGCGGCATCGCGCTGACCGTGAATTGGAAGCCAGCCGCAAAATAGGCGCTGAAAACCTGCGTTTTGCGGGTTTGCGACAACATGGGGAGAAAGAATCAAGCGTTCCGCTGGTTCTGCGAATTACCCTACAATGGGCCAACCAACAATGACCGCGGCGCCACACGACATCACATGACGCAACCTTTTCAACGATGTGCTACCGCCGTCGACCAGTTGTACAACGCTCTGGTCGCTCTGGAAGATCGCACCGAACTGCTGCAAATAGAACCGCTTGCCGGCCGCGAGTGGTTCGAACTGCTCCGCCAAAAACTGGTTCCTCAATTACGTGACGATGCCTTCCTTGTCGTCGCCGTCGTGGGTGGAACCAATATTGGCAAGAGCGTTATCTTCAACCATCTCGCCGGTTGCCGCGCGAGTGCGACCAGTCCACTAGCGACGGGAACCAAACACCCGGTGTGCCTGGTTCCGCCTGGGTTTGAGAAGACACACGACCTCGCCGCGATCTTTGAAAGCTTCAAGCTGTACTCGTGGAACGATTCCGATCAGGCTTTGAAGACAACCGACGAACACATGCTGTTCTGGCGGGAGAGTGAATCGACGCCGCCGGAATTGTTGGTTCTGGACACTCCGGACGTCGATAGCGACGCCCCCATGAACTGGATCCGCGCGGACGCAATCAGGCGTTCGGCGGACGTGCTGTTGGCCGTGTTGACTCAGCAAAAATACAACGATGCGGCGGTCAAAGACTTCTTCCGCAAAGCGGCCGAAGAAGACAAAGCGGTCATCATCGTCTTTAACCAATGCCTGCTGCCGGAAGACGAAGAGTACTGGCCGGTTTGGCTCAACACATTCTGTTCAGAGACGGGTATCAAACCCGAAGCCGTCTACATCGCGCCCAACGATCGCAAAGCGGCAGAAGAGAACCGGCTTAGCTTCTTCGAACGCCGCTGGCCGACGGATTCAGATCGCAAAGTCGACGACAAGAACGCGCGCAGTCTGACGGACGACCTGGCGAAGCTGCGGTTCCACGAGATCAAGTTCCGAACGCTCAAGGGTTCGCTGAAGCACCTGCTGCGAGAAGATCGCGGCGTCCCGCTGTGGCTGCGCGAATTGAATCAGAAGAGCGAAGAATTTTCGGCGGCTTCAGATCGACTTTCTTCGGAATCCGTTTCGAAGATCAGAGACTGGCCGCCGATCGGGAACGACCTTATTGTCGCCGAGGTCCGTCGTTGGTGGAAATCGCGTCAGGAAGGCTGGGCTCGCAGGGTCAACGGGTTCTATGACACTGTTGGTGGAGTCGTCGTGGCTCCGTTTAAGTTCGCTCGCGACAAGATTAGCGGTGAGCCCGAAGATCCCGTCGAAGCGTACCGCGAACGCGAATGGTCGGCGATTTTGCGGACGGTCGACGAGGTCTACGAGAAGCTGGAATTCATGGCCGAGTCTGGCGCGGAGCTGCTGAAGCCGCGGTTGCAGAAAGTCCTGGCCGGCAAGTCCCGCGCGGACTTGTTGGAGAAACTGCGGACCGAACACGAAGCAGTGGATTTCCAAAAAGAACTCGAAGACACAGTCGACATCGAAATGCGTGCGTTCGAGGCGGGCAGCCCGGACATGTATGCGTTTTACCGGCAGATTCACAATCTTTCGGCCGCAGTTCGGCCAGCGGCAAGCGTTGTGTTTTTTGCTCTCGGTGCTGGTCCTGCGGGTGAAGCTGTGGCTCCGTTGGTCGCTGATGCAGCAGGCCAGGCCATCGCAACCGTTGTGGCCGACTTCGCGGGCGGAACCGTCGCGGCCGTGGCCGGTGAAACGGCTGTGTCCGAAGCAGCCGGCAAGGGATCAGGGTTCCTGCAAGCCAAGTTCCAGAAGCTACAAACCTCGTTCACTTCGGCTCGAGTCAACTGGTTAGTCGAACGATTGAAGAACGATTTGCTGGGTTCGCTGCCGGAAGAGTTTGATCTAATCGCCAGCATCCCGCGTTCAGAAGAGTACGCGGTCGTCCAATCGGCAATCAGAGAACTCGCAGATGCTGTCGGCGAGACAGCACCGACCGAAGCCACCACACCAAACAGCGCCGAACAAAACGCGATAGGAGAAACTGGTGTCTGACACACCGGAACTTGAACAACTAAAGATGCTGTCCGAAGTCGATGAACTCATCGGCCGTTTGACAGCGTTCAGCGAAGCCAACGGCGATTGGGGCCCTGCCAACAATTGCCGCGGCCTGTTGCGCCGCTTATTGGGCCGTGTGCAAACATTGCGCGTACGATTGGAATCGCCGCTGGTGCTGGCGACATTCGGCGGAACCGGGACCGGGAAAAGCACGCTGGTCAACGCACTAATCGGTCAGGAAGTTTCGCGTTCGGGCCGTCAACGACCGACCACAACCCGACCAATCCTCATCGCGCATCCGGAAACGGAACTCGAACCGCTTAACCTGCCGCTGGACGACTTCGAAATCAAGCAGGTCGATTCTCCGGTTCTCCGCGACATCGTCGTCATCGATTGCCCCGACCCCGACACCGCCGAATCAGACAGCGCTGGTTCCAACACTGCCATTTTGCGACAGATGCTGCCTCACTGTGATGTCTTGCTGTATGTCTCAACGCAGCAAAAATACCAGTCCGCTCGCGTGATCGACGAACTTGCCGACGCCGCGGCTGGATGCCGACTGGTGTTCGTACAAACGCACGCCGATGTGGACTCAGACATCCGCGACGATTGGCGGAAACGGCTGGAAGGCAAGTACGAAGTCCCGGACATGTTTTTCGTCGACTCGATGCGCGCGTTTCAGGAACAGCAGGCCGGACAACGGCCGTCCGGCGACTTCTCACGACTGCAAACACTGCTGACGACGCAACTATCTTCGTCGCACCGGGTTCAGGTTCGCCGAGCCAACCTCATCGACCTCATTCATTCAGCGCTGCAGCACTGCCAAACCAAGGTCGGCGAAGAAACACAACACGTCGCAAAGCTGCGTGAAGTCCTGGAAGAACAGCGAACCAAGCTCACATCCCACATGGCAACTCAGTTGCGTGAAGAGCTACTGGTCAGTCGGAACCTGTGGGAACGCCGGCTGCTGACATCAGTAACCGACCATTGGGGTTTCAGCCCGTTCTCCGCGATCCTTCGGTTCTACAACGGCATCGGCGGCTTTATCGCCAGCTTCACCCTGTTCCGCGCGAGAACGTCTGCGCAAATGGCGCTTATCGGAGCGATGCAGGGAGCCAAGTGGATTGCCAAGAGGGCACAAGAACAAGTGGCTGATGGTAGCTTGGATCGGATTGCATCGTTCGGGCTGTCTGATAATCAGCTTCAGGAATCGCAGTTTGTGATCGCTGGCTATTTGCGTTCGGCCGGTCTGGATCCGGAGCTTATTGACCGATCATCAATCGATTCACTGCGCCACGAAGCGGCTCGAGTCGAAGACCAATTCCTGGGTGACGCTCGACGAAAAATCGATTCCATTATCGAAGCGTTGTCCGTGAAGAACTCCGGCTGGTTCACACGTTGGTGGTACGAGATTTTGTTTCTCGCGTACCTGTGCTTCGTTTTGTTTTTGGTCGGCAAGAACTTCTTCTACGACTCTCTGTTTGTCGACGGTGCGAAGCTGCTGAGCACAGATTTTTACATCCCGGCGACAATCTTCTTCGTGTTGTGGTCGGGCATACTGGTCATGGCATTCACCATGCGACTGCGGCGCGGACTGCAGGGCCGCATCAAAGAACTCGCCGACGAACTGGCATCGGTTCGCATCGCCAGTGGTCTGTTCCCCGGCCTCGAACGCGCGTGCCAGAGTGTCGAACGCGACCGCCTGGAAGTCGACAGCTTGGCGGAAATGACAACAACGTTCCGCAACCGCCTGGCCGATTCCAAAAGCGCACTCGGAGGCCGCGCTGCGGCGTTGAATGTGGCTTCGCCTGACCGGACGAAGTCACAGTGAGCACCACGGCTGATTGAACCCGGTTGCAAGTTGCCTGGCACCGATAGTTAACACGCAAGACGTTGCGATGCGGCGTCCTACCTCAGAGGGGCACGGGTCAATGAGTGAAATTCGTGAGCCGGCATCGGAATCCTGTGTGGTTTGCAATCAGCCGTCCGAAGAACTGGTTCCCTTCTTCGTCAAATGCTCCGCACCTGAGATGGTCCCATTCGCAGTCAAGTCGGAGTGCTGCCGTTCCTGCATTGCAAGAGTTCGCAAGAAGGAGATTCTCGCACCAGTCGGCGCTCTGGGCTTCGGACTCATGACCGCGCCATTGATCGCGCTGGGCGCCAGCCGTCGGTTAGTTTTGCACCTTGAAAACACTTCAATCTGGTGGCTGGTTATTCCAGGGTGTGTCGGAGTCACTTTGGTCGTCGCATATGCAATGAGTTGTTGGGTTGTTGGCCGGACAGACTTTCAACAGTTTGAGTTCAAACGGTTTGTGGTCCAGACCTCTCGAGCGAGGCTGCAGTCTTACGCTCCCACCATGGAGCTCAAGACTTCCAAGCCCAAAAACTGCACAGTCATCGAAGTGCCAGCGTCAAACTCTCAGGATGTCGATTGAACCCGTATCAGCCTGGCTCACATCCAGTATAAGATTCCGTTAAACCATCCGAAGCACGCAGGCACCCAATTCCAAGAAGCACGAGGCCGTGCGCTGTGTTGAATGTGGCCTCGCCTGACCAGACAGACCCACAATGAGCACCATGCTGAGTATCGAACCACACCCACTGCTGGATCTGTACGCTTTCATTACCCAGTTCCCGGATCCGATTGGTTCGCTCAAATCCCCACCCGAACTACTGGCGTTCTTTCAGCCTGAGGCATCGATTGAAGTTCCGTTTGCATCCAGTGATTCCATTCGGAAAGACGTTCGAAATTTGCTGCGACATGGTGGGTTCAAACCGACCGGGCGGAACAAGCCCGCGTCGGAGTACCTCATCAAGGCGGTTGATCAGCAGTTGCTGACATCCATCAACGTGGCAGTCGATAGCTGCAATGCTGTGTCGCTTCACAGCGGATTGCCGATCAGCGTTGTCGATGCCGACAAAGTGACCGAACCGCTGTCCGTGGGTGTGGCGCCCGAAGGCAGTGAGTACGTTTTCAACGCGACGGGTCAGGTGCTTAAGCTGGATGGTCTACTGTGCCTGTTCGACAATGAAGGCCCTTGCGCAAACGCCGTGAAGGACTCGCAGAGAACCAAGACCAGCGAAGCAACAACACGCACGCTGTCGCTGATTTGGGGAACCAATGCCCTGCCGGATCGTTCAGAGAAAGTTGGTGACTGGTACCAACAGTTGCTCCTGGACTGCGGAGCTTCCTCGATGTCCAGGGTCAGTGTTACTAGCTAACACATCTGAACCACGCAGGCGTCCGGCACCTTCGCCACAATCTCAGCCGCGACGTTGGCCCATTGCTGGCAGCGGTTCAAAATCTCGCTGTCCGCTGAGACGACAACGCCCTCATGTTGGCTTAAGACGGGATCCGGATCGCGAACGACGTCCACTTCCCAATCCCAACCGTGTTCAGCGGCAATGTCGCGGATGATTCCTGCCAGGCGACCGCTGTTCGAAACGGGTTGGTCTAATAACCAGTTGGCCTTCGCGACACCGTGTGCACTTAGTTGAGTTCCCACCAGTTCTAAAGCTGGCCGGGTTTCTTCGACCTTCCGGTAAGTGCCGTGCATGCTGGCCATGTCACGACAGCAGCCGTCTCGACCAATCAGGATCACTCCACCGCCCAGGGCCGCTTCGATCGTGGTAAGTAAGTTGAATCCATCGATCCACACTTCCCGCGCGTCGGACAGCGGCATGCACTTCTGACCTCGAAGTTTCAGCGCCTCGCTGGTGCAGGCAGAGCGTTTGACCGCGGTTCGCTGGCGTTCCTGAAGTGTGTGCCTGTCGCCGACAAGTTTTAGCGATGAGGGAATGGCGTAGCCACGGTCCAACAACCAGCAAAGTTCGCCGACTGCGGTGCGGAGGGTTGGCCAGAGAGTGGGTTCAAACAGATCAGCGTCTGCCGGGTGCGGGCCGCGGTGTTTGCGTGAATCAGCCATACTGACGGGCTCAAGGGTGGTTCAGAAGCAGACCATCCTGGGCCAGGAACCGGCGTTTGGCGACCGCCAGAAACAAAAACAGCGGTGCGATCACACTCGGGGTCGGCGATCGCACCGCTTGAACGATTGAACCAACGAGGCCCACTCGCTTGAGGGTTAGGTCGCGGAAACCGTCCCCCTCACCTTCAAAGACGCGATCTGCGCAGGAAACGGGACGAAAAATCAAAAAGATGGTGGGATTTTCGGAAAACCGACGATCGAGTGCCGAAAGGTCACTCGCTGAGAGCACTCCAGCGTGGGTTCGAACCCCGTGTACGGCAGAATTCTCGGGCCATCAGCCCCAGTTTGACCAATGACTTCCGACCGAGTTCGGGCAGTCGAATCATGTCGGAGGCCGTAAGAAACGGCAAACCGGCCGCCTTGATGATTCCTGCCAGCTGGGAACGCTCCATACGCTGAATGGCTGGTCGCGAAAGTGCGGCGATTTCCTTCCGCTCAAACAAACCGACTGTTGTTCTCTGCATTTGACTGGCTCCTGTCACAATTTCCCATCCATGGTCTGAGTATGCCTCACATCATGATGAACAAAACGGAAGCAACTCGCATGCCAGAAGCGGACACGACGTGGCAATGAGCCAATTTCCCGCAGACTCAGCGACCAAATGCGAAGCAACCAGCCTCTTCCCTTGTAGCCGTGTCTTCCGCAGACCAAGTGGCCGTTGAACTTTCTTCAACCCGCAAACGCCATCAGAACGGGCAGCGTGAGACAAGATTGCCTGGAAAAGCAGCGGCTGTTGAATAGAGCCCAGGCAGTCTCATGGGTATACTTCCCGGGCAGTTAATTTACCCCTGCGACGGACTAAGCAGGGTTGTTTCACTTCGAGCAAAGACGCTCGGCGTTCAAAACGATTCAAAGCCACATCGGACCGGGCCAAGAATCACTGTCGCTCGGGCAATGGCCGATGACGTTGACGACTACACAAACGCCCTCCGGAATTCAGTTTCGTCCTTCCAGACGCTGGGCGTCGGTGACGAATATCTGTATCGAGGGCGTAGGCAGCTACGTACCTGATAACGTTGTGACCAACCAACAGTTGGAACAAAGCTACGGTTTTGAACCAGGTTGGATTGAACAGCGGACAGGTATTCTGGAACGCCGATACGCACTGGAAAATCAGGCTACCAGCGATCTTGCGGCGGAAGCAGGTCGCCGAGCCTGTGCGATGGCCGGCATTGAGATGGATGAAATCGACCTGTTGGTGGTTGGTACGTTCACTCCGGATTTCGCCAGCTGTCCTTCGACCGCGTGTCTGGTTCAGGAAATGCTGAACCTGGACGCCCCTGCGTTCGATATTGGCGCTGCCTGCTCGGGCTTCGTTTACGCTCTGGCAACGGCCGCTCAGTATGTCGCCACTGGCAATGCGACCAAGGCTCTGGTCATTGGAGCCGACGTCAACAGCCGCATCGTGAACCCAAGAGATCAGAAGGTCGCTCCCTTATTCGGCGATGGCGCGGGAGCCGTTGTGCTTGGACAGGGAACAAATTCGCAAGGCTTCCTTAGCTACCAGCTTGGTTCAGACGGTCGCGGTGGCGGATCTTTGGATCGTCCGGCTGGTGGAACTCGTTGCCCGCTGTCAGCCGCTGATCTCGCATCCGGCAAACAGTACATGCACATGGATGGCCGCACAGTCTTCAAATGGGCCGTGCAGGCTGTTGCCAAGTCGGTCCAATACATGGTCGATCAAGCTGGCCTGACGTTGGACGACATTAGCCTGTTTGCTTTGCACCAGGCCAACATCCGCATCATCAACAAAGCTCTCGACCATCTCGGTGTGCCACGTGAGAAGGCAATCAATAACCTTCAACGCTACGGCAACACCTCAGCAGCGTCGATTCCTTTGGTTCTCGACGATGCGATCCAGCAAGGCCTCATCCACGATGGGGACGCGATCCTGATGAGCGGATTCGGAGCCGGCCTGACTTGGGGAACCGGCGTCTGGCGCTGGTAAGACCTCGCCAGCTTCTTGCACGCGGGTGGAACTTGTGAGTGCTCTCGGTAGCACGCACCGCTTTGCATTGCCAGCGCAACAGAATCCACTCCCTCTGTAGGCTCGGGTCGAATTGCAAAACTGACGCAGCGCCCTACTTGCGGCGTTTTCTTGTGCGTCGCTTTTTCTTTGTCTTCGTTTTCGGTTTGCCCTTCGAACGGCCGCGGTCGTTGCCGACTTTCTGGGTTCTACGCGGCTTGCGTTTGCTTTCGCCGGTTCGTTTGGCGGCTTTGATGAGCTTGTAGTCCAGTGAGCGGCGTTCGATGTCGACTCGAGCAATCTGAACGCGAATACGGTCGCCGAGTCGGAATTGGTTGCCCGCTTTGAAACCGTTCAGAGAATACGATGCCTGGTCGTATTGGTAGCGATCGTCGCCCAGCGAACTGATATGAACCAAACCTTCCGCCGGGATATCGATTCCCTGACAGAAGAACCCAAACGATTCGACTCCTGTAATGACCGCATCGATTTCATCACCGACGCGTTCCTTCACATAAGTCAGAAGCTTCAACTTTGTGAGTTCGCGTTCGGCCCGTTCGGCTCGGCGTTCGGTGAGCGAACAGTGTTTGCCCATTTTCAGAAGATCTGCTTCGCTCATCACCTTTGGCCGTCGGTTAGATCGGCAGAGTTTGTTGACGATGCGGTGGATCAGTAAGTCGGGGTAACGACGGATCGGGCTGGTGAAGTGACAGTAATCGTCAAATGCCAACGCGTAGTGACCAGCTTCGACCGGAGAATACTCAGCCTGTTTGAGGCTACGCAGGAATCCGTAGTTAACAGCATGTGCCTCGGGCGCGTCTTTGGCTTCGTCCAGTAATGCCTGCAGTTCTTTGCGGCTCTGGTATTTCTGAAGGTCGAAACCAAGTGCCTAACGAATTCAGAGAACGCCTTGAGTTTGCGTTCGTCCGGTTCGCCGTGAACACGCCTGAGAAACGGGAGCACCTTCTTCTTCAGAGCCACCGCAACCGCGCAGTTGGCGGCCAGCATGAACTCTTCGATGATCTCGTGGCTCTCGTCATGGTGGCGTTCGCTGGCTCCGACGACCTCGCCCTTCTTATTGAAGTCGATGCGAACTTCGGGCAGGCCCATTTGCAGCGAACCGTGTTCGAATCGCCGCTTCCGCAGAATCATTGCCAGCTTGTGCATGCGTTGTAGCAATGCCAGAACCTTGGCGGACACCTTGCCTTTGTGCTTTTCGGGTGCCTCGATGATGGGCATGACTTGTTCGTAGGCGAATCGCTTAGTCACCTTGATCGCTGTATTGGCGAGTTCGGTGTGCAGCGGAATGCCTTCGGGTGAGAACTCAATGAACGCGGTCTTTGAGTACCGCATCTTGCCTTGTTGCAGGCTGGCGAGTCCGTTTGAAATCACCTCAGGAATCATGGGCAGCACGCGTCGCGGCAGATAGACGCTGGTTCCACGCTTTTGAGCTTCAATGTCCAGCAGCGAACCTTCGGGCACAAAGTGAGCAACGTCGGCAATGTGCACGCCGAGGTGCCAGTGTCCGTCTTCAGATTGCGTCAGCGAAATCGCATCGTCAAAGTCACGAGCATCGGCCGGGTCGATGGTGACGATGGTTTCCTTACGCAGGTCGCGACGACCGTCGAGGTTCTCTTCGTCGAAGTTCTCTGCCTGGATGCGTGCTTCTTCCTGAACATTCTCGGGGAATTCGTCCGGCAACCCGAACTCGTGAATAACCGACAACGTATCCACGCCCGGTGCGCCGCGTGGTCCAAGGACTTTGGTCAGAACCGCTTCGCCGGACTGGAACCGGGAAGGGAACCGCAACATCTCGATAACAACCTTGTCTTTCGACTGCGCGCCTTTCGCGCCGGGGTCGCCGACTGAGATGGGGTCTTCGAATGTCTTGCCGTCAACGGACACGAAGCTTTGGCCTTCGCGTTCGAAATAGGTTCCGACGAACTCGTTGCGAGCCCGTTCGACGACCTGTTCGACTCGACCACATCGCTGTCCGCCGGAGCGACGTTTCTTTGTGAGTTGCACGAGGACTGAGTCACCCGTGTGAGCATCGCCAATCTCAGAGGATGAGATATACACATCCTGTCCGCCCAGTTCGGGCAGCGGTTTATCGGGGATCAGGAATCCGTAGCCGCTGGAGGTTCGCTTAATGATTCCGGCTACCAGTCCGGGAGCCACCTTGATTCGGACGCGTCCACTGCGCCCTTCGTGTACTTGTCCGTCTTCAACAAGACTTTGCAAAGCTGTCCGAAACGCGGACATCTTTTTCTTAGTGATGCCCATTTCGCGAGCAAGCTGTGTGTGCTTGACCGGGCGATACTCGGGCGATCGGAGGTGGACCAGAATGTCTGATTGCATGTTGTTCATGTCGGGAATGGTAAAGAGCCTTCCATTTAGGCGAAAGAGAACCCAGAACGCGGTCACCACAGCGCGCGGGGACTGTGCCCGAATCGGCGACGGGGAACACTCGGCATTTGCGAGTGAAGTGGGAGCGGCCCACTGGGAGAGATAGCAGTTAACTGGCTGCGTTTATGGCTAAGACACGCAACCTGGGGATAGGTTCGCGCGGTCGTCAAGGAGGTAGGTAGAAGCCCGGCATCTGGTTCTGGTCACACGCTGCGAAGGTTCCTTGCGGTTGCAAAGACACAAAAGGGCGGGCTGGTCGTGCGAGATGCCGGGCTTCTTAAGTTCGCTGGTCTTGCAGGTTCGCCTTACAAGCCTTCCACCAACTGCACGACAAACACAGAATTGGCCGGGCCGGTTTGAGTCACACCCAGAACCGCTAGTTGCTTTAGAGCCAGAGTGACAGCGGCCTGGATCTCGATTGGCGATTTTCTTCCGGCGCCGGCTTCGATTGATAGGCTTAGTCGAGCGGGCTGTATTGTGTCGCCCTGTCGAATACCTGAAACCTCAAACGTCCAGTCTTCTTCGCCCACGCTGCCCCGGACGCTGAAATCAGAGTTCGGTTCGCCCACATTAATTAGTGTTTGCGCCACCACATGCAGATTGTCGATTCCAAGTTTGCCCAACGAAACGGCGACCGGCTTCAAGTCATCAGTCAGCTTCTTAGCGTTCGGCTGATCGCCGCTCATTAGCCAAATGACGCGAAGCTTGAGTGGCGGTTCGACCTTTGGCGGCATTCGATCGACAAGATCAATTACGCCCCGGACTTTCTCGAGATCTGATTCCGTACCAGACGCAATGACCAGGTTCTTTGAGCGATCAACAGTGAATTTGACATCCTTATTCAGGACCTGGCTCAGAGACTTCTCAATCTCCTTCGCGTCAGACATTAGTGGAAACACTTGAATCTGTGTCTTTGTCTTGCCTTTCACCGGCGCTTGGTCGATGTTCTCCACGAGAGATTCAATCATCTTGAGTTGTTCAGCAGAGCCGGTTGCGAGCAGAGAGTTCATTCGAACATCCGCAGAGACCCGCATGTTTGAATCGCCTCTCAGCATCTGGCCGATGATAGCTACGGCACCTTCGGCCTCTGCATATCTCAAAAAGAATACTTTGACCTCTTTGACCTGACTGCCCGCCGGTGGAGTAACAGCAGCCTTGCTTTGAGCAGGCCCAGGCTGGGCTTGCGCCAGAGGAGGCACTGTGAGCAACGTCAGCAGTAGAACAACCGCACGGCTTCGAATTCTGTGTTTCATCTCATCTCTCCAGTTAAGGCTGTGGGGTTTCCAGCATGTTTTCTGTTTGGGGCGGAACGGAATGAACCATGATGATCCGAATGTTTGGGTCGCCTGATTCGATTGGGAAGCCGTAACCATTGCCGTGAATCGTCACGGCAGGCGGTGGCATGACTGGCGTTTCAACACGGGCGACTGTACCGCCAGAGTTGTCGCGTGGTTGAGACTCTGGGTGCGTTCGCAAAGCGGCAAAAGCCATCAGCGCCAGAGCAGCGGCACTGATGATGAGTGCGAAGCGACTCCGTGCTGGTTCTGATTGAGGAACCGCGACTGGTACTGGTTTGAGGATTCTGAGCCGCGGCGGACACGGTTCGAGAGTTACTACTGCTTCGGTCAGCAGGCCAAATAAATTGCGTTCACGTTCTACTGCACTGTGGCACGCGTCGCAGTTTGACAGATGAGTTTCGAACCGCGCGGTTGCGGCGGGGTCGAGCAATCGGCAGATGTAGTCTTCGAGTTGTTCGCAGAGCATTAGTGTAGTGACCTTGCTGCTGGTGTTGTGTTGGGGGCAGCGAACTGGGGTAGCTTGCGTTTCATCGCCTGCCTGGCGTGGAACAGATTGACTTTGGCGGTTGAGGGGTTCATTCCCAGGACCTCGCCAATCTCTTTCAGCGACAGTTCTTCGACTGCGAAGAGATGCAGGACAGCCCTTTGTTTCTCCGGGAGGGTGTTCATCGCGTTAAGTGCTGCGCTGAGTTCTTCTCGATTGTTGGCTGTGCTTTCAATTGAATGCGATTTGGCGGGCGGTTCGGAAACAAGGGGTTCGGTACCGCGACGCGATTCCGCTCGGACATGATCCTTCCATGTGTTTGCCAGGATTCGGAACAGCCAGACCCTGAGCTGATCAGGTGACTGCAATTGATCGAGCTTTCGGACAGCCTTCAGCATTGTTTCCTGAGTCAAATCCTGTGCGAGGGTCGGGTCACGACAGAGGCGGATTGCGAGCCGGAAGACATGCGGAATCTGTTGACTTAACAGGGCTTCCAACGGACACAGTCCTCGGTGGGATGGCTTACCTGGATCAGACGTTTTGTGCTGCCAGAGGTTAAAGGGAACTGCAATAAAAACCCTGGTTGTGTGGAAATAGACCTGAATAGACCACGCAATTCCCGGAAACGGCATTTGTCGTCTCCGCGGCTCGACCGAAAATCCCTCCGCTAGCCGGTCACACAGGTTGTGTGTCAAACCCGCTACACGCAGCCCAAGACGCACTACGTGAAACAGCATTGTTTGCCTAAACCGTCCTCTGACTCGACCGTCGCTGTGCCTTTAGCGTGCGAGGTTTCACAAGGCGCCTCAACCGGAGCTATTAGGGTGGTCAATCAATCCAATCTCCACCAAAGGTCTGCGCATTCTCGCCGCGATGTGGGAAGAGTTGACTGGCAATGGCGGAAGTCGTCGACGCGGCGCTAAACCTCCGGCCGGGTAACCGGTCATCTCTCTTTCTGGTTTTGACGGCTCCGCTGACCAATTGCCGAAATTGTGCATCGTGGCATGGGCCGCCCGAATGCG
>CAZAIB010000143.1:0-15681 GCA_964485095.1 uncultured Planctomycetaceae bacterium | reverse complement strand
GCTCGAATCCTCGTCTACGGTTCTTCAGACCGCCGCTAAACCATCTCAGCTACGCCCCCAAACGAAAAAAGCCTGGTGTCACACTCATGACACCAGGCTTGGGCAATTCATCACGATGAAGGCCAGGGCGTCACAAGCGCAGAGGATTCGTAAACAGGTTCTCTTGAACAAAGAGAACCTGCCCGATTCCTGCGTTGGGTTGGCTGAACTGAAACTTCAACATCGTTTGCTGTTTCCTAAGGTGTCACGCGAGTGATTCCCGCGTACTCTGAGACAGATGCATTGCCACCCGGTTTTGTTCGCGCGTTCTCAAAGAAAATCCCCAAAAACAAAAGATCCCGGGTTGGCCGCCCGAATTCCGTGCGTCCTTCAACTGGCCCCCCCGAGATCGGCATCTACAATCAGAACGCAGCCAATCCCTTAACGACCGGATTCAATATGTCCGAACGATTCGAACTTCCAGACGACTTTACCAACGAGGTTCGTCTGTTTCCTTTGCCTGATCTGGTGATGTTCCCCAGCAACGTACAGCCGTTGCACGTGTTTGAAGAACGCTACCGTGAGATGCTCGAAGATGCGTTGATGGGCGATCGAATCATCGCGATGGCCACACTGCAACCCGGCTACGATCAGGCCGAATACCACAGCCGCCCTGCTCTGGCTGAAGCAATCTGCGTCGGCAAGATTGCGACATGCGAACGCACTGAACAAGGCACGTACAACCTCTTACTAGTCGGTCTCAAACGCGCCGTCATCGAACACGAACTTCCGCCACATCGAGCGTTCCGTGAGGCAAAGATCCAAATCCTCGAAGACGACTTCATTGGCAGCCCACAGCCCCATGAGAAAACACTCGCGCGAACAATCGTCGAACGCATCCAACGCCGCGCGCCGGGTTCTAAAGAAATGCTGAACTCGCTTGTCGATCGCGACCTATCACTGGCAGAACTCACCGACGTCCTGGCCTACCACATCAACCTGGACCTGGACACGAAACTTAGCCTGCTAAGCGAACCTGTCGCCGAACGCCGAGCCCGCATCATGCTGGAGTCCATGCCCGAACGCGAAACCTTCGACGACGGCGAACTACCACCGTTCAGCATGAACTAGTAGCGCCGGACACTGAGACGGGCTACCTGGAGTTTTCTATGGCATCATCTTTCAGTCTGGCCATTGTTCTTTCTTCGTTCGTAGTCGCTGCTCAGGCTCAGCAGAAGACGCCCGCAACGGTGAAGCGGGATCTGGTCTATGCGTCAGTCTCTGGCAAGAAGTTGAAGCTGGATCTTCATCTGCCTGCGACAACGGCAACCGACAGGAAACCACCGTTGTATGTTTGGATTCACGGTGGCGCTTGGCGAGAGGGTTCTCGAACCAATCCACGGCCGGCGAACCTCACGTCACATCGGTTCGCCGTGGCCAGTATCAGCTACCGATTCACAGAAGACGCCATCTTTCCGGCGCAGATCCACGACTGCAAAGCCGCCATCCGTTGGCTACGTGCAAATGCAAACCGTCACGGATACCGCGCAGACTGGATAGCGGTCGGTGGAGGTTCGGCGGGCGGACACCTTGCCATGCTGTTGGGTACGTCCGGCGGAGTAGCCGAATTGGAAGGAACTGTCGGTGGGAACCTTGAACACTCTTCACGAGTCCAGGCAGTCATAGACTACTTCGGCCCGTCCGACTTTGAGCTACGAGGAAAGACGCAACCGGACCGAGCCTACACTGACAAGTCCGGCAGCTTCGCGTTGCTGGGCGGCAGGAGTGGAAAGGTTCCGCTAAAGATGGAACGATTCGCGAGCCCGGCCACTTACGTTTCGCCTGACGACCCACCTCTGCTGATCTTTCACGGCACCGCAGACAAAGTCGTTCTACCAGACCAAAGCGAACACATCGCGAGACGATACCAGGCATCCGGCCTGACCGCGCAGCTGGTGATGGTCGAAGGCGCTGGTCACGGTGACAAGGCATTCTTTCAGGGGAAGAACTTCGAGACCGCACTTCGGTTCCTGCAATCACATGGGCCCGATCAGGACACCAACAAATCAGACGCAGCAAAGAAGCCGGTTCTTGTCGCCGCCCACCGCGGCGGCTATGCACACGACAAACGCAACAAAGCGCCGGAGAACTCAATCGCCAACCTGAAGCTCGCCATCAGCAAAGGCTACGACGTCTACGAAACAGACATTCAACGTACCAGCGATGGCGTGTTCGTGATCATGCACGATGCCACAATCGAGCGAGAAACAAACGGGCAAGGTGCCGTGAGCCAGATGACACTCGCGGAACTCAAACGACTTAGAAAACGATACCGCGACGGCAGTGTTTCTGACGAATCCATCGCTACGCTGGAGGAACTGTTGACCGCAGGCAAACAACGTATCCTCTTCAAACCGGACTTAAAGCCTGGAGTCATCGATCACTTCACCGAACTCGCGGCGTTAGTCGACCGGCTGAAGATGAACGACCAGGTCTTCCTGCGCACCGGGTTCAAAGACGCTGACCGAATCGCGAGTTGCTTCGACGACGGCTGCCCGCGTGTCGAGATCATGTTCAAGACCAACAACGTGGCTCAGGTGAAAGCAGTGATCGACCGGTTCAAGCCAGCCACCATCCAGATCAACCTGGCTAAAGGTGAATCGATCTCAGAACGGAAGCAAGAGGCCATCCGCCACGCAACAAGCCGTGGGGTAATGGTAGAGACCCACGTCTACAGAGACTCGGCACAATGGCAGCAGCTGCAAGAACTCGGAGTGCGAATGTTCCACACAACCGAGCCAGACCGTGTGCTGGAGTTCCTCCGGAAGCGATCTGCCACAGCCCCCTGATGTAAAACAACCACCTCGCAGCGGCTTACGAACAGTCGTCTGACGAATTCAACGGAAAACTGCTAATTTGCTGAGCCTGCGGAATCAACAAGTGCGTCACGTGTTGGTTACACTGTCTGTAGTTCCCATCCGCATTTTCAAAGAGGTCCGCGATGATTCAGTGCATTGGACGCATGGTAGCCGCGATCGTGGTGTTGGCCCTGTCTCAACCGGTCCTCGGACAAGAAGATCCAGCCGGAACCAGGAAACAAGACAAGAGCGCCCGCCAGAGTCCGCTCATCAACGTCGCGACTCTGCAGCAGATGCTGGGCCAGAAAAACGTCCGCCTCATCGAACTCGGAAAACGCGAAGAGTACAACGGTGGTCACATTCCCAACGCAGTGTTCCTGCACTGGCTGGAGGACATCACTGATCAGCAGATCAAGGAACGGTACAACCTCATCAAACCTGAGGTCATGCAGCAACTGCTTCGGCGATGCGGAGTAAAAAACGACGACTACATTGTGCTCTACGATAGTCTGGCCAGTCGCCTGGCCACCAGATTCTATTGGTCGTTGAAAGTTTATGGACACCGTCGAATTCTCATTCTCGACGGCGGCAAGCAAGCATGGCTGGCGGGAAAGAATACTCTCACAAACGTCGTCCCCAGTGTTGTCCCGAGCCAGTACCGTGTTGCGAAAATCAACAAGCAGTTGTCAGCCGATATGAAATTTATCGGACAGAACATTGGCAACAAAGAAGTGATGCTTGTCGACGGACGTCCGCCAGCGCAGTTCTCAGGTGAAGAACCCGGCCGCGTGTTCCACACCGGCACGCCGCACAAACAGCGAGGCCATGTCCCAGGTGCGGCGCACGTGTTCTGGAAAGACAACTTCAATCCGGACGGAACATTCAAATCCGTTAAGCAACTGAGGGCTCTCTACAAGGAACACGGAATCGTTGCAGGTGGAGCAAAGACCACAGTGACTTACTGCAACGAAGGACTGCATGCCGCGCCGCCGTGGTTTGTCCTGCGCGAACTTCTGGGGTTCAAAGACGTCCGTGTCTATGACGATTCCATGTCAGAATGGGCCAACTCCAAACAGCCGATGGAAACTGGCCCATCCAGGCAAAAGAAGCCAGACGACACGCCCGCCAAAGAGAAATGATCCCCTGAAAGTTCAGCCAGGCAGGGGGGAACGACGAAATGGATTTATCAACTCTGTTTGCCCAGGTCTGTGCTCCGACAGACTCTCAGCAGATTCAACTAAACCCTCCCGCGACGGACGCTGACCTTGCAAGCCTCGCATCCGTTATCGGTCAAGCGGTCCCCGAACAACTAGCTGCATTACTAAGGTTGGCGAACGGAGAGACAGTGGCGTCTGACGGTCTGTTCGGTGGGGAGTACCTGCTATCGGCTGGAGGTATCGGGGTTGCCTTGAGTTGGTACGAAGCTGAGATCGGCGACCTGCCGGACAACGGTCGGTACTTTGGGAACTGCCCGTTCGTAAAGCAGGGTCGCTGTTGGAATCCAAAGTGGATTCCATTGGTCTTTGGTCACGCCCAAACGACGCTCTTCTTTGACAGCGATCCGTCGGACCGTGGCGTGTTCGGCCAGCTGATCATGTCTGCTCAAATCGACGGCGACTGCGGGATCGTCGCCTGCAGCATCCAAGACCTGCTGAAGCGAATGAACCAACTTGAGGAAGGCACGCAGCTTCTGCATTACCCCTTCATCGACCCTCGAAGCGGTGCCATCCTGCTCGGTGCGAACTCAATGATCTGAGCCGTCAACCGATTCGCTTACTTCTTCGGCGCATAAAAAGAGCTCGCAGACCCAATGGTCTGTGAGCTCATAAGTCGGGACGACAAGATTTGAACTTGCGACCCCTACACCCCCAGTGTAGTGCGCTACCAGGCTGCGCCACGTCCCGCGATTTTCGCCATTCTATCACGTGGACGCGATGGTTCAACGCGGGAAACGCAACTGACGAATACGGTTTAGAAACGCTGGCAATTCTACCGTTCCAGAGACCACCATCGCACGTCGCCGTCTGCGTGCAGTGCGACAATTTCGTCTGAGTTAACGAAGTCTACGTCGATCGGATCGCCGCCAACCGAACTCTCCAAGACAGACTCGCCACTCACGCAGTCGAAGACCCACACGCGGCCGACGATCGGAGAACACGTCAGGATAAGCTGACTGTTTGGAGCGAACCGAACGGCTTTCATCTGGCCTGTCCACGCGACTTCTTTTCGCCAGGCGATCTTCCGATTCGTTCGATCGACCAGGTACAGTTCGCCGCGCCACGTCACGACGCCAATCCACTTTGTGTCATCAGAGATCGCAATCGCACCCACACGACTGATGGGAACCGTCCATTTATCGGTCCCTTCGAACACATGAATCAACACCTCGCTGTAGGCTCCACCGCAGACAATTTCGCCGACATGGTCAATGACATCCATTGGAACCGGGAGCGGTTGTGTTTCCGCAATCGCCAGCGTGTCTGGATCCAGCCAATGCATGTTGCCAGACTGATCGGAAGCCAGCAGTCGGCCATCATGAAACGAAACCGCTTCGATGAGCTTGTCCGGTCCGGCCGCGACGGGGTCGCCCAGGTTATTGAACGCCAGTAAGCCGCCGTCCTGATCGACAACATAAAACCGATCTTCATCGCCGGCGGTGACGGAGTGGATTGGTACTCGTGTCTCAATCGCAAGGCGTTTCTGAGGCGAACTACGCGTGTCCCAGCCGGTGATCTCTTTTTCACTGGCGGCCAGCAGCCAGCCGTCGTCCAACACAGTCAAATCCCAACCGGCGTGGCCAATGAAGTGCGTTCGACTGGGACTGGCTCCACGCCACCGCTGCGCGTAGTGAAAGGTGGTACCGACACATGTTGCTATCGCCGCGAAGATCAGCAGCCAGAACAGCTTCTTCTTTTGCACGAGATACTTTCGACTGGTCAGATGACCTGTTTGGCAACAATGCCTCAGTTAAGAATCAGGTTAACTTGCCGGAAGTCGACTTCGTACTTGGAGGCTTACTGCCACTTACTTGTCAGTCGCAGGCTTCTTCTTGCGGAGCCAAGGGACAGGCCGCAGCTTGATTTCTTTCACTGACTGAAGATAGTCCAGCACCGGCTTCGCATCATCCTGTCCAACCTGCGCGTGGAAGTGCAGGTTAAAACCGTGGGGGCCCGGAACATCGATGAGAGCCGGTTCCAAAGTCAGGAACGCTTTCACAACATCAGTCATTCCCATCATCGCCGCACAGAAGATGTCGATTCGGGCTCCGGCTTTCAGCAGGACTTGAACGATGTCCTTCTTACCCATGTGGGTGGCTCCACCCAACGCTGTCTCAAAATCGCCGTTGCCCCAGTCCATGGCCGCGTTCACGAGTTTTGGTTCTCGCTTCAGCAGCTTCTCAACCATGGCCAAATCGGAATGAGCAAGGATGACGAAGTCCTGAACCATTGTCCGATTGATCTGTTTGTTCTTCCATGACGGCTTGAACTTCGGCGGCTCATAGTCGCGTTCGAAATCCGCTTCAGTTGGAACTCGGGGCTTGTTGTCTTCGTCCTGGCCGATGGCGGCAGTTGTGCCCACAAATAAGCCAGCGGAAGCCAGAGCGAACGAACGGCGATTGATCGGTTGCATATCTCGTGTCTTTCCAATGCCCATCGGGACTTTGAACTTGAGTGCGACCGGCCGAGCGGTTGATCGCTTAGTGTTGCTGGCGATTGTGGTTCGAAAAACTCGCCGTTACAGCTTGAGTTCGTAGCGGTGGATGAGATGGAACCCGAACGGCGTTTCCACAATGTCCGTGTATCCGCCAACGACACACTCAAGGGTCGCGTCGCTGAAAGCACGCGCCATCTTATGCTCCTGGAAATTGCCAAGGTCGCCGCCATCCTTGTTAGACGGGCAGTCGCTGTACTCTCGAGCGAGATCTTCAAACTTCTCTCCCGCTTGCAGCTTTGCCTGCACCGTCTCAATCCGCTCCCGGGCTTCTTCTTTAGATCGAGTGATATGGCCAGCCCGTTCGGCTCCCTTGTACATGACCAGCACATGCTTCGCTGCCAACCAGATAGCCGGTTTTGGGAGTGCCTGGCGTTTCACAATGTGGACACCAACTTCGGTCTCGAAGGGTTCGCTTAGCGTGTCGACATCGATCTCGGAGACTTTGTCACCGACCTGTTCGAAGTAGGCGGGAAGTTGTCCGATGGTGAAGTTGCCCAACTGACCACCAACCTTTCGACCCGGACCGTTTGAATGCATCAACGCAAGCTGGTTGAAGTTCTCTCCCGCATCGACCTTCTCAATAATCTCCTGGGCAAGCGCGAGGGCTTCTTCTTTGGTTCGTGTGATGTTGCCTGGATTCGGGATGCTGTCCTTGTGCAGTATGAGAATATGCGAGGCGTTGTAAACAGTCTCCACTTCACGCCGCAGGATCACGTAGTAACCGAACTGTGTCTCCACAGGTTCGCTAATCTCACCGACTTCCAGCTCACTTGTGGCCTCGACAACCTGGTTGATCATGTTCCGGGAGTCAAAGTTGCCGAACATCCCGCCGGCCGCTGCTCGCGGTCCATCCGACTTGTCCATCGCAAGCTGTTTGAAATCCGCGCCGCCTCGCGCTTCGCGGGCCACTTCTGTAGCGATGGCGAGCGCTTCCTGGCGAGAACGTTCGACGCCATCGGCTTTCTCACAGCCACGGAACTGAATCAGAACCGCAGCGATATTCATCTCGACCGGGTCGCCGATCTCTTTCAGGTTAGCTGTTCCCGATGCGGCTGGCTGGGAGCCTGAGTCGGAATTACATGCTGCTGCAAGCAGACACACTGCTCCGATAAGAACTAAGGCGGATGTCGTTCGAAAAAGGCTCATCGCTGGTTCCATCTTCTTTGCCTGAGACCGTGGCAGCTGGTCGACTAATTGCAATCACCACAATTGTATGTGATCGGCAAATGCGAGAAAGGGCTCTGTGTTAAGATTGCATACGAACCCGCCCGTACCATTGCTGGGTTCTATTGCGCTGGCTTTAACAGTTCGTGGGGCCTGCCGCGTCCAATCGAGGCAGCAGGAGCCGGAACATCGTTCCGTTAGGGGGTTCACTTTCGACCTCAATCCACCCGCCATGTTCGTCCATGATCTTGCGGCTGACCGCGAGCCCCAGCCCCGTCCCCCGCGTCCCCTTGTTGGATTCGAACAGGTGGAACAGCTTCTCTTTCTGCTCTTCCGGGATTCCCGGCCCGTTGTCTCGAATGGCAACGACCAGTCCCGCGCTGGACGAACCGGTTGCGATCGACACTTGGGCGTCATCGGTTCCCTCAACAGCCTCGATCGCGTTGGTCACAATGTTAAGCACCGCGCGATGGATGCCGTGACTGTCGAACGCGGACTCAGGCACATCCAGGCCCGGTTCGAAGGACAGCGAAACGGAATACTCAGCCGCCCGGCCCTTCATGAGTTCGCAGACTTCGCTGACCACTTCGTTGAGTGACGCCTGAGCCAGCACCGGTTTCTTTTCAGTGCTGTAGGTCAACATGTCCATCACGAGATTGTAGATGCGGGTTTGGTTGCGATCGACGATGCCCCAGCCCTGTCGCACGATTTCGTTGTCGGATTGGCAGAGGCCCGTTTCGATTAGATAGCTGCCACCGCGAACACCCTGCAGGATGTTCTTCACATGATGACTAAGCATGGTGATGGTCTGGCCGACTGCCGCAAATCGTTCGGCCTTCAACAGCGCCTGTTGATACCGCCTGCGTTCAATGGTGATCGCAATCTGCCGCCCCACTGCAAGAACCAGTTTCAGATGTTGATCGGTCAGAGCATGTTGGTGCTGTTCCTGTTCAACAAGATTGTCTGCCGGCGATATTGTGTGCAAATAAATCACGCCGATGAATTCCGCCAAGCCGACCATCGGAACGCAAATCGCTTCGCGGATTCCGGATGCGATGATGCTGTTGCCGGTTGCGAATCGGGTATCCGTTTGAGCGTCGGACGTCCGGACTCCCTGACGTTCGGATGCAACGTGATTGACGATAGTTCGTGAAACCGTCATCGGCCCGGCGGTCAGCGGATCGCGACTGCTTGAACTCGCCGGCGACATGCGGTCGGTTTGGCTGTCGTTCAACAAGACACAGCCCCGGTCGGCCTGCGTTGCAGCCAGTGTCAGGTCCAACACACTTTGCAGAATTTGTTCCAGCGGTGCCGTGGCGTGGGATGTTTCCTCTGAGACCCGAAACAAGGTTTGCAGCAACGTTAACTGTGCGGGCGATGCGGCCGGTTCTGACACGTCGGGCCGCACGAACGTTCGAGTGTCATCGGGAGCGATACGGTTCACGATCTGTGATTCGTCACCATCAGCGTCGACGAACCGAACCTGCCCGTCTTGCGGAATCATATCCAAATCGGAAAGGTCGGCGTCGAACACAAGCACGGTACGACCGATCTGAATCTGGTCACCGTTTCGCAGGACGTGGACATCGACCGCCTGCCCGTTCACAAGAGTTCCGTTCGCACTACCTTGATCAAGCAGCCGGTAGCCCTCGGGGGATTCTTCAATACGCACGTGAACACGGGACACTTCCGAGTCGTTTAGCCGCAGATCACAGCCTAAGCCTCGTCCCATCGAGATTGCGGTATCGCTTAATTCGAACCGCAGACCATCGTCCGTCCCCTGAATTACCAGCAGGTTCGCTGCCACATCGCCGCCCCGGATTCCTGTGCCTTTTGAACGCCCGCGATCTCATTCTAAACCAACCACCACGACTTTGCGCGCAGAAAACACTCGGTTCCGTAGTGGATGCGGCCACGAATCCCGACTGCCCTGCCCGGTTCGGGAATCGTTGGCTCATTCACTACGCTCTTAATCGTCCTACTTCGAACCGCTCAGGGCAAGCTTGTAGCAGATGGCTTCTCTGGCGTTCCGAACGTACAACCGGTCTCCAACCATGACCGGGTGATTCCAGGTCTTGTCGTTCAACATTGGGAACTTCGCGATTTCGGTGTGAGCCGTGGGGTCGGTTTTCACCAGGATGCCCTGCCCTTTTTCCGTGATCACGAACATGGCATCACTGTTGCTTAGCAGCAGCACTTGCCCTTTTCCGTAGCGACCCTTCTTCCACTTCTTTTCACCGTCGTTGTCCAAATCGATGCATGTGAAGATGGTTCCGTCGAATCCGTATGCGAACCCTTCGTGCACAACTAAGTCATTGAAGTCGGGCTTGAGATTCCGCGACGTCCACATTGTTTCAGCCGATAGTTCGCCAGCCCGTTCGATGATCCGTATCCGCCGCGTGCCGGAACCGAGACCGGTTGGAAGAACAATCGTGTTGCCGTCAACGACGTGCGGCTGCAACGCTCGATAGCCCGAGTGCTTCCATTCGTACCCCAGCCGAATTTCTCCCGTTTGCGGATCCAGTAGTTCCAGGCCACGCTCTGACATCATGAGCAGGTACATTTCATTCGCAACTTTGCACAACTGCGGGGAACTGTAGGCCTGCTTGCCGGACGCAGCCGACCATCGCAGCTTTCCGTCTTTGATATCAAAGCCGAGCGTCCCTTTGTCGCCGCTACCTCCAGCGTGCACGATGAGCGTAGAACCGACAACCAGTGGCGAGGAACAATACCCCCACATCGGTGCCTTGCGATTCGCAACATCGCAAAGGTTCTTCTGCCACATGATGTCGCCAGTCCTGGCGTCCAACCGCAACAGGTGCCCCATTGAACCCAGCGTGAAAACGGAACCGTCTGCGATGGCGGGAGTCGCTCGCGGACCCGGGCCGCCCAGCGGATCGTTAAGCCGCGTTTTGATTTCAGATATCCAAACTTCACGCCCGGTATCGGCGTCGTAACAAACAACACATTCGTTTTCCTTGCGTTGTTCCTGAGTGAACAGCATGCTGCCGGCGACGGCAAACGAAGACCACGCCGGTCCAACAGAAATCCGCCAAAGCTCCTCCGGCGGGTTGGCAGACCAGTCGGTTTCGATGGCCGCGCCGGTGTGTCGACCAGTTCGGTCGGGACCACGGAACCCTGGCCATTCTGCGTTCGCCAATGCGGCGTTTGCTTCCACCGCCAGATCAGCCACGCTAACCGTTTCCTGGTTCGCCCGATCGGCCAGCAGTTTGTCTTCGGCATTTTCTTCCCAGCGCCAGTCCAGACCCAACGCGAAGTCGCCCCACATTCCATCCGCCCGAAGCAGCGCACTGAACCCAAAGCCAAGGCACGCCAACAGAACGGCGATCGTAGTCCGTTTGAACCCTGAGGCTTTGCGTAACAGGATGGCCGTGATTGCGAAGCCGGCGGTTCCCATCGGCACCGTTAGCATCATCATGGCCGGGCCAAGCATCGACTTGTCCATGGTCACCGCGGTCACAGCAAACCCAGCCGCGACGCCGATGAACCCCAAAACGCGTTCTGGCCATGACGCACGACTTAGGGCAAGCCACCAGAACAGAACCAGCAGAACGCCGCACAACAGCGGACCAAACGCAGAGACCATCCAGATTTGAGATGGGCCGTCTTCAATAATCTGCGACAGCACTTTGGCGACGGCCATGACCAACAACAATACGATCGCCGGCCATACTCGCAGCGGCTTGTGTGGTTTGGGTTCGCTGATGGCCGCGGTCGGTTCTGCAGTCTCTGTGCTCATGGGTCGCCTGATTAGGAGAGTGTGAATCTCCCTCCAGCTTACGCGAAACGAACCACCCAGGATAGCGGTTCGACACTCAAGCATTGGAACCATCAACGCTCTGTTCAATCAGTCGCGAGGGGCGTTATTGGTCAGCCAGCCTCGCGGTACGAACCGCGTCAGCACGCTGCTGTTCTGTTTCGAGTTCCTGAGTCACGTTGGTTTGTTCAGCCTGCATCGGAGCACGAAGACTCTTCAGGAAACAAACAACATCAGCCCGATCTACCTCACTCAACCCATTGTATCGCTTCGTGACATCATCAGCCTGCCCCTCATGCCGCGCGATTGCTTCTTCTAATGTTCGTGCTCGGCCATCGTGAAAGTAAGGAGCCGAATCAGCAACGCCCCACAGCGGCGGCGTTTGCCATTCGTCGGCTTCGGGATGGTGGCTTGGGATCGGAAATTCAAGTTCGCGCCGTCCATAACCGCCACTCGAACTGGGCTCCAACGAGTACAACGCAAAGTCGCTGTAGATACCTTCAACTCCGTTTAGATCGGGCGTGTGGCAATCCGCGCAACCAACACTCTTGAATAGGTGTTCGCCATTTTCGACCTTGAACCGTTCAACACGATCCGTTGGCAGGACTTGTTGCGGGCGTGGCAGATTCCGACAAAAGGCAACCACGGCGTCCAGCTGCCGGGAAGTCATATCGTACTCTGCATCGCTGTCAGGCTTGTGCTGTTGCGGATCATCCTGAGCCCTAACGCGGTTCGTGAGTCCCAGTTCGACCGCACAAGCGGTTGCCACGAAGTCTCTGAGACTCGCGAACTGGCCTTTCCAACCGAACCGGCCAACTCGGCCCAGCCCAAACTTCCGCGTGCGCCCCACCGGCGCGCCGTCGAACTCCATGTTGAACTCGTCCACAATCCGGCCCAGCGAACGGCCTCTCAGGTTCGACTTGATGGAACTGGATGAGATCTCATCGATCAAACCAACACCAAACAGCGCCGGCGTATTGATGCTGGTCATGATCACGGGATCGAAGTCCTCGATTTTAACCGAACAGCCGCCAATGATTCGAATTCCTCCCGGGACAATCGGGTACACCTGCCGCATGGTGTCTTCGGTTTCCACCAACGTGTCGTCCGTGGCGCTCGCATGGACAACACCGCCCTCGATCTGAGGTCTATCTTCAGACGGCAGAACCTCAAACGAATTCACATTCTGCGCGACCCCACCGCCGCCTCCAACGCCACCTTGAAAGTGACAGGCGACGCACGACTTCTCATTGAAGACGGGGCCGAGCCCATCGCCCCCACCCGACAGCGGATCGTCCACGGTCCATTCGTGCGAGAATAATTCGCGGCCTTCGGCAACTAGTTCTGCCTCGGACGGCGAGATGAGCCAGTTGATCCCAAAGAGAACCGTTGCAACCGCAGCTCCGGGAAGGATGAACTTGCGAAAAGCCGTTGATTCGGTCACACGAGCGGTAAGGTCAGACCAGTCAGGGACTTGCATGGGGCAACCAGTGTTTGGGGCAAGAGACGTGTTGGAAGCACAACGTGGCTCTGCCAACCGGGATCACAGGAAGCCAACAATTTGTCTACGATTCCCAATTCTTTCTTGGCGCTCAGCGAGAACGCCAATACGCGTCTTCCTCAAGGCCCAGCTTGATAGCGGTTTCCGCGATCTCTTTCCTGAACCGAGACGCATCCAGCGGATAGCCCTTCGTGGGTTTCAGATCCGGAATGTGTTCCAGCCAGTACTGGTTGAACAGCTCCATCGAGACCTCCCGGACATACTTCGCCACCATCGATGCCAGCGCGACCGGCAGGTGCTGCTCCGCTTTCGTCCGGAACACAAGCTCCGTTTTATTGACGCGATAAACGCTGCGCTCGCGGCCTTCCTGAAGTCGAAAAATCATTCGATCCTCGACCGCGTCTTCCAGAAGCTCGTCGTACCGGTTCCGGCCACCGTGCTTGTCGGCGATCACGCGCGTCTTCTCAGCCGAGTCCGGATCCCAAATGGAACGCAGGAGATTGATGCTGGTTCGAGACAACGCGATGCCCTTACTGTCGTGATCGCGAACCATACTGTTGAACCGACGAGTCAACACGACATCGCAGCGGATGTGCGAAATCTGAATCCCGTTGCTGTCCAGACACGCTTTGAACTTCGTCGCGGCTTCAACAATCTCATCTTCGCTCGCCCCTAACGGAAGCTGAGCGTCGTTTCCATCAAACCATGGCTCGGTTTCCGGTTCGGTAGTGATGAGAAGTTTATGGAGTTCAGAGAATGTTCGCGGGTTGTGACCAATCGCGCTGAGAACCGCCAGCACAGTGCGTTCCAACGACCGAATGCCTCGCGACGGGTTGTAGACGTCTTTCGAGTCCGCAATGTGCAGCCGAGTATTTCCCTTGCGCGGAGCCTTTTGCGAAACCACGTCGGCCAACAACTTCCAAAGGTCAGTGTCGCCCGGGGCTCCATCAAACTGCCAGGCAGTCGTACCGATAACCAGGGGACCAAGGTTCGGCCCGTAACCGGCCTCATCCATGCCGATGATAATTCCCATGCGCTTTCCAACCGCTCCTTCAATCGTCCTCGGATTCCCCCCTCGTCCTCGCCAAAGTTCAAAGGAACGAATCAACCACCGAGCCCGGTTCTCTTACTCGAACGCCGCATCAGAGATGCGGATATTTCTGAACCGCAGGTCTGTTGTCGGATCATGCCCCTGCAAACTGATGTGCCCTGCTTCAAGGCGCAAACCCTTGCGTGGGTTCTTATTCGGTTCCCGATCGTCTTTCCAGTCAACAACCTGGTAACCATTCACCCACGAACCAATGTGGTTACCCTGCGCGATGAGCGTCGTGGTGGTCCATTCCTTGTCCCGACCGTTCACACGTCGAGCCGCCTGTCGCCTGAAAATGGCGCCGGTTCCCGAATCAGCCGGCTTCGTAGGGTCGCCGTCTTTCACGCCGTTTTGGATTTGCATCTCGTACCCGTGCGACGGAGCTTCTGCGGTTCCTTTCATCGCTCGAAAGAAGATCCCGCTATTAAGCGCGATGTCGTTGGGTTTGACCTGAGCCTGCAGAATGAAGTTGTCGAACTGATCTTTGGTTTCCAGGAACCCCGCGCCGTTGGTGACGGCAAGTTCGCCATCGGTCACTTCAAACTGGCTCTTGCCGCCAGGCACTTCGTTCCAACCTGCCAGTGAAGAACCGTCAAACAGGTCTCGCTGATTCAGCGGGCGCAGCACGATGTTTCGAAACTCGACGCGGCCCTCGTTCATTTGTAGTCCGATGTGGCCAAGCAATCTGGGGGACTCGCCGTTGTCTTCGATACTCAGAACTTCAGCGTCGTCCAGTCGCACAATGATGCCGGCTCCGTCGCAGATGACATGCCACGAGTGCCAGTCGCCGTCAGTTTTCGGAACATTCCCTGCCTTCACGCGCCCCACGAAACTGCCCGTCCCAAACGAATCGTGTGTGTCGCACATATTGAGTTCGTAGCAGTCCCGGGCCGGGTTGGCTGGTTTGAACGCACTCCGCAGGAACACGCCGCTGTTGCCGCCATCTTCCAACTTAAAGTCACACCGCAATTCGTAGTCGGCAAACTGAAAGTTTGTTTGGAGCAGACTTTTCTTCTTCGCGTCGCAAACGATCAGCCCGTCTTCGACTCGCCAGCCTGCGTCTTCGGCGTTCGGCGTCCAGCCAAACAGAGACTCACCATCGAACAGGCTAATCCACCCATCGGCGACTTCCGCCGCACTCAACGGCAGCGCCGCGAGTTCCGTAATATTACCGACGGCCGGCTTTTGTTTTGTCGCCGTGTCACCCGGTTGACTCGCATCGCTGGTAGGAGGAACTGCCGTGGTAGGGGGAACCGCCTTGTTACCGTTTGAAGTTTCAGTCTTGTTGCAGCCAACAAGCAACAACACGGCAGCGTAAGAAATAAACAGCGTTTTCCGTGACACAGAGAGTCCCTCTTTAGCGGTGCAGGAGACTGATCGTATGACGGACCCGTGAGAATCTCCATCCGGAGGCCCCATGTTTTTATGCTGGCCACTCTCCCTCTGGGAGAGTCGGGCTATAAGCCCGGAGAGGGTTTCGCGCGGGCAAGTCACAAATGGGTTTGTGATGTCGTCCGGTGTTTTGTTTGTTGACCACCTGTGCCCGACGCCCTCTCCCGCGGCTGAGACCGCGACCTCTCCCGCAAGCGGGAGAGGT
>CAZAIB010000142.1:0-15714 GCA_964485095.1 uncultured Planctomycetaceae bacterium | reverse complement strand
CGATGATGCTGGGCGACCTGTTGGCTCAGACAGCAACTGCCGCTCCACAATCAGGTGCCAGCAACCCGCTAAACCCACGCGTTGCGCACTATCCGTCGAAGGTGCGCAGCGTCATCCACTTGTTCATGAATGGCGGTCCGTCGCACGTCGATACGTTCGACCCAAAGCCGATGCTCACGAAGTATCACGGCAAGAAGCTCCCGTATGACCTGCCTCGAACAGAACGCAAGACAGACACCGCGTTCCGTTCACCGTATCGCTTTCGCAAGCATGGCGAAAGCGGAATCGAAGTCAGTGAAATATTTCCGAACGTTGCCGAATGCGTGGACGACATCGCATTCGTCCGATCGATGTACGCCGATGTCCCCAACCACGAACCGTCGCTGCTTCTCATGAACTGCGGCGAAGCCAGATTGATCCGGCCCAGTCTCGGTTCATGGCTGACGTATGGACTCGGCACAGAAAACCAAAACCTGCCCGCCTTCGTCGCGATGTGCCCCGGCGGCTACCCAATCCAGGAGTCGCAAAACTGGCAAGCCGGCTTCCTGCCAGGCATTTATCAGGGCACCTACGTCGATACAAAACACACTGACATCAACAAGCTTATTGAAAACGTTCGCAACCAACGCGTATCGAAATCGGATCAAACCAAACAGCTAAACCTTCTTCGTAGATTGAACTCCATCCACCGAAGCGCTCGCTCAGAAGATCCTCAGCTTGAAGCGCGCATCCAGTCGTTCGAACTGGCATTCCGGATGCAGACCGAAGCCTCCGACGCATTCGACATCTCACAGGAACCAAAACACATCCAGGAGATGTACGGCTCAGGAACCAACGCCAGACAAATTCTAATCGCCAGACGTCTGGTCGAACGCGGCGTCCGCTTCGTTCAGGTCTGGCACGGAAAAGGCCAGCCCTGGGACAACCACGACGACATCGAAGTCAATCACCGCCGTTTGGCCAAACAATGCGACCAGGCAATCGGCGCGCTGCTCAAAGACTTAAAGCAGCGCGGCATGCTGGACGAGACATTGGTCCTGTTTGGCGGTGAGTTCGGAAGAACACCGACCGTCGAACTCCCAAAGAAAGGCTCCAACGCCGGCAAGGTCAACGGTCGCGACCACAATCACTGGGGCTTCACCTGCTGGTTGGCCGGAGGCGGCGTGAAGGGCGGTTATGTCCATGGAGCCACTGACGACTTCGGTTTCAAAGCCGTCGAAAACCGCGTTCACGTCCACGACCTGCACGCCACCATGCTCAAATTACTGGGTTTTGACCACGAGAAGTTCACCTACCGCTACGCCGGTCGAGACTTCCGCCTGACCGACGTCCACGGCACCGTAGTTGACGACCTGATCGCGTAGGCCAAAGTGCACGGACGCGACATGACCGCTGAACCGCCAGTAGAAGCGGAGCTTGTTACCAAACGCATGCCAGCTAGCCAGCGACTTTGAGTTCCATCAATCTCAGCGTTCCACAGCACTCAACAACCGTTCGGGCGTCTGATAAACTCGCAGGCTTCCCATCATTGAGCTCAGCGACTGAACGGATTATGGCAGAGCAGCAGATTGCCACACGTAAACTTACCAATGGCCTACAAGTCATTGTCGAACGCATGCCCGCGGTTCAATCGGCGGCGTTCACGTTGCTGGTTCCCGCCGGGAGTTCCAACGATCAGCCACAGCAAAACGGCACGGCTTCGATCCTCACCGAAATGATTTGTCGAGGAGCCGGCGATCGCGACACCCGCGCGTTGTCATCAGCGCTGGATAACCTGGGCGCGCAGCGATCCGAAGGAGCCGGCGTTGTTCACATGTCGTTCAGTGGAGCGACCATTGCCGACAAGCTGGCTGATGTGCTTAACATCTACGGCGACATTATTCTCAGGCCGCAGCTACCGGAATCTGAGTTTGACGCCGCCCGATCCAGTGTGGCTCAAACGCTTACCGCGATGGAAGACGAACCGCGGCAGAAGATGCTGCTGGAACTCCGCAAGCGTTGCTACGATGCACCGTACGGTCTGCCAACGGACGGCAACCTGGCCGATTTAGAACGCATCGACCACGCGACCGTGCGAGCACACTACGAGAACTGCTTCCGACCGGAAGGGGCGATACTTGGTGTCGCTGGCAATGTCGACGCCGACGCAATCATGGATACCGTTGAAAGTGTGTTTGGAGACTGGTCCAGCAAATCGGCGCCCGAAGTTCAGTGCATAGCGCGCACTGGCGGCAAAGAACACATCACCCACGAATCGACTCAGACACACATCGGCATCGCGTACGATTCCGTCCCGTACCGCCACGAAGATTACTACAACGCATGGGCCGCTGTCAGTTTGCTAAGCGGCGGCATGAGCTCGCGCCTCTTCACAGAGGTTCGAGAAAAACGCGGCCTGTGCTACGCCATCTCCGCATCACTCAACACGATGCGCGAACAAGGCCGAGTCCTCTGTTACGCAGGAACCACCAACGAACGCGCCCAGGAAACTCTGGACGTCACAGTCCAGGAACTCACCAGGCTTTCTGAGGGCATCGAAGCCAAAGAACTAGAACGCTGCTGCGCCCGCGCGAAAAGCGGTCTCATCATGCAACAGGAATCCACCATCGCCCGCGCCGGTTCAGTCGCGAGAGACTGGTTCCACCTGGGCCGCGTCCAGACCCTGTCCGAAGTCAGCGACCGAGTCGACTCGTTAACAGTAGACTCAGTCCTGGGCCACGTCCGCGCGAACCCCGCCCGGGACTTCACGGTAGTGACACTCGGCCCCGAGAAACTGGATTTCGCGAAGCTGACGTAGAAACGCGCCAGTCACCTCGCCCCCTTTTGGGGGAGAGGTCGGGCTGTAAGCCCGGGAGAGGGGGCAGCGCACACGCAGCAAACAAACGCATCCGCAATCCTGGCTCGCCCTCTCCCGCAGGCGGGAGAGGTGACATGCTGGCTACTGAGGTTGGAGCCAGCTCCTTACTTCGTCATTCGAAATTCCTTGTTCGACATTCTGCGGTTCAATACCTGGCCCGCGCTGACCTTGTTAATTGAAGATTCCTTGTTGGATATTGGATATTCGTCTGCCCTCTCCCGCGGCTGAGACCGCGACCTCTCCCGCAAGCGGGAGAGGTGACATGCTGTTTGGCTGCTGAATGTTGAAGGCCGCTTTTCACTTCTCCCCCAATCGGTACCTTCCGACTTTGTTGCCCGATCGGTCGGGATTGCTGAATCGGTTCATGTGACACCAGCCCGTGACTGGCTGGTAGTACAGTTTCGCCAGCCCGGACTGCTGTGAGAAAACAACAGGTAAACGTGGGCCTGAAGGCCTGCGGCTCATGAGCGGTTTGCGTCTGGTACGAACTAAGTGCAAGAATAGGGTACAAGGAAGTACGCCACACTGATGTGTCGACGTGCAGGGAGAGCACCCCGCCTCAGGCCTCAAGATAAGGTCGCGTTCAACATGGCAGCTCGCCCCTCATGGAAGGGCCACCTTCGGCTCAGCCTCGTTACTGTTCCCGTTAAAGCGTTCACCGCTTCGAACTCAAGCTCCGGCGAAGTTCGACTGAACCAGCTTCACAACGAGTGCAACAGTCGCATTCAGTACAAGAAAACCTGCCCGATTCACGGAGAGATTTCGACAGCCGAAATCGTTTCCGGCTACGAGTACTCCAAAGGTCAATACGTTGTGATTGACCCGGACGAACTGGATCAGCTGCGAACAAAAAGCGACAAGGCGATTTCCATCGACGCGTTTATCGACGCCGATCAAATCGATCCGCTGTACCACTCAGGCCGAACCTACTACCTGCTGCCTTCAGAACCGATCGGCCAAAAGCCGTACTCGCTCATCGTTCAGGCGATGGAAGACGAAGCCCAGGTCGCGATCGCTCAAGTGGTTATCTCAAGCCGCGAACAGCTGGTGATGCTGCGTCCCATGGGCCGCATGCTCATGATGACACTGCTAAGTCACGAAACCAAAGTCAAAGCGCCGGCGACCTTCGAAGAAGATCTGGCTGATGTCGAATGCAGCAAGGAAGAAGTCGCGTTAACCAGATCGCTGGTGAAAGGCCTGATTGCTGAGGAATTCGACTATGGCAGCTACGAAGACTCCTACGTCACGAAGCTGAAGCAACTGATTGAAGCTCGTGTTGAAGGCAAGGAACTTGTCTCCCCGGAAGGCAGCGAAGAACCAGAAGTCATCAACCTCATGGACGCGTTGAAGGCGAGTGTCGAACGCGTCAAAGACGCCGAACCACCAAAGCCTGCGAAGAAGAAAACCACCAAGAAGAAAAAGACCGCTCCCAAGATGGCCAGCGCCGCACGGAAAACGGGAGCCAAGAAAGGTGGCAAGAAAAAGACCGGGTAATGGTCTCCAAGCCCCAATGGTTCTACCACGTTGTTAGTTCACCAAGCACTTGAAGAAACACTGTCGCGAGTGCAGGAGTCTGGAAGCCGACAAGACAGAAGCCACCCTCGCTGCGGGCTGTGACGGTTGGCACACAATCCGATCGCATTGCGGGTCTGCATTGGCGTCCAGGTGGGTTGCGTTTTGCGGTCCTTGAAACAACAGTGTGGGCGTCATGACGGAACTCTTGCCACTGCACAACCAGGTCGTCGCCATCTCTGGGCGCATGGTCTCGCTAAGCCACGCTGATGCTGCCGATTTAATTTCAGCGTTGGGCGGTCGGTTCACTCGCACAGTGACCAGCGGGACCACCATGCTGATCGTTGGCGAAGATGGGCTGCCTGTGCTGGGCGATGGAACTCCGGAAGCCAAGTTGCGAAGGGCGAACGAACTTATCGATGCGGGTGCGAGTCTTGAGATTCTGACTGAGTCGGACTTTCTGGCTCAGGTCAATCACGACGACGGCGAGGACAGCGTTCGTCGGCAGTACACTCTGCCTGAACTCACACAAATCGTCGGTGTCAAAGCCAACGTCATCCGTGGCTGGATTCGTTACGGCTTACTGGTTCCAGCCTCAACCAACGGTAGCCTGCAACTGTTTGATTTCGGTCAGGTATCGCGCCTGCGAACGCTTAACGAACTCGCGAACAACGGGCTTTCACCCGGTAGAATTCGTGAAGGCATCAAACAGCTCGGCAAGTGGCTGAACGATGAAAGCCCGCTGCAGTTGTTGGCGGCAATCGAATCACACAGACATCGCCTGGTCGTCCGTCTTAAAGATGGTCGGCTTACTGAACCGCGTGGCCAGTTGTTGTTTGACTTTGACGATTCCGACGTTGGCGACATTAACTTCCTCGGACTGCCCACCACGCCGCTGCTGGAACGCGCGTTGGACTATGAAGAGGACGGCGAACTGGAACTCGCCGCAGCCGTGTACGCAGAAGTCCTGGAACGCGGTGACGACGAACCGGAAACACGGTTCAATTTTGCGAACGTCGTCTACCAACTCGGGCGCATCGATGAAGCGATTGACCTGTTCGAACAGGCTCTGGATCGTGATTCGGAGTACGTCGAGGCGTGGAATAACCTTGGTTCGGCTTACCTTGACTTAGACCGAACCGAAGACGCGATCTCAGCGTTTCGTCGAGCAATCCATGTCCGGCCAACCTACGCTGACGCTCACTTCAATCTCGCGACGACACTGGACGAATCGGGGCGAACCGATGAATCCAGAAGTCACTGGGTGGCGTTTCTTAACCTGAGTGACAACGCTCGGAAGTCGACTCGTGTCCGAACCCGCCGCATGACCGCTCGTCACCATATCGAAGAAGACGATGATGAGGCGCCACAGATCCTTCGGTTCGATGCGCGGTGATGCAGCCTCGTGGCGATCGCCGCACTCAACCCGGAACTGCCAGGCTTCTATTCCGGTTCAGGAACCTAAGAACGTCCGGACGTATCGCGTAGCACCAACGTTGCGATCTCAGGTCGGCAGTTAATCCTCAACGGATGCCTGGCACCGAGTCCACGGGAAACGTGTAGCAATGTTGGCTTCGAATAGAAGTCACCGCTGGAGTGCTTCACACCACTCCAACTGGGTGAATACACCGGGCCAATGATTGGTAACACAACCTGCCCGCCGTGGTTATGGCCGGACAACATGAGATCGACGGAGTTCTCCTGAGCCCAGGCGAAGTTGTCTGGTCCGTGAGAGAGAAGGATTCGCGTTGCGGCCTGCGGTGTGCCTGAGAAATCCGGGTTCTTTCCCATCCACGGATACTCGCTGCCGCCAATAACGATGGTCGATTCCGTACCCGGCACTTCTAAAGCCAGACTCGACACATCAGTCCAGCCAAAGCTATCGAAGATGGCGCGGGTTTCGGTGTCGCCGACGCTCCAGTCATGGTTGCCAAGGATGTAGTAGCAACCAAGTCGAGCACTCAGGCGACCGATCGTTTCGGGCATCCACGAGAGGAGTTTTGGGTCGTCCAGCAGGTCACCTGTAAAGACAACGAGGTCGTATTCTCGCTCAAGCGCGGCATCGATCACGGCCTTGTAGTACGGCAGATCCGGGATGCCCGTGAAGTGAAAATCGGTTAGGTGCAGGATGCTAAGTTCGTCTCGACCAGTAAGCGGGAAGTCGTAGACCTTCTCTGCGATCTCTAGCTCAAGGAACTGGTTACCAGGGACTTTTGTAAGAAACTGATACTCTCCCGTTCCAACAATTCCTGTTCCCAGAGTACGACCGATGTCGCGAGTCGTGGAGTGTTCGCTCATCAGGCAGCGAGGCCGCGAACGCATTTGCCATCGCAGTGTGCAGAACACAAGACTCACAAACCCACAGGCGCAGACGACCAGCCAGGCTGCCCAGAGAAAATGCAAGTCGTCCCAACTGCCGCCCCGCAGCACACCCGGTTCCCATAGACCAACCCATCCGACCAGCAAGCACGGAAAGGCAATCAGAAGTCCATCGTGAACATGGCGAAAGTGACGTAGCAAACCAAACTTCAGTGGGAAGCTGTGCGAACGGTTCACAAACGCGACCAGAATTTCCACCTGGCCGGCGATCAGAAACAACAGGATGAGCCCATTCAATAACAGCAAAGCAATGCCTCTGACTTACAAGCGCCGGTATACTCTTGAATGTGACTCGGCGATACAACACGGTTTGATTGCCTGCCGCAGGATTTGGACCGTCATCGGGGCGTATCGTAACCCTTACCTTCTCTATCCCCTCCGGCTTGCGTATGCCCGCGCCTGAATCTCATTCAGAACCAAGTAGGACGACCACTAGCGGTCCAGCACGCGCTTCGGATGGACCGTCAGGTGGCGATAGCGATCTGCTTAACCGCCGAACGATGAATAGCATTTTGGTGACCATCGTTCTGCACGCAATCGCACTGATTGTCCTGGCTTCCATCGCGTTACCCACAAAGCTTTCGGAAGAAGTGTTTTCGTTACTGGTTCCGTTTGGAGCTGACGAACCAGAACTCGAACCGTCCGTCGATGTTGTCGTCCAACCGGAAGAGTTGATCGACGGTACCTCTGATGACGCAGCAGCTTCAGTGGATGCAACCAACATTGCTGAACTACCAACGCCGATAGTCGCTGACTTCGACGACCAGAAACTAGCAGCCGCGATGAGCCTGGCTGAAGCCGAGTCCATTGTCACAACGCTACGAGGTGACTTCGGCGGACGATCAGAAAAAGGCAAACTGGCGGCTGTACGAAAGTTTGGTGGCACCGCTAACAGCGAACGCGCGGTTCAATTGGGATTGCGATGGCTGGCTTCGATCCAGGCGAAGGACGGTAGCTGGGACTTCGCCGAAGTCGGGAATGCAACCGGCGCGGGTAGTTTGTCGAACGGTCAAATGGGAGCCACAGGAATGGCACTCCTTTGCTACCTGGGAGCCGGCCACACACATGCGTCAAAGACGGAGTACGCGCCCAACGTTGCCAGTGGGCTGAAGTATCTCATCAAGAACACGAAGGTCATCTCCAAAGAAGCAGACCTCCGCGGAGGCGCAACCGGCAACGGAGGGATGTACATCCAGGGCATCGCGACCATCGCGTTGTGTGAAGCGCACGCTTTGACTCGCAAACGGAATGAAGACAAGGCTTTGAAAGCAACAGCGCAGGCAGCGATGCGGTTCATTGAGGCGGCTCAGGACAAAGGAGGCGGCTGGCGTTATCGGCCCAGAACTCCAGGAGATACGTCGGTCGTCGGTTGGCAGGTTATGGCCCTTAAGAGTGGGCAGGCCGCGAAGCTGCGAGTCGATAGAACCACGTTTTCTAACGTTCACCGGTTCCTTACCAGCGTTCAAACCAGCAACGGTGCGAACTATGGCTATACGGCTCAACAACCAAACCGGCCAGGCACGACCGCCATCGGTTTGCTGTGCCGGATGTACATGGGTTGGAAACGCGATCGCAAAGGCATGGCTGAGGGCGTTGCGTTTCTCTCGAAGCGCGGTCCGGCTCGGGACGATTCGTACTACAACTACTACGCGGCCCAGGTTCTGCACCACTGGGGCGGTGCTGAATGGAAACGGTGGAACGATCAGCTAAGACCGCAGCTTGTTGAGGCTCAGGTTCGCCAGGGACCGGCGACTGGCAGCTGGAACCCGGTCGATCGGCACGCAGGCCAGGGCGGCCGAATTTACGAGACCGCACTGTCGATCATGACCCTGGAAGTCTATTACCGCCATCTCCCGCTGTATCGCAAGATCGCAACGAGTGCTGAGTAAGTAGACCTGTCGGCGAGCCGATGCATTCCGTGAGACTCGTGTCTCATCCACACCACTCTTGAACTCTTTCCCCCTTCAACTCTTCAACCACTCTCCCGCTGTAGCAGTGTTGCCGCAAGCGCGGTCCAGCCGGTCTGGTGACTCGCACCCAGACCCTTGCCTGTTTCGGCGTGGAAGTATTCGTGGAACAGGACAAGATCCTTCCACGCGTCCTCCCTGGCGAACGCCGTTTCGGTTCCGTGACATGGCCGAACACCATTCTCATCGGGCTGGAACAGTAACAGCAGTCGGCGAGCGATCTCGTCCGCAACCTGCTTCAGATTCATCAGATTCCCTGAACCGGTCGGACATTCGACACGGAACGAATCGCCATAGAACCGGTGGTACTTCTCAAGCGATTCGATGATCAGGTAATTCATCGGGAACCAAATCGGACCGCGCCAGTTTGAGTTGCCGCCGAACAGCCATGAGTCCGATTCACCCGGCGTGTACTTGACGATGTGGTCTTCGCCGGCCGCGTGGAACACGAATGGGTGTTCGTCATGGATTTTGGACAGCGAACGGATTCCGAACGGCGAAAGGAACTCGGCTTCGTCCAACATGTACGCAAGGATCCGTTCCAGGCGTTCTCGCGTTGGCATCGCCAGCAAGCGGAGGCGACCGTTTTCTCGCTCCTGTTCCATGTACGTGATGTGCCGCAGTTCATCGGCCCTGTGTTCCAGGAACCACTCAGTCCGCTTTCGAAAACCCGGCAGCCGATCGATGACTTCGTCGTCTAAAACGCAAACCGCGAACAGCGGAACCAGTCCCACCAGCGAACGGATTCGCAGCGGAATATTCTGATCGCCCATGCGCAGATTGTCGTAGTAGAAGCCGTCTTGTTCGTCCCACAAGCCGGTTCCGTCCAGCGAGTTCATGGCAGTAGCGATTTCGATGTAGTGTTCGAAAAACTTGGAAGCCATGTCCGCATACGGCGCGTCGTCTGCAGCCAGTTCCAGCGAAATGGACAACATGCTGGCTCCGAAGTGAGCCATCCAGGCAGTACCGTCCGCCTGTTCCAGTGCTTCGCCAACGGGTAGCGGCTTCGATCGATCAAAGACTCCGATGTTGTCGAGCCCCAGAAATCCACCCGCGAAAATGTGGTTACCGCCGCGATCTTTTCGGTTCACCCACCACGTAAAGTTCAGCAACAATTTCTGAAACGTCCGAGCCAAAAACTCCCTCGCGCCGGGGTGCTTGTCTTTCGAAAGCTGGAACACTCGCAGGCACGACCATGCGTGCACAGGCGGGTTCACGTCGCCGAAGTTCCATTCGTACGCGGGTATCTGTCCGTTCGGATGCATGTACCATTCGCGAAGAAACAACACCAGCTGATCGCGAGCGAAGTCTGGATCGATGTCAGCGAATGGGATCATGTGGAACGCCGAATCCCAGGCGGCGTACCAGGGATACTCCCACTTGTCCGGCATGGAAACCACGTCGCGATTGAACAGGTGCCGCCAGTCACTGTTTCGTCCGGACTTCCGCATTTCGGCGGGCGCCTGCGTGTTGGAGTCGCCTTTCAGCCAATCTTCGACCACATAGTGATAGAACTGCTTTGTCCACAACAAACCGGCGAACGCCTGCCGCATGACTTGCGATTCGTTGGCATCTAGATGATCCGGCGTGCGAGCGGCGTAGAACTCGTCGGCTTCACGAATCCGCTGCTCGAAGACAGAATCGAATTCCGAATCAAAAAGGCTGGCGCTGGCTTGAGTATCGGCAACCAACCGCAGGCGAACGGTTTGAGACTCACCCGCTGCCAACGTCATTTCATAGTGCGCGGCGGTTTTGGTTCCCTGGGCGTCAGATCGAACCGCTGTCTGTTCGCCGTGTATCAACAACCGATGGAACGCATCTTTTGCGAACTCGCTGGCCACAGGCTGATCGGGGAACAACTGCGTGTTCGTTTCGTTGTCGGTGAATAGCCAGTCCGGGGACTTGCCGTTGTTGTCAGCGTCGGCCGCGAAATGAAAACGCTCAAGCGTGACGTGTTCGGCGTACAGTCGATCGTTTGCTTCCTTCCAAATCCTCGGTTTGGGCCAACACCCTTCGTGGTCGCAACCCCAGGCCCATGTGTTTCTGAACCACAACGTTGGCAGCAAGTGCAGCGCTGCCGGTTCCGGCCCGCGGTTCGTGACCGTGATTCGAATCAGAAGATCATCGGCACCCGCCTTAGCGTACTCAGCCTGCACGTCGAAGTAACGTTCTTCGTCAAACGCTCCGGTCTCAGAAAGTTCGTACTCATCCGCCAGTCGGTCGCGCCGTCGATTCTCTTCGATCAACTTTGCGTAGGGGAACTCGGCCTGGGGGTACTTGTAAAGTGCCTTGGCATACGAGTGCGTTGGTGTGGAATCAAGATAGAAGTAGTGTTCCTTAACATCTTCGCCGTGGTTGCCTTCTTCGCCGGCCAATCCGAACAGGCGTTCCTTGAGAATGGGATCTTTGCCGTTCCAAAGAGCGATAGAGAAGCACAGTCGGCACTGCCTGTCGCAGAATCCCAGCAAGCCGTCCTCACCCCACCGGTACGCTCGACTGCGGGCATGTTCGTGGGTGAGGTAATCCCAAGCCTGACTGTCTGGCGAATAATCTTCGCGAACCGTACCCCACTGACGCTCAGCAAGATACGGCCCCCAGCGTTTCCAATTCGCGTTCGGTTCCCGCGCCGCTTCGGCAGTGAGGCGCTGATGTTCGGCCGTATCTGGTTCCGTCATGCTGCTGTCGTCGAATCAAATCAAGTAAACGCAACACGGTAGCTGAAACCCTGATGCTGGTACAACAAACCCGATTGCCGGTTTGCATGGAAGACAAGTGCTAACGTTAGTAGGTCGCTCGCAACGGCAATTGGTTCTGCTGGTCGTTCGGAATGAACGTGGGCAAGCTTAGCCGCTTCAGTCGCAGGACGATTGTCTCGAACGCCCGGTCCCGCAGTCCTTTACCAGAAACCTGTTCAGGGGTACGCAGTCGCACGGTGCCTCTCCGTTCGACCCCGCTATCGACCTCGAAGTCTGAAGACCAAAGCACTTTGCCGCTATTGCGTTGGCGTAGTTCAACTCGTTGGCGAATCTTGGTTCCCCAGACGTTTTCGAGGGACTCGTTGATTGAGACTTCCTTCACGGTGCCCGCCTCTTCTGCATGATCGACGAACAGAATCGTTTCGGCGTCCGCGGCTTGTTTGATTCCAGCCAGGTCAAGGCGAGCCCCAATGACTTCTCGGAGTTTTTCAGCCACGAGTTCTTTGTCAGGGTGTCGTGCTTTGCTGACCTTCACGGCCACACGCACAGTTGACGGCCGGCCAAACAATGGATCTTTCCCGGCCAACTCAGCCGCGGCTTTCCTGATTTTCACCCAGGGCAGGGTCACGCCCGCGAGTTTGCCGGAGTCTGCCTGGCCGCCTCCAATCAACAGGTGACTGCGATCGACCACGATGTTGGGAAAGCTTCGGTAACTCCCTTTGTGCTGAATCTTCCAGACGACCAATACCGGATCACACAGGCACACCGTGTTGCCATAGAGAACCCAGCCGCGACCATCAGCCAACCATTGCAGTTTTGCGTTAGCATCGGAATCTCCGGCGTCAGGTATGTAGACCGTATGGTCCATCAGTACGTCACCTGCAAGCGACCAAACAATGATTCGATGATTGGGCATCAGCGCGGCGAGTTCTTTCCCGCTGGGTGAGAACGCGATCCCTCGACAGTTCGAGAACAGGGTCGCAACCAGGCTGGCAGGAATATCCATTTCAACTGGTTCGCCTTCTCCATCGATTGAAAGAATCTCAATCGATCCGGAGGTTGCGATCGCCAACTTTGTCCCGTCTGGGCTCATTGTGGCCATGTCATTGTCAAACGATGGCAAATCAAGCCGCTTCTTTACGGTACCGGTTTGCAAATCCCACACCGCCAGGTTCGCCCCCGTGCCGAATCCCAATTGGGTGATCAACGTGTCCGGGTTCGAGAACGCCATGAACCGGATTGGCCTGTCGGTATCTCTGAGCTCAAGTTCCCGGGGAACCTGAGGATTCGCGACGCTGAAAGTTAAGATCCGTGACGTATCGCCGACATTGGTGACTGCCGCGAACTGCGATCCGTCTGGCGCGATGGCAGACTGTTGAATCGGATCCTGAATTGGAAAGCGTGCCTGTTCGCGTCCATCGTTGATGGAGTAGATAACTTCATCAAGCGCGATGAGCTTCACTGGGTGACCGGCCACGGATACGACGGTTCGATTGCCGCGGGGTAGCAGCAACCGGGGCGGCGCTGAGTTCCATGCCAGCGGTGTGAGTACGGTGGACGGCGGTCGGGGAAGTGAGCTGGGTGGTACGACAAGCGGTTTGGCCGCGAGGGAAGCGGAGACTGGTTCTGACTTGCCTTTGGTGACATTCGTGGCAGGTGGAGGATCAGGTGAGAAGGTAATCTCGGGCGTTGTTTTCCACGGTTCCCACAGCACCAAACCAACTAACCCCAACAGGACGACGCCGAAAATCAGAATCGGGAAATGCGCTCGTCGAGCCGGCCTGTCCGCCCCCTGGACCAGGAAACCAGGCCGTAGGTCCTCGGCGGCTCGTGGAGTCGGAGATGGAACAGGATTACTGCATCGCGGACATGCGACGGCATTGTGAATTTGGTCTTCGAAAACCTCGACGACCGCTCCGCAGATTGGACATTGACGTGTGTCAGTCATTTGCCAGCACTTGATTGGAAGTTTCCTGCCCAAGTAGATGCTAGCGAATCTGTGGACTCCGCCGGAATGCCGGTTTCCGCCAGCCAGCTACTGCGGTAGCTCGTCAGACGCAGGGGAAACGGAGCTGTCAGTCCGCCTCAGCGGTACTTTGACTTTGGAGTCATCCAGGATCCGGGAGGGAATATTCAGACAATCGATGTACGACGTGACGGCGGCGATTGCCCTGGCTTCCAGAGTTGCGGTCGTTGTTGGTTCCGGGGTCGGGTTGCCTCCATCGGTTGAGAGCTCGCGCGACCAGACGGCGTCGCCAGAACCTGTGTGCCGCAGGCGGAACTGACAGTTGATCTCAGTTGGAAAGACGATCCGCCCAAATTCATCGAGGTAGTCGCCACCTTTGAACGGCTTACGCGTTCCTCTTTTCGCGGTGTATTCCATAACGAGCTTAAGCCGGCAGTCGGTTCCAACGACAAGGCCCAGCGATTCGCAGCGTGCTGCCAACGCCTCCCTGAAACGCCGAGTCACATCAGACTCCTGGTTTTCGTGAGTAACGAAAATTTCGACCGAGTCGCCGCGTTTCAGAAGTGGTTTTTCCAGCAAATCACGTAACTGGGCAATCTCTGCCCAGGGAAACGCCACCGCGCGTAGCACGTCACCGTCGTCAGACGCTTCGCGGACGAGCACATAGTTCTGATCAATCACGTATCCGTTCGCCGGGACCGAAGTGTCTGCGAGCCAAACAATCGACAACGGGTCGCTAAGCAACAACATCGACCCGTTCAGTAGCCAGCCTCGACCGTCGGGCAACCATTGCAGCCCGACGTTGGTACCGCCTTGTTCGGTGACACTGTGTTCGAGGATGTGATTCAAAGCGACCGTGCCGTCGTCTGTATTCCAGATGATGAACCGATCCATGTGCAACAGGCATGCGAGTTCTTTGCCGTCTGGTGAGAACGCAAGCCCGCTGCACATTGACATGGGGAACCCCGTTTCTACCGGGGACATGAGACCAACGCGTTTGCCGCTGCTGACTTCGTAAATGTCAATGGAACCGGCGCTCGCGATGGCGATTGTTTCGCCGTCCGGAGCGAAAGCGCAGGCACTGGGGCCAAATGATGCCGTCTCAAATTCGACCAGCTCCGAACCGTTCTTCCCCCAGACTGCGAGCTTCGAACCGATCAGCAGTTTCGACTGAACAAGCAGTTTGTTGCCCTGCATGAACCTGACTATTCCCAGTCGGTCCGCGTCACAGCCGCATTGAATCTTAGTGCCGGAAGAGCCCGGGCTTCGCGACGAGTAAATCGAAACAGTGGCCTGACCCTCTGGGTCTGCTGAGGCGACAGCGAACCAGTCACCATCCGGACTTAGCGCTGTGCTGATAGCGCCGTCTGTATCGAATCCACCAAAACTCTCACCAGACTTGAGCGCGTGAATGGTTCCGTCCACGGCAATGAAGCGTGCCGGAAAGGAACTGGCAACGGTGGAACCCGCTGGCACTGAGAACGCCGGTGCAACATCCGCTTTGGTCCAGACTGGTTCTGCTTCGAAGCGTCTTGGTTCACGAGCACGAACCGGTTTTGGTGGCTCGGGTTTGACTGGCTCCGCCGCGGACCACGGTTCGGTGATCACCTCAGGGGCTGGCGTTTGGTCAACGACTTCCTGCGGTCCCTTCGACGCAAGTCCGGCCCAGTAATATACTCCAGCCCCAAGAAAAGCAGCGACCAGAGCACCAACGAACAGCGCCCACCTGTGGTAGACAATGTAGCCCTTGATGTTCAGCAGTACCCAGCGAGGGAAGCTCAGATTTTGCTCAGTTCGCCGGATGCGCCCACCACACCGGGCGCACACCACGGGGCCTTCGATATTTGACTTATCGAAGCGGTTTTTCTTTCCGCAGCGATGACATTTTCTGGTGACGATCATTCGGGCGGGGCCAGTATTATGCTCGATGTCCGGAACAATACCTTATCGACGCAATTGTCCTCAGGCACGCGCAGGCAACCTGTCCCAACCAACTTCCTGGGACTTTGTTGGCCCGACCAAGGTGCAAAATGAATAAACAACGTAAGTTAACTCGCAAGCGGAAGGTTCTTTTCACGGCAGTTAGCCTGCTGCTGATCTGGTTGGTCTCAGAAGGCCTTGTTTTTTGCGGCCTGAAGCTGGTCAACAAAAGTTTCAGCTTTGAAGGGTTCCACCAAGCCAGACAGTACATCATTTCCGGCGATGTCTCCGATGCCGCTAACGAGTGCATTCACCCCTACATGGGCTGGGTCCTCAATCCGGACATTCTGCGAGACAGCTCGCTGGACGGTCGCGATGTGGGTACCAGCCAGTATGGCTTCGCGGACGACCTGGAAC
>CAZAIB010000141.1:0-15827 GCA_964485095.1 uncultured Planctomycetaceae bacterium | reverse complement strand
CGCGGCGGTAGCGACACGAATCAGGTGAATCCCAAATCGCAGCACCATCACCCCCGTTGCACACAGCACCGAACCCTCAATCATGCGCGGGTCCACGTCGTATGACTGCAATTCACCGACGCCCATCCAAATCAGATAAACACCAAGCGCGGCCAGCAGCCAACCCGCGATTTCTCTTAGCCAGAAAAACATACTTTCTACCTTCCACCTTTTCGCTGCTGCAAAACAGCACTCACAGGATGAGACTTAGCTTTAACAACGGCACCCTCATCATCAAGAAGGTCCACTCGCTGAGGCTTACCGCCTCTTCGCAGTCGCGTCACAACCGACTCGCGCCGAGTCTTCACAAGGCGGGCGACCATCGGCCGCAGATCTTTGAAACACCACCGCGTGACCACACTTCGCAGATACACACCTGCTTCTCGCGGCGAATGTCGAACCCAGCTAATCGGCGTCAACACAACGCCCAGTACCATCGTGACCCCGACCAATATCCAAGCCAGCGTCGCTGATCGTAATCCCGTCGCCACCAAACCGAAATCTCTCCTCGACTCATACCCGTCACGAATGGGCACGTACTGCAACAACAGAAACGCGGCCAGCAACGCCAGCAACACCCGGAACAGACAAGTCATGAACTCTTCAGGCCGAATGGTCTTCGCAGATCGTTCTTCCATCCGCGAATTTCGTCGAGCCTTCTTGGTCAGCTTGTCTTCCGGACCACCAGTGAAGATGGACACCAGGAAACCAAGCGACTCCTGGAACGTCTCCGTAATCGATAACGTCACGTACGGCACGATGGGAGCCGTCAGGCACAAGTATCGACAGCTCGAAATCAGGAACACAATACTCGCCGCCGCCAACAGCGACTCCTGCCCTGAGAAGTCACCCACCGTTCGCGACATGCGTTGTTCATCAAAGAACAGAAACGCGAGCGTTGCAAAATAGATCGGGCCAACCAGCCACATGCGGGTCAACAACATCACTACGACCAGAATGCCCAGCACCATCGCCGTGCTGTCACGCTCAGCATCCAACAGCGTCAAACCAATCCATCCGGAAGACAGCAATGCGGCAACCGCGTAAATCCCAGCGTTTAGCTCAATCGCAGGCCGAACCGCTACGGAACCGTCTTTGGTCTGATTATCCGAGACAGGTAATGTCATCGCGCCCCCAACATCGAAGTACGCCCGTCCTTAGCAAGCCCTGCTTCGGCGAGTACCAGACGGATGGACTTGCCTTCGGTAGCCATCGCAAACGGAACCTGGAGCCGACGGAACTCAGTCCGCAACGCCTCCGCTGCCCCATCAAGTCGCAACTGTTCTGCCTTGCGAGTAATCTCAATCACCTCATCAGGCAACGACGCCAGCTTCTCAACCGACACCGGCGCTGGCCACGGACAAATCACCACAACTCGGTGATGCCTCGCACGAGCCACCCGGACTGCATCAATCAATCGCCCCAACTTCCCGGCATGATCTAGCAGGTCGGCAACCAGAACAAACACCTCGTTGTCTCGGGCCAGTGCCACTGAACGAGTCAGCGAATCCGCCAGCACGCCTAACCGGCCCTGCCCTGCCGCAATGTTGGCACCATGAGCATTGAAGACGGCGTCCGTCCACGGAGCTCCAATGCTGTTAAGAAACTTGTAAATGAACTTCGCCATGACCGCGTCATCCAGCGCCAATCGCACTGTAGCGTCGGCCGGCAAATCAAACAGTTCAGCCAGAACAACCGCGAACCGCAAACGCCGTCTCAACATCGCACGTTTGCCTATCGATAACATCTCTTTCAGCATCACCAGCAAAGCGCCAAGCACGATGATTGATCCCACAACCCGAGCAGACGCCACCGCCCACCATGCCCACGAACCAAACTGGAACGAAGCAATCAACAGCAGCATGGCGACAGGCAACAGCAGCAACAGCGTTTTAAGTGACGAGTCCGGTTTCGAGATCAGGAAAAACGGAACACGGTTCACGTCGTTTTCCAACAGTTCCGGATACAGGTCTTCGCAGGCTGTCCACGCCTGATCCATCAGCTTCGGCGAGAACGCAACCGGACCCGGTTCCTTCAGGAACGATCGTTCAGCCAGCGCGTCCAGAATCCGAAACAGATGCCGTTCGCCGCTTCCATGTTTCAGCAGCGTCGTCCCATCATCGTCGTACATAACCAGGCCAACAGGATCCCGATCAGCCATCACCGACTTCGCCAGCGTCGCCGTGGTTCCAATCACCGAATCGATAGCTCGATGCCCCGGCAACCCAACTCGCGCTCCGGTAGATCCGTCAACAAACAACGTCACGCGAACAGGGACTTCGCTCTCGTACTGACGCGTCATCAACGTGCCTTTGCGAGCCGACACTTTCCATGCGATTGACTTTGGCGGATCGCCCGGCACGTACTGACGAAGTTCCAGCAGTTCCGGACCCGATCCGGCTCGCAGGAACCTGTGCATTCCGGGCGGCATGAGTGAATTGTGCCGCTTGTTCATGGGCGGCATGGAATCCGCCTGCATACACGATGGCAAAACGCGGAACGAATCCTCACATGGCAGAAACCGCTGCGTGAAAAACATCCCGTGCAAATCTGAAACGCGAGCACAAACACCCGGCAACACAAAACGACCTGCCGCTTTAGGGATTAGCTGATACGTATGCTTCAATTCGCCACGCAGACACGCCTGGACAACATGCTGGTTGTCTTCGGTCTCCAAACCGACAGACAGGAAATCGTGCAGTCGCACAAACGGAATCCCACCGGGCACCCTCGGAGAGATCGTCAGCTCAATCTCAACCGGCCGGTTCATCCACAGCGTTCGTGGAGCATCACCACCGTTGAAAGTCCGTTCTACCTCCAGGCTGCCGCAAACAACCGCCACCCGGCACCGAAACACAAGCCACTCAAACAACAACCAAATCAACGCCGTCAGCCCAACGTAGGCCAACAACTCCTGAGACCGAATCACCCCAAGCGCGCAGCCGCAGACAGAAAGCAGCACCAGCCATTTTCCGCGATTCGTCAGCATGCAGGCCCCTGTTGTTTCGTCAGCCGTCATTGTAGGTCATGGACATACGCGTAGAACAGTCCCCGGAAACGCCCGGACCGGCAAGAACTACGAGCCTAGTGCCGCGGCGGCATGTTTTGGTGTATCCAACCGAACGCAACTGGTCACCTGGTTCGACACAACATGGAACCCGTCCTACGACTGCGACCGAGTTCATGGTTGCGTTCAAACCACGAACCCACGACCCTGTCTTTATGAGAATTGCAAAGGACGGAATTCGATCAATCGTGCGGGTGGGTTTCGACGGGCGTGTCTTCAAGACATTCCGCGGAACCGACGCCGACAAACGATTCGCCAATGAAATACGCGTTCTTAAAGTTTTAGAAGAACGCGGCTGCGACTACGTTCCGCAGCTACTGGATTCAGACGAAGCCACGCTCACCATCACCACCACCAACTGTGGCAAACCTGTCGAATCCATTGGCAAGTCAAAGTGCGAACAGCTTTTCGCCGAACTCAAGGAAGACTTTGGCATCGTTCACGACGACCCGTTCGATCGCAACGTGACCTACCACGCGCGCATGGGTCGGTTCTGCATTATCGACTTCGAACTGGCCGAAATTCTGGAATGGAACGGAACCACGCCATCCGGGACCGATTCCGACTTGATGCTTTCATGGTTCGGCATGACCATCGAAGGCGTTCGGAAAAAAGGCAACGAAGACGCACTGGCTGCGTTCGCCGCGGAAGCGGGTAGCGCCAGAGAACTTCAGCTTAACGACCAGTTAAACATCGCCAATGAAGGAGTCATCCTGGCCGTGAGCGACGGCATGGGCGGCGTGACCGGTGGCGGCTACGCCAGCAACCTGGTGGTCAACGAACTCACACGATTCCTGCCCGCTCAAATGGGATCACTTCACTCCGCAGCCGACCCACACGCGCACCTGGAAAGTGCGGTGCTGCAGTTAAACGAGTTCATCAATCGCGTTGCCGAATCAACACCCGGCGTGGAAGGTATGGGAGCCACACTGGTGTGCGGTCTGTTCTCCCGCCGCCAGCTGCATTTCGCCCACGTCGGCGACAGTCGAATTTATTGTTTCCACGATGGCAACTTCGAACAGCTGACCTACGACGACTCACGAGTCGGCCGGATGTTTCGCAAAGGCGAAATCAACGAACGCGAAGCCCGCAACCACCCCGCACGCAATAGTCTCGAACAGGTCATCGGAAACAAGAACCTCGAAATCAAACCACAGATCGGCAGCCAACATCTTAAACCCGGCATGTGGTTTGTCTTTTGCAGTGACGGAGTCGTTGACGGACTCTGGAACAGTCGCATCGAACGCGAACTCGCCAAAAGCGAAGCAGACGGCCGCACCATCCAGGAAACGGCCGAGGTACTCATGAAAGAAGCCGTTGATATCGCAGGCAAGGACGACACAACTCTCTTTGTGGCTCGCATCTCTGGCACCGGCAAGGATTGACAGGCTGACCGATCAGCACCCACCAAGCCGCGTCACAACTCAATCACAAGCGGCTGTTTTAATTCATCGCCCCGCTGTAACGCCGCGTTACAGAACGTGAGTTCCGGCGACACGTCCTGAACGCCGTAGCTGGCGTGAATGTGCCCAAAACAGTGCAGCTTCAACTGGGCCAGTGCATCAACGCGATGACGCAAATGCGGGCAGCCCTGTGAGTCGGTCGTGCGAGGCTTGTCCAGAATCCCAAACGGCGGCGTATGTGTAATCAGCACATCGGTATCGTCCGGAATGAGTTCCCACTTCTCCCGCAACTCCGGATCCGACTTGTAGTACCCCCAACCCTGCAACCTCGGAATCCAAGGCGCGCCGTAGAAATTCAGGCCGCCGACTTCGATGGAATCGTCTGTCAGATAGACCGCGTTCTCAAACACGTCCTCGCCGTGTTCTTCCCGATCCTGAGCCGCAATATCGTGATTGCCACCAATGGCCAGGATCAGTTCGAACTCCTGCCGTCCGAACCACTCGTCCATCGCATCCACGTCGCTGTCGTTGGGGTGGAACCCATCGCAGAAGTCACCGCAATGAATCAGCACGTCCCCCGACAAAACCCCAAGCTGCTCATGCAGACAATGGGTGTCACTCACAATCACAATTCGCAAGAGAACCAACTTCCGAACAAAGCAGAATCAACAACCAGCGTCCCACACAACATTACGGTCGCGCTCTTAACCGCAGGTACCCAAACAAGTCCACAAGCTGCTCATCACTCAGCCCCTTCAGCAACCCCTCCGGCATCAGCGATTGCGATGTTTGCTTTCGATCTTCGATGTCCGACTTTGCGATGGTCCGCTTCTCCTTGTCGGTCTGCAAAGTGATACTCCGATCGTCCTCTGCGACAACCACGCCGCTTAGACTCCGGCCATCTTCCGTCACGATAATCGACGCTCGAAAGCTCGCGGCAACCGACGCACTCGGATCAACAATGTTCTCTAACAGATAGTTGAGATTCGAACGGTTCGAGCCAGTCAGATCTGGCCCAATGTTGCCGCCATCGCCAAACATCACATGGCAACTCGCACAGTTCTTCTTAAACAGCGCCTGCCCTTTCAACATGTCAGGCTTAGCGTTCGCCACTGAAACGGTCTCCCGAACCGATGCCATCATCGCCCGACGTTCCGCAGAACTTTCCCGCACTTCGCCCCACACTTTCGCCAGCTTCGCCGACAGTTTCTCATCACCAAAACCACGCATCTGCCGCGCGTGGAACGCCGAAATCGCGGACTTCGCGACCCGCCCGTCCGCCACCGCATCCAGCAACTTGCCAGCGTTCGCGCGTCGAGCGACAAGGGTATCGATGGCGGCCGCTTTGTCTTCGGGCGACAACCGGCCATACACATTCAACACAACATTGGGCACACGCACATCATCACACACCGCCATCGCGCGAACTGCAGCGCCTCCGGCCACGCGATCGTTAACCATCGGCTTGAGAATCTGGAACAAGTCATCCGGGCGAGCATTCGCCAGCACGCCGATGGCCGCAATCCGAGCATCATCGGCCGCCCCCCGATCTCGCGCGATGCGTTTGACGTCGTCCAGCGCGCGCCCGTTGCCAAACACGACACCAATCTCTCTCACAGCTTTGCCTGTGATCGAGTTCTTTGACGCCGCCGCTGCGTACGCGTTCCAGCCCGCAGGCGCCTTCGCTTTCCGAACACCCCGCAGCGAATCAGAGATTCCGCTTAACAAGTCCGCCTGAACGTTCGGTGGGGCACTGCCAAGTGCAGCAACAAGAGGATCAATCGTGTCAGCGTCACCAATCTCAACAGCCAACCGCCGAGCGATATACTTTCGAACCAATGGAATCTGGCTGCTTAACGCCAGGGTCACGGCCTTCTTTGGGAACGCCGTGACAGCCGGTTCAATGCCGTACCAAATCATCAGCGGCTGCATGCGATCGTCAGCGTCCTGCGGATAGTGAACCAGGTCAATCGCCACGTCGAACCGGCTCTTAAGCGGCATGCGGTTCATCGCGGAGGCCAAATACAGCCGCACCAAACCCGACTTTTCAAACTCCGCTTGATACGCAAACGCGTCGATAACTTTCTGTGACAGCTCACCATGCCGATCGCACAACAACCGAATCGCCCACGCGCGAATGTGTTCGTTGGGGTTCGTCATGTAACTTAGCAGCCACGCCTCTTCCTGGTGGCCCACACAGTACGCACACCACATCGTCCGTAGTTCATGCTCGACCGTCTTCTCGCCACCCATGGTCAGCAACTGGTTGACCACTTCAGTCATATCCTTCCCCGACGCCGCCCGTTCCATCAGAACGCGGCGAGCCGCCCGGACGTGCCATTCGTTTTCCTTGTACAGGGCAAGGGTGACCAGTTCTTTGTTCGACAACTGAGACAGATCGACCCGCGGTGATGTCGGCGTCTCTGGTGACGCATCACGCTCGTACCAAAGCTTGTAGATTCGCCCCGACGAACGATGAACCCCATCGTTTTCGTGGCATTCACCAATGTCCGACCAATCAAGCACATAAACAGCACCATCCGGGCCCGCCTTCAACTCCACTCCACGAAACCACTGATCCTTCGTCTCGAACACATCCGGTTCGTGCTTGCCGGTGTAACCACTCCCATCGCGAACCAGCCGTTCGACGTTCATCCGACGTCCATGAAAGTTCAACGTGAAAGCTTTATCACGAAACCTGTCCGGCCAGTTATTGCCCTGATAAATCATGAAGCCTGAATGAGCGTGCCCGCCCCCGGCGCGGTCGGTTCCGTCGGTCAGTGCGCCTTTCTTGGCGTCGTTCCACTTCTCGTCACCGGTGTCCCAATGGAAGTGGTCGGCAGTCTGTTCGATGACGTCATAGACGTATGGGTTGAAATGCGATCCATACATGCGGCGGTAGTAGGCTCCAGGCACAACATGCCACAGGTGTCCGATGACCGTATTGATCATGAAGAACTCGCCATGCTTGTTGAAATCCATGCCCCATGGATTCGTTCCGCCTGACGCAACAACCTGAAACTCTTTGCGAACCGGATGGAACCTCCAAATACCACACGTCACATTCGTCCGCTGTGACGCCGTTGCACCAGGCTTGCCAACCAGCGAAGTCGCTTGAATTCCGTGTCGGCCGTACAACCAACCATCCGGCCCCCACATCAACCCGTTCGCCAGGTTGTGACGAATCACTTCGTGATCAAAGCCGTCCAACAAGATCTCGGGCGGCCCGTCCGGAACGTCGTCCCGATCAGCATCCGGAATGAACATCAACTTCGGTGGAGCCAAAACATAGACGCCGCCAAAACCAACCTCGACGCTGGTCGCCTTCACGCCCTCATCCCAGAAAACAGTGTGCTTGTCCGCAACACCATCGCCGGTTGAATCTTCCAGAATCACAACCCGATCGCGCAGCTCGGTGTCAAAGTTCAGCTTCCGTTCTGCGTAGGTGTTGTTCTCGACAACCCAAAGCCGACCACGTTCGTCAGTGGTGAACCCGATTGGCTGAGTCAAATCGGGTTCCGACGCAAACACACTGGCTTTAAACGAAGCTGGAAGCTCCATCTTCGCCAGCGCTTCGTCAGCCGTCGGAAACGAAATCGTTTCCTTCTGAGAATTGTACGCCGCTTTAGGTTCGTCCTGCGGAACCGGACACACCAGAAAACAACAAGCAAGCGCGCACACAATCATTCGTAACTCCGGACATCAGCGACAGCATTTTGATTCGCAGCCATCATCCCCACCCCGAATGCATCTCACAACAGCAGCGCATGGAGTCCGTCAATCATGGGCTACCGCAGGATTCGTGATCCCCACCGGGTTTACCCCGGTGGTTTACTGGCCTTTGCGCTACCGCTCTGAGGTTTAAGGGTAGCGCAAAAGCCAACAAGCCACCGGCATAAAGCCGGTGGGGTGATTTGCTCACAGCCCCTAAGCGACACCGCCACCCGGGGACACCTCTGCGGAACCCGAGTCGTTAGAACCGGCAAATGCCTTTGTTTTCCATGTCTACCTACCTGAACAGCCCGGTGTCTCTAATTGGTGACACTCCCCGGCTCGCCACTCTCCTCAACACGCCGGTGACACGGGACTTACGACGAACTCGCCACACCCGACCGCTCGCGTAGCGATGTCGCATCAATCGACGTAAAGCGAGCCTCCGAAGCCACTTGCGACTGTACAGTTGGTCAATGCCCGGACACCAGAATACAGTTGAGGAGGCCAAGGTTGTTGGCCTTTTCAGTCACGGACGGCTGATCCGATTCCCCGAAACCGGACAGCCCATGAACCGACAACAGCGATCTACAAAACAGCGAAACCGCAAGCGACCGCGAACCAACACGGTCCGTCGCCGCGGACACGCCAGGCCTACATCCGCCCACAGCCACCGTGGTAACGAGTTCGATTCGAACTGCTTCGATGCCCCCGAAGTCTGGCACGAACCAACCGGCAGCGGCGAGATCAAATACATCTCAGCCAAACCCGGCTCCGGCTATTTCCACCCCATCACCAAAGCCGAAGCAAAAGAACGCGTCTCGCTGCTTCCCGAAAAATACACACGCGATCTTGAAGTTGTTCAACTAAGCGGCATGACAAAGAAACGCGCGTTGTTTCCGCTGTATGGCATGCAGTGGGGACCGGCGGTTTACCTGTACCCCATCGAAGATTCAATGACGGAGTTCTACTCCCGGCCGCCTCAACCGCAGTTGGTCATCGATACAAAGATGTACGGCGGCCAATGGTCAGAACGCAACGGTTCGTGGGTCCTGACGTGGACAGAAAAAACCATCCGCGACTTCTATCTCAATAACATCCTGATTCACGAGATCGGACACATCAACGACACGCGTAACCGCAGCTATCGCGACCGCGAACGCTACGCCAACTGGTTCGCCATCGAGTATGGCTTCCGTCAGAGCAGACGGTAAGCACTGCCAGCCCGCGATGCCGGAGACGGTCAGGTCAGGTCCCCATAAATCGCACTATTGATCGCGCGATTGCGTTGCTGGTGTTTTGGTTCCCCCGGGAACCCGTTCACCACCCACGCGACAATCAACTCGTGCTGCGGATCGCAAAACGCCATCGAACACTGAGCACCACCGTGCCCATACGTTCTCGACGAACAGAAGTCCCCGAAGTCGTAAGGAACACCCATGCCTTTGGGCGTCAGAATCACGCCCAATCCCATGCGAACTTCCGCCTTGAAGGTCTCGTCCGTCAGCCCCTCGCGATGCGAATGTGTCATGAGCGGCAACGTGTCGGACCGGCTGAAAAAATCACCGCTCTCTAACGACTCATAGAACCGAACAACATCCTGCGCCGTACTGCGTAAGTTTGAACCGGGCGACGCGGCGATGCAGTGTTCTTGCTGATGCAGCGGTTCAGCTCGACGACGACCACTTAGCGTGATGGTTTCGACCTCTGCGATGCGATGCTGGTTCTCTTCCCACTCGGCGGGCAGCATTCCGTTCCACGTGTCCGACATTTCCAGTGGGCCGAAAATATCGCTCTGCATCTTCCGCCCAAAACTGAACGCGTCAGCATCGCAGCTCAGCAGAATTTCGCCCAACAAAAACCAGTTGGCAAAGTACGAGTACCCCGCTTGTATGGCGGGATCGCGTTTGAACTCACAAACCGAATCGATGACTTCTTCCCAACTCACGTTGGGCCAACCCACTTCCGTGTTGGGCAAACCGCTGGTATGAACCAGTAAGTCGAAGATGGTGATGGAATCGTCGTTGAACTGCGGAATGTGCCTGGCGACCGGATCGTCCAGCGACACCAAACAGTCTTCCATCAATCGCAGCACCGCGGCGGCCGTCATTGGCTTACCGGCCGATCGCCACAGATTGATCGTATCGGCGGCCATCGGCACATCCGCGGCCGCTTCACCCAAACCCAGATTGGCAAGCGTCTGCCCGCCTCGCGAGACACAAATCTGACAGCCGCGGTGCAGCCCGGAATCGATTCCCTCATTAATCGCACGGTGCGTTTTCGGAAACAGTTCCGCGAATACATCTTCAGTTTCAGCCAGCTGATTCATTTGCTTCTTTTACATTCTCTTCATCAGTAGGAATCGGTGTCGATACGAACGCAGCGGCAACAGGTGGAACTGGCCGGGGTTCTTCTGGTGACGGACCACTCGCGACCGGTTGCGGTTCGTCCTCAATTCCAAATGCGTCCCACATCTTGCGCGGTCCGATTCCGGCCATCCTCAGACGCCGATAGAACGCGTTCCACTTTTCTTTGTTCTCGCGTTTCTCCTGAGCCGCTCGTTCTTTCGTCATCCCCAAAACGCGTTCATTCAAACCGCTCACCCAACTGCCCCACGCCCTCGCTCCAACAGCAACCGAACCGCAGAACCGAGTAAACACCGACCAGATGGTATCCAACAGAACCAAAACGAACAGGAACCCAACCAGGCCAGGGAAAATCGACACGCCGATCACTCGTCCCCACATCGCATGTGTCTCCGACCACGAAGCGTAAATCATGACAACATGTGCAATCGCGGCGCTGGACAGGACAATCGATAACAGATCGCCTTTCACACCCAACTGCTTCGGCACCATGCGAATTCCGAACACGGCAATCGCCAACAAGAATGGCATGACATTCGGCACATCGATGGGAATGTTCGGGATAGAACTTGTAAACGCATTCCTTCCCGCAACCCACGGCGCTAGCGTTGAGAAACCGCAGATCGCGATAAGCCACAAAGCTGTCAACCACGGGGAACCCTCGTCCGGCGACTCTGAATTCACGGCAACTCGCCGAGCGATATTGCGCATGTGACCGCCGACGTTCAGGAATCGTGTGAACGTCCCACGGTCCTGGACGGCTCGAACCGGCTGCGGCGATGCAACCACGTCCAGGTTCTTCAGATCGTCCGCTACCTCACGGGCCGTCTGATAACGACTATCAGCGTTACTTTGCATCGCCTTCATGACGATGTCGTCAACGCGTGGGTCAGCATCCGCCAGCACCGATGGCGGATCAAAGTGTCCCAGCGGCAAACGACCGGTGATGAGCTCGTACAGCATCACACCCAGCGCATAAACGTCGGCGCGGTGATCGACTGTAGCGGGGTTCTCCCATTGCTCAGGCGCCATGTAGTGCAGCGTTCCCATCGCCTGGCGAGAACCGGTCAGTGTGATGTCCTGCGTCGCCAGTTGTTCCAGCTTTGCCAGACCAAAGTCAGCAATCTTCACGTGGCCGCGACAATCAAACAGCACATTCTCAGGCTTGATGTCGCGGTGAACCACACCCTGATCGTGAGCGTACTGGACCGCCGCACAGATTTGCGACATCACATCCACGACATCAATTCCGCCAGCCTGCTCCACAGCCATGAACTCACGCAGGTTCATGCCGTCCATGTACTCCATGGTCAGGTAGTGCAGCCCATCAACCTCACCAATCTCGTAAAGCGCGACGATGTTGGGATGGCGTAACCGAGCCAAAGCCCGCGCTTCGCGACCAAACCGTTCAGCGAACTTAGGATCGCGGCCGAGTTCCGCCGGCAGGATTTTTAGCGCGACGATGCGGTCGAGGTTCTTCTGTCGAACCTTGTAGACGCAACCCATTCCGCCGCTGCCGATGCGTTCAAGAATCTCCAATGACGGGAACTTCTCAGCAAGTTCTTCCGTCAGTGGCGTGGTGAATTTCTTCCCGGACGAAATGGATTCCGCATCCTGGTCCGCATCTAAAGCCAGCCCCATCAGGCCTGAAATGGCGCGAGCGTTGTTGAGTGGAAGATCGTTTTGTGCGTCAGTCATGGTTCTGGCTCGCTTCGAATCAGGTGTTCTCTGATGTCGATGCAGCTTTTCTTCCCAAAGGTTACAGGGATTTTCGGCCGAATTCCCGAAAGAACCTTAAACACTGTGTGAAAAGCGAGTTAGAACCACACCCCGGTTCAGATTCAGCCAATCAATTCCTCAATGACCTTACCACCAAACTGGCTTAACTGCTTGAATCGGCCGGCGTGGTAATACGTGAGCTTGTTGTCGTCCAGGCCCAGCAAATGCAGCAGCGTGACATGAACGTCACGAATGTGATGAACGCACTCGGCCGCCTTACCGCCAATGTCATCGGTCGCCCCAATCGTGTGGCCCGCCTTCACACCACCGCCCGCGAACCACATCGCCATCGCATTCGCGTTGTGATCTCGACCATAAGATTTCCCGCCACCTCGCAGACCATTGTCCGGCGTCCGACCGAACTCACCACAAAACATCACCAACGTATCCTTCAGCATTCCCCGCTGCTTCAAATCCTTCAGCAGCGCCGCAATCGGCCGATCCACCGCACGAATCAACGAACCATGCGCGCGGTGAATGTAGTCGTGGCTGTCCCAGTTGCCCGAGTAAACCTGAACGAATCGAACTCCCTTCTCCACCAACCGCCGCGCCAACAAACACTTGCGTCCGAACGCATCGGTCTTTGGTTCGCCAATGCCATACATGCCCAGCGTCTCGCGCGATTCGCCGTCCAGATCCAGAATGCCGGGAACCTCAGTCTGCATTCGATAGGCCAACTCGTACGAGTTCAATCTTGCTTCCAGATCGCTGCGGCCTGGTCGCGATTGCAGGTGCTGCTTGTTTAGTGTCGCCAGCAAGTCCAGGTTCTCACGTTGTCGCTTCCGACTGACACCCGGCGGCGGATTGAGATCCAAAATCGGACTGCCCTGCGGTCGTAACGGCGTTCCCTGATAAGCAGCCGGCAAGAACCCGTTCGACCAATTCGCCGCTCCACCCTGCGGGTAACTGCTGCGAGGAAGCACAACGAACCCCGGCAGGTTCTCGTTTGAAGAACCAAGCCCATAGTTCACCCACGCCCCAACTCCCGGATCGCCGCCGAAGCGATTGCCGGTGTTCACGTGGTAACACGCCGTCGGGTGATTTACCGATTCAACATACGCGCCGCGATAGAAGCAAATGTCATCGACGCACGTTTGCAGATGTTCGAACGCGGTATTGATATCCGCACCGCATTCACCAGCTTTCGTGAACTCGAAGGGGCTCTTCACGAAGTACCGCTTGCCCGACGACATCGCACTTTGCTCTTCACCAGACCGATTGAACTCCTGCAAGTGACGTTTCGCCAATTCCGATTTCGGATCAAACGTATCCAGGTGCGACGGCCCACCTTCCATCATCAAAAAGACGCAACGCTTCGCCCTGGGCAAGTGATGCGGCGACTGTCCGACAGACGAACCGGTCTCATCAGCTTGCAACATCGATGTCAGCGCAACAGAACCCAGACTCGCTCCGAGCCCGTAAAGGAAGTCGCGTCGATTCGATGAGTGATTCATAACGTTGCTGCCAGGGCCATCTAATCCAGGTAAGCGAACTCGTTCAGATTGAAAATCACTAAACACACCTGAGCCAACCCGCGAGTCCGCGCGTCTGCTTGGCTTGGTTGAAGATCCGGTACGTACTCCTTGTAGATCGGCATGAACTCCGTGAAGTCGTACGGCTCACCCGTCTTCTCCGCCATGACCGTCCGCTGCAATTCCGTCGGATAGGCCCTGGGCTCGTAGGTTTTCTTCTCTTCCTCAGCGGTCGCTTTGGTCCAATGCGTCAGACACGCGGTTAGTTCAGCCGCAGTCGGCTGGCGGCTAAGCGATGCTTCGAACGCGAACCGAACCACCGCTTCATCGTCCCCACTCTGTTTCAACAATCGAGCCGCAAACGCCAGCGACCGATCCTGTACTTCCTGCGCGTTAAACAACGTCAAAGCCTGCGGCGCGACGGTCGATGTTTCGCGCAGTTCGCACGACTTGTCTGGCCCTGGCTGGTTAAAGGTCTCCATAAACGGATCGCGCAGACCGCGGATTTTTTCGGCGTAAATGCTGCGGCGGTTACGTTGGCTCGGCAACGCGTCGGGTTCGTAGACAGACGCTGTTCCGCCCATGATTTGCCGCGGCTGCATCGCGACTTCTTCGTTGATGTCCGGACGACAAGGAATCCCGCCAACCTGCCGGTTCAACTCGCCGCTGGCCGCAAGCATCGCATCACGAAACTCCTCCGCCGTCAGCCGCCGCGATCGGAACACCGCGTAGTGACTGTAGGTCGGGTCCTTTGTCGCGAGTTCCTTCGGGGTCGAATGGCGCGAACTGCGACGGTATGCGGCAGACGTCAGTATCAGCCGGTTCAACTGCTTAACCGACCAATCATGCTGCATGAACCAACCGGCCAGGTAGTCCAGCAGTTCAGGGTGAGTTGGCAATTCGCCGGTCGAACCAAGGTTGTTCGGGTTTCCAGTCAGCCCCTTGCCAAAATGCCACGACCAAACCCGGTTCACCATGACCCGAGCAGTCAACGGATTGCGTTTCGACACCATCCAGTTCGCCAGAGCCAACCGGCGTTTGCCTTTCCCGCTGGGGAACGGTTCCATTGTCATTTGGCCAAGCGTGACAGCAGCACTGATCGGAGCCGGAGTCACAGCATCACCGCGAGCGTAAGCGTCGCCACCGGTCAGGATCGTGTCCTTTTCAATCGTGCCCTTGCCCCAGACTTTGGCGGGACGAACAACCCGCTTCGACACATTCTGCCGCGTGATTGTCTTGCCCGTGTAGACAGCAAACGCAATCGGCTGCGTCTTCTCAAGCTCCCACGTGTGCCGCGAAATGTTCTTGTACATGCGAGCCAACGAGTTCTCATCGCCGGGCGACAGACCGTTGTCTCCGACCGTCGCGTCGCCGGTTTCTTTCTTCTTTGTCTCGCTAATCTTCGCTTTCAGTGCCGCGGCTTGTTTCGAGTACCCCGCAATCTTGGCCTTCGTCCAGCGATTCGATTCTTTGAACCAAGCTGTGTTCTCGTCAGGCAGCAACGGCGTATTGATCTCTGCAAACTGTGTCGTCGTAAACACCGCCATCATGCTGTAGTAATCGCGAGTCGGCACAGGGTCGAACTTGTGATCATGACACTTCGCACACTGCAAAGCGTGACCGAGAAACGTTTGCCCTACAGAATCAGTCACGTCGTCCAGCCACTGCTGCCGCGTGACTCGAAACACGCTCATCCCCGTCTGTTCCCACGGACCCATCCGCAGAAACCCGGTCGCGATCCGCTTCTCAGCATCGTCCGGATCCAATTCGTCGCCGGCAATCTGCTCGCGAACGAAATCGTTGTACGGCTTGTCGTTGTTAAACGCTCGCACAACGTAATCCCGATACCGCCAGGCATTCGGACGAGCGTAATCGTTGGCGAACCCAGCCGTGTCTGCGTAGCGAGCAACATCCAGCCAGTGCCGACCGAACTGCTCGCCATAATGCGGCGACGCCATCAGTTCATCTGCGTATTCTGTCACAGCCGCCT
>CAZAIB010000140.1:0-16027 GCA_964485095.1 uncultured Planctomycetaceae bacterium | reverse complement strand
GGCGACGCCATCAGTTCATCTGCGTATTCTGTCACAGCCGCCTGCGGATCGACTTTGAACTGTGCCTCGAACGCAGCCGTTCGCGAACTCTCCTCACCATCCACCGCTGGAGGCAACCCGGTCAGCCCAAAGCTGAGCCGCCTGGCCAGCTCCCGCGCACTCGCAGTCTCAGCCGGTTGCAGTCCCACTTCTGCCAGCTTGCGGTCGATAAACCAGTCAATCGGATGACTGCCCGTTGGTGGTTCGACCGTCTTCAATGGCCGGTACGCCCAAAGGTGTTTTGGTTCATACCGACGATTCGTCCAATCGTCGCCCAGCCCGCCAGACGTCTGCACGATCACACCCGAGGCGTACTCATCCTGAATTTCCGCAACCCGTTTTTCATCCGGCCACGGCGCGCCTTCGTCAATCCATTGACGGATCCAGTTTGTCTGTTCGTCAGTCAGTTTCTCCGCCTCTTTGGGCGGCATCCCAAAACCTTCTTCGCTTCGAGTCGTCACTTGGTAAAGCAGGCTACTGCGTCCCTTACCGGGAACCAAAACCTCCGCACCGTAAGTCTCGCCGCCTCGCAAAATCGACTCACGAGTCCGCATATCGAACCCGCCTTCGATGTTCTCCGGGTCAGCTCCATGACAGGCAAGACACTTCGAAGCGAACATCGTTTTCAACTTCAGCGCGAACAGCTTCTCGCCTTCCGTCGGTTCCTGCGCGACGACTGAACCTGTCGCACAGATCACCAACATCACCGCTGTGACTATCAAACGAAACATACCATCAAACACCAGAAGTCCGGGCGACAGGAACTCACAAACCTGCGTCGATTGTATCAAACCACAGTCTTCGCCGGCACGGAAACTCCGCACGAGTTGGACTGGCTCCCCACGCCGGCGCTAGCTTGTGAGCGATTGGGTGCTAGCCCTCGGCGGATTAGATCTACAACGTGGCACTACCGTTCCACATGCAACGGCCGTGTTGCAAAACGTGTCCGAAATTTCGGCCACTTCGTTGCGTCAGTGATTGCTGGTCGTGGGGGGTTGAAACGTTAGTGGGCGATACGTCAGTTCTGAGCAATTCCGCCGAGGGCTAGCGCCCAAATCGCTCACGAGGTCGGGTGATGCTTCTGCCATCCACGTCGATCACCAGCCTCGCGCCATAACATGTCCACGGTGCAAAAGCCGTGAACCCACCACATAATATTCGGGGGCGAAAAGTGTAAAGTCAGTGCCATTCGGCCACCGCCGCCGCACTACTTCGACAGCGCAATTTGTAGCCGACGAATCTCATCGTCGATCTCATCAACCGATGCCACGGTCTGAGCGATCTCGTTGCGCAGAAGTTGTCCGAACCGTTTGCGCAGCCGGTGAATGGCAACCTTAATCGCGCCTTCCGACATCTTCAGTTTCTCAGCCACAACCGCGTAAGGAACATCGCTGTTGCCCGGCAGGAAGGCTTTGAGTTCAGCAAACAGGTTCCTGCGATCATCGTCCGTCTGCTCGTTTTGAAGCGCATCGTAAACACCGGACAACATCACAACCGCCCAGCGTTTTTCGAACTCATCCTCAGGCGTCAGATTCGTCGCGGGCTGAACCCCAATGCGGCTCTCAGCGTCCGCCACATCAATCGCAATGTGTTTCATGCCGCCGCCACGTTTGGCAGCCTGACCCTTCCGGTATTCGTTCACAAGGAAATGATCCAGTGCCGTCAGCAGGTACGAACGAAAACGACCGCGGTTCGGATCGGCAAGCTTGATCAGGTTCCCGTCCAGAATGCGGGTGAAGAATTCCTGCGTCTGATCTTCCGCATCGTCGGGCGCCGCCCCTTTGCGGCGGCAATGAGCGTAAACGGGGAACCAATAGTTCGCACACAACTCAGCCAACGCCTGCTGATACTCTTCTTCCGACAACGACGAATCCTCGCCGGCCGCCGCCTGCACGAGACTCCAGCGCGTGGTCGCGAATCGAGCGTTGTCGTGTATCTCCAAAAACTTCCCTGACTGCTCAGAACCTACTTAACAGAAACCGGAACCACAGGTTCCGTCGGCAGCCCGCGTTCCGTTCGAATTCGGTGCACGTCTGCCAGAACCATATCGACAATCTGACCATTCCGCCGCACCGCCTGGAACTCAATAAAGTGAACCAACAGGTTCGCCATCACCGCCAACGAAGCGACCGCAAAGTGCGTCTTCGCCGGCGTCAGACCAAACCAACCCCCAAACTGACTTCGCGCGGCCGGATCGGCCATCGCGCCCATTGCACCGGTGAAAACAAGAACCGTGATCGCCAGCACCATAATCGGAATCGTGCGGTACTTAATCTTCTTGCTCTCAGCAAAGTATTCGTCGGTCAGCGAATAGGCTTTTGATGTTTCTTCCAGCCAGCGGCCGGTTCCCATGAAATAAGTGAGCACAATGGAGTGAATCAAACTGGTGAACACCATCGCGCCAAGGCCAACGAAGAAGTGCCAGCGAACCTGGCTCATCATGGCTGGTTCAATCGAACCGGCGTCTTCAATGACCCAGCCGAGCCCAAACGCGAGCAGCATAAAAACGACCGCAACGACGGCCAAAGATGGAAAAATACGCGACATCAACCTGGTCCGGAAGAAACCTGAGACGCCGGATGATAGATGACTGGCGAACCAAATTCACGCACACGCCCGCAACTTCCGAACGTCTACTTGCCCGCGTCAGCCGAATGGCACTGACTTTAGATTCTTCACCGCCGACTTTACGTCGCGGGTTTAACGGCTTCTGCACCACATCGCACTGCTAACTGGTTCCGTAGTGAAAAACCGTGGACCCACCGATGTAAAATCGGTGGCGTAAAGTCAGTGGCATTGCGAGCCAGCCAGCGATTCAGATGCGACCGCGGTCCGTGAAACCGAGCAGCCATAAAAAAACGCCGCTGACAAGCGTCAGCGACGTTCACCCAACTGGATTGCTACGACCGATTACTCGGGCAGCATGTCTGGGTCGACGTCCAGCAAAGGATCACAGTCAAGAGACTGCCGAACCGATGCCGTGATGGCCACGGCGTTACTAACGACAGGGTCGTCTGCAACAACTGTGACCGGTTCCATGACGGCCGTTGCCATCTGTGGCTCCCCAAAAAAACAAGGGAAAAAATCTCTCTCGATCGCCACATGGCTCACTGTGCTGCGGCATTTCGCTGCACAGTGACAGAAAAATAAGGAAAAGGACCCGTGGCTTGCGAGAACACAGGCTGATTACGCAACTCGCGGGCCAAAGTGAAGAATCCGGGCCAAAAAAAAGCCGCGTTCAGGATGAACGCAGCTTCAATTTCGGAACACAACAAGTGTGCAAAGCAGCCCTCAGCGAACTACTCGCCTCGCCCTCCGCTAGCCGGCTTTGCAGCGACCTGTTTGGGAACCAACGCCATGGACACAGTCTGATCGATAGTTTGATCAATCGACTGACCATCCTGAGTCACGGTCATTACCATCTTCGACGACAACTTGGTGCGTTCAATCCGACCGTTCGCGTGATCAAACAACACAGCGCCTTTGCCGTCAGCCGACTTCACCCGCACCTGTGTATCACTGTTCGGGTCCGGAACCATTCGCACAGTTGGCTTCATGTCAATTCGAGCGAACTTGCGGCCCTGGTAGTCCTGCATGCCCCGGAAGTCCAGTGTTGAGTTAAACACCATACGTCCGGCCGGCGTTCGGACTTCGTTTGCAGATGTCCATTTCGAACCAATGCCAACGGGAGCCTGAGGCATGATGACACCAGACTGGTTGAACATCTGCTGGAGTGATTCTTCATTGAAACCAGCGGCCCCGACGCCCGGTGAGTTCTTCAACGTCTCCAGAAGTTCTGGCGGGACTCTGGTCGCCAGAATCTTACCGGTGGGACTCATTGTGGTTTGGATACGGGACTTAATCAGTTCATCAAAAACCATTGCCATAGACGAAAGTTCTTCACGCGCTGCGGTCTTGGCGGCGGTATCGAATTCAATTTTCCCAAGCGGTCCGCCTTCCATCATGATGCGGATGCGATTGATCTTCTGAGTCATCTCAGCATTGCCCTGCGGACTCACTCTCTGAATGACCCACGAGGTATTGATGGTCTGCTTCATCGTGCTGGCGATTTCACGACCGTTGTAGTCCATGGACATTTTCATGTCCTGCTGAACAACGTAGTCCAACCGCTGACCGGGAGTGAACTTCCAGTTCAACGCCTGTTGCTGCGAAAACGCCGGCGCTTCAGTAGCGACGACAAAGAGAACTGCGACGGCCGTCGCGCGAGCGAATTGATTCCACATAGGTCTTCCTTGACTTGCGTGGCATGGGAGGGAGGGAACCGGAATCATCCGGCAGGCGCAGAATTTACCTGAATTCGCAAAATCAGGTCTATAGCGGTCGCTTTTGCGCATCCGGAACACGAACGAACGGCTATTTGCAGGGTTTTTGGGCCACCTTGTCGCGATTTCAGGGAGTGTCTGGCATGTCAAACGGCATCGGCTCTTCGTAGCCGACTTCAGTCATTTCTCCCGTCATTTCTCCCAACTCAGGCTCGGGCTGTTCAACGCCCAACCAATCGGCGAACGCAGGTGGCAGGTTCTCCCGCGAACAGCCTGGCAACACCAGCAACATTGGAACAAGAAGGCCCGCAATCAGGCGACGAACAAACCGTCGCCGTTTGCCAGGTTCCGGCCGAGTCACAATCGAACCGTCAGGCTTCCGGATCACCCGAACACACCGGCCCCGATGTTCCTGCAAAAACGCAGCAGCCTCGGCCGCGGTCATGTTCGAAAGATTGAACACAGACGTGTCGCACTGACTGCAGTGTCGAGACCTATCGTCACCGGTCATTTCGTCCCACGACACAGGACAAGGTTGCGGAATACGGACCTGATTCAGAATCGGCAGATCGTTCGGCATTCTCATCTCCTCCTGAATTAGGAGGAACTCGACACACGTTTGATTCCCGGGAACTCGTCAGGTTTCATAAGAAAAACAAAATAGTGACGGCGCCGTCAGTCGCGATGCTCTACCTGGTTCGGGACTCGTGGCCTTGCCCGCTACAATGACACGACCAACTAAGTCGGGTCGTTGTTTTCCGGCCGACCTTCAATATAGAACCAGTTGTGGATCGGTTTCAGAATCTCCTGAACCTCAGCCACCAACTGTTCGTCCAACGGCAGTTCGGCCCAATCGGCCCACTGTTTCACTCGGTCCGGATTGGCTGAACCGGTAATGCAGGTCACCATGTCCTGGTTCGCAATCGAAAACTGCAGCGCCAGCTGAGCGATATCGACGCCCTTCGAATCGCAATGGTCGGCCGCCGCTTTCGCGATCGCTCGTACCTGGTCAGTCGCCTTATGCCATTCCGGCAACGGAGCCTTCGTCAACAACCGAGCACTAAACGGCGCGGCGTTCATGATGCCGACGTTCTTTTCTTTCAGGTACGGAACCAGATCGGCGAACATCGTGTTCTGGAGCGTGTAGTGGTTGTACGACAGGACAACGTCCAGGTCAGTTTGATCAAGAATGAACTTAAAGTTGCTCATCGGATAACCAGAGATCCCAATGAACCGCACCTTGCCCTGCTCCTGAATCTTCCGCAGCGCCGGCAGGGTTTCGTCAACAATCTGCTGCCGATCAACAAACTCAATGTCATGACAAAGCATGATATCCAGGTGATCGACCCGCATGCGGTGCAGGCTGACATCAACGCTTTCCACAACGCGCTTTGCTGAGAAGTCAAAGTGAGCCGCGTCGTACCGACCCAACTTGCTGCCCAGGATGTACGAATCTCTGGGAACCCCCTCCAGCGCGACACCCAACAGGACTTCAGACATACCGCGACCGTAAAACGGCGACGTGTCAATGAAGTTCATGCCGCAGTCCAAAGCAACATGCAGCGCCTTCATGGCTTCGTTGATATCAATCGACCGAAACTCAGCGCCCAGCGACGATGCTCCAAAACTAACCGCGGGCAGCTCCAACCCTGTGTTCCCGAGTTCTCTGTACTCCATCGTGTTCCTTAATCATCGCGCCAGTCATTAAATTTCCGGCACTCAGATTAGCGAAATCCGTAGCATGATCCCACCAACGCTTCGGGTACCCCGCACTGGCTGAACGCCCAGCATGCGTTAACCAGTGCCGTTCACATCGCAACACGGCTCACCTTAGTGAGCCGAAGGCCGTGAGGCCTCGGGTCGGGCGCGGGTAGAACATGAAAGCAACAGCCAACATCCGACGTACACAAAACCCGCCAAGACATTGTTCTTACCTCAGCAGGAACCCAGCCGACTGGTCCGCGCACACCCTGCGGCTCACTACCCGGCCCCTTCGTGGATTGCACTTACTCCGTCCGACATCCAACAGTTAGCAACAGGTTCGCCCACAAAGCCTGGTCGGCGGTTTGGATGGTGAGCACATGGTCGCGTGACGCGACGGCTTCGTAGAACTCCCACTTGTCGATGGGCTTGATATCGATGTCCAGCCCGGCATCCTTAATCACGCTGCCGTACTCAGCCCAGGCCGGCGGTGGACCATGCGCGGCGTAGGGATCGTCGGCCGGGATGCCCATCGTGTTGGCTTCGTCCACAGGAATCGCCGTCAACAACGCTTTTAAGCACTGCGTCACTGTGACCAAACCAGGCGATAGGTTCAGACTCACAAGTTCAGCGTTTGGCCCCAGCGTGGTTGACGCGGGGTAGTTGCCATCGGCAATCAGCACCTTCGCGTGGTGGCCACATCGGCCCAGGATCTCGTTAATCTTTGGGTGCAACAGCGTATGTTTGAGCATCAGAAATCTTCGCTAGCAAATGATCCGCGGAGTGCGGTTCTTGGCAATAATCAGAGGCCGATCTAGCCAGATTGGAACCGGACGACCGGATTCGTTCAAGTGGGTCGTGCCCGGTATCGACGAAGACCTATGATAGACAGCACTACGCCTCTCTGTCGGACCCACAATGCGCCGCGTTCTTATTGCTTTCATTCTTGTCACGGTCGCGATCGCTGTCGCTTACGTCGCAACGCGGCCTGTTGATGCACCGGACATCATTCCAGGTAACGGTAAGACCAAGGTCGACGAACCAACGGAACCCGACACGCCACCAACGACGCCTGAACCACTCAAGCCAACCGTCGATCCCGGTTTTCGGTTCACCACAATCAAAGACAGCGGTGTCGATTTCGTTCACCGCAGCGGCATCACCGCTGACCGCCATTACCCGTGCGCGAATGGAAGTGGACTGGCGACACTGGACTTCGATCTGGATGGCAATATCGATCTGTACTTTGGAACCGGCCAGTACTTTCTGGAACCCGATGATGTGAAACCGAACCGATTGTATCGGTCTCTGGGTGATTGGAAGTTCGCAGACTGTTCCAGGGAATCCGTAACAGAACTCAACATCTTCACCGCTGGCTTAGCCGTCGCGGACTTCAACGAAGACGGCTTCCCGGACCTTTACGTCACCAGCGCCGGCAGGAATCAGCTACTCCAAAACTGCGGCGACGGCACATTCCAGCCAATTGAGGATTCTGGAGCAGACGACCCCGGCTTTGCCGCCAGCGCGGCGTTCCTGGACTATGACAACGATGGCCTGCTGGACATCTACCTGTGCAACTACGGGCTGTGGTCAATCGAAACAAACATCGTCGGTTCAACAGGTCCACCGCACAACAAGCCCACGTACGCGGTACCACAGCAAATCGAATCGGCACCGGATGTTCTGCTGCGGAATCAGGGGGACGGGACATTTCTTGATGTAACTTCCGATCACCCCATCGCACAGCTCCCCGGCCGCGCCCAGGGCGTCATCGCGTTGAACCTCAACGACGACGATTTGATTGACGTCTATGTCGGCAATGACATGAACACCAATTGGCTACTCATGAACGATGGCCAATCCGGTTTTGAAGACGTCAGCCAAACGGCGGGCACGGGTTACAACCGAGCTGGCCAGACGGAAGCGGGGATGGGAGTCGCATCGGCTGACGTCAACCGCGACGGTCGCTTTGATTTGCTGGTGACCAACTTCGAACGTGAATACAACTCGCTGTACCTCAACAAAGGCGACGGCTTCTTCGAAGATTCAGCCCACCAGATGGGTGTCGTTACTGACGCGATGCAGTGGGTTGGCTGGGGTGTGACGCTTAACGACTTGAACCTCGACGGCTGGCCGGACCTCGTGGTCACCAACGGGCATGTCGACCCGGACCTCAGTGAATACTCAAACAATTCCCCGTACGAACAACCGGCCGCATTTTGGCTTGGCGGCGAGGCGGGCTTCGAATTCACGGGGAACCGTAGCGGCGAATACTTCCAGACCACCCATCCGGGCCGAGCACTCTCAATCGCGGACCTGGACAACGACGGCGACTTTGACATTGTCGTTGGCCATCAGGACCAGGCACCGGCACTGCTCAGGAACGATCTGAACTCCGGGCAGAAATCCATCGAACTCCGGCTGGTCGGCCGTCGCGGAAACCGCGACTGTGTGGGTTCACGTGTGTCGGTTCGAACCGTCGAACCGCCGCTGGTTTTCCAGGTCACTGGCGGCGGCAGCTACTTGTCCGCGAATGACAACCGCATCCTGATCCCGGCCAACGATGCCACCGACATCGACATCGTCTGGCCCGGAGGACGACGGAGCACGGCCACCGGCCTGGTTCCGGGCAAACGTTACCTCGCTATCGAACCAACCCGCGGCCGCTCAGCACTAGTGTCCGAACTACCGTGAGCAGGAATCACTTGTCAGACGGCAGTAAGAACCGGCGACTCACCTGACAAAACTCAAACGCGGAGTGCGTTTAGGTGACGGACAAAGTGTTCGCGTAGCACTTCTGTGTACGTGTCAACGTGGCTCTCCAGGCACGACCGCACGGCTGGACCGAGTTCCGGATCCGTCAGAGTCGAACCGAAAGTGCAGTGCAGAATTTGGCGAGGCAAGCTGGTAAAGCCTTTGCCCTCTGGAACGTCAGCCCACATTTCCAGGTATATTTTCTCCAGTTCAACAATATCGCTGACGTCTTTCGACAGTGGGCCGTCGCTGGTGACCGCTTCAACGTGATACGTTTTCTTGTCGGTGTCGTAGCGTTCGCGACCAAAGTCACAGATACGACGGAACAACGCTTCGTCATGACGAGCCACAACACGCAGCGCTTCCAGGTAGCTGGTTCCGGCAGTCTTCACATGCCACATGCCCTTGGTGGCCTTCGCCAGCAGAGAGTACATCGACAACTTGTCTGACCCCGAGTGCAAACTCAATTTGTACGGACCAACAAGTTCCGCAACAGCAGCGTGATCGTGCAAGCTAACTTCCAGCGCCGCCAAGTCTCCTTTGAAATCAACGCCCTTTTCAAAGTCGCCAATGAACCGCGGTGCGAGGCTGACCAGCTTCATTCCGCGTTCAACGCACTGATGCGCGATGATGTAATGTTCGGCCAGTGTTGTGGGTTGCTCGGTCTCATCAACGCTTAGCTCGATCTCGTAATCGCGACCCGCGTCAGTTTGAACTTTAGCGATGTAATCGGCCAGTTCGTTGGCGTGGTTGATGGCCGAACCGTACTTCACCGCGCATCGCATGCAAGCTTCTTCGTTTAGCTCGACCTTGGTTCCGTTGGGCAGTTCAACCGTCGTGCCGTTGTACTTGCTAAACCATTCGATGCTGTCTTTGATGCCGTCGAACTTCTCGCGAAGAACACTCGCATCGTAGTCGTCGGCTTCTGCATCCACACCGTCAGATGGGTCAATAGTAAAGAACGTGAAACCGGCGTTCGCCGTTACGTCAACGTCGGCTGGTGACTTCAGGTGATCGGCGTCAGCTCCGGTCTTGCCGGTCCAACCCGCTTTTTCCATTTCGGTCAGAGCTTCGCTCATGACCTGTTCGGCGGTTCGGTTCGTCCGCGTCATTTCCCGAATCGACTGCTGCGGGTAGATAGGTTCGACGCCCTGCCCGGCTTCTTTCATCGCGGCAACATGGCCGGCAGTGGCCAGGCCAATGCGGTCTCCGAATCCGAAAGAAGGGGCAAGTCCGAGTGTGACTGGTTTATTCATGAGGATTTTGGATTCAGGGTTGGGATTAAGTTTGCGTGACTTGTTCCCCACCGAGTTTATCTCGGTGGCTCGCTGGTCTGTGCGCTACTCGCGGGACAGTCGCTGCATTCCTGACCTGGGTAGCGCAGAGGCCAGCAAGCCACCGGGGTAAACCCGGTGGGGTTTTGCCTGGTTGGTTAGCCGACCAGTTTCTTGAACATGTCGATGGTTTGTTTTGCTGCAGCGTCCGAGTCGGGATGCGGGAACGCTTCTGCACACAGGTAGCCCTCGTAGCCGATCTCTTTCAACGCAGCGACAATCGGCTCAAAGTCCATGTGGCCAAGACCAGCCGGACTACGCTGCGAATCAACGAAGTGAATATGGCCGATGTGCTTGCCGCCGGTTCGAATCGCATCCGCCAAGCAGGCTTCTTCGATATTCATGTGAAACAAGTCGGCCAGCAGCGTAACGTTGTCAGTGTCCAGCGACTCCATCATCTTCACGCCGTCAGCAACGGTATTGATGAGGTTCGTCTCGTAGCGATTCAGCGGCTCGTAAATGAACGGAACGCCCTTCTCTGCCGCGTACTTACCAATCTCATTCAGGCCAGCTCGCAGGTAACCAAGTGCGGTGTCCTTATCGACATCGCCGCCCCAGCGACCCTGCATGGAACCAAGAATTCCCGGTGCACCATACGGGGCCCCCATATCAACGATCTTCTTGATGAACTCAACCGCTTCCGCTCGCTTACCCGCATCCGGATCGCAAAGGTTCAACCCATGGATAACCATGCCAGCACCGGTACCAACGGCAGCCAGCGCGAGCCCGTGCTGTTCCAGCAGGCCTTTGAGATCCACACCTTCAAGGGCCTGCGGACCGGGCGTAAAGAGCTCAACAGCATCAAACCCCAGCTCGGCAGCTTTGGCACAGCCGGCTGCGATGTCGTCGTGGAATACAAACGGGCCGCCGCGAGCTTGTTCGACGACGCTAATTGTGACTGCAGATTTCATAGGTGGGTCAGCTATCAAGGGGTCAGGGGGCGTGTTCTTCAGGATCGGTGCAACTCTAAATCTCGACGATTGCTTTAATCACTCCGGTCTCCGGCCTCGTAAAACCTTCGAACTGATCAATCACGTCATCAAAGCCAACTCGATGCGTGATCCATGGGTCGGTGTTGATTTTCCCGTCTTCGATTAGCTTGATGATGCGACCAAAGTCTGCAGGCATCGCGTTGCGTGAACAAATCACAGACGCCTCGCGGCGGTGAATCTCCACATGCGGGAAACCGATTTCCTGAGTTGTAATTCCGACGTAAACCAATCGGCCGGTTTGAGCCAGATAGTTGACGGCGTTTGACATTGATTTGGGATTGCCGGTCGCGTCGATCACGCATGTTGGCATGTTGCCGTCGGTGATCGCTTCCAGCCCGGCAACTTCGCTGCCATCACCAAAGAACAACACCGTGTGGTCCACGCCCATTGTGTTCTTGCAGAAGTCCAGTCGCCCCTGAACCATATCCATCACAGTGATGGTCGCGTTCTTCAGCTTCAGGAACTCGATAACAGACAGACCAATCGGACCGGCTCCGATGACCAGCACATGTTCTTTCTCGTCCGGCTTCGCGCGATCGACGCAGTGGCAGCCAATGGCCAGCGTTTCAACAAGCGCCAGCTGTTCGAACTCCAGCGACGTCGATGGATGTAGTTTGCGAGCCGGCAGAATGAACTTTGAACGCATGCCGCCGTCCGTATGAACGCCGATAACCTTCAGGTTGTCGCAGCAGTTCGGATTGCCCTTCCTGCATGCGAAACATTCCTGGCAGTTCATGTACGGTTCGATCGAACAACGTTGACCGACCTCTACGTTTTCGACACCGTCACCAACAGCCACGACCTCAACGCCAAGCTCGTGGCCGGGGATCGTCGGGTACGTGTAGAACGGCATCTTGCCCAGGTAACCGCTGTAGTCGGTTCCGCAAATTCCAATGCGATGGACCTGCACAAGAGCCTCGCCGGGGCCCGGCTGGCCGGGTTCGTCGATATCGATAATCTGGAACTTCTTGGGTTCCTGCAGCTGGATAGCTTTCATGGCGTGACGATCAGCACTGAGTCAGTGTTTTGTTGCTAAGGGCCGAGTGTAGCGAATGCCCGGAACCGCTTCATTCCGTGTGGATGAAACTCTGTCCGTTTGCACGCATTTACAGCGTTTCGCGCAAACACGCGCCCTCGTACGAACCGCCACAGTTCAGCAGGACAGTCTGAACGGGTTTTTCCGTTTGTGCACCCACGTCCTGTTTACGCACGAATCAGACCGGCAATGCGGCGGATGTTCCCGTCAGCCATGGCAATCGCGCGACCTACGTTTCAGTGGGCTTTCTCAGCCAAGTTCACTGGTACAACTCCAATGCTTCACGCGTACGATTCCGGGCACAGCCTACTTTCAATTCGGCAGACCGGCGATGGGTTCCGGACCGAAGGTCCGCTGCGAAAGCACCTGGGGTACGCCATCACGCCAGGACAAGCTGCAGCCGTTGCGTCACCCTATCCGGAAGGAGTCTGGGTGCGCTGGTACTGGGACGGACTGCAACTGATCGCGGAGAACGATCGGTTCGGGTTCTTTCCAATGTTCTACGCTGAGACCACACGAGGCATCGTGGTCTCGACACAGCTGGAACCAATGTTAGAACACGCCATCTCGCGCGAACCGGACGACGATGCGATCGCCGTCTTCCTGCGTCTTGGGTACTTCATCGGCGACGACACTCCCTTCAAAGCCATCCGCTGTCTGGAAGCCGGGCAACGACTCGAATGGACGCCGCAGAGTGGCCTCAGAGTCACCACCCACGCGCCATCTTTGTCGACCACGGAATCAAGCCTGTCACGCCAGGGAGCAGTCGACGCATACGGCGAACGCATGCAGGCAGCGGTTGAATCGATGCTTCCGCCACCGGGCGAGAAGTTCTGCGTGCCGCTGTCTGCCGGTCGCGACTCACGTCACATTCTCTACGCCCTGCTCCGCGCCGGACGAACACCAAACGAAGTCCTGACCGTGCGTTCTGCGCCGCCCCGCCCATCGACAGACGCGGACGTGGCCAGCCAAATCACAAACGCGCTGAACCTGAAACACACAATCATCGAACAACCGCGCAATCGGTTCGCTGCGGATCTTCGCAAGAACCGACTCACCGGCTGGATGGCCGATGAACATGCACCGTTCATCCCTGTCGGCGACTACATTTCCAACCACGGCTTCGATTGGTCATGGGACGGAATCGCGGGCGACATTTTTTCCTGCGGTGTCTACGACGACACAAACCTGCTTGAGCAATTTCGTGACGGACAGTTAAACGAAATCGCCGAGTGGTTCCTGGACGACGAAGGCTACCTGCCGCAATGGATGCCGGAACCGCTCTACCAGCGGTGCAACCGTTCCGTCGCGCGTGATCGACTCGCCAAAGAACTACAGAAGTACGCTCACCTGCCGAACCCCATGGCACCGTTCTTCTTCTACAACCGAGTCCGCCGGGAACTGGCACTCAGCCCCTACGGCATCATGAACCAGCACGCGCGTGTCTTGGCTCCGTACCTTTCGCACGGCGTGTTTGACCTGCTAATTGACCTGCCTTTTCAGTACTTCAAGGGCCGCGAATTCCACAGCGAAGCCATCGACCAGTTCTATCCGGAAATGCCGAAGTTCCCGTTCGTCTCAACGTCAACAGGTTCCGTACTGCAATCAAGTGCTCGGAACCGCAGCTTCTGCGGAGCATGGTTGCGGCACTTGCTTCCGAGCCGATCACGCGGCGCGGTCAAAGCTTCGTTTCTGATCCCGCGACTGTTGAAGGGCTGCGTGAACCGTGCGTTCGGAACCGAACTACCCGTCCTGTTCGCTCGACCTCTGGTGATGATGGACCTGTTCGACCACGTTCACACCAACCAGGAAACAAACAGCGAACCATCTACCGAGACTGCCGAGGTGGAGGTACCGGTCGGATGCTAAAACCGCGCGACTCCAACAAGAAAACCAACGGCGAGACAAAACGTCAGGTCGAGACACGATCCGGCAACACGTCCCTGATTCTGCACGCAGTCAGTGGCGAGATTTTCCAACCGCCACAATCGACAACCGACGGCAGAGTTTCAACTCAAACAATCTCCGTTGTCATCCCGGTCTACAACGGCGCCAACCACATCGCCGAAGCCATTCAATCGGCTCTCGATCAGACCGTGCTTCCTGACGAGATCATCGTCGTCGATGACGGTTCGACTGACGACACGCTGTCCGTGCTGGCTCAGTTTGGTTCTACCATCCGCATCATTCGACAAAAGAACAAGGGCAATGCCGCTGCTCGGAACACTGGCGTGCTGACCGCGAGGGGAACCTGGATTGCCGTGTTGGACGCGGACGACGTGTGGGAACCGCAGAAGCTGGAAACACAACTCAAGCACACTTCTGACGCAGACATCATCTACACCAATGTTCGCAACTTCGGAGAAGCCGGCTACGTCAGTGAGATTACGTTCGGCCAAAACGAAATGCCGTCGGGCGAAGTGCTGACAGAACTCCTGCGAGACAACTTCATCGCGCACTCAAGCGTACTCATGCGTCGATCGATCGTCGAAAGCGTGGGCGGGTATGACGAATCATTGCTGGCCTGCTGCGATTGGGACCTGTGGCTGCGACTCGCCATGCGGGGTGCTCGCGTACGTGCAGTCGAAGAACCACTCACGCGGTACCGGTGGCGTCCCGACTCAACCTCGAAGAAGTTCAGGCTAAGCTGCCGCAACCGGCTGCGAGTACTCAAGAAGGCGTTTTCCACTTTGCCGGCCACGCGGGAAAATAAAAAATTGCACCGCAAATGCAACGCGGCCACATGGCGAACCTCAGCGTGGTTCGTCAAATCGGTCGACGAATGGCAGGCGTTTCGTTGGTACGTGCGATCACTCCTATGCGAACCAACGCGGAAACGAACGTGGCTCGAAATCCTTCGAATCGCCGCCCACAAACTTGGCCTCAGCCGATCGCGCTTCGGCATCGGCCCGCGACGACGAACGTCTGCACCCAAACCGGAACCGGTAACCACGCAGACTTAGTTAGTGTCCAGTCGGACATCCACGCTCGCACTGTGAGCGGTCAGGCCTTCCTTGCCAGCCAGCAGGCGAACTCCATCCGCTTCGGCCGCCAGCGCGGCCGCGTCGTAAGAAATGATTGACGAACGTTTCAGGAAGTCGTTCGCACAAAGCCCGTTCGCAAACCGCGCGGTGCCGCCAGTCGGCAAGACGTGTGACGGCCCGGCAATGTAGTCACCCAACGCGACCGGCGTGTAATGTCCCATGAAGATAGCGCCAGCGTTTTGGATCTTCGAGAGCATCTGTTCGGGTTCGCGCGTGCTGATGTGCAGATGCTCGGGAGCCAGCATATCGGTAAGTCGTGCGGCTTCATCTTCGTCGCGAGCAAGAATCAGTGCACCGTAGTCCTCAAGACATTGTCTGGCCAGGTCGCCTCGCGGGAGTGAACCGAGTTGCTGATCCAGTGCGGTTTGAACCGCGGCAATCAACGGTTCGTGCCATGTAATCAGAACGCCTGAACCCGGACTGTGTTCCGCCTGCGAAATCAGATCAGCCGCAACAAATTCAGGCTTTGCTGTCTCATCAGCCAGAACAATCACTTCGCTGGGTCCGGCAATGCTGTCGATATCGACTTCGCCAAACACGTACCGCTTGGCCAGCGCGACGAACAGGTTTCCAGGACCGACAATCTTGTCAACGCGTTCAATGCCCTCGACACCGTACGCCATCGCCGCGACCGCCTGAGCGCCGCCGACTCGGTAGACTTCGGTTACGCCGAGTTCATGACACGCGGCAAGAAGATCCGTGTTGTAGCCACCAAAATCCGTCGGCGGCACAACAACAACGATCTCAGGAACACCCGCAACCATCGCAGGAACCGCCGTCATCAACAATGTCGATGGATAAGCGGCCGCCCCGCCCGGAACACAAATACCAATCCGCCGCATTG
>CAZAIB010000139.1:0-16035 GCA_964485095.1 uncultured Planctomycetaceae bacterium | reverse complement strand
TCGATCAACGAACACACCAGTGACACCTTGAAAAGACTGGCCTCCGAGCCCCAAGGTCCTCAGGCGTGAGTAGCTCGCAAGCGTTGATCGATATCCAGCGTGGCTCGGAAGATAATTGAGATGGGCGAATCACTCGCGCTTGGGGCTCGGAGGCCCGCAAGTACGGGCGTGCCCGGCTAACAAGCATCCAAATGAACTCGGCCAGGCGGACGCCCACGCGTTACACTGACAGTTTTCCAACCCGCGAGCTTCGAAACTGTGGTGCCCCGCATGCGACGCCTGTCTCTTCTCTTACTGGCGATCACAACGTGCCTCCCAGTCGCCCACGCCAGTGAGCTCGCACAACCAACCAAACCGTACAACGTCCTGTTCATCATCTCCGACGATCTCACCGCCACGACCCTCTCGTGCTACGGCAACGACGTCTGCAACACACCCAACATCGACGCCATCGCGGCTCAGGGAACCCGGTTCACCAGAGCCTACTGCCAGGGCACATACTGCGGCCCGTCCCGAGCATCATTCCTGTCCGGCTACTATCCCCACGCCATCAATATGCTCGGCTACAAAAGCCCGCGTCCCGCAATTGGCGATCGAGCCACCTGGCCGCAGCACTTCAAGAACAACGGCTACCACTCCGCCCGCGTCAGCAAGATCTATCACATGGGCGTCCCCGGCGGCATCGAAGCAGGAACCAACGGCGCAGACGATCCGGCGTCCTGGACAGAACGATTCAACAGTCAGGGTCCCGAATGGAAAGCTCCGGGCGACGGCGAAACCCTGGAGAACAACCCTGACGGCAAAAAGCCAGCTGTTGGCGGGAACACATTCGTCGTCGTCGAAGCGGACGGCGACGATCTGGTTCACTCAGATGGAAAAACCGCCGCCAAAGCGGTCGAACTACTGCAGCAATACAAGAAACTCTACAAACCATTCTGGCTGGGCGTCGGCTTCGTGCGCCCGCACGTCCCATTCGTATCGCCGCGACCGTACTACGAACCGTTCCCGTACAACGAAATGAGACTACCCGAGAAAGTCCCCAACGACTGGAACGACATCCCCCGCGCTGGCATCAACTACAAGACCAGCAAGAACATGAAGATGAACGAACGTCGCCAACGCAAAGCGGTCGGCGGTTACTACGCATCAGTCGCCTACATGGACGCCCAGGTCGGCAAAGTCATGTCTGCACTCAAGTCCAACGGCCTCGCCGACAACACCATCGTCATCTTCACCAGCGACCACGGCTACCACCTTGGAGAACACGACTTCTGGGCCAAAGTCAGTCTGCACGAAGAATCCGCCGCCGTCCCACTCATCATCAGCGTCCCCGGCAAGAAACCCGCCGTCTGCCGATCGTTTGTCGAACTCCTTGACCTCTACCCGACCATCTCATCACTCTGCGGACTCGAAGTCCCCACCCGCATCCAGGGAAAAAACATCGCTCCCATGCTGGACGACCCCACCGCATCCGTCCGCAAAGCCGCCTTCTGCGTGAACGGAAAAGGCTTCCTGCTCCGCGAAGACAAATGGGCCTTCATCCAGTACGCCGAAGACGGCTCAAAGGGCTACGAACTCTTCGATATGAAAGCTGACCCGTTGCAGTACAGGAACCTCGCCGAAAAGGACGAACACAGACAGCGAGTCGCCAACCTCAAAGCAAAAGTGAAAGCAAAGCTCGCGGCAATACGCGACAACGATTTGTAGATGGCAGGTCACCACACGGCGATCACAATCCAGTTTCCTCAGGAGCTAAATAGAACCAAATCAGAAAGCGAGCGCTAAGTTGCAGCGCAACGACATGCGACAGCACAGGCTTTACTCTTCCAGTTCGATGTACAACGGCAGATGCCGGTAATACACCTCGAGCATCAGCAGGTTCAGGCACGTGAGATAGTGTCGGCCACCGGATGGCCCCCACTTGTCCTTGGTCGGTTCCACCGGGCTCCAACTGCCCCGGGTCGAACCATCCTTCGATTGGGCATCGGTCAGCATGTCGCGAAGGTTCGCATTCCAGTCCGACCAGTGCTCCCCCTGCATATGGAACATCACCTGCGTTCCGTAGTACCAATAGTAAGCGTCGCGAGCCTCATTCCGCGGCAACCGCATCTTCAGAAAATCAGCCCCGGCCATCAGGTTCGCATCCGAACGCTTCGCGCCCAGGTACTGACGCATCAGCAACGCTTCCGCCGTCATCGCTGCGGTCGGCTGTTGATCGGGGTGATAGGCGAACGTCCCCGGGTCCTTTTCCGATTCGACCGAATCCAACCACATCCCAATCTTGTTGTACGTCGACTGCGAAACAGACAACCCAGCCATCTCGCCACTCTTCAACGCCATCAACTGCCACCCGGAAACGGATGTGTCCGACTCAAACCGAGGCTTGTACCGCCAGCCGCCAAACTTCGGATGCTGCGACGCCGCAATAAAGTCCAGCGCTCCCTGCGCCGGCCCCTTCAGGCTCGGATCTTTGGTCATCCCGTACGCTTCACACAATGCGATCGCCGCCATCCCGTGAGCGTAAAGCCAGGTGAACTCTGAACCATCCTTGAATAGGTCACCGTTCTTTTTCTGATTCGCAATCAGGAACTTCAGACCACGCTCGACCACTGCCTGGTGTTCGCCCGACCGATGTGTGTGTCCGGCTCCAAGGAACGCCAGCAGCGCCAGTCCCGTCGCTGCCGAATCCGCCTGATACGCACCGTGTTGTTTGCAGTCGTGATCCTTGCACCCCATCGCCTCGACACTCCACTTGCCGTTGTCGAACTGATGAGCCGCCAGCCATTCAAGGCCACGATCAACGGCCGCCTCCGACGCATCATTCCCACCAAGCTTCTCAACCGCCTCGCGCCGCATCTCAGGTTTTCGCATTGAGAAACCTGGACTAATCTTATCCGTCTTAATCGGACTGATACCCGGCCGGCTACGTTTGACCAAACCGGCAATCTCACCCTGCGTCGCCATCTTCGGCCGACCACCACCAGAGCTTCGCCGAGACGCTCGGCTCCCGCCAAGCCCACCCGGCAAGGATGATCGCCGCCGCCCAATCGATGAAGAACCGCCGCGACTGCTGCCCGGCAGTCCGGCCGACTTTCGCCGACCCGACGCAACCCGCGGCCCGCTTAACCCGCCACCGTTCGAACTCGATCCGGCACTCGGAGCCTGCGGTCCAACGTTAACCAACGAACCCAACCGTTCAGCCGCAAGCGCACCAGCGGGCAGGGCGGCAGCCGCTGTTTTCCGACCGCTGCGACCTGACGCTGATGATCCGCCCGCAACATCCCCACTTAGCTTCGCACTCGGCCCGGTTCGGCCAGTCAGACCACTGCGACCGCTTCCCGACCGAGCAGCCAGAGAACCACTGCGCCCCGTTCCGGATGGAACAGAACTTTCGCCTCGACCAGAACCCGATGGTAGCCCGCCGCCACCGCGCCCCACATTGGAAGCCGAATTCGATGGCCCACCTGCCAACACGGAACCGGACGAACCGCCACCGCTGGCCGCTCCGGCAACACTCACCCCTTCGGCCTGTGTCCCCGCTGCACCACCGCCAGCCGGCATGCCACCCGATCGTCGCCCACCACCGGACATACCAGAACCACCCGCCGCCGCACCCAGACGAGCATTTGAACCTGCCGTCGATCGCCGACCGATTGATCCCGAACGCAGCGACGCGGTTCCATTCCGCGACCGCCGAGTTGAAGTCACCGCGCCGCCACCGCGGGCCGCACCAGCCGGAACCGAAGCGCTACCGCGCGAAACACTTGATCCGGATGCCGCCGAAGATGCACTCAAGCCAGGTCCACCCGATGCAGAAGCCGCGGCAACGCTTGCCCCCTGCGCTGATGTGTCTGCCGCTGACGAGTTCCGTCCGGCTCCCGTCGCACTCCGCTGCATCGATGCCGAACCGCCCGCCGATGGAGCCACGTTGCCGGCCATGCCCGAGGCACTGCGCGAACGCGTTGGACTGACTGCCCCAGGCGCTGTCGATCGAGAACGTGATGGCGGAGCATCATCGCGACTTAATTGCTGTCGAGTCGGCAGGGCGGATTCCGAGTTACGGTTACTCTCCATCGCCCGAGCTTCGGCCGTCATACGGCGCGCGTCAGCGGTGGATTCGATCCGAACCGCTTCAGCCGCGCTGTCGGCAGCTGTTGCCCGAGCCGCTGAACGTTCTGTCGATTCGACTTCGGTGCGGTCAATCTCATTGGGGTTCGTTTCGGTTCGAGCCCGAATGTTGGCCGCAGCAAGTTGGCGTTCACGTTCGCGGCGTTCAATCTCTTCCCGTTCGCGTTCGGCTTCCAATTCGAAATCGGCCCGCTGCATCTCACGTGCTTCGAGTTCCGGTTGATCGATCTCCGTCGTCGTAACCTCAGGATCTTCCAACTGCTCGGGAGCGTCAGTCTGGGCATCCAGCATTTGCCGCTGGAGTTCAAGTTCCTGAGCTCGATCCAACTGTTCCTGGCGATCCCGTCGTTCGGGCGTGTCGATGCTGGCGACCATGTCCTGGTGTTCGACCTGATCAGGTTCCGCGTTCGCTTCGAGTTCCGTTTCCTGCCGTTCGAGTTGCTGCTGAGCGTTCTCAGCGACCTCCGATTCGGTCACCCGTTCCCATTCCGGTTCAGCGACCTGCAGCGCTTCCATCCCGCCGTATTCAGGCAGCGACATGTTCCGCAGCGGAACATTTTCTTCACCCGCATCCGCAGTCGGAATCACCGGGCCGTTGATGAGATAGAACTGCATCCCCAAACAAAACATCACGTGAATCAGCAAGCTCATCACGATCGCGTATTGCAGCCGCTTCACCAGCACGGTTCGAAAAATCCACGCGGTCAGAACCATCGCGGCTCCGAGGCCCAGTGCCAGCTTCAACTGACCCGCCAGCTGATCCATCCCGGGCAGCGGAGTGTCATCGCCAACTGCGTATCGCAACCGCATGCCCAAGACAGCTAGTGCCGACGCGACCCCCGCCAGCCCGAACGCTCTGAACCACGGAAACTTAAGCGCCTCCGCCTGCCCCGCAAGTTCGTGTTCTGAAACGCGCAGAAGGCTACTCATTGCCGGCTCCGTCGTGGTTCAGACCGATAATGACATTCGCTGCAATCACAGTTCGCCCTCCGGAACCACAGCCACGCGGTAGTCCGCGATCTCAGACTGATTGCACAAGCCCATCACGCGAGCGATATACTTCCACTCCGCATTTTCCATGCCGCGAATAATCACCGACTGATTGCCCGGATTGTTGTTTTGTGCCCGCCCAAACCGCTCCGTCAATTGAGCCTCACTGTGAAGCTGGCCATCAACGTAGAACTCGCCCTTGTCGTCCACGTTGACAATAATTTCGCGCGGCTTCATGACCATCGGCATCGCTTCGGACACCGCCGGCAGGTTCGCTCCAAGTTCCCCCTCGCCTGCACTGCGCGCTTGTTCTTCGAACTGGCTGGCGACAAGAAAGAACAACAACAATTGGAACACACAGTCGATCATCGGCGTCATGTCCACACGCCGTTTGCCACCTTTGTTTTTCAGCTTGAACTTCATCACACATTCCCGTCGCAGAAACCGCAGAACAAAACCAGCCTCGCGTTACTGCCGTCGCAGATCGCTGCTCATCGCTTCCGCAGCCAGTGGTGCGTTCAAGGCGGTGCCTCGACCAGAACTGCTCCGCGACGGTGGTTGTTGACGAGGCTTCTTTGTCTCCGGTGGAGGAGGCGGGCTGTCTGATGCAGCAATCGGAACCGGCTCCGTGACCGGCTTGCCTGGAACTTTCGAACCACTATTACGGCGCGGACGTGTTGAACTAACTTTCAGAACCGATCCCTCCGCATCCATGGACTCACTGATCCGCATCCGACCTTCAAACCGTTCAAACTGCGGCAGCAGGTCCAGGAAAATGCCCTCCAGCTTCTCCAGCAAGCGTTCGACTTTCCCTTCCAGCCAGTTCGCAAGCACCACCGATACGATCGCCACCGACAAGCCGGCAAACGTTGTCACCAGTGCGGTGTAGATACCGTGAGCCAGCTCCTGCGCCTTCGCGGTTCCCGTAGACGTAGTGGTACTGGTCACCATGAACGCCATGATCATGCCCTGAACCGTCCCCAGCAGACCCAACAACGGCGCGATGCTTGCGACGACGTTGATAGGCCGCATGTTGCGAGTCATCGCGGTCGATTCACGTTCAACGGCGTCCTCAACCGCTTTCTCGACTTCGGTTTGCGAGCGACCAGCTTTCAACACCGCAGCCTTCACTGCATTCGCCAACGGCGACGGATGCGCCTGACATGCTTCCCACGTCTTCCGCGGATCCATGCCGGTTTCCGTCATCAGCTCGCGCAGTTTCTTAATCAATTGCCGCGGCAGAATGCGTTTGGTTCGCAATCCGGCGATGCGTTCTAAAGTGAACGCAATCGTGATCACCGAAGCGATCGCGATTGGAATCATGAACCAGCCGCCCTGGACAGCCAGATCCCACAGGCTCGGCATCGCAGACGCACTACTGCCCAAAGCCGGTTCGGCCGCAGGCGGCTGCGCGGCGTTGTCCTGAGCGTGAGCCGTCAATGGCAACAGCGAAAACACCGCAACCGCGGCGAGTGCTTTGAACGTGTTCAATCGGTTCATGTGGTTCCCATTCGCAATTCGTTCAGCGGTTCGAAATATCACCGTCGCTTGTTCGTAGTCCCGGCTTCAGCCGGCTTCCCCGGCACCAACTATCCACCAAGCGCCTTCAGCCGAGACTGAGCCGACTTGGCCTTCACGTGTTTCGGATACTTCTTCACGACTTGTTCGTAGCAGTTCTTCGCCTGGTCCATGTCACGCAGAACCTCAAAACATCGGCCCGCTTCGAAGTACGCCATCGGCGACCATTCTTTGTGGTTGTACGTGAACACCGTCTTCAGAAAGTGCCGCGTCGCTTCCTTGTGCTTCTTTTGAGCAAAACAACACTCACCAATCATGAACCGCGCCTTGGCTGCGGTTTCGGTTTGCGTCTCTTCCGTCACCTTCTCGTACAGCTTGATCGCCCGATCCAACTGGCCTTCATTTTGCATGGCCCACGCAAGTCCGTACTGCGCCTCGGGCTTCATCTCAAAGTCCGAATGTTCCGACAGCACCTTCTCATGCAACGCGCGGCTGGTTCGCCAATCCTGAAGCGAACCGGCACACTCACCAGCCCGAAACGTAGCCAGCGCGATGTAGTTGCTGTCGCGACTCGCGATGACCTGTTGGTACGCCGCGAGCGCCGGTCGCCAATCCTTCTGACGATAGCTGGACTCACCAATCAGGAACCGCGCATCGCCGGCAAGTTCACCACGCGGATGCTTTTGCAACTGAGCCTGAAACGCCTCAACGGCCGCACCGTTGTCGTCCGCTTTCAGATAGCTCCAGCCAAGCTTGTGCAGCGACTTCTCGGCAATCTCAGCGTCTTTCGTTTTCGACGCCGATTCACGATACGCCGCGGCGGCCTCCGCGAACTTCTCTGATTCGTAGTACGACTCGCCAATACGGAACAGGCTCTCGCCGGCCAGCGGACTGTTCGGAAAATCGTGCGCCAGCTTCCGGAACGTCGCCGCCGCCTGCTCGGGGCGTTTTAATTCGATGTAGGACCACCCAAGTTCGTAAGCGACTTTGTCGCCGGCTTCGTAGCCTCGTCCATTTTTCAGAATGGACTGATACACCTTCACCGCCTCGCCAAACTTCTTCTGGCCGGCATACGTCAGCCCCTTCACGTACTGAGCGTCCAGAACATCGTTCTTCTTCGGCCGCGTCGCAAGAAACGCATCGATGTCTCGGTGCACGTTGCGGTACTCACCCAACTCATAGTTCGCCATCGCCCGCACGTAGTGACCTTTGGCGGCGACTTTTGATTTGCCGAACCGGTCGAGCAGGGTGGTCATCGCTTTGGAGGCGTCGCGGTACTTACCCAGGTTGAAGTACGTCCAACCCAAACCGTACTGAGCGTGCGGAGCGAACTCACCGTCCGGGAAGTTCTTAACAACAGCCTCATACTCCCGAATCGCCTGTTCGTAGCGTTCGGCCTCGTACGACGCTTCAGCAACGCGGTACTGAGCTTCATCAAGGAACCGGCTTTTTGGATACCGAGCCAGAACCTCTTTCATCTGCCGCGCGGCATCGGCGTCGCGACCTGCTTTGCGATACGCATCAGCCAGCGCCAGCATCGTTTCGTCGTTACCCTTCCGGTTTGGATCCTCAGCAACCGAACGCTTCAACACCGCCGCGGCCGGTTCGAACTGTTTCAGTTGAATATGACTGCGGCCCATGATGCTGAACGCCTCACTGCGGAGCGACTTGTCCCGCAGCGTCGGTTCCACACGCTTTAACCAGTTCACAGCCGCAGCGTGATCGTCTGCCAGGTGCATCGCCAGGGCCAACCGCACATTCGCTTGCTGAGCGTTCTCGTGTTTTGGAGCCGCTTTCAGGAACGCTCGATACTGTATAGCCGCGGCGTCATGATTCCCGGTCAACAACTGGCTTTCCGCAGCAATGAACTGCACATCAGGGCGCAGATCACTGGACCGAAACTGCGACAGAAACTTCGCCGCATGCCGCCCGGCGTCTTCGTGATCTTCCAACTCCAGCGCCGTCAGCGCCGCCATGTACTGTGCTTGCGGAGCCAATTCGTGCTTCGCGTTCCGGTCAGCAAACCGCGCGTACAAGCCGACGACTTTCTTCTTCCGCGACTTAATCTCGTACAGCGAATCCAGCCACGCCATCTCGAGTTCCGGCCGATAGTTCTTATCACGGAACCGCGACATGCCGTCTTCCGCAATCTTCGCGGCCCGAACGGCATCACCTTCTTTAAGGTACGTTCGAGCGAGCCACTGAGTTGCTTCGGCCGCTTCTGCTTTGTTCCGTCTGGCAACGTTCTCCAAGCCACTGCGAGCGGTCTGGTAGTCACCTTTCAGGAAGTAGCACTTGGCTCCCGCCAAAATCGCGGCGTCGTAGTGCGTTGTCTTCTTGAAGGTTCGCGGGACGTTCCAATACATCGTGCCCGCTTCGGCAACCTGACCTTGTTCGTACATGCAGCGAGCCTGCCGCAGCATGGCCACGTCCGCCAATTCAAAATCTGTCTTCTTTGCAACGGCTGCAAACACTGGCATGGCTTCGCGGTACTTCTTTTCGCCAAACAGAATCTCGGCCTGACGCATCCGGACTTCGGTAATCAGTTCGTGATTGGGATACTTGCTGGCGAAGTTCGCAAACAGGGTTCTCGCCTCCCGCGGCTTCTTAAGCGTTTCCAATGTCGTCGCCAAAGCGTAAGTCGCGTCCGGAACCGTTTCGTGATTCGGATACGTCTGAATCAACCTGCCGTACTCAGCCGCCGCCTGTGCCGACTGATCCTGTTCGAAAAAGCACTCGCCCCGATAGTACAACGCGCGCGGCGCGTACTTGCTGTTGGGAAACTTCGACAGCATCTGTCCCAGAGCCCGTTCAGCCTTCGCAAAGTCACGCTTATTTTTCGACTCCTGAGCGGCACCGTAGTAAGCAATACCCAGATTCAGCATGGACTGATCGGCGAGTTCGAAGCGAGAGTTCTTCGACACAACCTTCTTGAACGCGGCGATCGCATCGTCGTATCGCTTCTCCTGCAAACAGCAGGTTCCCAGGTAATGCTGAGCCCGCTGGACGCGAGGATCGTTCGGGAACTTCCTGATGAACGTCCGCCATTCGTCGATGGCAGCATCGTAGAGCTTTTGATTCTGGAACCCACTGGCCGCAGCATACTGCCGCGTTCCAGCTTCCGTTTCCTGCGCACGTAACGGCATCGGCCGGAACGCGAAACTCAGTACCAGCACAACAAAACCAACTCTTGCAACGCGCGACGTCATCAACGACCCCTATCCAAAATGGGAGACGATTGGATGGTTCCGGTAGGACGGATCTACCGGAAGATTTGCTATTCGTAAAAGAACCGAGGTTCTTAAGAAGTCAACGTTTTAAGGTAACGGCAGTTGCTGGAATCAGCGGCAAGATGGGAACTCAAGGTGACCGGTGCCGTACATTCATTCGAAAGCGGCCTGAGTGAATTTTCAAGTCCACCGACGATTCCCACTTCCCAACTGTCTCGCGATACTATTGCGAACACGTCCCCGTTGACGCATCCAACGCAGCGTCACGCAATTCCCTGCCACTAACACGTTACAAACGCTGAGATCTTTCAGCCGGTTTCACAAAAAGTCAGAAGACATGGAACCACAGCTCACTCGCGACTTGCTGTGGGTCTTGAACACCCCGTCATTGGTTGACGACCCCGAAATCGCCGAACCAGTTTCCCTGGGCGCCGCATCCATCGACCACACCCAGCTCAGTCAGTTCATCGCTGAACGCACCAACCACCGCGTCGGCTACTACTTTGAGAGCCTCGTTTCATTTTGGCTCCAACACATCCGCGGTGTCGAAATGGTCGACACCGGCGGGCAAATCAAAGTCGACAAACAGACTGTCGGCGAACTGGACTTCCTTTTCCGCGACGAACACGGCCGACTGAACCACTGGGAAGCCACAGTCAAGTTCTTCCTCCACTTCCCCAACGACAGCGGCAGCCACTTCCCGGGCCCCAACGCATCCGACAACTTCGAACGCAAGATCACAAAGCTGTTCGAGAAACAACTCCGACTCAGCGAGACCTACTACCCCGACGTCGAAATCCGGCGTGGTTTCGTGAAGGGCATCATGTTCTACCACCCGTCCGTCGGAGAACCACAAACCCTGCCGGATCGAATGAGCCCCCACCACCTGCGCGGCAAATGGATCCGCGAATCTGAACTTCACTTCCTCAACGCCTACGAGGCACACGCCGGCCAGATTCTCATGAAGCCAAACTGGCTTGCCGCTCCAGCGGAGAACCTCACACCAGTCCCGGAACTTCGAACACAGCTAAGCGCACACTTCGCGAACTCCCGCTACCCGGTCATGCTTAGCATCACAACCAACACTGGCGACAGCGAAATCCAACGCATGTTCGTAGCACCGGACTCGTGGCCGCAGGTGTCGTAGCGCGGCCCAATCCGAAACAAAATCTATCCCTGATTTTGCATCAGAGGCTTAAGCAGCTTCTTCACTACACGTTGTCTCTTCCACATCTCAGTCGTACAAAAACCATCGGGTACGTCAGCGACGAGAGAACCGTGATGTATGTGACCATACAGTCCACAGGCCCTAGTGATTCTTTGTTCGTGACCCAATGGAATGCCGGGTCTGGTGACTAATCCTGTCGAAGAAAACTTCTTTACTTGTCAACGATGTTGAGACTAACTTGCAACTGAATTCTGGTTTTAGGTTCGTTCTGCAAACAACATCACCAACCGCAGCGGGACGAAATGCATTCACAAATCTCACCGCCCTTTATCCGGATAGACCATCAAAGGAAACAACATGTGGCTTGAACCCTGCGAAGATGTTGACTGTTTCATGGCAGGCTTGGTTAAGCGCAACTCCGGGCAGCCGGAGTTTCATCAGGCGGTCAAGGAATTCGTTTCGACGGTCATGCCATACGCCCAGGATCATCCCAAGTACCTGGAGCACCGGGTTCTCGAGCGGATGACTGAACCCGATCGCGTCCTGATCTACCGGGTCACCTGGCAGGATGACCAGGGTAACATCCGGGTGAACCGGGCGTGGCGAGTTCAGTTCAACAATTCAATCGGCCCGTACAAAGGGGGACTGCGATTTCACCCCACGGTAACGCTTAGCGTATTGAAGTTTCTGGGCTTCGAGCAGATCTTTAAAAACAGTCTAACCGGGCTGCCAATGGGCGGCGGCAAAGGTGGTTCTAACTTCAACCCCAAAGGGAAAAGCGACAACGAGGTGATGCGATTCTGCCAATCCATGATGACGGAACTTTGTCGTCACATTGGCCCTGAGATCGACGTGCCAGCTGGTGACATTGGCGTCGGCGCCAGAGAGATCAGTTATCTGTTTGGGCAGTACAAGAGAATCCGCAACGAATTCCACGGAGTGCTTACCGGCAAGGGGCTCGCTTTTGGTGGAAGCCTGATTCGCACTGAGGCCACCGGCTACGGGTGCGTTTATTTTTGCGAGGCGATGCTGAACCATCGTGGCGACAGTATCAAAGACAAGACCGTCGTAATTTCCGGTTCCGGAAATGTTTCCACCTATGCGGCCGAGAAAGCGATTGCTCTGGGCGCGAAAGTCCTGACGCTTTCGGATTCGAGTGGCTTTGTTCATGACCCGGAGGGAATTGATCAGGAGAAGCTGGAATTCGTCAAAGAACTCAAGGAGGTTCGGCGTGGACGGATTTCCGAATACGCTGATCAGTTTTCTTCAGCTAAGTTTTATGAAGGCCAGCGGCCCTGGTCCGTTCCATGCGAAGTCGCGCTCCCATGTGCGACTCAAAACGAGATCAACCTCTCAGATGCCAAACAACTGATTGGCAATGGTCTGCAAGTCGTTTCCGAAGGCGCAAACATGCCGACGGAATTGGACGCAATGAATCAGTTTATGGTCGATGGAGTTCTGTTCGGTCCGGCAAAGGCCGCCAACGCAGGTGGCGTCGCAGTCTCCGGTCTTGAACAGAGCCAAAACGCCATGCGAATTTCCTGGACCAAGGAAGAAGTGAACGATCGCCTGCTCAAGATCATGAACGACATCCATGAAAAGTGCGTGACCCATGGGACAAAACTGCCCAGCGGCAACGTTGACTACGTGACGGGTGCCAACATCGCCGGCTTTATCAAGATCGCTGATGCCATGGTTGCGTATGGAGCGGTTTAGCAGCCAACGCAACGGGCCTGCTTGCAATTCGACGTAACTGAATTGAGCGACGTACGCTCAAACGCAGGCAGGCTCAGAAGACCTAGCGACGGCCCATTTCCTGGATGGCTCTGGCGGCCGCGGCGGCTCCGAATTGAACCAGGTCGCGCATTTGGCGTTGGCGACGTTGCCATTGGACTCGGTCGAGTTCACGCTGGCGGCGTTCCATGCGTTGACGGGCGGAACCCAATGAATCGCGAGCGGCTTGCTGAGCCTGGTTCGCGTGCTGGACGGCGCGTTCGTAGTCCTGATTGGAAAGTGCGCGGCTGGCGTCCAGCAGAATTCCCGACGCCCGCGAGAGATCGGCTGAGATGCCGGCTCGGTAGAAGCTGCGGGCCTTGCGAATTTCCTGTTCGGCCTGAGCGATTTCGCTTTGAGCCTGCCCGTGGAGCTGTAAATCCTGCTTGAACAATTCTTCAACGCGCTGGAAGTCGGCGCCGCATTCTTCCACCTTGGTCGCGACGTAGGGCCAGTCTGTTGGTTCTAGCTTTGTTGAACGCAAGACGTCCTGAACACGGTCTCTGGCCATTCGATAGCGGTTGTTGCACAAGTCCCGGTCCGCTCGGCTCTCATTCAGCAAACGGCCAATGCGATCGGATTCGGATTCAATCTTGTCAACACGTGCTTCACATTCGGCTCGTTGAGCGTCCAGTTCCTGACGCCGCTTGCCGACCTCGGCAATGCTATCTGAAACTTCGACTTCGCGGCTTCGCACTTCGGCAATCAGGTGGCTGGCCCGAACGTAATGCTGTGTCTTAATGTCGATGGCCTCTTCAGCCTGGTCCAACAGTTCCGACATCGTGGCAACCATTCCCCGAGCAGACTCAAGGTTGTCGATTGCCCCCCGCCATGAATCGACAGGGTAGTTTTTTTCAAGATGCTTCTCTTCCAACTGCGCGGTCGCGGCTTCGTCCAGCAGGCGACGCATTGCAGATCGGCGTTCTTCCAGCAGCGTTCGACAGTTGTCCTGCATTGTCACGCTGGTATCCAGAACCGTTTCCAATTCGTCAACTCGGCGCTGCATGGCGTCTAAGGCACGACGGGCGGTGTCGACGCCGCCGCGGTTCAGGTGCAATTTGATTTCTGATCGCAGACTGCCGAAGTCAGCGGCCAACTTGTCCGGCGATGCTTCAGGTTCTGCAAACAGAAATCCGTCGGCTCGCATCTTTTTCGTGCGGGTGTCCAGTTCTTCAATCTTCTTGTCCAACCCGCGGGCCGTGTCTTCGCACTGAATGACATCGCGTGTCCGCTGCAGCAATGCTTCCAATTGCTCGCGAGCATCGGACAGAGTGGAACTGGCGGTCAGCGGATCCGCTTCGACCTGCTGTGTTCCTGTGTCAGTCAGTTCAGCGACAACATCCATTTCGGTCTGGTACGGATCGGGCGCGTATTCACGAGCGGCGATCTGATCCAGTTCGCCGATGAGTTCTTCGCTTAGCCCTTCGACTTTACCAATAGCGGCCCGCGCGTCTTCGTGTGCATTTTCCAGACGAGCGATCCGCTGTTTGCATTCAGACTCCAGCGCAGCCAGCTGTTCCAGCTTACTTTGATCTTTCAGCATCGCGCTGGCTTGTTGGAACTGAGCCTTTCGCCCGGTTCCTTCGGTTTCAACAAGCTCCTGAACCTTGTCCCATGTCTCCATGAGTTCCAGCCAGCGATCACGGTAGCTATCCAGCACAATTTCGATGGCGTCGTACTCTTGCCGCGTCGCGCCTTCCATGGGAACCGTGAAGTCTTCGTCGACGGCTGGCAACTTCTTGTGCTTTTCCCGCAGACCGTCCATCACGTCGCCTGATCGGACCACTCGCGTCTTGAACTCGTCAAGTTCCGCCTCGACTTTGCCGCGGCGCATTTTGTGTTTTATCCACACCCATCCGGCGGTGATGGCACCACCACCGATGAGGGCAGGAAAAACGATCATTGGCCAATCGACGGCCAGCGGCAGCTGCAACATTGGATGACGAATCTAAGTGGTACATGCAACGCGTGCCCCGAGCACGCAGAACGTTTATTGCACAGCATGAAGTGGCGGTGGGCAAGTTCACTCCAAAAAAACACCCGTCTCGGCTCTCCACAACCCATCGCGCATAGAAAAACCCGACGCGGTCAAGGCGCCGGGTTTCGCAGTTTGTCGCGGCCTCAGCAATTCCGTCTACTTGACCGCATCCGCTTTCTTCTTCAGTTCGATGGCCTTGGCTTTCGCCGCGTCCGCTTTCTTCTTTGCATCGGCAGCCGCTTTGTTTGCAGCGTCAGCAGCCTTCTTCGCCGCATCGAACGCTTTCTTCGCAGCGTCCATTTTCGCTTTCGCATCTTTGGCCTTCTTCGCTTCGACCGGAACCGCTTTCATGGCGTCTTCAGCGGCTTTTGCAGCATCTTCCGCAGCACGGATGGTCTCAATGCGAGCCTTTTCACGATCCTTCTTAAAGTCCGGAACCATGGCGATTCCCTTGAGCGCTGACTTCAACTTTTCTTCGCCCGGCTCCGTCACCTTGGTTTGCCAAATGTACAGTTTCTTCAGGCTCTTAAGAGCAGCCAGGTGTTCCAACCCGGCATCGGACACTGCGGTACCGTAGACGTTGAGGTACTCCAGCGACTGAAGGTCCTTTAGATGAACCAGGCCAGCATCGGTAATGGCGGTTTTCTCAAGGTGCAGGGTGACCAGACCAGTCATCGTTCCCACTACCTGAAGAGCGTCGTCGGTAATCTTTGTGCCGCGAAGGTTCAAAGAGTGAACCTGCTTCGCGTTCGCCAATGGCTTCAGTTGATCGTTTCCGATTTCTTTGTCGGACAGATGAAACGCAACCGTGATCCGCGCGTCGTTTTGAGCCAACTGCAGAGCCTGACCGCCATTGTCTCTGACGGCTTTGATCAAAGCCTTATCCGCGTCCGAGAGTTCAGCTTTCTTTTCCTGAGCGAACCCGGTCGCCGGAGCAGCAAGCAGGCAGGCAAAAACAGCAAGTTGACGCAGGCTCATTGAGACGGCTCCAAAGGTGTGACGTGAGTGGCAGGACTATTATCACAGCATGCCCGCGGATTGGTTTCAACCGCTGAGTGCTGGTTACTGGCGGGGTTCTCGTTCCACCTCCGCGCATCAGTCACCTCTCCCGCCTGCGGGAGAGGTCGCGGTCTCAGCCGCGGGAGAGGGCAGCCCGGGATGACGAAGAAGTGCTTGCTTCCGTTCTGATTGCTCAAACCTGCGCGGTCCCCTCTCCCGGGCTTACAGCCCGACCTCTCCCCTAAAAAGGG
>CAZAIB010000138.1:0-16328 GCA_964485095.1 uncultured Planctomycetaceae bacterium | reverse complement strand
GTTTTGGTTCATCCAGTTATTCAGACTCATCGCCAACGTCGCGCAACGGTCGGCGGCGGACTGGAGCTCAACGCGATCACCATCGTTGCTCATGCTGGCAGCGTGTCGCGACACCAGAGTGCTAAGCCGATGCAGTTCCGGCGTAAGCGAATTCATGATCTGCGGCGGCTCAGCAACCCGGCCGTTCGACTTTCCGAATCGGCGCTGCCATTCTCCCAACTCGTAAAAGAACTCGCCGGCCGTAAGGCGAATATTTACCGTCAGCTCCTGAGCTTCGTTCAGGCCGTGGCGAACCAGCAAGCCTCGGTTCGAACGCTGGTTGAACAGACGCCGCAAAACGTAGTCAACCTGGCCATTCGCGAGAGCCATACCCATGTGGTCGGCCGCGACATCAGCAATCGTGTGCGCTTCGTCAAAGATGACCGTGTCGTAGTCCGGCAGAATATTCGCGCCTTCACGGCGGAGCGCCAAATCTGAGAAAAACAACGCGTGGTTCACGACGATGATGTCAGCGTTCCAAACCCGACGCCTGGCTTTGTAGTAGTGACAGTCGTTGTATGTGGGACACTTCCGACCAAGGCAGTTGCCGTGATCGCTGCCGACTTCGTCCCAAACGGTGAACGCCGGGCGGAACGACATGTCCGAACGGCTGCCGTCACTGGTCGATCGAGACCACGCGGCAACTTCCTGCAACTGCCGCAGATCTTCCGGTTCGCTAAGCGTTGTTTCCGCGCGACCCAATGCACCTTTAAGCCGTCTGAGGCTGATGTAGTTCGAACGCCCTTTCGCCAGGACGGCTGAGAATTCGACAGGCAGCACCGAATTCAAAAACGGAATGTCGCGGCCGATCAATTGTTCCTGCAGACTGATCGTATTTGTCGAAACAACCAACGACTTCTTCTTGTCGCCTTCCTTCGCCTGGTTTGCGGTGGCTGAGAGAATCGCCGGGACCAGGTACGCGAAACTCTTCCCGACACCGGTTCCCGCTTCGACCAACAGGTGCGACTCAGTAGCAATCGCGCGTTCGACGGCTGCAGCCATCTCCAACTGCTCAGGTCGCGCTTCGTAGCGTTCCAGCCTGCGGGCGATGGCTCCGTCGTCGCCGAGGACCGATGCGGTGTTCAAACTCATGGAATCCGTTCTTCGACAATCCGTTACGTCGAAAGTCGCCGCACGACTGCAAGGCAGGAATCGTCTTCCTGCGGTTGACCATTTCGGAACGCCTCAACAGCTGAGACAACCTTCCCGATTATTTCCTGGGCCGGCAAATCGTTGTCGGCGAGAATCTTCGACAGTCGCTTGCGGCCAAACAACTCACGATTCTTTCCGACCGATTCAGTAAACCCGTCTGAATACACCGCAAACCGAGCACCGACAGGTATCGATGCTTCCGTGATCGCAAATTCCTGATCCGGCAACACACCAATCGGCATGCCACCCGTACGAATCCCCAGCAGTTCAATCTCGCCGGTCTCACTGCACAGCAGCAGTGGCGAATGACCGGCGTTCACGATATCCAACTTACCCGTCGCCGGATCGATAATCACGATCATCAGCGTGATGAACCGGAACACGCTCTGGTCAAAAGTAAACTCATCATTGACCGACTTCATCGTCGCAGCCGGATCGCTGCTCACCAACATCTGAGTCCGCACAGCGGAGTACAGTCGAGACATCAACAGCGCGGCGGGAACACCTTTGCCGGCCACATCGCCGATCGCAAGGCAAACACGACCATCCTTGATACCGAAGCAATCAAAGTAGTCTCCGCCAATCTGTTCGGCCGATTCGTAGTAATGAGCAATGTCGAAACCGGGAGCGTGAGGCATTGATTTCGGAAGGTAGCCCTGCTGAATCTCTCGCGCGAAGTCCAGCTCTCGCTCAAGCGCTTTGGTTTCGATCTCTTTGGCAATGAACCGCGCGTTGGTGATCGCCAGGCTGACCGGTGTTCCAACAGCCAGCATGATGTCCAGATCTTCCTGAGAAAACTGGTCAACCAGATTGCTGGTGTCGATCTGGATCACACCCAGACGAACATCATCCTGACTCAAAAGCGGCACACACATGATCGATCGGATGCCCAGGTTTTGAATCGATTCACTTTGGTTGAACCGACTATCATCTCCGGCATCCGCGCTGAGGACTGCTTCGCCCGTTTCGATGGCGTGTTGCACAATTGTCATGCTGACGTTGACTTCAGCCTGCTTCTGTGTGCGAACCCGCGTCGCTTCCAACCGCAGCCGATCGCGCTGCGGATCATGAAGCATGATGAACCCCTGCTGGCATTGCGGAAAGATTTCGAACAGGCCATCAAGGATCGAATGCAGGACGTCATCAAGAGTCATCGACCGACGCAGAGCCCGCAGAATCTTGACGACTGCTCTTAGCTTCGCTTCCGGTTTAATACCAAGACGCAAACCGCGATTCGAATCGCCAGCCTGCAACGTCGTGACAATCGACGAGAGTCCCGACCCGGTACTACTGCTGTCATCACTAACATAACTACCGGGAGTCAGCCGGCCAGAATCCGAATCGCTGGCAGGAAGCCCGGTCGCCCGATCCGCTAGCTCCGTAATTCCAGCGGGGGGTGGTTCGCCAAGGTAGAACCGGAAGCAGACCTCACAAATCTCAAGCTCGTCTCCATCAGACAACTTGTGACGAGCCGTCAGGATCTGACCGTTAACAGCAGTTCCGTTCCGGCTCTTAAGATCCTCAATGTAGTAGTCCTCACCTTCGCGAAGGATTCGCGCATGGTGGCGGCTCACGGAAATCACGTCGACGACCACATCGTTGCTGGGGTCCCGACCGAGTCTCGTGCTTTCCTGCGTGATGGAGTGACGGGTACCGACTGCCCCGCCTCGGCTGACCTGAAGGGTTCCCAAGGAATTTGACCCTAAGGTGTGTGGTTTCGTGAAGAACCGATAGTAACCGCACTCAACTCCTGTTCAAAGCGGCGGGCATGAATGCCGTGTGGATTACGTGAAGTCACCACCCGGCGGTGATACAATCAGACTGCAGACTCCCATCAAGTGAACGCTCCCATGCTCTTTCCCTGCCAGCGTTATCAGAATTCCCCCACAACGCGCCGCGAGTTTCTTACTCAGGCTGGCCAGGGCTTCGGAGCGACCGCGCTCGCCGCGCTGCTGGCCAAACAGAGTCTCGGCGACATCCAGAACCAATTCGCGCCCCGGCAAACACACTTCCCGGCTCGCGCGAAGAACATCATTTTCCTGTACATGGACGGTGGTGTCTCGCAGGTGGATTCCTGGGACCCCAAGCCACGACTGTCAAAAGAGAACGGCAAACCGTTCCCTGCGAAGATTGAACCGACTCAGTTCAACAACATTGGCAAGACGCTGCAGAGCCCGTGGAAGTTCAAGAACTACGGCGAGTCCGGAATACCCGTCAGCGACCTGTTTCCCTACGTCGCAAAACATGTCGACAAGTTGGCGGTCGTCAGGTCGATGGTCTCAAAGTTTCCTGAACACACCAACGCAAACTATTTTCTGCACACCGGACACGGTCAACAGGGACGCCCCAGTATGGGAGCGTGGGTTGGCTACGGGTTGGGCAGTGAGTGCGACAACCTGCCGGCGTTTGTGGTTCTCAACGGAGGCCTGATTCCGCCCGGTGGATTGGACAACTTCAACAGCGGGTTCCTTCCGGCCAGTTATCAGGGTTCGGTCTTCGCCAACAGCAACCCACCGGTTGCCAACGTACGACCAATGGAAAAAACCACGCGACGACAACAACAAAAGCTGGCTCTGTTGAAACAACTGGATGCCGGCGTCGTTAAGCGGTACGGATCGGACGACCAGCTGGAATCGGCGATCGTCAACTACGAACTAGCAGCCCGGATGCAACTTGCGGTTCCGGATTTGATGGACCTGTCTTCAGAGTCGAAAGAGACTCAGGAAATGTATGGGCTGAACGCCTCGTTTAAGAACACCCAGTCGTTTGGCCGACAGTGCCTGCTGGCCAGGCGATTGGTTGAACGCGGGGTGCGGTTCATTGAACTCACTTGCCCCGGCGGCAACGGCGACCGGTGGGATCAGCACAACAATCTGTACGACGGACATACCAAGAACGCGAAATCCGTTGACCAACCAATCGGAGCGCTATTGGCCGACTTAGAAGAACGCGGCTTGCTGGATGAGACGCTGGTTGTCTGGACCGGTGAGTTCGGAAGGACACCGTTCGCGCAGGGTTCCAATGGCCGCGATCACAACCAGTATGGTTTCACGACCTGGCTGGCCGGTGGCGGCGTGAAGGGGGGAACCATTTACGGAGCGACGGACGAGTTCGGTTATAAAGCGATTGAGAACAAAGTCGAGATCCACGACCTGCATGCGACCATGCTGCACCTGCTGGGGTTGGATCACAAACGCACTACATTCCGATTTAGCGGTCGCGACATGCGACTGACTGACGTCCACGGACATGTTGTTGACGATATCCTCGCCTAAACGCATGCCACTGATGTCGACCGAAGAAACCACTCCCACAAAATCAGACCGGCTCATTTCGAACCTCATGCGGTTCGACGCCTGTCTCCAACTGTGCGCGCTGGTTGCGGTGTGCATGCCGCTGGCCTGGATCCAATATCTGCACACAGCCATCGGGTTGGGCGACTTTCCCACCGGGCCGATTTCCGAATACCTCGCCAGGTCACTGTCGGCGTTTTATGCGATGCATGGCGTCATCACCTGGGTGCTGGCCAACGATGTGCCGCGGTATCGGCCGCTGATCCGAGTCTGGGCGTTCTCGTTTGTGGCACTCGGCGTAGCCACCATTTTGATTTGCATGGCCACGAAACTGCCGTTGCTTTGGACAATCGCCCAGGGCCCGTTCGTGATTGCGTTCGGAGCAGCCATTCTGACGCTGCTAAAACGTTCAGAATTTGAACGGAAATAGCGAACCATCGGGACCGCAGGCTTAGCGGCTACTGGTGTCCATTTGCTGACTCTATTGCCTTCGGCCGCCCGTCGCTGAAATGGGAATATTTGGCGTTCTGAAGATCCCCAAGATGCTTCTTGACGTAGCCCATATATCCTAAACACCCTGATGATATGGTTATCCATGCGAATCTGGCCCGTGCTCGTTGTACGGGCCTCCCCCGTCGCTCTGGTCCTTGAGGGGTCTTGGACGAACCGGCGGGGCTTTTTTCGCATGACCATTCATCTCCGACGAGTACCTTGAGTCCGGCACAAGTCGCCGTTGACCGGTTTCGAACTCCGCTCGTACACTTCCCCACTGCCCGATCTTTCCTCCCTTACAGTGGGTTCGCGAAGAAGGACTCTCCGCAGATCGATCGTTTGAGTTGAAGTGTGCCGTCAAGGATGACGCATGAGTACCGCTGCTGCCTCCAGAGTCGTTCCAGCGACCGAAGTCGATCGCATCCGCGCCGCGCGCGAGATCCTGCGGGAGGAAGCCGACGGCATTCTGTCCGCGGCGGCTCTCGTGGACGAATCGTTTTCCTGCGCGGTCGACGTGCTGGTCACATGCCGCGGCAACGTGGTTGTGACTGGTGTCGGTAAGGCCGGTTTGATTGGCCGGAAGATCACCGCCACGCTTTCTTCAACCGGAACACCGTCTCACTTCTTGCATCCGACCGAAGCGGTTCATGGCGACCTGGGCTGCCTGAACCCCGACGACATCATCCTCGCGCTTTCCAACAGCGGTGAATCGGCCGAAGTCATCGCGTTACTAGCCAGCTTGAAAGCACGCGGGCTGCCCATCATCGCCATCACGGCCGACGGAACCAACACGCTCGCGAGCGACGCTGACATTGTTCTGAAAACTGGCAAGCTGGTGGAAGCCGGCGAACAAAAGCTGGCCCCAACCACCAGCACAACTGCAATGCTGGCACTCGGTGACGCACTTGCATTGGTTGCAGGTCGAGCCAGAGGATTCACTCAAACAGACTTCGCCAGCAACCATCCCGCCGGAAAAATCGGCGCGAGGCTGAAACCGGTTCGAGACGTAATGCGTCCGCCTGAGGAACTGCGCATTGCTTCAGACTCTTCGACGCTCAGAGATCTGCTGGTCGAAGTCGCTCAACCTGGCCGCCGTTCGGGTGCCGTACTGCTTGTCGGTCAGGAACAACAATTGACAGGATTGTTTACCGATAGCGACCTCGCACGGTTGCTGGAACAGCGTCGAGACGACCAGTTCGATCGTCCGGCCAACGAAATCATGACGCCCAATCCAGTCACCATCGGTCCCGACGTGAAGGTCACCGAAGCCATCGACCTGATGTCAGCCCGCAAACTAAGTGAACTCCCCATCGTCGATACCGCCGGCATTCCCATTGGATTGCTGGACATCACTGACCTGATTGGGCTCGGTGACAGCTCAACAAATACCCGCCCGAAGCTCAGAATCAGCCACCCCGGTTAAGGCCATACTGGTTCGCACATGCGCCGTCTTGCTCAGACAATTCTCATCACAGTCGCACTCGCGTGCGCCGGTGTAGTGTATGCGCAGTTCACAAGACCCATGCTGCGAGTCACCGCGTTACCGCCAGAGGCATTCCGGAAGCTGGAACCACCGAAGCCGTCGCCAAAGTTTGAAGAGATGGCCAGCAAGTTCCTGCCACGGGCTCCATGGGCCGCGAACGCGCCGTTCCGGCATCGGGACAACGACACATTCCTTTACTGCCGAGACTATTTGTTGGGCAACGAAAAGCGTTCGGTGTCTCTGACTCCGTTCGCCATGGTGATGGCAGAGTCCGTACTTGAGGGCGAAGAACAGGTTCCCATCACGATGGTGGCCGAGGGCGCTCAGATAGATTTCTCCGGTAGTCTTGGCGACGTCGACTTCGATGTTGGCCAGGTCACCAGCGGAAAATTGCTGGGCCAGGTGCGGATCGAAGGCCCCGACAACATGTTGATCATCGGGCGCAATTTCTCCGTCAACGAAAGCGCGCGGAGGCTTTGGAGCGACGACATTGTTCAGTTCCGCTACGGACCGCATGCCGGGCGCGGGCGTGGAGTCGAAATTCGACTCGCCAGCGAAGACGTGTCGGATGGCGTGCTGGCCGCTGAGAGCATTCGAACCATTCGCATTCGGCAAGATGTCGTTTTGGAACTGCTGGGGGAAGGCGATGTCCGAACACGTTCAACGCCCGCCAAGGACATCATCCATGTCAAAAGCAAAGGCCATCTTGAATTCGACCTCGAAACCAACATCGCAACGCTCGACCGCGACATTGAGGTTCGTAAGCCAACCGGCCCCAATGCAAACGACACCTTGAAATGCGACGTGCTGAATATCCACTTTCGAAAAGTCGAAAAAGTCGGTTCAAAGAAAGATTCCCAGCGGCTGGAGCCGATCCAGCTGACCGCGAATGGCAGCGTCGAACTTCAATCACAAGAGAACGAACTTTTTGTCACACAGGTGACCGATCTCAACTACCTGCTTGAAGAACGCGTTATCGAACTCGCCAACACGGTGGAGTTTCCCGACGGTAGCGGTCCGCCGATGAAAGTGGCTCAACAGTCCAGCGACATGATTTGCCGGCGCCTGATCCTGGTTCACGACGAGGACAACCAACTGCGAGCCATCCGTTGTCCCGGCCCCGGCGTGCTCAACAGCAAGTCAGAAGAAAAGCCAGACGAACTCGCACTCGTCGCGCGATGGACTGACGGGCTGGTCATGGAACCCGAGGGGTCCGATGGTATGAAGATACTTCGAATCAGCGGCCAGGCATTGGTGAAACAACCGATTGAAGAGACTCAGCTATCTGCCGATACCATTCGCGTTTGGCTTCGCGATCAGCCTGCCGCACCCGCGACACTCAAGAGCCGGCCATCGACTTCAGCGTTCGCCAAAACACGGCTGAGCCCGGTCAAAATGGAAGCAGACGGCAACGTCAACATTAAGAGCCCCCAAATGTCGGGGCCTACAAGACACCTGGTCGTTTTGTTTGAAGAACCCACAGCGCTGACCCGTCTTCCCGGAAACCGGCAGAAGTTCAGGTCCGCTTCGTTTCGAAATTCTGGCAAGCAGGATCCGACCAGAGCGAAGCTGATGGACCGGACGTTCAATGTTCAGGCCGAAACCATTCAGGCTTTGGTCCGAACAGAACCAGCTGAAGGGCAGTCGGAAATGCCGGAGGTTCATCTCAAGGGCAGAGTCATTGTGCGATCCGTCGATGGCCTCGAACGCATGCTGCTGGAAGGTGACGTCCTGCATGTTCTGGAGAATGAAAGCGGCAACCAAAAGATGACACTGATCGGTTCGAAAAAGAAGCTGGCCGTTGTCGAACACGACAACCGCCAAATCGAAGGCCTCAGCATCTATCTGGATCGCGCCGCAAACAAGGCTGAGGTCATCGGGACCGGAAGCCTGAAAGTCACGGTCGATAAAGACCTGGAAGGCAAGTCGCTTCCCGAACCGGAACCGCTTGAAATCGTTTGGACAAAGGACATGACGTTTGATGGTCGGCAAGCCACCCTGCGGGGCAACGTTACCGCCCGGTTGGGCAACGACGAAGTCCAACGACAGGAATTAATCTGTCCCGCCATGCGAGTTCACTTTACGGAAGCGATTAGTTTCTCTGAAGGATTGAACGGCGGTAACGAAGCCGAACTTGGCAAGCTGCTAAGAAACATCGAATGCGTCGGTGGAGTCTCGGTCAACAGTTTCGAGTTCTCGCAGGGTCGTACCATAGCAGAACGTCATGCCCGGTTCCGCAGCGTCAACATCAATCAGAAAACTGGCAACACGAAAGCTGTCGGGCCAGGCTGGATCACTTCCTGGGCGCAGGACAGCCCCCGTCTCTCACGTCCTGTTTCGGCTCAGGCGAACCAATCGTTGGGGACCAAGAAGTCGGCGTGGGATTACACGCGCATTGACTTCCTGGGAATTCTGGACGGCAACTATCACAAGCGTACAACTACATTCAGACGGGACGTGACGGTCGTCCATGGACCGGTCGAACGTCTCTCACAGGTCGTCGATCCTGACGCCAGTCCCGACGGCGAACTGCCTGACGGGGCCGTCCGAATGAAATGCGATCAGCTACAACTCACCGAACGCGGTTCGAAGGAAGGGCCGCGGACGATGGAACTACTGGGCTTCGGGAACGCCGAACTCGACGGGCGGAAAGTCCATGCCGAAGCCGACGAGATTAAGTACGACCAATTCAAAGAACTGTTTACGTTGCTTAGCAAAGGCGACCGACTGGCGAGGATCTGGCAGCGAGATCGCGTCGGGGCACCTTGGCGTCCCCTCGCTGGCCGCCGATGGGTTTACTCACATCGGAAAGAAAACCAGTCTCTCCAGGGTAGTTCCATCACTGGCGGCAGCAGCGGACTGTGATCTCGTACACGTCCCGATCCCAACCATTTTTCCGGCGGCGAATGCAGTCTTGTTCGAGTTCAGGAAAAGGCTGATTCTCGTGTGTACACATCATGTGGGGCGAATATAGTTCCGCAGACCGCCGCAAGGCACAGCGCTCTCACCACAGGAATTAGAACCGTGACGTCCTCCACCGAAAAGCACGAATGGACCACACACGCTGACGCATTCTCGAAGGTCTGCGAGTTTGTCTCCAGCGTGACGCAGCGAAACACCTTCGCCGCTCAAATGTCAGAACGTATGCGGGAGGAAACCGGCACGCGGCTCATCGATTGGGTCGACCGTATCGGCTGCTCCAACCCCGCTGCGTTTGAAGCCGTCGGCTTTGAGAAGACATCTCGAGGCGCCGAAGAAATCTGGCAGCACCCCCTGGCGATGCTTCCCATTGTCTTCGAAACACCTCAGGATCTGCTGGCGATCCACGTCGATTCAGTCTGCCAGTTTCTGGTGGCGCACAGATTGGATAGCCGAACCGAAATCGTCGGCGAACCCCGCGGCGATGTCCGTCGCGCGTGTGTCTCGGCAGAGAACGATTGCGAGTTCCACGTTGTCGAACGTCATGGAACGCTTAGCTGGAATCCCGGCCCCACAGGTTCGCGAGCGGCGATAAACAAACACTCTGAACGGTTCCGCCTGCGACAACGCGATTACGCCGACGATGTCGCAGCTTTCGACGCGACCGAAGAACTATTCAAAAAGGCCGCCAACGACGTTGGCACAAACCGCGCCTGTGAGATGTTTTTCTCTGCCGAACGATCGTACTGGGAGAACCGCAACCACGCCGCCCGCGTCCAGCGTGCACGGCAGGGCCGATTGGGACTGGGCTGGGCCAATCAGGACCACCACACCTACCGCTCAAGCCGGGCGGCGTTCCCACAGTTGATTCGTGTTTTGGAAACCATGGGTTTCCAATGCCGCGAACGTTTCTACGCCGGAGCCGACGCAGGCTGGGGCGCGCAGGTTTTGGAACAACCCGATTGCCGTATCGTCATTTTCGCGGATGTCGATCTGAGTGCTGAAGAGATCACAGGCGATTTCGCGCACAGCGAACTACCACCACAAGCTGAACCTGGCACCGTTGGCCTGTGGTGCGCGTTGCATGGTGAGGCGTTTCTGCAAGCCGGCATGCACCACCTGGAATGTCAGTTCGACTTCGATGCTGCACGCGAACAACTGGCGGCCGCCGGCGTGGAAACGATGTCGCCCTTTACTGACTTCGACCACCTGCGTCAGGCTTTCACGGTTGGCGAACGCTGGCAGGTGCCTGAACCACGATTGGAAAAAGCAATCGCAGACGGCTTCATCACGAAAGCTGACGCAGAACGCTTCCGAGCCGACGGCGTGATTGGTTCTCACCTTGAGATTCTGGAACGAAACGACGGCTACAAAGGCTTCAACAAGACCGGCATCAGCGACATCATCCTGGAAACGAATCCCAGGACAGCGACCTAGACGCCTCTCCAGGTAGCATGGACCCCCGGTCCGTGATGGCCGCCCGATCGGCCGACTGCATTACTCCACGGACCGGGGGCCCGTGCTACGAAGCACTCACTGGAACGCATAATGTCGAAAACAAAAGTCCTACTACTTGGCGCCGGAAAAATTGGCCGGGCGATTACCCGGTTCCTTTCCGCCAGCGGCGACTACGAACTCACCGTGGCCGACTACAGTCAGGAAGCTCTGGACAAAATCAGCGACCGCTTCGATGGTCCCACACAGCAGGTGGATGCCACGAACCGCGACCAGTTAACCAAAGTGATGACCGGCAATCGAGTCGTCATCTCAGCGCTTAGCTTTTCGTTTAATCCGCTCATCGCAGAAGTCGCTCTTGCGACCGGAGCCAGTTACTTCGACCTGACCGAGGACGTTGAGACCACTCGCAAAGTCCGCGCGGTTGGTGAGCAGGCCGGTGAAAACCAAATCTTCATGCCTCAGTGCGGATTGGCACCGGGCTTCATTTCCATTGTCGCGAACCATCTGGCTCAGGGCTTCGATTCCCTGGAACGTGTTCGCATGCGAGTCGGTGCGTTGCCACAATTCCCATCCAACGCGCTGAAGTACAACCTGACGTGGTCGACCGACGGTTTGATTAACGAATACTGCAATCCCTGTGAAGCGATTCACGAGGGCGAACTGATTGAGGTTCTGCCATTGGAAGGTCTGGAACACCTATCCATGGACGGCGTTCGGTTCGAAGCGTTCAACACATCTGGCGGGCTGGGAACCTTGTGCGAGACGCTTAAAGGCAAAGTGCGTGAACTCAACTACCGCACCATGCGGTATCTTGGGCACCGCGATCTGGCCGCGTTATTGGTCAACGAACTGCGAATGAGCGAACGTCGCGATTTGCTCAAGGATATTCTTGAGTCGTCGATTCCCGTGACCTACCAGGACGTAGTGGTGACGTTTACAACCGTCTCAGGAATGAAGAACGGCCAGCTGGCTCAGGTGACTGACGCTCGCAAAATCTACCACCAGGACATCGACGGCGAACACTGGTCAGCAATCCAAATCACAACCGCCGGTGGCATTTGCGCCGTGGTTGATATGTTTGTGGACGGCAAACTGCCGTCGTCCGGATTTGTACGTCAGGAAGACGTCTGCTTCAACGACTTCATGGAGAACCGATTCGGCCAGTACTACGCCAGCGGCGTGAAGACCGACATCATCAGCGACTAAGCAACTTCCAGTTGCATCGGTGTGCGGCAGCGGCGTTGGAACTGTGTTGGTTGAGAGTCGCTCGCCGCGTGGACAGGTTCTTGGGAAAACCCCTAACCCGTTCACGAAAAACGCCGCCCCAAAACCCAATCGCCCTGAACCAAGCTCAGAGAATCAATCATGGACTCACGATTAACAGCCGCACTAAAGAATCTCGACATGGGCTCCCAGATCCCCGGCGTCACATCGTCTGGAACCGCCCAGGGCGGATCGCTGGGTATGGGTGGCGAGGGTGAAGAATTCGTCGTCACCTCACCCATCGATGGCAGCGAAATTGCAACATTCAAATCGGCAACTCGCGAACAAGCCGATGGCGTGATTGACGCAGCGGCCGCGGCGTTTCTTGAATGGCGAATCATACCGGCTCCAATCCGCGGCGAGTTCGTCCGGCTCATCGGCGAAGAACTCCGCGCGAGCAAGGAAGATCTGGCCGCCATCGTTTCTTGGGAAGCTGGCAAGATCACACAGGAAGCATTGGGTGAAGTTCAGGAGATGATCGACATCTGCGACTTCGCCGTTGGCTTAAGCCGGCAGCTGTACGGCCTGACGATGAAAAGTGAACGCCCCGGCCACCGACTCACCGAACAATGGCACCCAATGGGGCCCGTGGGCGTCATCAGTGCGTTCAACTTTCCGGTTGCTGTTTGGGCATGGAACGCGATGCTGGCCCTGGTCTGCGGTGACCCGGTCATCTGGAAACCATCAGAAAAAACACCACTCTGCGCGGCCGGTTGCCAACGTATCGTCGATCGCGCGGCTGAGAAATTCGGCAAGGCACCAGGCGGCTTGTTAAGCATCGTACAGGGTGGAGTCGAAGCCGGCAAAGCTTTGACGGAATCCCCAAAGCTACCGCTAATTTCAGCAACCGGAAGTATTCCCATGGGCCGCGCTGTCGCCCAGACGGTCGCCGGACGGCTCGGCCGTAGCCTGCTGGAACTCGGCGGGAACAACGCCACCATTGTGGCACCCTCGGCCGACATGGAACTTGCGATCCGCGGTATCGTGTTCTCCTCAGTCGGAACCTGCGGCCAACGTTGCACGACATTGCGCCGTCTTATCGTCCACGAATCCATCGCCGACGATGTGCTGGCCCGACTGCTGAAGTCATACGAAACACTACCGATCGGCAGCCCTGTCGAAGACGGAACGCTTATCGGCCCGCTTATTGACCCGGCCTCCGGAAAACAAATGGAAGCCGCACTCGCGTCCGCCGCTAAGCAAGGCGGGAAGGTTCATGGTGGCGGTTACGTGACCGAAGGTGTTCCCGCAGGCGGTTGCTATGTTCGCCCGGCACTGGTTGAAATCTCTGCGGACGCACCGATTGTTCAAACAGAAACATTCGCCCCAATCACTTACTTCATTCGATACAGCACGTTCGAAGAAGCCGTAGCTATCCAAAACGGAGTTCCCCAGGGGCTGGCTTCGTCCATCTTCACCAACGACGTCAGAGAAGCAGAGCTCTTCTGTTCGCCTTCCGGCAGTGACTGCGGCATCGCCAACGTCAACATCGGGCCCAGTGGCGCCGAAATCGGCGGGGCATTTGGCGGCGAAAAGGAAACCGGCGGCGGCCGCGAATCTGGTTCCGACAGCTGGAAAGCCTACATGCGCCGTGCGACCAACACGATCAACTATTCCACCGAGCTCCCGCTCGCACAGGGCATTGAATTTTCATAAGCATGCCACCTCTCCCGCTCGCGGGAGAGGTCGCGGTCTCAGCCGCGGGAGAGGGCAGGCGAATATCCAATATCCAACAAGGAATCTCCAAGTGAGAACGGTGGTGGGTTCAGCACGTTCACTGGCATCACGAACCTACGCGCCGACCCAGTGCACTGGTAACCTGACGCCATGGCAGGCGAACTCAAACAAGGCCAATGGTATTGGCTCAGGCGCGGAACCAATCTCGTGCCGTACCGGTTCCACCGTATCAGGGAATCGCACTCAGCGAAGCTGGAAGGCGAGTTCTTCGTCGGCAGCATGATTGTCGTGTTCCCGCTGAGTGCCGTGGTCGGTGAAGCCCGCGGCCCAGCCGCGCGCGAATGATTGCGGCCGGGCGTCGGCGCGAGTCACCAGGTTTTGTAACCTCTTTGCATGAAAGCACTGGTACTCAACAACGGCGAACTGCAGTTCACGGCCGACTATTCAGAAGGCACGATAGCCGCGGATTCAACACGAGTGCGCGTGTTGCAAGCCGGTATCTGCGAAACCGACCTTCAGCTTGTGAAGGGCTACATGGGCTTCGAAGGCGTGCTCGGACACGAATTCGTCGGCATCGCAGAACTCGGTCCACTTGCGGGACAACGGGTCGTTGGCAAAATCAACTGCACCTGTGGCCGCTGTAGTTTGTGCGACCGCGGACTGGGCAATCATTGTCCGAACAGAAGCGTCATCGGCATCCTGAACCACGACGGCGCGTTTGCGGAATCGTTGGTGGTGCCAACTGAGAATCTGCTGCCGGTTCCGGACGACATGTCCAATGACATGGCGACACTGGTCGAGCCAGTCGCCGCGGCGCTACAGATTCCGGAACAGATGGAACTGGTTGTCGGTTCGCAGGCCATTGTGGTCGGCGATGGTCGGCTGGGAAACCTCTGCGCGCAGGTGCTGAAGGCTGCTGGTTGCAACGTGCTGGTGATTGGAAAGCACGAACAAAAGCTGGCCCGCTTTAGCGAGATGGGTATCAAAACGAAACTGCTAAGCGACGCACCGAAAAATCGCACTGCGGATGTCGTCGTTGATTGCACAGGCTCAGAATCCGGACTGACTTTGGCTCTGTCCCTGGTTCGCCCCCGCGGCACGGTCGTGATGAAAACGACGGTCGCTGGTCAGCACCAGTTATCGCTGGCTCCCATTGTCATTGACGAAATCACACTTCTTGGATCCCGCTGCGGCCCGTTCGATAAAGCCATCGCGGCTTTGCAGGCGGGACACTTCCAACTGGACGACTTCATCAGCGCGCGATACCCGCTGGAAGAATTTGAAGCAGCGTTCCAACACGCTCGATCAGGCGACGCACTGAAAGTCGTTTTCGATATCGGGTAGCCAGCCACCACGGACCTCTTTGGAGTGTCGGCTCAAACGTTGACCCTGTTTACCGTCGCACGCGAGCTGGCACGCGAATCGCTTTACCGATGCGGAGGTCGTGTGGGGTTCGGAGCCGGTCTTTGTTGAGTTCGTAGATCTCCATGTACCGCGAACTTGAACCGAGGAATTTCTCAGCGATTCCTGACAGCGTGTCGCCGTCCTGAACTTTGTATTCAGCAACTTCGGTATCGGGAGCTTTGGCGACGGGAGTCTCTATCGGCTCCGGTGTTGGTGTGGGCTGAAGCGCGGCGACTGCCTGGTGTTCCGGAGATGCAGGCTGCTCGAGAGTCGGTTCGTGCCGACGAAGCGGCGCGGGTGGGGGGCTGCTACTGCCGGGCACTGTTGCGTTGCGGTCGTTCTTCAGGAACTCCGGAACCTGCCAGGCTTTGCCTTTGTTGTGAGCAATCACTTCTGGCCGCGCGGGAGGAATTTTGCTCTTCGGCGTCGTGTACGGAGCGATTGGCCGTTCGGCGATGCGCGCGTCCAATGATTCTGCGTCCGCCATTTTCGGAACCGACTCAGGTTCTGTCTGTTCGTTTCTGAAGAACAGCGCACCAACGACGCCAACAAGCAAGATGCCCATTGCCAATCCGATTCTTGTGTCCTGTTCCATATTCCTCGCTCCACAACACCCGCGCAAAACCTTGGCGCGCGAAGGTTCACTTCTTGGATCGCCCGTGCGGAGTGGAAGGTTCAGTGTTTCAAGGAATTTAGGCGGCGGGGCAGGGGATGCAGGTTGGTTGACGCAGTGGTACGGACTGTGTCGGGTGCGCGATTGTTGTGATCGGGATAGGTGACTGGTGCGCAAGCCCGGAGTTGGCACGAGGCACAAGTGGGCCCCCAAGTCACCTCGCCCCCTTTGGGGGGAGAGGTCGGGCTGTAAGCCCGGGAGAGGGGGCATCGCACACACAACAAACAAACGCATCGGCAATTCAGGCCCGCCCTCTCCCGCGGCTGAGACCGCGACCTCTCCCGCAGGCGGGAGAGGTGACATGCTGTTTTAGCTGCTGAGGTTGAAGGCAGCTTTTACTTCGTCATTCGAAATTCCTTGTTCGACATTCTGCGGTTCAATACCTGGCCCGCGCTGACCTTGTTACTTGGAGATTCCTTGTTGGATATTCGTCGGCCCTCTCCCGCGGCTGAGACCGCGACCTCTCCCGCAAGCG
>CAZAIB010000137.1:0-16572 GCA_964485095.1 uncultured Planctomycetaceae bacterium | reverse complement strand
GTTGCCCTCACTGGATTTTGAATCCAGCGCGTCTGCCGATTCCGCCACTCCGGCTTGAGTAACGTATTTGTTGGTATTCCAAAGAATTACCAGTGCAAATGGTTTGCGTCGGTCACGTCCGAGAGGCTCGTGGCCGAGACAGCGGTGGAAGTATACCGATAGAGAGTTGTTTGTTGTAGCGAGTAGGAACCAGTTCTTTCCGCGGCTCTAGAACATCTAGCCTCGGTTGCTCCTTGCGAAAGGGCCAAGCAAAATGGCGGAACTTCTAAGCGACGGATCATCAGACGATCTTGATCGAACAAGTCTTCAGAGATCCGCGATCCGAAAAACTCAGTCGGATGTCGGGCTGTATGGGGCTCTCACCGCATACGTCCTCGTTCGATTGAGTAGGGACTCGATCCTGACGCGTTGATGAATCGGTAGATCATTATGACCAACCAAGACGCAGGTCCTTTCTGTCACGGCACGGTTTCGGTTTCATGGTGGGCGTTGATACTTCTCATCTGTTTAGTTGCGGGTTGTGGTCAGAGCCGGCCGCCTAGAACAGCCCAAAATCCGCAGGTGCGAGTTTCCGGGCGTGAGACCTGGTCACTAACTACAGGTGACACTGTGGTCCTTGAGACAGCCCTTCTTAAATTCCATGACGGTGAAGCCATGCTGGTCGTGAAGGCTTCGTGTGAAACTCCGGGGCCGATGGAAAAGCCTCTCGCAAAGGAAATCGCCGAGTATGCAGTGCAGCATAAGTACCTCAAGAAGGCAGAGGCTCGCCGCTCTCTCTTGCGAGCAAAAAAGCTGGGTAACCGAATCGGTGTCGCTCTCGTGGCTCCGGATGGAAAGAGCGGGTACCGGTTCAACTTTTCCCTGGATGAGCTAGGCCATCAAGAAGAGGCAGGGAAAACGCAGCCTGGCGAAGTCAGCGATGAGATCACGAAGCAGAGGCGACCCAGCGAAGAGTAAATCGGCGCGAACATGAGGCAAGTCGATGACGAGTGTTGCGACGCCGGTTCACGGGATTCAGGTGAGTTGCTGGCTGACGGTGGCTCTGCCATCGGGCCACTCTTACTCAACCAGTTCAACCGGGTTGGCCACGAACCTTCCTATCGCAGCACAGTACCAGCGTTCTCTTCAGCTACCTGGCTCACGCCGCGTTTGTAGACGTTGCGGTCCAGTCGGGCTTCATGGATCCGGGGGTCGATTTTGATCAGCGGGGCGAAGATGAGTTGCTGGTTGACCAGGGCTCTGTCATCGGGCCATTCGTACGCGACCAGTTCGACCGGGTCGGCGACGACAGCGTAGATCGCGACGTAACCGCCTAGCCAAAACAGAACGGTGGCGAGACCGGGGATTGTTGGGCGACGGAATTCGTCGAAGCAGTGGGGACAAAAGTATGTACCGATACACATCAGCCTGCGAAGCCAGTCGAAAGGCCGCGGCGGCGCCTTTTCAAGTTTCTGCTCGTAGCAAAACTTGCATTTTTGATGGAAGCCAAAGGACATGTGATGCCATACAACAACGTAACGTGGTCCTCTTGTAAAATCGGACGTTGGGAACACATGTGGTGAACCTGTGGCCGCCGAATCGCGTGGACTAGTGGAAAGCTCTACACGTGGAACTTTTCTGCCGGTTACGGTGCTGTTTCGTCAAGCACCTAATCGGTACAGTCTCCGTAGTCCTACTCAACAGTCTGCATCTATGACCGAAGACTCACCTCAACCCGCACTGCTTTTAAAGTGGCTACTGCTTCGCGATGTCCGTTTCATCGTGATGGGCAGTGCCGCGGCGGTCGCGCATGGGTTAGAACGATCTGTTGGCGATTTGGATGTCGTTTACGATCGAGCTCCTGACAATCTGCCTCGTCTGGTTGAAGCTCTGGCCGACCTGGAACCTTATCCGCGCGGAGCCGAGCCGGGGCTCGATGTGCCTTGGGACGTTGAAACGATTGAAGAAGGTTACAGCTTCATCATGACCACAACGCTTGGCGACCTGGACCTGTTCGCTGAAATCTCTGGCATTGGGTTGTACGAGGACGTTTTACCGGAGAGTGTCGAACGGAACCTGTGGGGTGCGCCGTGTCGGTGTTTGAGCCCGGAACAGCTCATCCACAACCTGAAGTGCTCAGGCCGCAAGAAAGACTTCGCGCAAGCGAAGGCCATGCAGAAGTGGCTGGACGATCAAGAGTAACTGACTACTCAGCGGCTTCGGCGTTCGCAATCAACGTTCGCACCAGCTTCTTCGCTTCACTGGCCGGAATGGCGTAGCTCATCACGCGTCCGGCTCGCGAGATGTTAATCCCAACCGCCTGCCCTTCGATGTTAAGCAGCGGACCGCCGCATTGGTTGGCCTGAAGGACAGTGTCATGCTGTAGCGCCAACGGGAACCCGGATGCGTGGGCACTAAGTGAAGGCCCCAGCAGGTTCTTTCGTTCAAAACCCGTGCGCCATTGTTCTGGAACGAACCGACCGCTCAATATGACTTCGACGTCCATGATCTCTGCACTTCGTGGTCCGGTAGGCCGTTCCACTTTGACAACAATCTTGTCGAGAGCCTTAAAGGTTTCAATGCGTCTCTTTAGGTCGTCGAAGTCTGAGATGACGCGGCTGTTGATCTGGATGATGAGATCCCCCTGCCTTATCCCGGCTCTCTCAGCGGCACCATCACTAACTAATTCATCAACACGAGCCCCCCGTCTCCTGCGCTGGACTACGCTGGAAGAAACGCCCAGGAAACCTCGGTCGGCAAGTCTGCGGGTTCGAACACTAATCACGCCAGACGCCACCGGGGCACCACTACGCGATGGTGACACGACTATCTGACCAAGTTCGACAGGCGGTTCCTGCCAAACCACTGGCTTCAATCTTTGCGATTCGATCTTCACAAGTGCGATGTCGAACTCGCGTTCGTACGCTACGACCTTTGCTGCCAGTTCTTCGCCGGTATCCAGGCGGCAGACAAGATTCCGGGCTTCGTCGACTTCACTGTACTTCGTGGCGATGTAGCCATCGGCCGAAACGACCGTGCCCAGAGCCAATTTCAACTCTCTCGTTTTCCCGTTCTCGTCCGCGACCGTTTCAACAAACTCAACAGTGACACCGGGACTCCGAGCGACAACCGGACGAAACTCTGCCAGTGCGAATTCGCCGGCTTTTTCGTACCGGCCCGGTTTCCGACGAACCGGAACCTTTGATTCTTTCGTTTGCCGAGGATATGGCCCCAGCGTTACATTGACTTTCAGAGTTTCATTTCCCCGTTGAACTTCCGCCGTAATCCGATCGCCTGGGTGACGCTCACCCAAAACAAGACTCAGTTCCAGTGGGTCAGCAATCGCCTGCCCATCAATCCCCACCAGCTTGTCACGCGACCGAATCCCGGCACGTGCGGCGGGGCTGCCGGGAACCACTTTCCGAACGCGCGCTTCGTAGTCGTCCCATATCAGTTCGGTTCCGAATAGCAGACTGCTGACCAGACCTGTATCGAATTCGCCAAGCGTGCCCCAGGTGTCGCCGTCTTCCAGTCGAGCCCAGTCACGACGGACAACATCAACCAGAACGTGCCGATTGTTTGTGATGTCGCTACCAATCATGCTGTGAACACCAATCAGCCGGCCATCCAAATCAAACAGCGGTCCGCCCGAGTCGCCCACGATAATGGTTCCGTCAGTCACGACCGTCCGGCCGCCAATCGACAACACGCGTCCCATTCGAACCGGTGCTGGTCGAGCGGTGATTTCTGCGTCAATCAGCCCACCCGGGTGTCCCAATGAAACAGTCCAGTCACCTCGTTTTAAACCGGCGGTGCTTCCGAGTTCTACATGCGGCCAGGGCCGGCCTTTGTATCGATCGCTTTCGAGCTTCAACAGACCGGCATCGGTCTTGAGGTTCCGACCCAAAGTGCGCGCCCGGACTCGCTCGCCATTGGGAAGAACGATTGTGACCCATCCGCTCTCCGCCTTCATCGTGACGTGGCCTGCGGTTAGGACCAGACCATCGCCGCTGACGATTGTCCCGCTACCCCAACCATCGTCGTCAGTCACAGCGACGACGGCGGGTCCCACTTTGTGCAGCAGCTGTTTTACTTTCCGTTCGCGTTCGACAAGCGTCGCCGAGACGCGTTGATCCTGAGCAAAGACAGTGGGCGCGGTGACCAGGAATGTGGTCACGAGAGCGGTTGCCAGGACAAAGCGGAAAGTAAAATTTCTCATATAGTCTGATCCATTTCGGTTCAGGTCACTCACACAATCATACGGCTGAGATTGGGTTCGTCACGCAATTTTGCCACGTTCCCATCTCAATCACTATCAACCCCCGGGGAAACCTGAGGTTCTGGAACACATTTTGACATCGATAGGATGATGCCGACAGTTGCCAGGCTCGTGATCAAATTGCTACCGCCGTAGCTGATTAGTGGATGAGCGATTCCTTTCGGAGGAACCATCGCGGTCACGACAGCGACATTGATTGCAGCCTGGAAAGTCAATTGCGTCAGCAAAGCGGTTCCAGCGGAGCGACCGATAACGGTACTGTTGGCCAGCACACGTAGTCCGGTCAAAAACAGCGCGCCCCAGATGAGAACCAGGCCCAGTGTTCCCATTAAACCAAACTCTTCCCCAACTACGGCAAACACAAAGTCAGTGTTTGCTTCGGGCAGGTAGCTAAGCTTTTGAGAACCCTGGCCGGGTCCAACTCCCATTAGTCCGCCGGCGCCCAGGGTCAGTAGTGATTGTTTGAGTTGCCATGGTGCGGTGTCGATGTTGGTCCACGCTTCGATGAACCCGGTGATCCGCCGCATTTGATATGGCCGCAGTACAACAACCGATGCCAGCAAAGGCAGAACCAACACCGCGCCTGCGAAGAAAAACCGAAGCCGCCAACCAGCAAGGAACAGCGCGATTGCGTAGCTAAGCATTAGAAATGCCGACGTGCCCAGGTCCGGTTCCGGCAGCACTAAGGGGATGATCAGCAACAGCGGAATGGCGACCGCAATCACTTCCTTAACCCAGCCGCGGTCGCGTGGCTTCCACAGAATCACGCGGCATGCCATCAACGGCAACGCGATCTTTGCGAGTTCAGAAGGCTGCAACGAGATGGGGCCGAGACGCAGCCATCGTTGAGCACCGTTCACGCGCGAACCGACTCCGGGGATCAACACAAGCAGCAACAATAATGATGTTCCAACCAGCAGCAACGGAGCCTGCTGCAACCAAAACTTCGCGGGGAGGTTCGCACAGACCGCGGCGACAATCACGCCCGCTATCAGAAACGTCAGATGGCGTGAAAGATAAACTTGTTCGAACTGCGTCGGCCACGAAGTGATGCTGGCGCTGTGGACCATCACTACGCCGAATCCCACCAGGACGCTTACGATCGCCGCAAACAAACCGCGGAACTCATTATCGTCTCGCAGCAACCGCGGTTCCTCCACACCGATGGAAACACGGCGCCCGGTTGTGGAGGAATCTGAACTCATCGCAGGAAAAACGCCGATGTAGAGGTGGAGAACGCTGGCTACGTCGCTAACAATCAGTAGTCGTTGGATCGGCGATCCGTTCGAACGCACTGCACACCGCCCCGAAAACGCCGGGTCGGTTAAACCGTAACGCCCCTGCATTAGGAACAAACATGACAACCCGCGAAACCGTCGTGCTGTTCCTGTCGCTTATGGGTATCGGCGTGCTGTCTGAGTGCACTACCAAATGCGAAAAGTGCGCGTTGCCGGCGGGAGCCAGAACGATTCCCGTCGCGACCCCAGTCACGCCAACCAACACCGCCGCGCCTGCGACTAGGCCGCTTCAATCCGATCAAACATCGCGTCCACGTCGGCAAGATCCTGATACAGACCAAAGCCGAACCGCATTCGATTGGCCCGATAGTCAATCTCTATCCCCAACCCCTTGAGTTGGGCTGCCAGCTGAGCGGTGACTTCTGCGGACTCCAGTTCAAACGTCAGGAAGTGTCCGTGGAACTTGCGGGTTTTGTCGTACAGCAAGTTCGAGCGGCAAAGGTGATCGTGTTCCAGTGAACTCAAACGAGCCAGGAACCGAAACTGCAAATCCTGCACATGCTTGTGAACTTCGGCGATGCCAATCCCTTCATCGGCCAGCGCCCGCATCGCCGCGTTGAACCGATACGTGCCAGTGGGGTCGAAAGTCGCTCCGGCAAATCTTTGGCCACCGGCCCCGTACTTCACATCGCCAGTCTGCCCCGACTCCAGCGCTCCGAACGCTGAGAACCATCCCGTGTTGGCCGGCCGTAACCATGTGTCTTTCGGAACCGAAAGAAAGCACGCGCCTTCGCCACCCTGCGCATATTTGTAGCCACCGCTGGTCACGAACATTCGGTCGCCATACTTTCGATACGAAACCGGCAACGCGCAAAACGAATGGTAGGCGTCGATCATCACCTGTGTGTCTTCGAACCGCACCTTAGACAGGATCGCATCCAGATCCTGAATCACGTAGCCGGAATTGAAGAACGCGTGACTTAGGTAAATCATGTCAAACTGACCGCCCGCCAGCGTCTCTTTGAATCGAGCTTCAAACGTGTCGATCGGTTCTATGGGAACGATAGTCGGTTCGACGGTGTTGTCTTCGGCCAGTCGCTGCATCTGCCGCCGGAAGCTGTAGAACTCACTGTCCGTCGTCAGCAGCCGAACCGGTTTTCCAGGCGGGAAACAGGAAAGCACGCGGCAGACATATTCATGGGTGCTCGGGCCGAACACAATCTGTTCCGGATGCGGCAAGTCCAGATACTGCGCCACGTATTTCTGCGCGTCCGGGACAACGGTTCCAAAAACATGGTCCCACTTATCGCCGACCATCTTTGCCGTATCGTCCCAGTACTGCAGCATGGCATCGCGTGTCGCATCGGGCCAATAGTGGTGGCTGTGTGCGGCGAAGTTAAGCGTCCCCTGGTTGTGTTCGAGGAACCGTTTGTAGAGATGCTTGTACATTTTCATGCCGTCGTGATGCGCCAGGCGAGTTACTCGCTCTCGCCGCTAAAATAGAAGCCAAGTTGCTTTCTGAGATCACCCGGCAGCGCGGGGAGTTCAGAACGCGGAATCAAAAACGTGCTGAGGTTAAACAGATCGGTGAAGACTCGATTCTGTTCTGTCGTGCGTCGCAAATAATCGTGCCCCGATGAACCGCCGGTTCCGATCTTTCGTCCCAGCAACCGTTCGACCATGATCGCGTGACGTTGTCGCCAAACGGTCAGCAATTCGTCGATCTCAACACACGCGGTCAAAACGCGAAACGGCAACTGCACAATCGGTTCGTCGCGATACAGATTAATAAACAACGCCGCCTGCAACGCGCGGTGATTGAGCTTGAGTTCTGTCTGTTGGGCGTAAAGTTTTTCGTCAAGGATCGTGTGAAAGCTGGTTCGCGTGGCGTCCAGGTTCTTCAACTGGAACGCAATCTCTTTCTCACTGAGCGTGGTGTTGGCTTCCACAATCGCGCGGTCGCTTTCCAGCATGCGTTCGACAGCGACCGTGTACTGGCCCCAAAAATCGAAGTCGCCAAACTTCAGGAACGGCATGCGTTCCAACCAGGCTTGAACCAGCTGGAACAGGCCCGGTTCGTTTTCGGCTTCCTGCAACGCGGCTCGATCGGATTCTGAAAGACGCGTCTTGAAGAAGTCACGATCGGTCTGTGTTCGCTGTTTCGAACGCAGCCCCAGACGAATTTCAATCAGCTTAAACTGGATACTTTGGAACCCGGACGCCGGCACCAGAATGTCCCGGAATTCCAGGAAGTCCAGCGGAGTCATGGTTTCGATAATCGAGATCTGTTGGACCAGGACTTCCTGAATCACGCGCACCCGATTCAACTGCGCGATGACTTGGCCGAGCTGTTGATCGTGAACCGTTTCCTGTCCGAACGTCGCGATGACGGCGTTCAGTTCAAACAGAATTTGTTTGAACCACAGTTCGTACGCCTGATGCGTCACAATGAACAGCATCTCATCGTGAGCCGGCCGGGTGTCGGTGTCACCGCTAAGCGGCTGCTGCAACGACAGCAACTCGTCGATCTTCAGATAGTCGCCGTAGTAGACGTTTCCGGGCGTGGTTCCGGCAGTGTTCATATTCTCTGCGTTCCTTCAGCGGCTAAGGATGACAGGTTCTCCCCACATGGGGAAGCATTGGGAGCGACTGGACTGCCGAAGCAACACAATGTTCGCATGAGACATTGCCGTCCGCGCTGCAACTCGTGTTACAATTGTGGGGTCCCGAATTCTGGTTGCGGAACCTCATGTACAGAATCCCCTGTCCAAAATGTGCGAAGACGCTGAAGTTCAAGGATCCCAAACACCTTGGCCAGAAGATCAAGTGTCCCAACTGCAAACATCCGTTTGTCCTGGCGTTGCCCGGAGACCCGGAAGACGAAGTTGAGATGGAACTCGTGCAGCCGCCTGCGAGTCCTGCGCCGCCGCAAACACCTGAACCACTAACGGGCACCTCAGCACGCTGGGTTCCGGACGACCCGAATGCACAACCGGTTCCGGTACAACCAGCGGCAATCGAAACACCAACGGTTGTTCCGCAATTTGATACAGCGGTCAGCCACGCAGTGCCGGCGGTTTCAGTTCCCGCGGTTCCACTTGTGGTCGCTGCGGCTGATCAGACCACCAGCCCGATTAGCGAAATAAGGAAACGCAATCGCAAGCGTGGTAAGACTGGCTGGATACTGGGCCTGCTGGGACTTGTACTGGCCACTGGCATTGGCGGAGCGGCATTCGTGCTGCAGAAAGCCGAAGCCCCGCTTGCGAAAAAGAAGCTGGCAAAGAACGCCGCCTGGGAAACAGAGAAGCTTGAACTGGAAGCATCTGCGGCGACTGCCAAAGACGTTAGCCCGACCACCGGCGAACCAATTGACCTGAAGTACCTGCCACCAGGTGCCAACATTATCGTTCACCTCCGGCCGTCAGAAATCTGGTCCGAAGCAGACTCGCGCCGCGAATTGCTTTTTGCACTCGGTCCATTGGGTAAGTGGCTGGAAACAAAAGTCCGCGAACTCTCTCAGTTCGAACCGGCAGAGATTGAACAGCTTACGATCGCGATCGGACTTGGGCCGCGTGAATCTGAACCAGAAATCTCAGCAGTCGTCCGGCTACACGAAGCGCAGCAACGATCGGTTCTCATTCGGCAACGCTTCAAAGGCCAGCGCGATCCTGAGTTCACTGAGGATGTTTACGTTGGTGAGAAAACCTGTTGGCTGTTGGTCGATGACAAAACGTTCGCGGTTGGTCCGGCACTGTTGGCTGCGGATTTGGTTGCCGGGTTGTCATACGCGGCAGATCCGTCAGACGATCTGCGTTCGATGATTCCGGAAACGGACAGCGATCGGCATGTGACAGTCATGGTCGATACATCCGCTTTGGTAATTCACACGTCGGCTCTTTTCGATCCATCGTTGCAGCAGGCGATGGTTCACTTCACTGACTGGTTGGGCGAAGATGTTGATGGCGTTTCGGCCAGCCTGCACTTTGGTGACAAGCTATTCATGGAAACGCTGTTGCGAAACGGAACCGGCAGCACAGCCGCGAAGCTAAACAGGCACATTCGTTCGCGAGTGGAAGAACTGCCCGGCGACATATTGAGCATGGTCAAGTACATGCGGCCGCGTCGCAAAGGTCCGCGCCAGATTATCGCTCGCTTCCCGGCGATGACGAAGGCGTTCTCAGCGGCGACCGACACGGGGATCGCGGATCGAATGGTTCAACTAACGACTGTTCTTCCTGAACGAGCCATCCCGAACCTGGCCGTTGCAACCATCCTGACCTGGGACGAATCAACGCGAACCGATTTCGATCGAGAACGCGCTCCGGCGACCACGACGCAAACGAAGAAGCTGCCTGAAACCCTGGCGGGTCGGCTGAAGATGGTGATCGAGGTTGAGTTCAAACGAACGCCGCTGCAGGAAGCGTTCGCGTTGTTGGGTGACGAAATTGGTGTCAACTTTCGCCTGGACGGCGACGGCCTCAAGCTGGCTGGCTACACGCAAAACATGGCCCAGACTCATAACCTCGGGACTGTTGCCGCCACTGAAGGTGTAAAGGCCATTCTTAAGCAATACGAGAAGATGGTTCTGGTCGCCGACGAAGCCAGCAAGACCATCACCGTCACCACGGTGGACGCACTTGAGACCAGTGGGGCAAAAGCGTACACGCTGCCGTAACCGGTCGGCCCGTAAGGATGGCAGGAACCGGTCGCTTGCGCGCGGTAGCGGTGCTCCCTAAAACCGGCAAATTTGTTCCTCTCAAGGTCCGTAGTTTGCGGATGAACACCCCACGCGACGGGGTTCTGTGAATTGGTTCGCAAACAGAACCACTGATCCCGGCAACGTTTTAAAAGTGCCCGAAAAATTCTGTATGAAATTGCGTTCTGGCGGCGTCTTCAGAGAACCAGTGGATCAACTGTGGGGTTGATTGCGATCTGGTTCGAACTGTAAGAGAGATTAGCCGTGAAGCTTGTTAGGCAAATCCTGCCGATTATCGCGATTGTCGCCGTGGTGACTCTGTGGATTCGATCGAGTCGCGAAGACTCACGCCACATTGTTTCTGCGGATCAAATTCGTTCGATGCAGGCTGACACAACTGAGTCAGACGGGTTTGTTCTTATCGATGTGCGTGACGAACGCGAGTCGTCCGTTTCCATACTGCCAGGCGCGATAACGCTTGATGAGTTCGAAGGCTCTGACGAGTACCGTGGCAAGACGGCAATTGTGTATTGCACCGTCGGTGTCAGAAGCAACACGTACGCGAACCGACTCAGAGAACAGGGCTGGGAAGCGTACAACTACAAGGGCGGTATTCTGGACTGGTGCCGCCAGGGACTACCACTGACCACACGCGATGGCCGGCCGACAGATCGAGTCCACACATACAGTAGCTGGTACTCGGTTCCGGCCGGTTACCTGGCCGTCGCCAACTAGCGGGCGCCCTCAGGAAGTGCTGGCTCCGCTCACGGCGATGTCACTGACTCCGAACGCACGGTGTCGCCGCCGTCTGATCCGTGCCACCTGACAACCGCAAACATCGCGTTTTGTCGCGTTTCAGTCCGTCAACGCCCGGACGCTGGTTCCTTTCGGTCAGTTTGGTACGTTACTCGTTAACTGACCATTTTGGCATGGCAGCCAATTTCTCTCAGGCGACGACTGAACAACAGATGGCGACTCCCAAGGTTTGCGTGCTTCGGGCTCCGGGCACAAATTGTGATATCGAAACGGCGTACGCGTTCGAAAAAAGCGGCGGTGTCGCTGATCGCGTGCATGTGTTCCGACTGCTGGAAGAACCAAACCTCCTGGACGACTACCAGGTTCTTTGTGTTCCCGGCGGATTCAGCTACGGAGACGACATCGGAGCCGGGGTCATTTTGTCTCGCCAGCTTCGTGGCCGAGTCAACGATGCGATCGTTCGTTTTATCCAGGCTGATAAACTGGCGCTGGGAATCTGCAATGGGTTCCAGACGCTGCTGAAAGCCGGCCTGCTGACGGAGACCGGCTTTGATGGTTCGGGCGACCGATTTGAATCGTCCGCGACTCTTACCTGGAACAACAACGGCAAGTACACGGCGCTATGGGTGACACTGAAGGTGGCCAGCAGCAACAGCGTGTTCCTGCGTGGCATCGACGAAATTGAAATGCCGATCGCCCACGCGGAAGGCCGCATCGCGGTATCGGATTCGTCTGTGCTAACCGACTGGAACAGCGCGAACCAGGTTGCGCTGCGATACAGCAACGGGCACGTGCCGCCTACCGGGGAGAACGGCCAGGAACTGCTGTCGTATCCGGCGAACCCAAATGGTTCGATAGACAATATTGCCGGGTTGTGCGATCCAACTGGTCGGGTGCTTGGGTTGATGCCGCACCCGGAACGGTTCATTCATGCGACTCAACATCCGCAGTGGACACGCCGCGGACTCAAAGGTGACGGAGCGGGACTGAAGCTGTTTCAGAACGCTGTCGAGTACTTTGCTTAACGCGTACGGCCGGCAACGTTTGGCCTGTTCGATGTTGGTTGTGTCGGTGGTTACAGTGAAATAATGCCGGGGCGGTTTTGGGCATTTGAGGACTGGTGCTATGACCAAACAAGCGCGCTCTCGGGTTCCCTGGACTTGTCCGGATTGCGGACGCGATTACCAGCTGTCCGCCGGACGCACACCGCCGCCTTTGTGTAAGCAGTGCACGCGTCGCAACGAGAAAGCCGCCCGAACCGCTGCAACGACGGCACCATCGGCGCCTGCATCATCCGCGCCCGCACCGCCTGTCATGGAACCGTCGGCAGCATCTACGCCGGTGCCGCGTGAACGGAAAGAGTTACCGGCCGATGTCGAAGCGCACATCGCTGGTCAGGAACGCGAACGTTTGCTCGCCGACGTTGCCAACATCAGCCGGACGATGACGTTCTTCCGCCGCCTGGTCTGGGGCATGGTCATTATGATGATCCTGAACTTTGTGCTTATTGGAGCAGCCTTCCTGTATTCGATGAAGCAAATGTCATCGCTGGACGGATTGCTAAACCAGGGCGGTGCCGCCATCCCGCAGCAGCAAGGGCAAGGGTTGCCGGGAAATCAGCAAGAACTCCCACCCGGCATCGCTGACAAGATGAAGCCGATTCAGGACTACTTCGACCAGCTTAACGAAGTACTGGAAGAGACCCGCTAAGGAACGTCCGGGGCGCTGGTGGGCTGGTGGGCTGGTGCGTGGTTCCTGCTTCTGAATGTAGCGTTATCGTGGCAGGCGCACGGTCAATGAAATGAACCGCAACGGTCGGCCGGAGGGTTCATGCTACTGCGGATGCAGTCCAGCGTGACCAGATTTCGCTGATGGTCTGGAAATGGATGTCAACGATCTCCTGGACATCGTTGGAGTAACCGCCCGCCATGACGGTGGTCACAGCTGCGGCTTGCGTTTCGCACCAGTCCAGCACAACTCGGTCGCGTTCTGCCAGGCCATCCGCGGTCAGTTTGAGGCGTCCGAGTCGATCGTTCTTGAACGGGTCGGCGCCGGCGACGTAGAACACGAGGTCGGGAGTAAAGGTGGTTCCGATTCGGTCCAGGCTCTCACGCAGCAAAGTTAAGTACTCGTCGTCGCCGGTTTCATTTGGCAGGGCGATGTCCAGATCGCTGGTTTGTTTTCGAGCGGGGAAGGCCTTTGCTGCGTGCATTGAAAACGTGAATACGGACGGGTCGCTGGCAAAGATTACCGCCGTTCCGTCGCCCTGGTGCGCGTCGCAGTCAATGACGGCGACGTTGGTCGTGAGCCGCATTTCCTGCAGTTCCCGAACGGCGACAGCCACGTCGTTGAATACACAGTAGCCGGCTCCCGCGTCAGCGAACGAATGATGCGTGCCGCCTGCCAGGTTGACTGCATAGCCGTCAGTCAAACACGCATGCGCGGCGGCGATTGTGGCTCCGGTTGAACGCCTGGAGCGTTCGGCCATGAACTCTGACCATGGAAAACCGATGCGGCGGATCTCGTCGCTGCTCAGCGTTCCGGACTTAACGCGTTCAATAAACGCAGCGGTATGAACGCGCCGCAGTTGTTCGTCCGTTGCCGCGTTGGGAACACAAAGTTGTTCCGACGGGATCGTGTCGGAGTTGAAAATCCGTTCGCGCAGCAATCGATACTTCGACATCGGAAACGTGTGCGTATCCGGCAGCGGGAGTTCGAAATGATCCGTGTAGAAAAACTTCACGCGGCTTTACGAACCCGTCACGCGCGGCAGAACGACATCGACGATCACCTGTTTCTTCTCGCCGACCTCGACGTTCTGCGTCACTGTCGATCCTTTGGCCGTCGAAACGGTCACGACGTAAGTCTGATTGAAATCGACATCGAATGTCAGGATGTCGTTTGTGTCGAACCCTTCATTCCGGCTGCGGCCAGTGCGAGATTTCTCGCCTGGTGCGGATTGGGCGACACTCACGTTTGCTGCGACGCGTGCCGACCGGTCGGTGTTCCAAACGCGAATCATCAACCGCGGCACTGCGTTTTCCGTGGCAGCGGGTGTGTACCGATTGGTGACGTTGACGGCGTTGACCCATCTGGTTCGAGGAGCCCAGATCAACGGGAAGTTGGTTCCCGTTTTCTTAAAGCTGGCTGCGTAGATGGCACTCATCTTCGAATCAACTTCCGCCTGCGCGGCGTCGCGTTGGAACCATGTGTGGTTGAGGCCCTTAGCGCTTGGTTCTGCTGCTCCCGTGAACTGCCAGTCTTTGTCCCAGACTTCGATCCACGTGTGATTGCCTGGCTTGTTCGCCCATTTTGGGATGCCGACCAGTCGAGCAGGAACACCGACGGCTCGACAGGCGTCAGACAGCACAATCGAAAGACCGGTGCACGACGCGAGTCCGGACTCCATACTTTCTTTTGGGCTTTGGTCGGCTTTCTTCCGCTTCCTTGAGTACTTCACGTTGAGCGTTTTGAACACGGTTTGGTTTAGCTTTTGCGCGACTTCGGACGGAGTCTTGCACTCGGCCACGACTGGCATGAAGCGATCCAGAAAGTCTTTCCGCCAGGGATGTCGTGGTTCGTTGACGTTGGCATACGGCAGAACGTCGTTGAGGAATACCGATTTTGGAATCTGCTTTCCCCACGGCGTTTGCGTGCGCACCTGATACGCAAGCTTCACGTTCTCAAGCAAAAAATCGGCAGTCAGTGATTTGAGGTCGCGTTCCGGCATCCACCGAATCAGAAACTCCATGCCCTCTTTTTGCTCGGCAGGAACACGCTCCAGTGCGTCCAGTAGTTGTGGCTTATTTTGCCCCGCACGGTCAATCGCCGCGCTGAGGCCGGCATTGAGTTCGAGCTTTGGTTCCTGAGCCATAGCCGGAACACAAACAAAGCACACAAGTACAAAGCAAAGTTGTCGCATCACTGAATCCCCGATTACAGAAGCTTCCGCAAGAACACCAGCATCGCCAGTGTTGACGCTCCCGGCAAGTTCGATCCACAAAGATAGGTGGTGTTCGTGCCTCAATCGGTGCCTTTGCGCAGCTGCCAATGATCGACATCGACGAACAGCAACAGCGCGCCCATCAGGCGACCGTCACTGGGTCGAAGCTGAAGGCTGAATTCGCCAGAAAAGATCCCCGCCCTTTTCCGCTCGCCAAATGAGCCAATCTGGGAGCCACGCTGAGACTGATCGTCAGCAACCCCGCTATTCGGTTGTGGGTTCAAGTGCCCCTGACCGAGATATTTTCGGGTGTGAAGGATATCCTGACATTCCCTGTCCGCCCAAGCTATCCGTATTTTGCGACACGCTGTCGGACGATCACCATGTTATGTGACCTATGTCTATCGATGCTATCATTGCCGCCAGTCTGTCCCGTTGGGTTTTCGCCAACACTGGCGCATCCGACGACGACATCCGTGCGCTCACCGATGCTGCATCGTTCTCCCTTCCGCCCGCATATCTCGATCTTCTTCGCGCGGTCAACGGCGGCGAGGCCGATATCCCTGATTTGGACGGCGACGACGGCAGTTACCTCGACCTATGGGTGGCCGCGGACGTCGTTCAATTCAACACGGACTACATGCTGCCCCAATTCGCTCCATCATTCTTCGCGTTCGGGTCCAACGGTGGTGGCGAGCTTTTCACGTTCGATTCCCGGCGCGACGACGACGCCGTGTTCATGGTTCCCTCAATTGGCATGTCCGACGACACCTCACTGCCCTTCGCGGTTTCGGTTGACGCTTTCGCCCGACGCATAGCGGCTACGTAGCTCACCAGTCACATAACATGGTTTTTACGCAAAGCCGCGGCTTCGCCGTTGGAGCATCATTTGGTTTGCCATATCATTCGCTACGGTGACACGTTTTGATTTGCCATGCCGCGGACACCGCCTCTTTGGCAACGTGGTTTCTTTTTGGTAAACTGTTGGGTGTTGCGATGCTTGTTGGCTTCGATGAGAAGCGGTGTCGTAAAAACCTTCCGTTGTACGCCGCAGTTTTCCCTTGACGCAACGCCTCAAAGCTCACAAATCTGGCGCTCGCTACCTGCTTCGCCCCGAAAACGTGGTTATTGCCTCGTACTTCCCCATCAGTCACAACGTGCATCATGTGCGTTGTATTATCTCGCGGAACGGCAACACTGAACGCGGTGAATGGATCACGACGCAACCGTTTACCCATTCAATTCGCGAAACGACTCCCCAGCAAATCAACGAACTCGACACACGCCTTCGACTATTGGCCGAGCTTCAACCTTGGGCTAACGCTGACCAGCACGGCGAGGATGGCATCGAGCCACTTCGTCGCTCAATCCGTTTCTGGCACAACGAATCTGAAACCATGGCTTACTTGCCTCGCCGTTCACTCTGGGAATCAATCGGCACGACTGCCTCTGGGGTTGACGCATTCAATGACGCGTGGAGTAGCGTATGGGTGTGTGCCGGATCGCAAGCCGACCTCGACCAATCTAATCCGAATGGCCAACCAGACTGACGCTTCAGCAGCGGACAACATGGTTTTTACGCAAGGCCGCGGCTTCGTCCGTGGCGCATCGTTCGGTTTGCCGCGCCGCGGACACCGCCTCTTTGGCAACGTGGTTTCTTTTTTGTAAACTGTTTGGTGTT
>CAZAIB010000136.1:0-16719 GCA_964485095.1 uncultured Planctomycetaceae bacterium | reverse complement strand
TTGATCGTTTTCCAAATCGAACGAATTGCCCCCGTTATTGATTGTGAGACTGTCTGGGAGAGGCCGGCGAATCCTATGCAGCCCGACTGTGGTTTCAGAACCAAGCAAAGGATCAAGCAGCGCGCCAGAGGTGCCAATGAAGTTGCCGTTGCCGTCTGTTGTGGTTCCCGTGTTTGCAAGGTCACTGCCGTCGTTGGTTCCGACGAAGTTGTTCCTGAAGGTTGCGTCTGTCGTAGAACCAGCCCATAGGTCAGCGCCACCGTTGGGTGCGGTGTTTTGTGCAATGATGTTGCTATCAATGGTTGTTGTTGGGTCTACGGCAAAGAAAACCCCACCACCCTGGTCCGTGGCGGTGTTGTCAACAATGGTTGAGTTAACCAAGTCAATTATGTTGCCCGAGAAGCCCGGGAACCCAAAGTAGAAGCCACCACCCTGGGCCGCGGTGTTCCCCGAAATCGTCAGGTTGTCCAATTGTCTGCGCCCGCTTGGGCCCTTGATACGAAGTCCGCCACCAGTACTGCTGGCTGTGTTGTCGGAAATCGTCGAACGCGAAATCTGAACGCGGTATCCATACTCAAAGTCGATCCCCGCACCGGTGGATGCTTCGTTTCCGGAGATGATGCTGTCTTCGACAGTGAGATCACCACCATCCACGAGGATCCCTCCCCCACCTCCCACGGCGACATTTTGGCGGATAGCACTGCGCTGAATGATGGCACTTGGACTGGCGGCACCACCTCCTCCGTACTGCACCAGGAGCCCGCCAGCGTTCTCAGAGATCACTGAGTCGACGATCGTTGCCGATACGCTCCCTTCGATTTCCACACCCCGACCTGTGTTGCCGGTGATGACCGAATTGGTAATTCTCAGACGGCCGAAGTAGTACTCATGGGAATGCGACATGGCGACACCGCGCCCACCACTGCCAGTAATGACAGCATCCTCTATCGTCAATCCGCCCCCGCTGCGAAGTCCATCTCCCGCAGAATTTCGAAGAGTGAGAGAACGCAGGGTCAGACGATCCCCCTGGAAGAAAATGTCGCTGTTGCTCTGCGCATCGATGATTGTGTTGTCGCGACCATTGCCAGCAATCGTCACGGGACTTGTGATCTGCAACTCGCCAAGTTGGAGGTTGAGAACACCGTTCAGGCCGTCTGCAAACACGATTTCGTCGGTGGAGTCATTCTCGCCGGCCTGGGCTATTGCTTCACGTAGCGATGTCTCGCCATCTTCGGCAATTGTGTCGGCCAGCGTAGTGACCGTGAATGTCGTCAGGAGTGTGCGAACTTCCAATACTTCAAGTGTGGCTGGAGCGTTCTTGCGGCGTTTGGACAACGTTCGAATGGCCATACGTCTTTCCCGTGGGCAACTAGGAAGATCCTCACCTACTACATCACCAAAACACTCTCCAGTCCATCAAATGGAGAAAAATGCCAGCGGGGCTCTGTTTAGAGCGTGAAAGCGTGTGCTTGAAATAACGCTGTTCCAAATAAAAAACGCCAACGCCGATGATTCGGCGTTGGCGCTATCTAAATTCACGGCACCTGCGGGGCTAGCCCGTAGTCGCTTATGCGTTGACCAGCTTTCGCTGTTCCAGTTCTTCACGTCGTCGAGCGACAACTGTTTCCTGGATGCTCTTCGGAACCTGTCGGTATGCGAGGAACTCCATGCTGAAGCCGCCCTTACCCTGCGTCATTGAACGCAGTTCGTTGGCGTAGTCAAACATTTCTGCCAGTGGCACTTCAGCCAGCAGCACAACCGTGCCTTCGCGAACTTCTGATGAGTTGATGATGCCACGCTTACTGGAAAGGTGACCGGTAATCGGACCCTGGTACTCTTCAGGACCTTCGATTTCAATCTTCATGATTGGTTCCTGAAGAGCCATACCGGCTTTCTTCAGTTGCTCACGCATGCAGTTGAACGAAGCAATCTTGAACGCCATTTCAGACGAGTCAACATCGTGGTAGCTACCGTCCTGAACCACGCCACGCACGCCTACAACTTCACATTCGCAAAGAGGTCCCTTTTCAAGAGCACGCTTGAAGCCATGACTGATTGACGGGATGTATTCCTTCGGAATACGACCGCCGGTGACTTCGTCAACGAATTCGTAGACGTCCTCTTCGGCGTCCTCTGCCAGCGGCTCGATGTAGCCCTTGAAGTGAGCGTACTGACCAGAACCACCTGTCTGCTTCTTGTGCTTGTAATCGTACTCGATGCGTTTTGTTGGTGTTTCGCGGTAAGCCACTCGCGGTTCACCGACAATGCATTCGCACTTGTATTCACGCTTAATGCGTTCGATGTAAACGTCCAGGTGCAGCTGACCCATGCCGGCGATAATTGTCTGGCCGGTTTCTTCGTCGGTCGAAACCTGGAAGGTTGGGTCTTCACGACGGAAGCGGTCCAGAGCCTTACCAAGCTTATCGGAATCGTCTCGCTTGGCCGGTTCGACAGACAGGCGAATCACAGGGTCAGCGACGTAGATGTTCTCCAGTGAGACATTGATGCCTTCACCGCAGAATGTGTCACCAGAGGCACAGTCGACGCCAACCAAAGCGATAATGTCACCGGCTCCGGCTGATTCAATTTCTTCCTTGTTGTCCGCGTGCATTCGCACCAGACGACCAAAGCGAACCGACTTGCCAGTACGCATGTTTTCGTACGACTCGCCCTTCTTGATGGTTCCCTGATAGATGCGGAAGTAAGTCAGCTGGCCGAACGTTTCGACAACTGTCTTGAAAGCCATGGCGACCAGTGGTTTGCTGTCGTCTGAGTCAAGAGGAACCTTCACGCCATTGCCTTCTTCGTCCATCTCATCCTTCGAGATCGCACTGATCTCGCGGTCCAGAGGTGAAGGCAGGTAGCGAGTGACAGCGTCCAGCAGTTCCTGAACACCTTTGTCCTTGAACGCGGTTCCCATCATCACAGGAGTGATCTCGCTGGCCAAAGTTGCTTCGCGGATGATCTTGTGGATGTCCTTTTCAGGAATCTCACGTTCTTCCAGCAACGCTTCCATCAGGTCGTCGCTGTACAGCGAAAGCGCTTCCAGCATTTCGCCACGTGCGGTTGCTGCGGCTTCTTTCAGTTCGTCCGGGATTTCAGCTCGACGAACGGTTTCGCCCTTTTCGCCTTCGAAGTAGACGGCGTCCATGCTGATCAGGTTCACAACGCCGACGAAGTCTGCTTCGGAACCGATTGGAATCTGAAGAGGAACAGCAGTTACCTTCAGCTTCTCACGAACCTGTTCGGTCACGTTAGCTGAGTCGGCACCGGTACGGTCCATCTTGTTGATGAACGCAATTCGCGGAACACCGTATCGCTTCATCTGACGGTCAACAGTCAGTGACTGACTTTGAACACCGCCCACGGCACAGAGAACCAAAACGGCTCCGTCGAGAACACGAAGACTACGTTCCACTTCGACTGTGAAGTCAACGTGGCCCGGCGTGTCGATGATGTTAATCGGAGTGTTGGTTCCGTCCGGACCCTTCCACTGAACGCTGGTCGCAGCAGAAGCGATCGTGATACCACGTTCTCGCTCAAGATCCATCGAGTCCATCGTCGCGCCGCCGTCGCCACCGCGGACTTCTTTGATGTTGTGGATACGTCCCGAGTAGTACAGGATTCGCTCGGTGAGTGTGGTCTTGCCCGAGTCGATGTGAGCCGAGATGCCGATGTTTCGGGTTTTGCGGAGATCAGTCATGGTTCAGTCCACGTACAGTGGTTCTCTAGGGAACGGATTCGGAAAAGTGCAGCTAGAACGAGAGCGCTGCGAATGAAAACTCGGGAGGAGAAGGTTGACTCTGGAAGCGATGGAAAAACGCAGATTGGTTACGAGCTTCAGAGCCCTATGTGACCATCCATCGTGCTGAGTCCCTCTCCTAAAGATACGAGAGATGCGCGGAGACGATCATCTCAAGCGACGGCACCAAACATTGGTGCAGCCTGTGACAGTTGGGAATATTATCGGCGTCCCAGATTGCGGGAAAGAGCCAATACCGCGAATTCCCTATTAAGTGGCGGTTGGCGCAGAGCCGGACAGGTCCCTGCTGCCCATCCAGATTCCGCTCGATGCCCGCCTATTCTCCGATCCATGCCCCGTAAAGCGACGGTCGCCGATCGCGGAGGAACAGTCGGTGAGCCGAGCTTTCGGCAATTTCTGCCAGTTCGAGGTCGCAAATCAGCGTCTCCTCGGTTCCCTCACCCGCCGCAGCCACAACCCGGCCGTCCGGTGCACAGACGAACGACTCACCGCCAAATGTCAGGATCTCTTCCACTCCGACCCGGTTACACAAAGCGGTGAAATATCCGTTTTGGAACGCTGATACACGCATTTCCGCCTCATACAGCCCCTCGGGCCACTCGCCAACAGCGCCAGCCTGTGGGATCACAACAATCTCAGCCCCGGCTACTGCCAGCGCTCGCATGTACTCGGGATAGTGCCTGTCGTAGCAAATCGCGACTCCAATCTTGCCGAACCGCGTGTCGTAGACCGGAGCCCCCGTGTCGCCCGGAGCGTAGTAGCCGGTCTCGTGGAAATGTTCGTAGTCCGTAATGTGAATCATCCGCGTGATGCCCAGCAGGGAGCCGTCTGCATCGATGACCGGTGATGAATCGAACGTTCGCTGGCCGTCGCGTTCGAACATGTTCAGAACCAACACGACACCTAGTTCAGCCGCTTGTTTGGCAAATGCGTCGGTAATCGGTCCCGGGATGGGTTCTGCCTGAGCCAGCGTTTCGTCCGTGGCATGTCGCTGCGGGTAGAACCGATCAAAGGCGAGCTCTGCGAAACAGATAATCTGAGCCCCCTCAGCAGCGGCTTTGGCGACGGCATCGTGACCGCGTTGAATGTTGGCGGCTTTGTCTTCGCTTGCTTTCTGCTGCACAAGCGCGATCCTGACGGCAGTCATGGGCGTTCTCTAAGTTCCGGGAAGGTTGTTTACGCGTGAAGATTCTTGCTCTCAATCCGTTCCATGGTGGCAGCCATCGCGCGTTTCTTGAAGGCTGGGCGGAACATAGTGAGCACGAGTTCCGGATTCTTAGCCTCCCCGGTCGAAAGTGGAAGTGGCGGATGCGGCACGCCCCGATCGAGTTCGTTAAACAGCTCACATCCATTGACCTCGATTCCTTCGACGGCATCTTCACCACCGACATGCTGGACTTACCCACGTTCCGTGGCCTCTGCCCGGCAGCAGCCCGTCTTCCTACGGTGGTTTACTTCCACGAGAACCAGCTCACATACCCGTCGCGAGCCAAAGGCGCCGAACGCCAACGCGACAAGCACTTCGCGTTTACCAACTTGTTGACCGCAGCGACCGCCGAAGGTGTCTGGTTCAATTCTGACTGGCACCGCGATTCATTCATTCGCGCCGCAGAGACGTGGGCGAAAAGTCTGCCCGACTTTCAACCGACCGAACTGGTCGAACAGGTTCGACAAAAAGCAATCACCAGCTACCCCGGCGTCAACCTGCTGCGTCCACCGGAGTCAGAACGAACACCAGGTCCGATGCGCATCGCCTGGGTCGCGCGGTGGGAGTTCGACAAGAATCCGGAGACGTTTTTCGCGGCACTAAGTGTGCTCAAACGCAGCGGCGTTCCATTTCGACTTAACGTCCTTGGCGAGAGCTACACGAAGTACCCCGCGTGTTTTGACCAGGCACAGGTTGAGTTTGCTGCGGAGATTGACCACTGGGGCTTCGCTACCGATCGCGCAAGCTACGAACAAAAGCTGCGTGAATCTGACTTGGTCGTATCAACCGCGTTGCATGAATTCTTCGGGCTCGCCATTGTCGAAGCCGTGTCTGCGGGTTGTCACCCGCTTGTGCCTGAAATGCTTGCCTACCCCGAGGTCCTGCGCGGCATAAGCAACGTGTTCCATCTGAACACGCCGGAAGATCTGGCCAATCGATTAGCCGAATGCGCGGCATCGATTGGTGAAGCAGGCCACATGACAGAGTTGCGCACATTGTTCCAGCACGCCAGCCGCTACAGTTGGCCAGAAGCCGCAGCGTCGCTTGACAGGAACACTTTGTGTGTCTTCGGCGACGCGTAGATTTCTTGCAACGCGGCGCAAACTGAAGCGTCTCAACATACTTACAACTGATGCCACGATTCCGCACTGGAATCCTTCACGACAGAGTTAGGCTTTGCCTTGGATTTCTGTTTTGAAGTGAAACCGGCTGTCGGATGAGGACCCTCGGTATGTTTGGAATGTTTGGAAGAAGTAAGCCTCGCGCGCACTCGCGTCGTGTCAAACGGCAGAACACACAGGCCACCGAAAACCTGGAAGATCGGTTGCTGCTGACGATCGCGTTTGAGTTCGACTACACGTACGACACGTCCAACTTCTTCAACACTGCTGAGAAGAGAGAAACGCTTGAGTTGGCCGGTGAGATCATCGGTTCTCAACTCGGTGACTCACTGTCGGCGATCAACCCTGGCGGTTCGAACTCATGGTCGGCTGTCTTCCCACGCCCTGACAACGGGAACAGCGTTTCCGTGTCGAACCCCTCAATCGCCGCGGACACACTTCTGGTCTACGTGGGGGCTCGCAACCTGGGTACCACCGTGGGCAACGGCGGCTTCGGCGGCTTCTCGGCCTCAGGTTCGACTGCCTGGCAGAATAACGTCAACTTCCGCGGTGAGACCGGTGAGCTATCTGATACCGACTTTGGTCCCTGGGGCGGCCAGTTGACCTTCAACACAACCACCAACTACCACTTCGGCGAGACGGTTGAGGGGCTCTCCACCAGCGAGACAGATTTCCTGTCTGTTGCGACTCACGAAATAGCTCACTTGCTCGGCTTCGGCCTGGCCGGGTCGTACAACGCACACGTCTCAGGCAGCAACTTTACCGGATCGAACGCCGTTGCCGAGTTCGATGGATCCGGCAACGTGCCGCTGTCGGGTAGCCGAACACACATCGCTGGCGGAATTACCGATGAAGGACGCGAAGCCGCGCTCGACCCAGGCATCGCAAGGGGCGATCGGAAACTGCTGACTCGCCTGGACTGGGCCGTTCTGGCTGACATTGGCTGGGAATACGACACGTCGGTGAATCGGGATTTTGGCGACGCACCAAACTCCAGCTACCCAACAAACTTATCCAGCAATGGGGCTCGACACACACTGGGAAGCGGTCTTGAACTGGGCGTCACAGCGGATGGCGAATCAAACGGACAGGCCAATGGTTCTGCCAACGGCGATGACGCAGACGGCTTCGACGACGACGACGGCGTGGTCTTCAACGGTTTCCTGCAACCGGGCAGCACCGTTTCAATTGACGTCACATCTACCGACGTAGGTCGGCTGGACGCCTGGATCGATTTCAACGGCGACGGTGACTGGGCCGATAGCGGCGAACAGATTTTCGATTCTCGTTCGCTGTCACGCGGTGAGAACCAGCTAACCTTCACCGTTCCGGAAAACGCTAACGAGGGCGATACCTTCGCGCGATTCCGTCTGAGCAGCGCCGGTGGACTGAACTTTAATGGCGCGGCTGCTGACGGCGAAGTCGAAGACTATGCCGTTTCGATTGTCGGAGACATTGCCGCCGTCGACGACGCGTTCTCGTCAGAAGGAACGCTGGACGTGCTGGCCAACGACCTGCCAAACAACGACGTAAAGATTCTAAGCTACACGCAGCCGGCAGAAGGCACCGTCACCAACAACCACGACGGGACTCTGGAATTCGATGGCGGTTCCGGATTCTCCGGTTCAACGTCGTTCAACTACACGATTGCACTCGAACAGGACAAGTTAGCCGGTTCCAGCACCGATGCCGGTGACCGATTTGGAAACTCGGTCGCAATTGACGGAGACTATGCGGTTGTTGGCGCGGCACTGGAAGACAACTCACTGGGAGTCGACGCCGGAGCCGCGTACCTGTTCCAGAGGACCGGCGACAATGAATGGACCCAGCTGCGGAAGTTCACCGCCTTTGATGGTGCCGATGGTGATCGCTTTGGATTCTCCGTCGCGATTGACGGAGGCAACATTGTCATTGGCGCGCGGTCAGCAGACATCAATGGAACCAACGATGGAGCCGCTTATGTCTACCGTCGTAACGAAGGTGGCCAGGATAACTGGGGATTGGTTTCGCAGCTTGTCGGTTCTCAGAACTCCACCCGAGATCAGTTTGGGTATAGCGTCGCGATTAGCGGCGACACGATTGCCGTTGGAGCCCGACTGGACGATGGCAATGGCACGAATAGCGGTTCCGTTTACATCTTCGAACGAAACAACGGTGGAACAAATCGCTGGGGCGAAGAGAGACGCATCAAAGCCTCAGACGCCCAGGGCGGCGATCAGTTTGGTTACTCGGTCGCGATTAGTGGAAACAACCTGCTGGTCGGAGCCATCAAAGATGACGACGCTGGCGTGGATGCAGGCTCAGCGTATTTCCTAAACCGAAATGAGGGTGGGTCCGAAAACTGGGGCGAGTTCAACAAAGTCTCGCCGGAAGATGGTGTCCGCAACGACTGGTTTGGGGCTGCGGTGGCACTGGACGGCAACTTCGCTGTTATCGGCAAGCCGATCAGAACAACGCGATCGCGTCCTGGTGCCGCGTACACGTACTTCAGGCAAGGCTCTGCGTGGAACTTCGAAGCCACGTTTGGAGCCCAAAGTGATAGTGACCAGGATAGTTTCGGATACGCCGTCGATATCGAAGGCAGTACCGCTGTTGTCGGTGCACGCTTCGAAGACAGCGCGTTCCAGAATGCGGGTCTGGTTGCCGTGCACTCGCGCACGACCGGCGGCACCGGTACCTGGGGGCTTGACTACGAACTCTTCGGCGACGACACCGCTCAGGGGGATTTCTTCGGTGAAGCTGTCGGGATCTCCGGCGACTACATTGTCGCGACGTCACCTTTTGACGACGACGATGGCGACCGATCCGGAACGGTTTCGTTCCAGGAAATTGCCACGACGGATACGGCCCAGGTCACCATCGCCACATCATCCAGCGGTAGCGGTGGTTCCGGAGGTCAGGAAGACGACGACGCCGGCTCAGACAACGACGACGACAGTACTTCTGGCGGCGACGGTGGCAACAGCAACCAGGAAGGCGACGACGGCGACGAGCAGGACTTTGCTCTAGGCCTGGGGGAACGAATCACTACCAGTTCGGACGAAGGAGCCTCGTGCTGCTGTGACTCCTGCCTTGGTATCCCCGTCGCAGAATCAACTCACAACAACAACAACATGGAAGACCAATTGGTCGCCACTGACCTGCAGTTTCGCCAGCTGGATTCTCTATTCACAGTCCGAGATCGACTATTCCGCTAGACCGCGTCTTCGGTGGAGTTGGTTCGAGCTTCCCACTCAGACTGGGGATCTCTAAGTAAGTCCACTACCAACAAAAAAACAGGCCGTCTCACACGTGAGACGGCCTGTTTTGTGTATCCGCAACCGGGAAGGTTACTTCTTCTTCCGCTTAGTTGTGCGCTTCTTAGCCACTTTCTTAGCGGCCTTTTTCTTGGTCGACTTCTTGGCAGCCTTTTTCTTAGTTGCCTTCTTCTTAGTCGATTTCTTGGCAGCTTTCTTTTTCGTTGACTTCTTAGCAGTCTTCTTCTTGGTCGACTTTTTAGCCTTCTTCTTGGTGGTTTTCTTCTTCGTTGACTTCTTGGCGGCCTTTTTCTTGGTCGACTTCTTCGCAGTTGATTTCTTAGCCGACTTCTTCTTCGCGGTCTTCTTTCGAGCAGCCATCATTGGCCTCCGTGGATCAGATGGCACCGGTTTGGTTTGGTTGTTCCCCTGGTGCCGTAGCGACCAACCATGATTTGAAGAGAACCCACTTGTTGCGTTCGCTTCATCGCGCGAGTTCTATGCACTACCGTCTTGGGCGTCAATCACAAGTCGTTTGACAGTCGCGAATTCAGGCGGAGGCCCAGTGCGTAAGTCTCAGGCTTAACCCGAAAATTCGTCATCACCGGATACCGAACTTGAACTCAATACGATCCTGTCGCGGAGTTCGTTCGTTTTTTCAGCCCGAACGTCGCAGCAAGTCGGTGCACTGACGACTGCGGAAGGTATTGAACACAACAAAGAGACCGCAGCCAGTTGCACCAGCCTGAGTTCGATCTGCTTGCGGGGATTCCCGTCGTATTTGCAACGGATAAAACGTTCGTCTTGTTATCGCGTTCACTCCGCGGATAATGGGTTATCACGTCTCACACGGCTACTCAGCTGAAAACCCAGACTGGAGTGAACGCTCATGCCTCAGGCAATCGTCGACCCCGGTGAACTGCGTCGCTTCGCGCAGTCACTCAAGCGGTTTAACAACGAACTGCACGAAAATGCATCCGCTTTATCCAACCAATTGGCCACTCTCAGCCAATCCTGGCGCGATCAGGAAAACAAACGGTTTTCTGACGAATTCCAACAGAACATGAAGGCCGTTTCGCGTTTCATAGAGACGAATAGCGAACACATCCCCTACCTGCTGCGCAAGGCACAGCTAATCGAGGAGTATCTAAACGAACGGTAGTGCGCATTCCGTTTCACTCCAAAGCCGAACACACAGCTAGTGAAGGTCGCCCATGAGCGAATCTGCAAACGTTCGATCCATCGAAGCTTTGCGCAACTTCGAAATCGCCCTGGTCAAGTTCCAGGACACCGCCGGCCGCGCCGGAACCAACCTGCAACAGCAATCGCGCAGGATGATTCAATGGCTGGAACTCGACCGCCCCATTTTTTGGAAACGTCAGCTCGAACTCGCACACCAGCAACTCGCCGAAGCCAGAACGCGGCTGACGCAGTGCAAGATGCGTCGCACCGGTGACTTCAGACCCTCGTGCTACGACGAGAAAAAAGCGCTGGACCTGGCCAAGCACAACGTCGAATACTGCCGCCGCCAGATTGAAGTTGTCAAACAATGGACAATCAAAGCGCGTAGCGAAGCGGAAGAATTCACTGGCCGCCAGGCACAATTATCGCGCATGCTGGACGGTGAGGTTCCAAAGATGTGCGCTCTCATGCAGCGTATGGTCGCCAAGTTGGAACAGTACGCCACCATCACCACCGCAGACACGATGGCAGTGGTCAACGAGTTTGTTGCCGAAGACGCCACCGTCGCAGCGGCCGTAACCGAAACAACGGACGACCCGGCCGACACTGAAGCCGAAACAGACACCAGGGAGGAAGACTCATGAGAATCTGCGATCTGCGTTCCCCGTGCGCCAATCTAAGCGAAGCCTACGAACAGTTAGAAATCGCCTGGCAAACACTCAAGGATTCCTGGAGCGACACGGCGGCACAGGCGTTCGAAGACAACTACATGGTCCACGTCCGCCCCCGCGTCAGCATGACACTGGAAGCAGCCGGCCGCCTGGCCAGCGTCTACGACGAAGCCCAACGCGCATGCGAACACAAACGAGAACAGTACTAGCAATTTCAAATCCAAAATTTCAAATCCAAAATCCGATCTCTCAAATCCAAAATCTGACCTCTGAAATCCGACTCTCAAATCTAAAGTCTCAAATCTAAAGTCTGAAATCTAAAGTCCCCACCACCACCACCACACGATCGACCAAAATCAGGACACCCAACGTGCTGGATCCGTCAAAGAAAATTGAACAACTCTTCCGACTGGTTCGATACCGAGTCACAGAGGAAGGCCGACTGACCGGCGAACTCGCTGCGAAACTGGCCGCGGCAGAAGAACACTACGCCGCATCCAGCATCGAACTCACCACACGCCTCTCAACAGACATTGAGACCGCGCAGAAAGAGTACCAGGAACTCCAGGAAGACATCGCAGACGAATTCGAAGCGCACCACACCGAAGCGGAATCGGAGTACAAAGACAAACAACAGGAAGTGAACCGCGTTTTCTCAAAAGCCGTTAAGGAAGCCGAGAAGGAGTTCGAAGAAGCCAAGTGGATGGTGAACTCCGTCTACGATAAATCGGCCGAGGACAGCGAAGTCCACCGCTACGAACTATTCAGAGCCCGAACCAAGAAAGAACGCGAGTTCCTGGAAACGCAGGCCAAAGAACTCGACCACTTCCTCGAAGAAGCCGGCGGCGTAATGAACCTGCGAGGTCAGGCCACCGACGTTTCCGTCAAAGACGTCACCGGAGCCAGCAGCGACGAACTGCACGAACTCCACGTCGGCGCAACCGAAAACGCAGGCCGCGCGTTATCGAATCTCAAGTCGATGTTCCTCCCGCGACAGTTCCGAGGAATCCGCCCAATCATCCTGCTGATTTTGGCATGGGCAGTCGCCACGCCGTTCGTGTTCGCACTTCAGGGCGATCTCGGGCAACTGTTCAGCGACTTCGGCAGCGTCGATTCAGGTTGGTTGATCACCGCATGCGGCATCGGCGTTGGCGTGGCATTCGTCATCTGCCTGGTCCTGTACGGCATCGCGCGTGGCCAGGCGATGCGGCAGTACGCGGTGTTGCAGGAAAGTTCCATCACCGCCGCCAACGCTCGGCGCGAGTGGCTGACCGCTGGAAAAAGAGAAACCGAACGCCTCCGCGCGGCTGCCACGAAATGGGTCGAGACTCAAAAAGTCCATCGCCGCAAAGCACTCGGTAAAGCGAAAGGCGTGCAGAACACGAAAGTCGCCGAAGCCGAAGAGACACGCGTGGCTGACCTGGCCGCACTCGCAGACCAGTACCTGCCAGAACTCAAACGCATCGAATCGCGGCGCGAACGGCGGTTGAGGGAAGCCGACGAAAAGTACCCCGCCCTGTCTAGTTCGCTCGACAACCGTTTGAACTCGCAACAGGACTTGATGACCAAACAGCACACAGACAGCGTGGCCAACATCAACGCCGAAGCATCCGTCGCCTGGTCCGAAATGTCGAAGTCATGGAAAACAGGCTTCGCCGACTTCGCAAACGCGCACCACGATATCGCAAACCAGGTCAGCAACGGTTTCCCTTCCTGGGAACAGCTCACGACAAAGTGGGAACCCAGCAAGGAACCGACTGAAGTCATTCCCGTGGGCGATTTGGATGTCAACATTGCCAGCATCGAAGGCGGCGTTCCCGAACACGAAGAACTGGCCGTCGAACCAACCCGGTTCAACATGCCCGCATTGCTGCGGTTCCCCGACGAAATGTCGTTGCTCCTAAAAACAGACGACGGCGGACGTGAAGAAGGGGTCGCTCTGCTGCAAACAACAATGCTCAGACTACTCACATCGCTGCCGCCCGGGAAAGTACGGTTCACCATCATCGACCCCGTGGGTCTGGGCGAGAACTTCTCTGCCTTCATGCACCTGGCCGATTACGACGACGTCCTGGTCACCAGTCGCATTTGGACCGAAGAACAGCAAATCAGCAAACGACTGCTGGACCTCACCGAACACATGGAGAACGTGTTCCAGACGTATCTGCGGAACGAATTCTCGACCATTCAGGAATACAACAAGCAAGCTGGCGAAGTTGCAGAACCGTACCACTTCCTCGTCGTCGCCAACTTCCCATTCAACTTCAGCGATGACGCGGCCAAACGCCTGACTGCCATCATGAGCAGCGGGCCACGCTGCGGCGTGCACACACTGATGAGCTACGATGCTCGACAAGACATGCCGCGCGGTTTCCAAATCGGCGACCTGGCGAAGTACGCCACATGCATGGATTGGAAGAAGGACCAATTCGTCTGGGATCACCCGGTCTACCGCGAACTGCCGTTAACTTTGGAACCGCCGCCGGCGTCCACTGAGTTCAGTCAGATCATTCGCAACGTCGGTGAAGAATCGCGTGACGCCCGACACGTTGAAGTCGCGTTCGAACGCATCGCACCGTCACCCGAAGCGTTCTGGACACAAGACAGCCGCAAGGGCATCAGCTGCCCACTCGGCCGCGCCGGTGCCACAAAACTGCAACACCTGCAACTCGGTCGCGGCACGTCACAACACGTCATGATCGCCGGTAAAACTGGTTCCGGTAAATCGACACTACTGCACATTCTGGTGACCAACATCGCGCTGCACTACAGCGCGGACGAAGTTCAGTTCTATCTGATCGACTTCAAGAAGGGGGTCGAGTTCAAAACCTATGCGGCCAATCGGTTACCGCATGCACGCGTCATTGCCATCGAAAGTGACCGTGAGTTTGGGCTCAGTGTGTTGCGCAAACTGGACTCCATTCTGCAGGAACGCGGTGACATCTTCCGCGATCAGGGCGTGCAGGATGTCGGAGCGTACCGAGACGCCAATCCTGATGCGGTCATGCCCCGGCTGATGCTGGTCATCGACGAATTTCAGGAGTTCTTCGTCGACGACGACCAGATCGCTCAGCAAGCCGGTCTGCTACTCGACCGTTTGGTTCGCCAGGGTCGAGCGTTCGGTATCCATGTGCTGCTGGGTTCGCAAACGCTTGGTGGAGCCTACAGTCTGGCTCGCAGCACGATGGGGCAGATCGCTGTTCGTATTGCCCTGCAGTGCAGCGAAGCGGACTCACACCTGATTCTCAGCGAAGATAACATGGCTGCTCGCTTGCTGTCGCGGCCGGGTGATGCGATCTACAACGATTCGAATGGAACCATGGAAGGCAACCATCCGTTCCAAATCGCGTGGCTGGATGACGAACGCCGCGAACGGTACCTGCACAAGATCATCAACGAACGCCACGCCAACGAAGTGCGGCCATTGGTCGTGTTCGAAGGCAACATTCCGGCTCAACCCGCAAACAATGTTGCTCTTAGCCGAGCCATCCGTGAAGAAGAATCCCAGACCGCTCCGCGTTCGCTGCGTTTGTGGCTGGGTGAACCGGTCGCGATCAAGGAATCAACCTATGTACCGCTTAGGCGTCAAAGCGGACACAACCTGCTGATCGTCGGTCAGAACGAAGGCCTCGCCCGCGGCACACTGCTCATGAGCGCTATTAGCGTCGCCTCACAGGTCACGCCGGAACCGGCCTCGCCAAACGAAGACGTTGCCCGAGTCTACATTTTCGACGCCGGCGAGCGTTCAGAAGAAGACGCGATCTGGAACACACTGACCGATCAGTTGCCGCACAAAACCAAAATGGTCGATCTGCGAGAAACCGAAACTGCCGTCGGCGAAATTCGCAAAGAGATCGCCCGGCGAGATGCAGAGGGACTTGTTGACGAGCCGCCAATTTACATTGTCGTCAATGGCCTGAGCCGCTTCAGAGATCTCCGCAAAGACGATGACGATTTCGGATTTGGTGGATTCGATGGTGGAGGCGAAAAGACCGTCAGCTGCAACAAACTGTTTGCTGAGATCATCAAGGAAGGCCCATCGCTGGGCGTTCACGCACTTGTCTGGTGCGACACTTACAGCAACACCACCCGCTGGCTCTCAAGCCAATCACTGCGTGAGTTCGAATTGCGAATCTGTTTCCAGATGAACAGCACCGACTCATCAAACCTCATCGACTCACCAGTCGGTTCACGCCTTGGACCAAACCGAGCCCTCCTGTACGTCGAAGAAGTCGGTTCAGCCGAAAAGTTCCGTCCCTACGGAACCGCCAGCGCCGAATGGATTACCCAAACCTCACGAGAGATCAACGGCGAAGTCGAACCAGTCGCGGTCGCCGCAAAGAAAGAACCCACCCTCGAGACCACTCCCAGCGAACCTGAAGCGATAGACGAATTGGACGGATGGACTATCGAGTAGTCGCTCGAAAAGCGAAGCTACCACCCGCCAGATAACTTTGCCTCGGTCACCGGGTGCAATAGGTCTTGGTTTGTTCGGGGTCTAATCCGACAACGAGGGCGTCTGCCACAAGGAACCCGATAGTCTATGCCGTTACCGATTGATGTTTGGCTTATTCATCCAACGCCAGAGATGTGCGACGCGTTTCGGAGTCGTTTCGAAGGTTTACCAAACGTCACGGTGATCCAATCGCGGTTTGAGGACCTCCCGCCGCACGATTGCTTTGTCACAGCGGCCAACTCGTTTGGGATAATGAACGCTGGTATCGACGCCGCGGTCATTCGGCTCCACGGTGAACAGTTAATGAAGTCGGTGCAGTACCACATTCTCGATCGTTTTCTCGGCGAGCAACCAATAGGTACATCGTTTCTGCCACCGACCGGCAACGAAGAGTACCCATTCATCGCCCACACCCCAACGATGCGCGTTCCCGGTTCAATTGATGGCACGGACAAAGTTTATGTGGCTACTTGGGCCGCCTTCCTGGCCGTCTATCAGCACAACGCGGCCGTTGATGCATCGCAGAAGATCAGGCAAATCGTCTTCCCGGCCATGGGTGCCGGATTCGGCGCCGTTCCCTGCACCGAAGTCGCTCGGCAAATGGCGGCAGCGTACCGTCACTACCTCAATCCACCTCACCGCATGGATTGGGAAATGGTGACAAGCCGCGAAAAGTCAATAGCCTACGATCAGAACAAGAGGGTCGTTCGTTGACAGGACGAACAAATCTGAGTTGTCTGTCAGCTTACGAAGGGTAAAACCCCCGATTTTGAAGCAGCTGAATTCGCTCTGGCGTGACGCAATGTGACAGGTCTTGGTCGTACCAATATCCAGCTGCATCAATGGCTGTTACTACAAAGTCGTCAGTTGGATTCAGGTTCGAAATTGCCTCATGTTTCAAGAGTGCGCCGCATGCGCGATAGAGCATTTTACGGAGCGGCAGGAGTATCACGTCGTCTTCATCGAAATCGTCCGCTGCCTCTTGCATTAGCCTGTAGCACGACTTGCATGCGTCAACAATTGCGTGGTCGTCAAATTGGATGTCCGCAAGACCGAATTCCGGGATCCAGACCATATCTGGAC
>CAZAIB010000135.1:0-16933 GCA_964485095.1 uncultured Planctomycetaceae bacterium | reverse complement strand
GGGAGGAAAGGAGCCAGCCTCTTTCCATTCACCAGGTCCTGAAGCACCTTTGGCGAACCTGCGTTTGGCGTGCCAACCTGAATCAGCAGATCAACATTCCTGGCTCCCTCCCATGTCAGCGGGGGCAGGCTGCCATCGTCACCAAGCTGTTGTTCGCCGTATCGCATGTAATACCGCGCGAGCAGTCCGCCCATTGAGTGGGCCACCAGGTCGAACTTAACCGGTTCTCCGATGACCCCGAATCGTTGTGCTCGAACCGCCTGTACGTACTCCGCCTTCTCGCGCATAAACTGACCAAGCCGTGCGGCGTTCTCAGCGTTGTCACGTCTCCAATCGTAATGGAACTCAAAGCAGGTGAAGTGATCTTCGCCGTATGCGATGGAATCGATAGTCGCCCGGCCGCTGGCGTCGGCCTGGAACCCACCGACGCCCAGGGTTTCCAAAATGCCGTGGTACGCTTCCACCTGAATGGGAATTCCGAACAGGCTGACCTTCGCGTCAGCGAGAATGGAATCCGGAGTGTCATGGTCTCTTAAATCTCTTAGCGGGACCGATGGTTGCATCGGGAGCGCCAGCAGCGCGGCGTCATTTGCTCGGATCGGATTCAGGTTGCCGGCTCCAAAGGAACCCCAGACGACTCGATTTGAATCAGCGTCTCTCAATCGCGACCCAAGAATGCCTGGAATGACGATGACCGGGTTTCGGTGGCCATCGTGATGCGAGGCGGCTCGCGAGTAGATTTGGCCAAGATGTGGCCCGGCAGCCGGCTCGCGATGGAAGACACTCCGCACAGCTTTCTTCTGCTTCTTCACCGACTTGGATAGCGCGGATCCAATTGAGCTTCCAGCGACAACGTTTTGCTGGCCGTCCTGCTGTGCGGTGGCGCAGCCAGCAACCACGCAGGCAAGAATCAGTGCGCATGCCGTCACTGATCGTGCGAGAAGTGTTGTTTGTTTGAAAGCATCCATGCTTTTACTTCGGGTTGATTCAGCATCGCTGGCTGGTATCGACCAAAAGCTGATAGTGACCTATGTGCTGCGGTGGCTGCAAGCACAGTTTCTGCACGGGTCCGTGGGGAGAGTTGATCGCGGGCAAACCTGGCCGGGTCCGCTGGCTTGTTGTTGTGCAGATTACAATTTGGCCAGCGGGCCGCCCGGCTTTGGTTATGCGGTTGGTTCGTTGCTGGCTGTCTGGGTAGACATCGTGCGGCTAATGGCGGGTCCGCCGATCGCTCCAACAAGAGCTCCGTAAACCGCGTGAGCCATGAATGCCGCCATGACTGCTTTCGGTCCTTCACCGCTCGCAGACAAGAAGAAGCCTTTGCCCATCATTGGCATCATGACTGTCATTGCCAGTAACCAGAATCCGACGCCGGTCAGTAGACCTTTTACGACTGACGGACCGGGTAGCACTTTCGACAGGACGAACGCCAGCAGCAGTGGAATCACTACCGCTCCCAGAACGTAATGCATGGCCATGCCTACCCCCCACGGGGCACCGACCTGGCCAGCGAGTTCGGCCGCAATGTCCTTCGGGGCTCCAACCAGTTTTGGTCGAACGAAGTACATCATGAATGTCATGACGGAGGTACCAACAAATCCGCCCAGGAATAGTCTTGCCATCGTTGTTTCTCTGTTTAATAAAGGGTCGACTGCGTTTTGGCAGCGCCGGCCCATAGGGCTGGTCTGTACGTAACAAAACACGTGGTTGCGGCCCGAGTAAATTTCGTCCTTGATAGGGGGCGACGCGAGGCAGCCGGGATCCTTACTTGTTTCCGGAGAAAAGCCGCCCGGCGTCAGGTTCTACAGTGTGACTTTCTCGTTCCGATCGCACCTTCAGCTCATCCACCGCTAAGTGCGGAACAGATCGTCCAGCTGGTGCCTACGCAACAAAGGGGCAAGCCAGCTCGCTGGCTTGTCCTCGGCAGGCTGACATCATATGGCCAAAGAGCAATTCTGGTCCACATCTATGCAGCGGCGATCATTGCCTTGCAGGCCGCGGCACATTCGCGACAGCGTTTCGCACACAGTGACATGTGTTTGTCGTCAGGAAACTTCTCGCAGGCCGCAGCACATTGCTCGCACGCAATCAGGCACGCTTTGCATTGTTCGACCGAGAGCGGCCCACGACGAGTTGCCAGCGCGGCGGCAGCCGAACAGACGAGCTGACAGTCATTGCAAAGACGCATGGTTGCGATGTGCGCCTTGCTGCCGCCCGTGGCGAGTGTCGCACAGTGGTTGTGGCAAGAGCCACACTCGTTGGCGCAGACCGCACACGCTTCAGCACACCGATCGAAATGATCTTTCGCGTGCTGATGATGCTCGTGGGACTGTTGAGCTGCCTGAACCCGAGTGCTAACAGCCGTCGCCAGGACTGCGGCGCCGGCCCCGTTCATCATTTGCCTTCGATTCATGATTCTTCCTTACTTTTGGATAGCTACCTGCCGTTCCGACGAAGTTGGGAGCCGCGCCTTACGGGCGTTGTCCGTTGGGGCGGAAGAATGAGCGTTTCAGCCACGAAGCTCGCAGCCGAAGAGGCCGAACCTACCTACTTTGCCACCGCACGTCATCTCGTCTGCACGAGCCAGTACGGTGGAGACGGTAGGCACAGCAAGACGTCAAGGCAAAGCCTGCAAGCTCTGGCTGGCTACTCGTTGTCCGCTTCGCATACGCGGCAGATTGCAGCTGCAACCCGCGGGGCAACGGTTCTGTCAACTGCATCCGGGAGAATCCGATCCGGCGTCGGTTCCTCCACACAATCTGCCAGTGCACGCGCTGCTGCAATCTTCATCTCTTCAGTAATCCGCGGCACGCCCGCATCCAGGGCTCCTCGGAAAATACCGGGGAAGGCAAGCACGTTGTTTACCTGATTCGGAAAGTCGCTGCGGCCTGTCCCCACGATTGCCGCGCCACCGAGACGCGCTTCGTCCGGCATGATTTCCGGGATGGGATTGGCCATGGCGAGAATCACGCAGTTGTCGTTCATCGTGCGAACGTCGTCGGCGTTCAACAGGTTCCCTTTACTCACACCAATGAAGACGTCCGCATCACGAATCGCATCCTGAAGAGAACCGGTTCTATTCTCGCGGTTCGTGTACTGAAGCAGTTCACGTTTGTAGTCCGCCAGATTATCGCGGTCACGGTGAATGATGCCCTTGCTGTCACACACCAGTACGTCGCGGACCGGTACACAGACGTCCGGAGACTGCCCAACGCACCGCAGCAGCCGCGCGATCGCTGTGCCTGCTGCCCCGGCCCCGTTGATTACGACTCGGAACTCAGCGATGTCCCGTTTAAGGACTCTGGCTGAATTGATCAAAGCGGAAAGCAAGACAATTGCCGTACCATGTTGATCGTCATGGAAAACAGGAATGCCAAGATCCTGCAGTTCACGTTCGACAGCAAAGCAACGCGGTGCAGAAATGTCTTCGAGGTTGATCCCGCCGAACACGGGGGCCACTCGCCGCACTGTCTCAACGATTTCATCCACGTCCTGGGTGGTCAGGCACAGAGGCCACGCATCGATGTTGCCGAATTCACGGAATAGCAACGCTTTGCCTTCCATGACAGGAATTGCTGCGAGGGGACCAATGTTTCCAAGCCCAAGCACGGCAGAACCATCGCTGACAACAGCTACCGTGTTCCGTTTAATTGTGAGGTCCATTACACGAGCTGGGTCTTCAGCGATCACTTCGCACGGTCGCGCCACACCGGGCGTGTAGGCGATCGATAGATCGTCTCGAGTCAGGACCGGGACTTTGCTGTGCAGGCCAATCTTCCCGCGTAGCTGTTCATGAACAATAAGGCTGCGTTTGAAGAAGTCATCAGTCATTGTTTTTCCAGATCGCGGACGATGGAGAGATCCATCACCAAACTGACGGACCACCTTGAAAAACCTTACTGGGTACGCAGCGAACTTACCATCAGGCCGCTCTGGGTCTAATTGTTAAGTAGGCCACAAGGTTGCCGGGCGGGTTCACTAGGAGTAGGTAAAAGTGGTACATACTGACCATTGATCAGCTGTTGGCCTGGGGGAGCTTTCTTATCCTGAGGCTTCTCTCTACCAGATTTTCCACACCTCATGGATCGGGGACGCGACAAAGAAATGACAGATCTTGCCACTCCAAATGTGAGCCCGGTCCCAGCTGACGCAGAAGCACCTTCCGTCCTGGAGCCATCCGCTTGGGTGGACCGATACAGCGACTACCTGTTTCGGTATGCGTACTCACGGCTAAGAGATAGCAACACGGCAGAGGAAGCCGTACAGGAGACTTTTCTAGCGGGCGTCCGTCACAGTGAGCAGTACACCGGGCGAGGTACTGAGCGGTCCTGGTTGCTGGGCATTCTGAAGCGGAAGATCATCGATAGCGTCCGCCTTCGCGACAAGCATGCGGTGTCGACACCGTACGAAGATGAAAGCGACCTGATCAATCGCCTGTTTGATTCTGCAGGCAACTGGAAGCCTGGTGGATTGCGTTGGGTACCGGCGCCGGGGCAGAGAGTCGAGCTTTCTGAACTTTGGGATGTCGTCAAAGGCTGCCTGGCGACCTTGCCGCGCGGTCAAGCTGACGTATTCATGTTGAGCGTCATTGAGGGAATGGAGGCGTCAGACATCTGCAGTCAGCTGGACATATCGTCGGCCAACTATTGGGTCCGAATGCATCGTGCCCGGCTCGGACTTGCTGCGTGCGTCGGCGAAAAGTGGGACGTCGCTGGCTAGCTAATTGGCGACTCGAAGACAGTCAGTGAATTGGGTTCCAGGTCGCTCCGTTGTGAGTTGAGTCCGTCACTTCTTAATGCTGCAGGCCCAGTACATTGGGCACCAGCCGGCCAGGCCGGTCAGCAGCAGTTCGGTCTGCAGGCTTAAGGCGACCAAGCCTCGCCATTCAACTTCTTCAACCAGTCCGATCACGGTGAGCACCATCAAGGCGCCCCCGATCATAAGTCGCTGGCGCCGATCACTGGAGTTGATTCGGCCCGCGCTAAACGGCCGTATATTCATCGGTTGACACTCACCGCATTCGAATGACCAGGTTACGAATCTCTGTCATGTCTTCCATGGCGAAGCGGACGCCTTCACGGCCCAACCCGCTGTCCTTCACGCCACCGTATGGCATGTTGTCAACACGCCACGATGGGACATCGCCAATAACCACGCCGCCCACGTCCAGAACGTCCCAGGCTCGCTGGGCCTTGAAGATGTCGCGAGTGAAAATGCCGGCCTGAAGACCGAACACACTGTCGTTGACGGTTGCCAGAGCCTGATCGAAATCGTCGAACCGGCTCAATACTGCGACTGGTCCGAAAGCTTCCTCTGTGCAGATGGATTGATCGGTTGGAACATTCTCCATCAGCGTCGCATCCAGCTTCGCACCGTCACGCTTTCCACCGCACAGGACTTTTCCACCTGCGGCCACTGCTTCTTCGACCCAGCCATGCAACCGAGCCGCTTCCTTTTCGGAAATCATTGGACCGATGAACGTGTCCTCATTCTTGGGGTCGCCAGCGATCAATTTCTCAGTCGCTTTAACCAGTGCGTCTCGGAACGCATCGTAGACATCTGAGTGAACGATAATTCGCTGCACGCCAATGCAACTTTGGCCGGACTGATAGAACGCACCAAACACAACTCGCTCAATGACGTCATCAAGATCGGCATCTCGGTCTACGATACAGGCCGCATTGCCACCAAGTTCCAGGACGACCTTCTTCTTGCCGGCTTTCGCTTTGAGCGCCCAGCCAACGCCGGGAGAACCGGTAAAGCTAAGCAGTTTCAAACGCTCATCCGTTGTGAACAGGTCGGCTCCGTCACGAGAGCACGGCAGAATAGAAAACGCACCCTTTGGCAAATTTGTTTCCGCCAGGACTTCGCCAATAATCAACGCTCCCAGAGGTGTTCGGCTGGCGGGCTTCAGCACAAACGGGCAACCAACAGCCAGTGCCGGAGCCACCTTGTGAGCGGCCAGATTCAGCGGAAAGTTGAACGGACTGATAAACGAACACGGCCCAATCGGCACGCGTTTCCACATGCCTCGGTAGCCTTTTGCACGCGGAGAAATTTCAAGGTTCATGACCTCGCCGTTCATGCGAACGGACTCTTCCGCGGCAATGCGAAACGTGTCAATCAGTCGCGAGGCTTCCCCGCGAGCATCCTTGATCGGCTTGCCCGCTTCGATACACAACGAGTAGGCGAGTTCGTCAAAGCGTTCCGTGAATCGGTCTACGCAGTGATTGAGAACGTCCTGCCGTTCGTACGGAGCCATCTCTGCCATTGGTTCGGCAGCGGCAACGGTTGCCGCAATGGCCGCGTCGATAGTCGCGGGATCTGCCATCGCCACTTTGGCCGCGACTTCCCCCGAATACTTGTCGGTCACGTCCAGATCGAAATTAGGGGACTGGGGCTCGTTGGCGAGAAAGTACGGCCACTGTTCCTTGAGCTTCATCTGTGTTCTCTTTTCGAGGTAGTTAACCAATGTTGGTTCGGCACATCACGTTTGGAAGTTTTGAATCACGGTAGTGGGTTGGTTGAGTCCGTAGTGGACGAGGCCACGAGCCCCCGAACCAGGCAGACCGGCAGAGACTCTCTCGTCACTTCGTCCACCACAGCTTGACCAACGCATCTTCGGCATGAACCACTACAGCGTTCGCACGTTGCCGGTTGCAATGTCGTACACGCAACCAATGATCTTTGCCGCGTTTGCTTTCTCAGCCTTCGCCAAGTCAGGAACAGCTTTCAGCAGTTTGACCGAAGCTCGGACGTTCGCTTCAACTGACTGCTTCAGTCTCTTGGGGAACTCAAGGCTGGAGCTGACTGATTTCGTTGCCGGCTTAATTTTGTCAACCAAAGCGCGGATCTCGTTGGGTTCTGCCTTCAGATCTTCGTCAGCCTGGAGAGCCGCTGTGACAGCTCCACATCCATCATGGCCCATCACCACCACCAGCTTGGTCCCCAGGTGATCGACGCCATACTCAATGCTACCGGTCACGTCGGTGTCAATCACATTCCCCGCGACACGGATCACAAACAGATCGCCGAATCCCTGATCGAACAACAGTTCCGGCGGAACTCGTGAGTCACTGCAACCAAGAATCGTCGCGAACGGCTTTTGACCGCCAGCCAACCGCTTCCGCCAGTCTTTGCCAAGATGCGGATGCTTCAATTCGCCGCTAACAAAACGCCCGTTCCCCGCCATCAGTCGGGCCAATGCTTCCTCGCAGTCCTTTGGGGGTGGCTCCTGAGCAGGTTTGCTCTGAGCTGCCTGGGAAATCCCGGTTGCGCTTAGAACGCCACCCACTGCGGTGGCTGAGAATGCTCGACGATTCAACTTCATGACGTACTCCGTTAAGTGATTCGATTAAGGCCGCAAACCCGCCGGCTAAACCTTCGCGCTGCGTTCTTTGATTTCGTGATTCAGGATGCGATCGTTCTCGGAATAGTCCACGGGAACTTCAACAACATGAACACCAGGTTCTGAGTGGCACTTCTGCAGCATGGGCAGCAACTCCGCCGCACTGTTCACGCGATGGCCTTTCGCCCCGTAGCTTTCTGCGTACTTGACGAAGTCCGGGTTGCCGTAGTCGAGCCCAAAGTTCTGCAGACCCATGTTGGCCTGCTTCCACTTGATCATGCCGTACGCATTGTCTCGCAGAATGACCACCACCAGATCCATTTCCAGACGAACGGCTGTTTCCAATTCCTGTGAGTTCATCATGAACCCACCGTCGCCACAGATCGCAGTCACTGTTTGGTCGGGATGAACCAGCTTGGCCGCCATCGCCGACGGCAGCCCTGCTCCCATCGTTGCCAGAGCATTGTCCAGCAGGACCGTGTTCGGAGCATGTGCCAGATAGTTCCGCGCGAACCAGATTTTGTAGACGCCATTATCCAGTGCGATGATGCCGCGGCGTTCGACTGCCTGGCGAACGTCGGCGACCAGGCGTTGTGGGTAGATCGGGAATCGATCGTCGTCCGCACCTTCCTGGATATGAGCCATGCCGGCCTCGCGGACCTCCATGAACCGTGCAAAGTCCCAGTGGTCCTGCTTCTGCAAAGACTCGTTTATTTGCCAGATACTGTTGGCAATGTCTCCAACGACTTCGACCTGTGGGAAGTAGACCGGATCAACAGCAGCGCTGAAGAAGTTAACGTGAATGACCTTCACACCGTCAGGTTCCATGAAGAACGGCGGCTTCTCGACCACGTCGTGACCCACGTTGATAATCAGGTCCGCCGCTTCGATTGCTCGGTGAACGAAATCTCCACTCGAAAGCGCGGCGTTGCCCAGGAAGCTTGGATCGCGTTCGTCAACAACGCCCTTGCCCATCTGGGTCGTCACAACCGGGATGCCAAACTTGTCAACAAACTGACGCAGCATGTTGCAGGTCATCTTGCGGTTGGTTCCTGCTGCGACAACCAGCAACGGTCGCTTCGCCGATTGAATCAACTCCACAGCTGCGGCGATGGACTTCGCTTCGGCGATTGGTCGCCTGACAGTGCTGCCGGGAATGACGCCTTCTTCAGTGTCCTCGGCAGCGATGTCTTCAGGCAGTTCCAGGTGAACCGCCCCCGGTTTTTCTTCCTGAGCCAACCGGAACGCTTCCCGAACGCGCGAAGGAATGTTGGCCGCACTGACCAGTTGTCGCGTGTACTTCGTCAGCGGTTCCATCATCGACACCACATCGACAATTTGGAATTGCCCCTGCTTGCTACTCTTCACCGGCTTCTGACCGGTAATCATCAGCATCGGCATCCCGCCCAACTGAGCGTACGCGGCCGGCGTGACAAAGTTTGTTGCACCTGGGCCAAGCGTCGAAAGGCAAACTCCGGGTCGGCCGGTCAGCCGACCATAGGTAGCCGCCATGAACCCCGCACCCTGTTCGTGCCGAGTCAGTATGAGTTTGATGCTGGAGCCGATGAGCGAATCGAGGAAATCGAGGTTCTCTTCACCAGGGATGCCGAAAATGTACTCAACGCCTTCGGCTTCGAGCGTCTTGATGAAAAGATCTGAGGCTTTCATAGGGCTGTGACTCTTGTTCACGAGTGTAGGGCGAGGCGATCGACCGTTGGTTTTTACCGGGCAGAATCGGATTGTGAAGTATTTGGGCCACACCCACAACATCGTCCCGACGCAAGCAAACAACGCGCCTTACTGACCTGTCAGGAAGAATCTCAAGCTGACATCATCGGGAACTCGCCCCGGATGAAGCCGATGACGACGCAATCAGTCTTGCACGGCTGGAACAAACAGATGATCTTCCATGCAATCTGTAAGGTCATTGACCCTATTTACGTCGGCTCAGCAGGCACTTTGGAAGTTTGGAGAACGTCCCACCTTGCATCGCAATGCACTCCGTTCTCACCTTCGAGCCGTACAACCATGGGCCGTGGCATCTCGCGGCGTCTGAACAAGGTAACTTCTGGACGCCCACTCAATTCCAAATTATGCATAGAATCCTCGGAGTGACCCGATGAGCGACACGCCCAACGGCCCAATGTCGTCTGAACAGACACACGCCAATACAGCACCAAAGCGATCCCGGAAGCGGTTCCTAAAATTCCTGCTTCTCATCCCCCTGCTCCTCATCGGTGCAGTCCTGACGCTGTCGTACATGAAGTCACATGGACAACCGTATTCACAGGACATCGACGAGGCGTTGATTCCGAAATTCAATCAGGCGGATCTGGGTTTCACTCACGAGTTCGACAGCAGTTCGCTGCCAATGATCGGCTCGTGCATTATCGATATCGATGGAGATCGGGTGCCCGAGTTGTTCCTGGGCGGGGGCAAGGATCAGGGCGACGCGATTTTCCGATTCGCCGACGGAGCCTTCACCCCGGTTGAAAACTGCGCTGGCATTGAAAAGACCACACCGGACGCGACTTACGGAGCCGCCACGATTGATGTTGATTCCGACGGCGACTCCGACTTGTTCGTCGCTCGCGACTCGGGCGTGACTCTGTATACCAACAATGCCGGAACCTTCACCGGTAAGAAACTGGACATTCCGCTGGACAGCAAATCAACGGCGCTGTCGTTTGCGTTTGCGGACCTGAACAAAGACGGCTGGGTCGACATGTTCGTCGCCGCCTATCTGCCTAAAGCGCAGATGGAAGGTATGAACATCTTCAATAAAGAAAACTACGGCTCAAACAGTCTGCTGATGGTCAACAACGGCGACAACACATTCAAAGACATCACCGCTGACGCCGGAATGATCTACACGCACAACACGTTTCAGGGTGTGTTTGTTGACATGGACGGCGACCTGGAACAGGACCTTGTTGTTGCTTACGACACAGGTCACGTGAAGACGTGGAAGAACATGGGCAACCTGAAGTTCAAGGACATGCCCAACCCAACCACCGATGTCTACGGATATCCGATGGGAATCGCGGTCGCCGACTATGACAACAACGGCATGGTTGACTTCTTCTTCTCAAACACCGGTGGAACCGCGCCGCATTTCCTGGCCAAGGGCGACCTTAAAGAGGATCAGACCTTTGAAGATCGGCTGATCTTCTTCCGCAACGACGGCGACTTTAAATTCACCAACATCAACGAAGAAACGCAGACGGCCAAGTATGAGTTCTCATGGGGAACCGTCTTCCACGACCTGAATCTCGACGGCCGCCAGGACCTGGTGATCTCGCAGAACTTTATCGACTTTCCGCTGCACAGGATGTTTAAGCTGCCTGGCCGAGTTCTCATTCAGCGACCTGACGGAACCTTCGCAGCAACAGAAGACCGATCCGGCGTCGTGAACCGCCGCTACGAAATTACGTCTCTCATGGCGGACTTCAACAGCGATGGCTACCCGGACATGGTCCGAGTGAACCTGGGCGGCGAATGTGTCGCCTACATCAATGCCGGCGGGGACAATCATTATCTGAAGGTGCGATTGCCGGACAACGCCGAGTCCATGGGGGCGAAGGTTGCCGTGACGCTGGCCGATGGAACCACGCTCACTGACTGGCTTGTCACGGGCGAAGGATTGGTGTGCGACCAAACCCACATCCTGACGTTTGGGTTGGGAGCTTCCACCGAATGTCCTCGCATCGACATCACCTGGATGGACGGTCGAACGCAAACAATCGAAACCCCCGCGATCGATTCGTTGATCGAAGTCACACCACCGGTTCGCGAAGAAGCTGGTGCAGGCAATGAGTAGCCTGACAATAAACCCTGCCTCGCGACTATCCGTATTTGTCGCGGGGCTGGCCGGAGTGGTGGCAGCGATGCTGGTTGGGTCGGCTGAGTTCGCCCTGCACTTCACGCCGTCGATGGACTACGGCGGACCGCCCTACGAGTTCTTCCTGGGAACGCCTGCGGCCAGGCTGACCTACGGGCACTTCATGGCGATCTTTGCGGCGCCACTGTACTTCGCGGGTTACTGGCATCTGTTCCAGCAAATGAAACCAGCTCCGGAAAAAGCCCGGTTGCTACTGATGTTGCTGGGGATCTACTCGTTTGCAGTCGGCGCTGTTTGGATTGGTTCGCGAGTCTATCCGGCAATCCTGATCCAAGCGCGCGAGTGTGCAGTCAACGAGGCGGCCAGGGAGCAGCTAGACGAACTCCTGAAGACCGCCGGGTTCTACAACGAAACGATTCTGATCGGATTGCGAATCGGTGTGCTCTCGCTGTCCGCGATTTTTGTGTGGCTGGTGGCCACAGGCAAAACCAGTTACCCAAGATGGTTCGCTGTCTGCAATCCGATCCTGCTGGTGATTGTGTGTTTCATCATCTACGGCGTCGCGCCGTCTATCGGTGGATACCTGATGCCGATTGCGATGAACGTCGCTCACTTTGTGTTGTTCTGCGTTTCGCTTTGCCTCATGGATGTTGAAGGGAAACAGACAACATGATGATCGCCAGGATTGTTCTTTATTTACTGGTAGGCTTCGGAACCTTCAGCAGTGGTCGACTCGCATGGCGCGAATGGTCCACCGGGGAAGCTTGCCCTGCGGTGGGTTCGGTTCCCGCATGCTACGTGGCGTTCGGCGGTTACCTGTTGATGACCGTCGCCCTGATTGGCGTCGCAAAGCTTCCGTGGCTTGGCAAGGCTTTCTACACCGGACTCGCCACCGCCGGCGGACTCGCGCTGGTCGGTTCGGTTTTGGAACTCGTGAAGGGAAACATCTGCCCGCGAGTTGGCAGTATTCCCATGTGCTACATCTCGCTTGCCATGAGCCTGCTGATTGGATTCCTGTTCTATCAGTCGACGAAAGTAGCCGCATGAAGAAGGCGTCCTTCGTCGTCACGGGCATCGTGCTGCTGTTATTGGGAACCATCTCGATGGTCACGCCAATTCCGGGCGGCACATTCATGCTGGCTCTCGGGTCAGTACTTCTCATCTGCGCCAGTCCGTGGTTCCGTCGATGTCTTCAGTTGCTTCGGCGACGATTCAAACTATTCAACCGGATGATGACCTGGTTGGAGAACAAAACAGGAGAACGCATCGGCGGCGTACTCAAGCTGACTCAGACAGACTACGAACCAAAACCCGGCGACCACGGAACCTGATCGATCGTATGACGACTCATTTCCGAGCCTGCAATTTGTGCGAAGCGATATGCGGACTGCAGATTGAAACCGACGGTTCCCGCGTTGTGTCGATCCGCGGCGATGCAGACGATCCGCTAAGCCATGGCCACATCTGCCCAAAAGGCGTGGCACTGCAGGATATTTACGACGACCCGGATCGTCTCCGCCAGCCAATCCGAAAGACGAAGACGGGCGAATGGGAACTCGTCTCATGGGAAGCCGCGTTTGCCGAAATCGCTGAACGCACCATCGCGATCCGCGATCAGCACGGCAGTCAATCGCTCGCCATGTATCTCGGCAACCCCACCGTGCACAACTACGGTTCGCTGCTGTTTAGCCGCAGCCTGGCAAGTGCAATCGGAAAACCGCAGCTCTATTCGGCAACCAGCGTCGATCAGCTGCCGCATCATTTTACGTCCAGCTTTATGTTCGGACATTCGATGCTCATCCCGATTCCCGACATCGACCGAACGCAGTTCATGCTAATTCTCGGCGCGAACCCGGTTGCGTCCAACGGCAGCATTATGACGGCGCCGGGAGTCAGCGATCGATTAAAAGCGATTCGAGAACGCGGCGGGAAAGTCGTAGTCATCGACCCGCGCCGCACTGAGACAACACGAGTCTCCGACGAACACCACTTCATTCGCCCAGGCGAAGACTTTTGGCTGCTGGCAGGTCTGCTGCACGTTGTGTTCGCAGAAGGGTTGGACAATCGAGGCCAACTGCTGGACGTCAGCAGCAACCGCACGAAACTTCGTCAGCTTGTCGAGAACGTGACCCCGGACATCGTCGCCAGTCGAACGGGAATTCCCGCCGAAACCGTTCAGCGACTCGCCCGGGAATTTGCGGCCAGCAAGCCAGCCGTCTGCTACGGACGAATGGGCCTTTCCACGCAGGCGCATGGCGGCCTGTGCCAATGGTTAATCAACTCGCTCAACATCGTCACGGGCAACTTCGATCGCCCCGGCGGTGCGATGTTTGCAAAACCGGCCGTCGATGTCGTGGGGCGTCAGAGCACGATCGATCACTTCGGTCGCTGGACCACGCGAGTGCGAAAGCTTCCCGAGTTTGACGGACAGCTGCCCGTGTCGGCTCTGGCTGAGGAAATTCTGGAACCGGGCGAAGGCCAGGTGCGTTCGTTGTTCACCGTTTGCGGCAACCCGGTTCTCTCAACCCCCAACGGAACCAAACTCGACCGCGCATTGTCCGGGTTAGACCTAATGGTCTCCGTCGACATTTACCTGAACGAAACCACGCGACACGCTGATTTCATTCTGCCGCCGCCGACCGGTTTGGAAGTCGACCACTACGACCTCGCGTTCCATGCACTCGCCGTCCGCAACACGGCACGGTATTCACCCGTGACGATTCCCGCGGAAGAACCGTCAATGCCCGACTGGCAAATCCTCAGCGAACTAGCGCGTCGCATTCATTCCGCTGGCGGAGGCTTCGCCGGATTCAAGTCACGACTCACTGGCCAGATTATGCGCTGGCTGGGCCCGGCTGGAATCACAGACCTGGGATTGAAACTCGGACCGTACGGCGCTTGGAGTTCCCCGCAACGATGGTTCTCCGGATTGACCCTGAAGCGACTCAAACGACATCCGCACGGAGTCGATCTCGGGCCGCTCGTGTCACAGCTACCCAGCTGTCTGCGAACTCGATCAAAGCGAATCGACCTGGCACCGGACCTCATGGTCGAACGGTTCAGCCGCGTTCTGGAACACACGTCGGAACTCGCAGAGGACCCCGGTTCTTTCGCGTTAATCGGCCGACGCCATGTGCGAAGTTGCAATTCGTGGATGCACAACAGCCAGCGACTCACGCGAGGCAAAGACCTTTGCACATTGATGATGAACCCGCTCGACGCCGAACGTCTGCAACTTGAGGACGGCGCGCACGTGCAAGTGTCATCTGCCGTGGGAACGGTCGAACTTCCGCTGGAACAATCCGACAGCGTGATGCAGGGTGTTGTCAGTATCCCGCACGGCTACGGCCACAATCGGCGCGGCACAAAAATGGCCATCGCCGAATCCAACGCGGGAGCCAGCATCAACGACCTGACCGACGATGCAGTCGTCGACGAACTAACCGGCAACGCGGCATTCTCCGGTCAGCGAGTCACAGTCAGCGCAGTACCGCAATCTGAGATCGCCTGACATGGAACGACAAATCACCCGCGGAACAAAAATCGTCCTCCAGCCCGAAGACGATTCCGTAGACCTGAATGAACCGTTGTTCGCAATCAACTGGTTCAACACCCGCGCGATGTGGCTTTACAATTTGTACAACCTCATTGCCGCCAGCAGCGTCTTCAAAATCGGCGCACGAGTCTTCTTCAAGGGCCGTATTGTTCGAACCCTGTCAGGCCCCGAATCTGCCGCACGACAAGTGCTGCTGATCGTCAACTACCCGTCGGGGACCAGCTTCCTTGACCTGGTCGCCAGCCGTTACTTCCAGATCACAAGCGTGCTGCGAATGGCGGCTGTGCGTGACTTTTCTTTCACATTCAACCGACGCGAAGATGGCCCCAAGCTGCTCGAACATCGGACGCAAAAGTTCGACCGATCGCATGCATGGATCGTTCATCACTACCAATCGTCCAACAACTTTCACGACGAAGTTCAGCAGCTTCGCGATCTCACCGCACAAGCCGGCATACGACTTCATTTCGCCAGCGACAAAGCGGTAACCGTCCACACCGCCGACCGCAGCGGAACGCAGACACCATTGGACTCGGTAACCCAACGAGTCGTCATTCTGGAAGCCGACAACGCAGCCCAATTGCAGGCCGCAATCGAAGGCAGCTACTCAAGCTTTCTTGAAACCGTGGAAACCACACACATCGGAGAAGTTGCTCGGACAATGTAGCCGCAGCGTTAACCCGCGCACCTCAACCAAACCGTCAGCAGAACCCATGCAACCAACAGTCGTCATCACTGGAGTCAGCAGTGGCATCGGCCGTGACGCGGCCAGCTATCTCAGCAAACACGGATACTTCGTGTTCGGAAGTGTGCGCAGCGAATCAGCACGAACAGAATTGGGATCCGCGTTGCCGGAAAACTTTCGCGCGGTTGTGTTTGATGTTGTCGATCGCCCCGCAATCGATGCAGCTGCAAAAATCGTAGCCGACCACCTCGGCGATCAACGGCTCACCGCATTGATCAACAACGCCGGCATCGCAGAAGGCGGGCCCATGCAGTTGCTGGAAGACGACCGCTTCCTGCGGCAGATACAGGTAAACGTGATTGGCACCCGCAACGTCACAAACGCGTTCCTCCCACACCTTGGAGTCCGCGACACCGCGCAGCCAACCGCCGCCGGACGCCCGGGAAAAATTATCAACATCAGTTCGATATCGGGCATCCTGAACACGCCCATGAACGGAGCCTACTGCGTTTCCAAACACGCCCAGGAAAGCCTCGGAGAAATCTACCGACGCGAACTGATGCAATACGGCATCGACGTCATCTCAATCCAACCCGGCCCAATCCGTTCAGAACTGTGGAACAAGAACCTCGGCACAATGGAACGCTTCGCCGATTCCCGATACAGCGCAATGATCGCCAACGCAGAAGCCATCATGGCCGAAGCAAAACAGGAAGCGCTCCCGGCAGAAACGATCTCACGCCTGATTGAAAAAATCATCCAGGCCCGCCGTCCGAGCCTGTCCTACATCGTCCACTCCCAAAAATGGCGCGCGTGGCTGCTCTCAAAGCTCCCCGCCCGATGGACCGATCGGCTGCTCTGGAAACGCCTCAACCGCCCGCTGCCAGATGAGACGAAGTAATCGCTAAAGGTCGCTTGCCAAACGTGAGCCGCGAACTCGTAACCTCCGTGACCCCGTGCCTCTCTGAGATCAGCCCGTCAGTCTGGGCTCAGGTTCCGTCACTATTTGGGTGGCCGGGGTTGGACTGAGCCCGCGAAGGAAACCCCGGTTCGATTAACGAGCAGGGTCTCAATCCAAGTGAAACGTTCGAATCACGTTCCGGGGTTTCACTCGTGCCTCGCTCCAACCCCGGCCACCCATTTTATTCACGGTCTCGAACGCCTAAAGGCACAAACGACATGCTGAGCCTGAATCAGAGCTGCGGACCGACCCAATCCTTGCCGCACCTGTAGCCCCCCCGCCCGTCGCACGCGCCGCGCTTCCAGTGGCGGAGCCACGTCAGGTGAAAGCCTCGGGTTTCAACCCGAGGCATTGCGACCCTTATACAACAAGCCGCGGAGCGGCGACAGGTGGCACAATGCAGCCAGTGTTCCACCTGTCGCCACTCCGCGGCTTTGGATTCGATTCATGGCATTCGTTCCTCGGACTGAAGTCCGAGGCTATCGCATGTCGTCGCTCCGAGGTTGTGAATAAATCGCGTGTTCGCATAACGAACCTGGACG
>CAZAIB010000134.1:0-17039 GCA_964485095.1 uncultured Planctomycetaceae bacterium | reverse complement strand
AAACTGTTACCCATGTCCTCGCACACCTGTTACCCATGTCTCCGGTCCGAACATTTACGTCGGGGGTTTAACGGCTTCTGCGCTACAGCGCCTGCTGAGCGATTCCGTAGTGCAAAAAGCCGTGGACCCACCGATGTAAAATCGGTGGCGAAGGGTAATGGCAGTGCCATCCGGCGTCAGCCACCGTAACCAGTGTTTGTTGGTGAAGAAGCCCGGAGCGACACCAGCGGTAGAAATTGTGTCGCCCTCCGGGCTGCTTTTATTCGGTAACGCATCCGGTGGCTTACGCCACCGGCAATGACTGTTGCGCCCTCCGGGCTGGGTTTGTTCACAAGGTCAGCCAGTAGTGGTTCCCATGGCTGGCCTGTCCCTAAACTGTCCGCAAGCGAACGCAGATGCTGAGAGCCTCGCCAGCCCTGTCCTCAGCGGTTCCGGGCAATCGGGTTGGCTGTGGTTGTCAGTGCCGGGGGCTTCTCTATCATTACGGTGGCTGAGGTCAGGGGACCGGGCCGATTCATCAACGCCCATGCGGCAACAGGAACAGAGACATGTCGAATCCCGACAAGATGTACGACGAAGCTCACGCTTTGAAAGAGGCCGGAGATCTGGAAGGAGCCGTCGCGAAGCTCAAGGAAATCCTTGCGATCGACGCGAACCACTCCCTCACACACTCGGCGTTGGCCGTGCACCTGCAGCGACTCGGGAAGCCTGAAGAGGCTATGATCCACGCCAAGAAGGTTGTCGAGCTGGATCCAAACGACCCGTTCGCCTACCAGCAGCTGTCCGTGATTTCACAACGGTGCGGCCTGATTCAGGAAGCTGAAGACGCCATGGAAAAAGGCCACCAGGTCAAATCCAATCCGGGCGGTGGTTGAGGCGGCGGCGGTGGCTGCTAGTTAGCAGCCTTTTGATTTGCTCGATCTCTCGAGCACCTGTTTCACCTCTCCCGCTTGCGGGAGAGGTCGGGCTATCAGGCTCGGAAGAGGGCCTGACTTCGCTCGGTGTTTTGATTCTTGAAGGTCTGATCCAGGACTGTGTCTGTGGTCGGACTTTGTTCGTTTTGGCAGCTACCCTCTCCCGCGGCTGAGACCGCGACCTCTCCCGCAAGCGGGCGAGGTGACACGCTTGTCGGAGGGGTGGCGACTGTGGATTGGTTCCCGATGCTCCCACCAAACCAGCAACTCGTCGGTCCCGGCAAGTGGCCAGTCGTCGGTGAGAAGACGCCGCGAGAGGATGGTTCCCCGTGGAACATCACCGTTCGTGGATGCGTGGATCGCGAAGTCACGCTGTCGCTGGATGAACTCCGGGAGCTCGGTGTTGTCGAACGCGAAATCGATGTCCACTGTGTGACTCGGTGGTCGCGGCCTGGGATGCCGTTCACGGGAGTGCCGCTGTCGACGGTTCTTGATCGTGCCGGAATCGCGGCCGACGGTCGGTTCATTTCGTTTGTCGCTCGCAGCGAACGCGGACACTCGACGTCGTTGTCCGTCGAGTATTTGTCAACTGTCGAGGCGTTGATCGCGCTGACCGCGGACGGCGAACCGATTCCGACTGAGCACGGCGGGCCGGTTCGGATGGTGATTCCCGGGCGGTATTTCTACAAGAGCGTGAAGTGGTTGGAGACCATCGACGTTCTGGCGGAGGACCGACTGGGCTATTGGGAAGCGGACATTGGCTATCACAACAACGCCGATCCCTGGGCCGAACAGCGGTTCGTCGCTGCGAATATTTCGAAGCAGCTGGCCACGCAACTGATTGAGGAACGCAACTTCCGCGGGCTGGATTTGCTGAGCATCGATTGTTCGAACCGGCAGCTGGACGGACTCATCGCGACGGGAGCCGCATTGCGAAACGCCGACTTCCGAGGAGCCTCGTTGCGGGACGCGAATTTCGATGGAGCCAACCTATCGGGGGCTCGAATGGACGGCTGTGACCTGACGGGTGCGAGTCTCAAATGCGCCGATGTTGAGGGTGTTGACTTTCGGCGGGCGACGCTAAAAGACGCCGATTTATCGGGCGCATCGTTTTTCGGAGCCAGTTTCTGCGTGGCGGACGCCAGCTTCCCGGAACCGGCAATTGTTAACGCGAACACAAAGATTGATGCTGTGAGCCTCGACGCGCTGACCGACGATCAGAGACAATTCCTCGCGGCCGCAATCGCAGCCGCTGAGTAGAACACACGACCGCAAAATGTAGCCGAATCGCTCGCGCGGAAACGACGCGCAGTTGGGCTTTGCACCGGTTCGACCGGAGCCTCACTCGATGAAATTGCGGTCCAAACAATGAGTCTTGTCGCGGGGGCTGAATGCCCATCGCTGCCAGTTTGACAATGGAGAGATCAATGACTTTCGAATCGATGCAGCGCTTGTCACCGAGACGGAACTCGACCAAGGCCAGCGATGTTGGTGGGCTGGTGGATGAGCAGTTGGTTCACTTCGGAATCGACGCTGGGTCAGAATTCGGGCAGACGCTGGCTCGTGTTGCAGGTCGGATTTACGAGACGCAAGGCGACCTGGACGCCATGTGGGCTCTGACCCTGAAAGAGATCAATGGGCTCGATCACGCCGACCGGATCGCTCGGTTCAATGCTAAGAAGTTCCTGTCGTTCCAGCTCGCGAAATTGCTGGACACGTTGCAGCATTCGTTCCGCCGCAGCTACCAGTCGCTGGACTACACCGACGCGACCGAACTTGCCAAAGGCCCCTACCCTGTCTTCGACAACATCACCGCGATCTTTAGTGCGACGCCGGTGATCGCTCGAACGGCAACGTACATCTACGCGTGTGCCGAGTGGATTGAGGAGGCATTCCGCGGTCGTGAATTGATGCTGGAGATCTACTCGCGGCTGCTCAACCCGACCAGCATTTCGCTGGCGAACTATGTGGTCGATCTGGAGTGCGGTCCGTACTCGGGCGAGTATCTGGCCTGGAACTTCAACAGCGGGATGGCCGCGATTGACTCGACGCTTTCGCACGTGCTTGGTCGTGACGACGTGCTGATAACCAGTCGCAACATCTACGGTGGAGCCTGGCAGCTGATCCACGATTGGTTCGCGAAGCCATCGAATCTGGCAATTGCTGTTGAGACCTTCGATGGCTACGACGTCGATTCGTTTGCCAAAGTAATGGAGGCGACGAAAGAAAAGTACGCCGACCGATTGGCCGAAGGCCGCAAAATTTACGTGTATTTGGAATCACCGTGTAACCCGCACGGCTACGTTCTGGACGTCCCCGCTATCTGCAAAGTCGCGCACGAAAACGGGATGCGAGTCATGTTGGACGCGACCGTGGGAACGCCGTTCCTGCACACGCCGCTACAGCGAGAAGATTCGGCCGAACGTCCGGACTACGTCATTCACAGCTACACCAAAGACCTGACCGGAACCGGTAGCGCGATTGCCGGCGGTGTGATCGCGAAGAACGAAGACATGTTCGCCCCCAAAGGTTCGCCGGGTTGGGAACACACAATGTTCTGGAATGTGTATTACGTGAAGGGAGCGTTCCTAAACGCGGATGCGTCGTTCGAAGTCATCCAGGGCATGCGGACGCTGGCCGACCGGATGCTGAAAAAATGCATCAACACGCGAATCCTCGCGCAGTTCATGGCCGCTCATCCGGCTATCGACGTGAATTGCAACGCGCTGGAAGGCGACGAGAACTACGAACTCAACAAGTCATCCGCGTTCATCGGATTGCCATCGCCGCTATTCACAACCAGCATGGGCACGATTCCAAGAGAGCCGTTTCTGCGGTTCTTCGACATGCTTTCACCAACATTCGGTCACATGATTAGTCTTGGTCAATCCAACACGATCGTCAGCTGTCCGGCCCTGACAACGCACTCCGAACTTGACGAAGAAGCCCTGGCCGCATCCGGCCTGACGCCGACCACCATTCGTTTCGCGATTGGTGACGAGAACCCAATCGACCTGATTCGTCACCTGGTCGAAACGGCTAAAGTGACCATCGACCTAGCCGTTCCAGGCTTCAGCGACGGCTTCCCCAAGCCCGACGAGTTCGTCGAAGTCATCAGAGAAACCTACGTCGCCGCGCACCGCGATTACATCAGCGATCGATTGGAAGGCGTACGTAGTTGACCTGCCCTTTGAGCCTGTGAGTAAATCCAGCCCGGAGGGCGCAACAGTCTTTGCCGGTGGCGTCAGCCACCGGATGCGCCTCCAGATAAAGAGCAGCCCGGAGGGCGACACAACAATTTTCTCTCGCTGGACTATGTGTCGCCCTCCGGTCTTCTTCGCCCAGGAAGCACAGATACCGAAGGTGCGCTTCGCGATCTTGGATGTTGAACCGCGTTGCGGTTCGCGGGGGTTGGGCGATCATTGAGTGGCTGTAAATGTCAGGTGAGAGTGTCCCGTACTTGCGGGCCTCCGAGCCCCAAGCACGAGCGATTCACCCATCTCAATCATCGTTCTATCCACGCTTAGATATCGATCAACGCTTGCGAGCTATGCACGCCGCAAGACCTTGGGGCTCGGAGGCCCCAAGTACAAGACTGGATGCATTTATCGTTGGACCGACCTTAGTTGGGATTTCGTGACAGGAACACTCGCTCCGCATTTGCGGTCGTTGCTGCGGCGAGTTCCTCCAGTGAGATGCCTCGCGCTTCGGCCAGGTATTCGGCGGTCATTGTGACGTAGGCCGGTTCGTTGCGTTTGCCGCGTTTGGGTTGAGGGGCAAGATACGGGGCGTCGGTTTCGATGAGCAGTCGGTCCAGCGGGACCGAGTTCGCCACTTCGCGCAGGGATTCGTTTTTCTTGAACGTGACCATGCCGGCGAAGGAAATGTGCATTCCCATTTCGACGCACTTGGCGGCCATGGCGGCGTCGCCACAGAAGCTGTGCATGAGGCCGTTGAGTGGGCCGAATTTTTCGAACGCGGCTTCCAACTGCTTCTGGGTGTCGGCTTCTGCTTCGCGGCAGTGGACGACAAACGGCAGGCCGGTCGTGTGTGAGAGTTCCAGGTGGCGATCGAATAGTTCTGCCTGTGTCTCGATCGGGGAATAGTCCCAGTAGCGGTCGAGTCCGGTTTCGCCGATGCCGACGACTTCGGGGTGTTTGACCAGTTCGAGAATCTCTTCCCAGTCACCGGCTTTCATTTCGGAGGCGTAGTTGGGTTGAACTCCAACGACGGCGGACACGTTGGGGAAGCGTTCGGCTAGAGCGACTGCGTTTTGGCTGGTTTCGAGCGTGATGCCGATGGTCATCAGATGTTTGACGCCCGCTTCATGCGCGCGGTTGACGATGTCTTCGACTTCGCGTTCGAAAGCGTCGGCGTCGAGGTGGCAGTGGGTGTCGATGAATTCGAGGGGCATGTGTTTGTGCTGAGAAGAGTTGAAGAGTCAAAGGGTTCAAGAGTTGAAGGGATAGTAGTGTGTGGTGCTAGCCGTACGAATGGTTGCATACACAAATAGGCTGCAGGGTAGCGTGGTGTGTCGAAATTTCGTCAGCTTTGTGGGGCCGGGCAGTCACTTGGTTCTCCGACGAAGTGCGGAGAGTCTACCCGGATCCCTGAGGTGATTGCAGTTTCCTGGAGATCGTGAAACTGATTCTGATTGGCAGAACTCGCTGTGTTTTCTTGGTTTGCCGTTGTGACGACGATTGTCGTCCTCCGGTTTGACGACGGCTGTCGGCAGAAAATTTGGGTTTGCAGGTCGATGGGCGTCGTTATAGTTGCCGCGACCGACTTGTAAGGTGGATGTCCACATGAACTGTTTCGCGCACGCAATTCGTTTTCTCGACCAGGGATGGTTTGCTATTGGAACCGGCTTGCCGGATTGGCTTGGCATGGCTGACCGTTCGGTGCGGCTACGACCAAAACACATCGATCCGGTTATTGAATCGGGCGAGCCCGACGATGTGGCTCTGTGCCGTGGAATTGAACAGCATTGGCATGACGACGACTGGTTCCATGTGACACCAGCGTTCCATGACGTGTCAGCGAAGATTGGGAAGTTGTTTAGAGCAAGCTTTGACGCGGGTGACAATTTCCGGTCGGGGTTTCTGGGCCACATCGCCATGGAGTTGTTGGTCGATGGGATTCTGACTGAGAAGAATCCGGGATTGCTGGATCGCTATTACGATCTGGTTGATTCGATTGACGGGCAGCAGTTGCAGGACAAAGTGAATGCGCTTGGGGCGAAGCAGACGGAGGCGTTGGTTCCGTTTTTAGATCGCTATCGCAGCGAACAGTTTCTGCGCGACTATGTGGACGATGCGAAGCTTCTATATCGCTTGAATCGTGTCCTTGTGCGCGTTCGGTTGCCTGAACTGCCTGACGGCGCGGTTCGTGTGATTACGGAGAGTCGTAAATTGGTTCGCGATGAGATGCCGGCGCTGGTGAATGAGGAAATTTTGGCGGCGGTGTGAGTGAGAACAGCTAGCGTCCTCGTCCGAACCAGAAGCCGAATAGTGGGCCGACGCCAATCATGATGAGGTCCATCTTGTTGACGTCGGCGATGTTCTGGAGGAAGAAGCCCAGGCTGTTGTCTGCGCGGAACGGGAGGAAGTGCCACTCCAGGAACAGGCTGAAAACCAACGCGATGATGGCGGCGGCGACTCCGATTGGCAGAGACCTAACACCCGACAGGTAACCGCAGCCGAGGCCAACGAGCGCGCCGGGGGCGACCATCATGTACAGGCCTTGGCCTAACGCGAAATCAAACACGAAGTATCCCGCGACCGCGCCGAGGGCGGCTCCAGCCAGGCCTTTGGCAAAGGCCACTGCGATGCTTGGTCCATTCCCTGTCTGTTGAGTGTCGCTGGACGCGTTCGATTGATCCGGGCTTGAGATAGCGAGACTCCTGGTCGGGTGGTCGGGGCAGTCTGCAATTATACAGAAGCGGCGACGGCCCCGTGTTCGCTGCGGCGCGCTGGGGCGATGTCTTCCCCTTGTCGATCTCAAATCCGTCGCGAACCGTCTGGAAACTTGCCGGAATATCGGAAGTTGAACCGATTTCATTTGTCGGTGTGGCAGGCGGGAACGCGGTACTATTCCGGGTTTGTACCCGCGGCGACTGGTTCCTGGCTTTGTGGAGTCGTAGTCGCTTCAAGAATGAACCGGGATGGAATGGACTCGTTGCGCTTGCCCCACTTCATTCGCGTTTGGGCTCGCGTGAGGGTCAGGTGTTCTTGTGCGCGTGTGATTCCGACGTAGGCGAGTCTGCGTTCTTCGGCGATGTCTTTGGCGCTTCCGTCCACCGATCGTTTGTGTGGTAGCAGGTTCTCTTCCATGCCGACCATATACACGCGCGGGAATTCCAGGCCCTTCGCAGAGTGCAGTGTCATGAGACGGACAGAGTTGTTTTTCAATTGCTCGTCCTTGTCGTTTTCCTCGTCGCGTCCCATCAATGCTGTGGTTTCAAGGAACCCGTCCAGCGATGGTTCTTCGTTTTGCTTGACGTAGTACGCGAGCGTTTCGATGAACTCTTCCAGCATTCCGGTGCGAGCGATTTGCTGGCCTTCGTCTTTGTACTGCCGGGAGATTTCGTACTCGTAGTCGATTTCCTTCAGCAGTTCTTTGCAGATGGCGGGCATGTCATTGGGCTTTTCCTTCATCTTCTCACTGTAGCGTTCGACTAGAGCGCAGAAGTTTCCGATGGCTCCGCGGGCTTTGTTGGGGATGTCTTTGTCGCCGTCCACGCTGGTCAGCACTTCCCACAGCGTTTTGCCCTGCTTGAGTGATCGTGCGATGAGCTTTTCTGTTGTCGATTGACCGATGCCCCGCGCGGGCGTGTTGATGATGCGGAGCATGGAGAGTTCGTCGCCGGTGTTGGCGAGTGTCTTCAGGTACGCCATCAGGTCGCGGGTTTCGCGGCGGTCGAAAAACGATTGTCCGCCCAGAAGGATGTACGGCACGTTTTGGCGGCGGAATTCTGTTTCGAATACACGCGGCTGATCGTTGGTTCGGAACAGGATGGCGATGTCGCGCGGCATGACGCCGAGTTCGCTGATTTGGTATCCGATCTCGCCCACGACAGCTTCCGATTCGGTTTGCTCGTCAGGGTACGAACGGAACATCACGCCTGCGCCGGTTTTGTTTGCGCGGAGCGTTTTGTCGTGGCGGCCTTTGTTATGGCGAATGAGCCTGTTGGCGAGTTCGAGAATCTGATCTGTGCAGCGGTAGTTCTCTTCCAGACGAACCGTTTTGGCGCCGGGGAAGTACTTTGAGAAGCCAAGAATGTGCGACACTTCGGCTCCACGCCAGCCGTAGATGGACTGGTCGTCGTCGCCCACGACGCACAGGTTCTTGTGTTCGCGGACCAGTGCTTCGATGAGGTCGAATTGAACGCCGTTGGTGTCCTGGTATTCGTCAACCTGAACCTGCTCGAACATGTTCTGGTATTTGCGAAGCACCTCGGGGAACTGGTCGAACAGTCGGTTTGTGAGCAGTAGCAGATCGTCAAAGTCGACGGCTCCGCGTGCGCGAAGGTTCTTTTGGTATTTCTTGTACGCCATGCTGGCCAGGATGTCGCGATCGTCCTCGACAAAGTCGAACGCTTCTGATGCGTCGACGCCGTTCATTTTCCACTGGCTGATGCGGTTGATCAAATCGCCTGGCCGCAGCGCTTTGTCGCCCACGCGCACGTCACGCAGTGCGGTTCGCGCGGTGGATTCCTGGTCGCCTCGATCGCAGATTGCGAACTTCTTTGGATAGCCCAGCTTGTCGATTTCCTGTCGTAACACGCGCACGCAGAATGAGTGGAACGTGGTGACCAGCGGCTTTATCTTTTGCTTTTTGCCCAGCAACACGGCCGAGCGTTCCTGCATCTCTTTCGCGGCTTTGTTGGTGAACGTGACCGACAGAATTCTATTGGCTGGGACGCCGCTGCGGATGAGTTCGGCCATGCGAACCGTGATCACGCGCGTCTTACCGGTTCCGGCTCCAGCCAGAACCAAGAGCGGTCCGGATAGCGTTGTCGCCGCCTCACGTTGGGCGGGATTCAGTCCCTCGAGTCGATCCATCAGTCGGGCGCAGCAAAGTTCAGAAATGAATTGGGGGGAAGAGCATATGTAGTTGGAACGCGGAAGTCGAACCGGTCGTGGCGGGAGTGGCAAAACCTGTGTGTGGGGGGGCGAACGGAGTTGGTGGACGAGTTTGGGTGCACTTCGCGTGCGGGAAGTGCTACGCTTTGCCGCCCACATGAGTAGAGGATTTTCTATGAGCTGTTGTATTCCCTTCGCAGTCGCATCGTTGGTTTCGCAGGCTGGCCTCTTGGCTCATGCCGGGCACGGACACGATGGCGACAGTAGCGGATTGGTTCACTACATGACGGAGCCGACACACGCGATCGTTGCGGTTGTGTCGTTTGCTGTCGTGAGTGTGATGGCTGGCCTGACGATTCGCGCGGTTCGTAGACGTCGGGATGCCAGGCGTGCTGTTGCGGTTCGTTGCGCGGAGTAGAGGCCGTCTAATTCGACGTTGGTTCTGTTGCTTGCGCATGAGGTGGCGGGCTGGGGTTTACGATCGCGTTTGGCTACGCGCGGTCGGTTGCGCTGTCCCCTCTCCCGCGGCTGAGACCGCGACCTCTCCCGCAAGCGGGAGAGGTGACCAGGTTGTGCTGCGTGAGTTCTTAGCTTGACGGTGTGCTACCAGCTAGCTGCATTGATGTCACGCGTTCTTGGCTTTGAACCATTCGGCTGTTTTGGTGATGCCGTCTGTTAGGTTGACGGTTCCGCCGAGGGCTTTTTCGATGTCGCAGGGGTCGAGGACTGAGCGTTCGATGTCGCCGGGGCGGATTGGGGTGTAGGTTTTTTCTACATCAGCGCCGAGTGCGGTTCCGATGGTGTTGGCGAGGGTCAGTGTGTCGGTTTCTGATCCGGTGCAGATGTTGATGATGGGTTGCGTGATTTTGTTTTCCATTGAAGCCACGTTGGCTCCGGCGACATCATCGATGTAGACATAGTCGCGAATGCAGCCGGGGTCACCTTCTTCTTTGCGAGCGTTAATCTGGATGCCTTCGCCAGCCATGAATCGGTTCATGAAAATGGCGACGACTCCGGCTTCGCCGTGTGGGTCCTGACGTGGGCCGTAGACGTTGGCGTACCGGAGGACTCGGTAGTCCAGACCGTGTGACTGCTTGAAGCACTCAAGGTATTTTTCTGTGGCGAACTTGCTGGCCGCGTAGGGGCTAAGCGGGTTCGGCGGTGTGTCGAGTCCGGCTTTGGTTCCGTCCGGAACTTCGCCGTAGATGGCTCCACCAGTGCTGGCGAACATGATGCGTTCGGCGCCGTTCCTGACGGCGGAGGTCAGGAGGTTGATTGAACCGAGGATGTTGACTTCGGCGTCCAACTGCGGTTCGCGAACGCTGACGGCAACGCTGGCCTGAGCGGCCTGGTGGCTGATGTAGTTTGGTTTGAAGTCGGACATCAACTTTTCGACGGCGTCCGCGTCGCGGATGTCGATTTCTTCGAATCGAGCGGCGGCGGGAACGTTTGCGCGGTTCCCGGAGCTCAGGTTGTCGATGACCGCGACTTCCCAGCCTTTGGCCAAACATTGGTCCGCAATGTGGCTGCCAATAAAGCCTGCTCCGCCCGTGATCAGAATACGCATGAAACCCTCAGTCGTCTTGTGTGCCTGGCCCAACGTCAGGAAGTTATGTCGGCAGCGGCCAGTCGGCAACCTGGATGCTTGAATCTGCGTCAGATCGTGCAAAGTTGCCCGCGGTTGGGGCCAACGCAAAGCGAATAATCGGCGTGACCGGCGCGTTGATGGTCGGTTCGTCCGGTAGGTGGCTCTGGGGCGAGGAGAATTGGGTTTGGCGGAGGCTGGCGAGCTACCTATTTGATGTCGCATTGCGCGCGGTGGTGTTTCTTCCCCTCTATACCAGCCGTATCTCCCATGTCAGTGGCCGCTCCACAATCAGTTCGAACTTCGGCTTTTTGGGTCGTGTTGTTTGTCGTTGCGGCTGGAGTTTGTGGGTTCTCTGCCTACCAACGGGCGTTTTGTACGTTTGCTGAGTACGACGACGAGGGCTATGTGATGCTGTCGTTGAAGCAGCATCTTCAGGGTGGCGTCTTGTACGACGACGTGTTCACTCAGTATGGCCCGGCGTGGTACGCGTGCCAGGCGGCTGTGCATCGTGTGGGGCAGTTGCCCGTGACGCACGATGTCACTCGGTTCAAGACCATCGCCGTTTGGTTGTTGAGTGCTGTGCTGGCGGCGATTGCGGTGGGGCGGATATCTGGTTGCAGATACACGGCGTTCGCTGCGTTCGCGTTGGCGTTCTTGCATCTTGACCGGCTGACGCTTGAACCTGGACATCCACAGGAGCTTTGTTTGTTGGCGGTTGTCGCTGTCCTGGCGATGGCGACGTCCTCGAAAGTATTTATCAAGCGAGGTCTCTTGTTGCTGGGGCTGATTGTTGGCGCGGCGGTGATGACGAAGTTGAATGTTGGACTGCTGTTGGTCGCGTCAATCACCCTGGCGCTGGCGCTGGTGTGTGAGGATGACCGGTGGAGACCGGCGATTAGTTTGGCCGCGATTGCTTTGATTGTTTCCGGTGCTGTATTGGTGACGCGGGCGACTGTGTTCGAAGAACGCGGTTTGCGACTGCCGACGCTGGTCGTGTTTTCAATGTTGTCTGTGTTTTGGTTTGCGTATCGATCGAATGTTCCTCGTCTGTGTCGGTTTCGAACGCAGGCCGCGTTTCACGTGGCTTGGTTGGCTGCCGCTGCGGGTTTTGTGTTGTTGGTCTTCTCGCAGGGGACCACTGTTGATGCGTTGTTGAACGGGTTGGTGTTACAGCACCTTGGGTTCGCGGACCGGTTCTATATGGCGGCGCCGGTGTTCGGGTTTGCTGGTCCGTTGGCTGTGGTGGCGTTTGTCGCGTGTGTTTGGTTTGGTCAGTCAGAACGTTTGCTGGTGCTGGTTCGATATGTGCGGCTTTGTATTTTGGCTTTGCTGATTGGCGTGGCGCTAAAGCACTTTGTTGATCTTGGGAAGCCGTTGGAACATGGTCTTGATGATCGCGGACAAGCGGGATTGATGATGAGCCTTATGGCGCCGTTCGCCTGGTTGGTGCTGCTGCGAAATCCGGGTGAGGAATGGTCGCGGGGGCAGTGGTTCGGACGCATCATGTTGGCGTGCGTGGGTGGGCTGCAGCCGTTAATTGCGTATCCGACTCCTGGTACACAGATGGCGGTCGGTTCGTTGCCGTTGCTGATGATTGCGCTATTGAGCGTGCGTGACTTTTTGGCTCATGAGGTAGCGACGAAGCCGCGCAGTATTGTGTTCGCGAAGAAGCTACGCGTGGCGATGGTGGCGTGTTGTGGAACGCTATTGTGTGTGTCTGCCTGGCACGCGAACGCGTATATGTCTCGAATGACACCGCTGAATCTGGCGGGTGCGTCTCGCCTCAGTCTACCCCCTCGACAGGTTGAAGAATTGCAGGAACTTGTCGCGAAGATACACGCCAGCGGCGAGACGTTTGTGAGTTTGCACAACGGATACAACAGCTTGTATCTGCTTGCTGATGTCGAACCACCAACGGGGCTAAACGCGACGTTTTGGCCGTGGATGCTGTCCGATGTTCAGCAAAACCGAGTGGTTGATGCTTTGCGTCAGAAGCAACGGGTTTGTTGTATTGAGAAGGTGATTGGGAATCGCAACGAACCGCCGGCGACGCCGCTGGGTGTGTTCCTGAGTGACGGCTTTGCGACTCAGGCCACGATTGGTATTTGGCGCGTGATGAGCAACGGCGATCGTTGATGCCTGGCTGCGCGAGGGACGGGCTTAGCGGTGTTGTTAAGCGTCGATGTCGTCGCAGGGGTTGCTGGTGTCATCAGCAGCCGGTGGTGTCTTCTTCATGACGAAGATGACCTTGACTGACTCAGGTGCCGCTGGAGCGTTGGTGCCGGCAACCGATTCCATTCGCTTCATCTTTTTGTCAGCCCCTTTGCTCTCGCCTGGAGCAGCTGGCGTTTGGGCAACGGAAGCCGGTGCAGCCAGACCCGCGCCACTGTTGCTGGCAGTACCAGGTTGTTCGCGATCTGCAACTTCGCCTTCTATAACCTGCGACTCGGCACGTGATGGCTTTGGGACGAGTTGCGTTTTTCGGCCGCCACGAGTACTTGGTGCGGCAGGCATGGGTGGGTTGCCAGCGATGAGTCTTGCGTTCCTGCCTTTTGGTGTCGGTTCGGTTGAACCCTTCTCGTAGAGCGATTCGGCGAGCAACAGTTTTTGTCGCAAGCTTTCCGGGTCCGTATCACGCCTAAGCAACAGACTGTCGGTTCCAGCAAGTGCTTCGACTTTGGTAAGCATGGACGAGACGTCAATGGCGTCGACTTCGACTACGATCGCCTGCAACCCGGCTGCATCGAGTGCCTTGTCTTTGCTTCTGCGGTGTTCCAGCATCTCGGCTGTGAAAAGTGTTTGCAGTAGCACTGCGACATCCGTTTCTCGACTATCAATTTCGACTACGGACGTGTCGTTGGTTGCGATCTGTTCGGTCATCGCATGCGGACCGGATTTCATCATCGCTTTGGAGGGTGGTGGTGCCATTGGTGCGGCAGGCTTACGAACGGCGGGTTGTTCTGTCAAAGCCGGAGCGACGGAGTCCTCTTCAGTTGCAACTGTGCGAGGGTTCGATCTGGCAGCCGGCGCCATGGCCATTTGGTCGGCTGATTCTGGTTGCCCCGGACCAAAGAACCGAAACATGAAGAACAAAGCTGCCGCAGCTGTTAGCACGGCTGCGACGCCAGGCCATCGTTTCGATTTCGCGGCTGGTGGAGCTGTTGTAGTAGTAGTCGCTGGAGCACTCACGATTTGGGACATCACTTTTTGAGCGAGGTCGCCGGGAGCTGCTTGAGCGGGCACAGCCGAGATGAGCGCAGAGAGTTGTGTGAATTCGGCGAGTTCAGAACCAAGCTGTTCTGATTCCCGAATCTGTGCTTCAAGCCGCGCCTGCTCTTCGGGGTTCAATTCCCCGTCGTGCATCGCTGACAGTAACTCGTTGTCGAAATTCTGGCTCATCTACTCATATCTTATCGGTGCCCGTGGGCCCGCGCGCAGCGTCATTGTGATGCTTAGACGGTTGGATTCGTCAGGAGTTCCCGAAAGTTAGCAGAAAGTGCGTGACGCACGTAACTCTTTATTATTATTGGATTTAGAGTTGATTCTGCATTCGGTTCCTGGTGGTAGGGCGTGGTTTTTTGACGTTTGAACCGGGCTATCGTTCCATTTTCTCTGCTGAACCTAAATCTGCGGCCGATTTGTGGTTCTGATTGCCCAGCCGCGCGTCCAGCCATTCGGGATCGACGAATCGGCGCATGACCCAGCGGATGCGATCGATGGTGGCGGATGCGATTTCCGGGTTCGAATCGGGTGCCGAAGGTTCGAAACCTGTGAGCTGGAGAGTGATCGGCCATTTTTCTCGTGTTGAGAATTGGTTCATGCGATCCATCACGCGTTTCGCCCAAACGATGCCGAACAGCTGCTGGAAGTCGTCCCACACGATATTTAATCGTGTCAAAGTGTCCTCGGGATTGTCGCTGGCCGGTTTTTCCCGAGCGGCAGGCATGCGCGCGATGAGTTGCAGGCTGGCGCACGAGAAAATGACGCTGGCCACGTGAATCATGCGATCAACGTCGGGGCTGCGGCGGGTATCGGCCTGAACAAGACTACTCAGGATGCAACCAATTCCAGCTGCGATCAGCATAACTGGCAGGGTGAACCGCGTTCCGAAGTAGTTACCGAGTCCCATGATGAGAACCAGGCCGCAGCCCAACATGACGGGTACGGGTAGTTCGAACGCATCGGACAATGAACCGGTAAAGGCCTGCGACACGGATGGCCACTGCATCACAACCAGCATGGGCAGCACCACAAAACCGCTCCACGCTCCAACGCCGGGACGCCGTGCGCCCAGGACTGCGATGGCGGGTGCGAGTAGGCAGATGACTGCGGCGTAGCCCAAGTGGTCCAGCATTCCCGAGGTGTTGTTTGATGCGATGACCGTTGCGCACCAAACAAAGATCGCGAAGACTGCCCAGTACCACGCGGTCATCAGACTGGTGGCTCGGACCGCCAGACGTGCGCGGAGACAGGCATAAAGCTGGATTGGGAGTCCGATTACTGCCAGCCAGTACACGTTGTGGTTCTTTCTTCAAGCCGGGGATTGGCGGTTGGTTGAGAACGATAGCTGCCGTGGGACTCGTCACAACCGGCAGATTCGTTTTGATGTCCGGCATGGGCCGCAAATATAGCCATGCCTTACTTATTTCGCTTGTCTACCTGACAAACGTAGGACGAAGAGACCTCCGGTGTTACCCAATTTCTCTGGGCTTCCCAGATGTGCATCTGTGATGACGTCAAAATCAGAAGCCCTCACGTTGTTCGAGTCAGATCAAGGAGATTTGAAATGAAGTGGATTAGCCTTACGGCTGCACTGTTGGCTTTCTCAGTCGGCAATGCTGAAGCTGGTTTGTTTGATTGTGCCCCAAGCTGTGCAGCTCCTGCTGCTGTTTGTGGTGGTGGAATTGCTCCTTCTTGCTGTGCACCAGCTGGAGCTGTTTGTGGTGGTGGTGCTGCTGTTTGCGGTGGTGGCTGCAACGTAGCTCCTTCTTGCTGTGCTCCTGCAGCTCCTGTTTGTGGCAACGCTTGCGGCGGAAACGCTTGTGGCGGTGCTATTGTTGCTCCAAGCTGTGCAGCTCCTGCTGTCATCATGGACGGATGCGGATCTAGCTGTGGTTCATCTTGCGGATCTAGCTGTGGATCTGCTTGTGGTTCATCTTGCGGTTCATCTTGCGGTGGTGGATGCCTCGGTGGCGGACGTCGACGTGGATTCCGTATGCCACGATTCCGTATGCCACGACTTCGCATGCCTCGACTTCGCGGTCGACGTGGCGGTCGCGGATGCGGTGGCTTCGGTGGTGGTTCAGCCTGTGGTGGCGGATGTGGCGTTGCTGCTAGCCCATGTGGCGGCGGATGCGGTGGTGCAATCTCTGTTGCTCCTTCATGTGCTGCTCCTTCTTTCGTCGCTCCTTCTTGTGCTGCTCCTTGCATGTAAGCAACGGGTAGAGCTGGAAGACCGGCTGATGACTCTTTGGTCTGACTGTCAGTGGCGAGGACTCAGTTTGTCCTCGCCCTGACTGACCGAAAGAATCAAAAGCTCCTTCCGCCCTGACTGGTAGGAAATGTGAGGCTTACTGCACACCCAGTGTTGAGGCCCGCGGAGATGACGGTACCACCGTTGTTCTCATGGCAACCAGAATGGAGTGGAACTAAGAGACCAACGAAAAGGCGGTGTTTCCTTTGGGAAGCACCGCCTGTCTCTATTTGGGGGGAAGGGTTGAAGGGTGAAGAGTTGAAGAGGTGAATTCGACTGGATTCTGTGAACCATTCGTTGATGGGCTGCGTTGAGGGGCAAGTGACAATTTGCTCTGACGGAGTACCTGGATGATTGAAGTCTCTGGTGTTCATCACCATTACGGTTTGCGGCCGACGCTGAGTGATGTTTCGTTTTCGGTTTCGGCCGGACAGACGCTCGCGATTATTGGGCCCAACGGGAGCGGCAAGACGACCGTTCTGAACCTGGTCGCGGGGTTGATGTCTCCGGCCGAGGGAACCGTGTCCATCGGCGGCCGTGTGCGACGATCGTCTGTTGATGACGAACTCGCGATTCGGCGTCAGGCTTTGTTTTTGCCTGACGATTGCTGGTTCCCTCCCGACGTGACGGGGCGACAGTTTCTGCTTGGCGTTGGCGAGATCTATGGCATCCCGTCGCGGCGTCTGTTTGACCACGTGGATCGATTGCTGTCTCTGTTTCGGCTGGATCAGTTGGGCGACGCAGACATAAGCGGATACTCGACCGGTCAAAAGAAGAAGATCGGTTTGTGTTCGGCTTTGGTTACCGAGGTCGAGGTGTTGCTGCTGGACGAACCATTTTCAGGCGGACTGGATCCAGCCGGTATCACGGCGATGAAACAGATACTCAAACACTTCACAACGAGGCAGGATCGGACGGTGGTTCTGACTAGAGCGCATTTCATTTTCGAGTAGCGCCAGGCAGGCAAATAGATTAGTTTT
>CAZAIB010000133.1:0-17139 GCA_964485095.1 uncultured Planctomycetaceae bacterium | reverse complement strand
TCTCAAATCTCAAATCTCAAATCTCAAATCTCAAATCCAATCTCAACCCTCCGTCCGCGTGTGCAACTCAACGCGTCACAGACCCAACCGTCGAATGACCGACCGTCGTCGACCGGGCACACCCATACCGACGAATGCCAACCGGCCCCGTGTAATCGGTATAGCCCGTAAACCTCACGCACTGTCTCTGGGTCTGACAGTTTCTCCAAACTTCGCCTCTTCTCCGGTCTGCGCGACCGTCGATGTCCGGTGGGTGCCGCCGGCTCTGCGCGGAGCGTATCCGGTGTCGAGGGTCTTCCCCCCTGGCAAATTGGTTTTGGAGAGAACGATGTATGAACTACTGGTTATTGGCGACGACCCCGCGGGGCTCGCGACTGCTGCGCGAGCCGCGCGGCAGGGACTGTCGGTTGGGCTGGCTTCCCCGTCCGTGGATGGTCTGCAAAGCGGCCCGTTTTTAAGCGACGCGCTTCGCGGCTTGATTCCTGAACTCGCGGTCGATGCTTTGCGCGGCGGTTCGCATCATCGTGCCTGCAGCAGTGGGCTGTTCACCTCGGCCGATCTGCGGCGGCTTGTGATTGGTCGTGTTGAGGATGCTGCTGCTAAACGATTTGAAGAACTCCGTGGCGTGGGTGTCAACATCCATGTTGGGCAGTCCAGGTTCCTTGATGAACACACCGTTGAGGTTGCCGGAACCGACACGGCCGAGATCCTGCGAGCAGACTGCATTGCGGTCGCAACGGGTGCGGCGTTCGCTAACGATCTGCGAACTGAACAGTTGCAGGGGCACGTGGTGAATGCGGATCAAATCCTGCACGGGGCAACAGTCCCCGGTCGGTTGGTTGTGATTGGAGCCGACCCGCGTGGAATTGAATTCGCCGGTCTGTTTGCTGCCAGCGGTTCGAAGGTGCTGGTTGTCGATGGCAAGATGCGATTGGATCCCGGCAACGATGCCGACATGGACATGTTGATTGATGTCTCAATGGCGCTTGGTGTCGGTTTTCGGTTGGGAGCTGATGTTGTTGGGCTGGACCTGACCGAGAAAGGGTCGCGCGAGTATGTTAACGTTCATCTGGACAGCGGGAACCGGTTGGTTGCCGAACGTATTCTGGTTGCCGGTCGTCGCATCGGTCGTACTCGAACATTGGATCTGCCAGCCGCTGGTCTGGTGACGGACGATTGCTACCGACTGTGGTGCGATCATCAACACAGAACATGGCTGCCGCACATTTACGGTGTTGGCGAAGTTGTCGGGTTCGCTCCGCGTGATCTTGATATCGCGGCGCAGGCGAAGACTGTGGTTGATGCGATTGTGCATACCAGCAAAGTACCCGCTCCATTGGGACTCAGACGAAATCGAAGTCGAGCTCAGTTGCGAGTGCTGTAGTTGGTTGCAGCGGATGGAACGGAGTGAGAGAGACCGTCCGCGGTTACTTTGTTGCCTCTGGTGTCGGCAGCGGCAGGTTCTTTTGAGAGAGGAGAACCTCTAAGTCGGGAGGAAGCGAGGAGTGGAACTCCATCGCCTCTCCCAGAACCGGGTGGGTAAGCGACAGGAACGAGGCGTGCAGTGCGTGCCTGGAATCGCCGGGCTTTTGCGACACGGGACCATCGAATCCGTAGAACTCGTCACCCACAAGCGGATGACCAATGGCCGCAAAGTGAACGCGAATCTGGTGAATACGGCCGGTCACCGGGCGAACTTCAACGACAGTTCGGTCGGGTAGTCGCTGGGTCACTTTGTAGTTAGTGACGGCCGGTTTCATGTTCCGCATTCCGGGTTCGACTGACATGAGAATAGAACCATGACGCCTGCCCATGGGCAAGTCGATGGTTCCCTCGTTATCGTCTATCACGCCATGAACGACCGCGGTGTAAGCCTTGCGGACGCGGCGTTGTTCAAAGTCCATCCCCAGCATCCGATGTGCCAGATGATCTTTGGTTGTCACGATGAGCCCACTGGTCATGCGGTCCAGTCGGTGCACGATTCCCGGACGCAGCACTCCCGCGATTGGCGTTTGAGAATCAAGGTGGGCTTGCAGTCCGTTGGCCAGTGTTCCTGTTTGCAGCGACGCGACCGGATGAACCACAAGGTTGGCCGGCTTGTCCACGACCACCAGCCAGGGATCTTCGAACACGATGCTTAGCGGCATCGGTTCGGCTCCATGAATTTTGTCGGGTGGTTCGATAAGCCGAATGGTGACGCGTTCGCCACCAAACACACGTCGATCTAGTGAGACAACCACATCCTGCACGCGTACACATCCTGCCGACACCATTCGCTGCATGCGCCAGATGGTGTAGTTGCGAAGTTGCCGTTCCAGAAATGTGTCCACGCGAGATCCGTGCAGATACTTTTCAACGGTGAATGTGGCGGTAAATGGAGTCAAAGTCGGTTCGGCAAGCGGAGCAAAAATCGCATTGTAGCAGGGCTACCGTGTTCTCGGCGCGGAAGTCTGTTCTGTGAGAGGGGCTTCAACTACGCTTCTCCACCGAGGGAGATGGATGAGTAGCACGGAGGGCAATCAGGAACCGATGGACAACGGTGCGCGACCGCGCGGCGGGTGGCCTTTGCTGGCCAGTCTATTCGCGTTCGGTAGCGTTTTGGGATCAGTGCTTCGGTTCGGCCCGCGCGATGGCATTCAGCTTTTGGCTCCGGTGTTTTACGCGACGCCGCCGGCTGTGATCGCGGCCATGGCTGTTCTGGCATTTCTGCTGGTGTGTAAGAGAAGCGGAATGCTGCGGTTGGGAACCGGCTTGTTGGCTGTCGTGCAGCTATGGGTTTTGTGTTCCGGTTGGCAGACTGCTGAACCGGTGCCAGGGCCGATTAAACTTGGATTCTGGAACGTCAGTAGCGGCGGTTTGGGCTGGGATCCGATTACTAGTCAGATTCGGTCGTGGGATGCCGACATCATTGGCTTGGCCGAATCGAATCTGCATTTCAGTACGGACGATCCCGCCGCGCGGCGTAAGTATTGGAAGCAGAGATTTGACGGTTACAACGTCATCCGGTTCCCTCGGGGCATGCGGTTGATCACGAAGTATCCCGCCGAAGAAATCTCCAAAGGCAAGCTGGCTTTGCGTTCCAACTACGGAATCGCGCGTGTTCAAATTGGTGAGCAGACTGTGCACGTGGTAATGGCGGACTTGTTAAGTGGACCGAGGTTGCCGCGTGGGCCATCGTTTGTTGCGTTAATGAAGCTGGTAAGAGATTTGCCGCCCGGTCCGGTTGTCCTGATGGGCGACATGAACACGCCGACGGAGTCAGTCCATATCGACGACTTGCGCGAAGGTTTCCGCAACGCATTCGAAGAGAAGGGAACCGGCTTCTACCACAGTTGGCCGATGCCATTCCCGGTTCTGCCACTGGATCAGGTTTGGGTCAACGAAGGGTTTGAGGTTGGTTCTTGCGATCTGCAATGGACGACAAGATCAGACCACCGGCCAATGGTGGTGACGTTGACGCTGAAGCCGTAGAGCTTTGAACCTGGCCAGTCATGGTCAGTTCAATCGGCAACGTGATTTATTGTGAAGCCAAAGGATGCGGCTTCGGCCACAAACTGGTCAAGCTGCTCGTCGGTTGGGCGTTGCTTGAACGGGAGTTTGCGACATCCGTTGTCGGTCTTGACGGAAAGGTAGAGTCCCTTCCGGGAGGCTCCGTATGCTGCGATTACTCCAAGCATCAAGAAGCCGATCATTGCCCATTCAACCGGGTGCAGGACCCATAGCTGGCCCTGTGCCAGGTTTCGAAATGGGGTGAGGCCGAGGCAAATGAAGATGAGGCTCATGATCAGCTGGCGGATTGGTCGCTCAGCGAGCGTCCCAAATTCCAAAGAGACTTCGCGCAGTGTTTCCCGCGGCACGCTACAGCGAACCTGGTGGCCATCAATTTCGGCCATGCCTTGTTCTGTGACACGCACGTTGTGCAGATCCACGCCTCTAATCTTTCTCCGCACGGAGGACTGAGACGAAGGCTTTTTGCGGGATGTTGACGCTCCCGAATTGCTTCATCTTGGCTTTACCCTTCTTCTGCTTCTCCAACAGTTTCTTCTTACGCGTGACGTCGCCGCCGTACAGTTTTGCCGTCACATCCTTACGAAACGGTGCGATGGTGGTTCGCGCGATGATATCGCCGCCGATCGCGCCCTGGATGGGGATCTTGAATTGGTGGCGGGGAATTTCTTTGGCCAGACGTTCGCAGTAGTGCAACGCGCGGGTACGGGCTTTCTCGCGATGAACCAGATACGACAGCGTGTCGACCGGTTCTTTGTTGACCAGGATGTCGACTTTGACAATGTCCGTTTTGCGATATTCGATTGGTTCGTAGTCGAACGATCCATAACCGCGGGTCAGCATTTTCAGCTTGTCGTAGAAGTCGAACAGCACTTCGCCCAACGGCATAACGCTGGTGACTTCCAGGCGATTGGCTGACAGGTAGTCCATTGTTTGACTGTCAGAACGGTGCTCGCGGCACAGTTCCATGACTCCGCCAACGTACGTTTCCGGCGTGATGATGGACGCCTTGATGTACGGTTCGCTGGCCGAATCGATTGTCATCGGATCGGGCCAGTAGCTGGGGTTATCAACTTCTACCGATGAGCCGTCTCGCAGATCCAGTTTGTATTTCACGGACGGAGCCGAAATGACCAGCCCGATATCGAATTCACGGCGCAGTCGTTCCTGAACCACGTCCAGGTGCAGCAGTCCCAGGAACCCGCAACGGAAGCCAAACCCGAGCGCGGCCGAACTGTCTTTTTCGAACGTTAGCGCGGCGTCGTTGATGGCTAGCTTGTCCAGAGCCTTGGAAAGTTCCTGATACTCGCCGGTGTCCATTGGGTAGATCGACGAGAACACGACCTGGCGAGCTTCCTGGTAGCCCGGGATTGGTTCTTCTGTCTGGCGATCACGCAGTGTGATGGTGTCGCCGATTTCGATGTCCTGAACGCTTTTGACCCCGGCCACGATGTACCCCACTTCGCCAGCGCTGAGCTGTTTCTTTGGGGTGAGTTCGAACTGGTTGTACCCAACTTCATCGACCTTGAAGTCTCGGTTCGAATGCATGAAGTGAATTGTGTCGCGGGGTTTGAGTGTTCCTTCCATGACTCGGCATTGCAAAATCACGCCGCGGAATTTGTCGAAGTGAGCGTCAAAGATGAGTGCTTTGAGCGGTGCATCTGGATCGCCTTGTGGTGGCGGAAGTTTCTCAACGATGCCCACCAGCACGTCTTCGATGTTGATCCCGTTCTTGGCCGAAATTGGAATCGCCTCAAATGGGTCGAGTCCAAGTTCTGCGTCGATCGCTTCCTGAGCGCGTTCGATGTCGGCTGCGGGAAGATCGATTTTGTTGATGATCGGTAGCAGTTCGAGATCGTGTTCCAGCGCGAGGTACAGGTTCGCGACGGTCTGAGCTTCAACGCCCTGCGACGCGTCCACAACAATCAACGCGCCTTCACATGCCATGAGCGAACGTCGGACTTCATGTGAGAAGTCGACGTGGCCAGGCGTGTCGATCAGGTTCAATAAATAGTCTTCACCATCCGGCGCGCGGTAGTTTAGCGTGATGGTGTTGCTTTTGATCGTGATGCCGCGTTCGCGTTCGATATCCATCGAATCCAGCATCTGTTCGTGGAGGTCACGTTGGGCAATGCCGTCGCAGGTTTGAATCAGCCGATCGGCCAGCGTCGACTTGCCGTGGTCGATGTGGGCGATGATGCAGAAGTTTCGAATGTGTTTCATAGGGATGTTTTAGCACGAAAGTGGCGCGGGGCCTAACGGGCAATTTGCTGGGGTTTCCGGGGTCTTTCCATGGCTGGGGCGAGGTGCTGTCGCAACCCCAGCCACCAGCTGCCTGCCCGCGAACCCACAGTCAACCGGATCAGCGGGCAGCAACCCCAGTCGCCGCGCCTACCGGATACCGATGCAACGGAAGGTTGCCCTTAGATGACGATGGGTTTTTCGAGTGCGCGGCGGACGGGTACGAATTGGCCGACGTGCATCATGGGGTGCGAGGCGATGAGGATTCCCAGTGATCCCATTGTGGGACACATCGATCGGAACGCTTCTGGCCCTTCGGCGTCGAGTTCTTCTTCTGAACAGGTTGCGAGCGTGGCAAGTGAGTTGTCTCGGGTCTGCTTATACAGACTGAGGTATTCTTCCAGCGAGCAGAACTGGCTGGCATCGTCGTTGGCTGTGGTGTCCTTGGAATGCTTGTCGGCGAACCCTTCGGGAAGATCGATGGCGGAACCTTCTTTGAGCATGTTGATGAGGTCCGCTTCTGAACTGATGAGGTGACCCAACTGCCACGCGATGTGGTTGCATCCGGCGGGGCGCGTCATGAGTTCTGCGTCTGTCATGTCGGAGACGTAGCTGGTGAGAACCATGTCGCTGGTTGCGAAAGCGGCTTTGATTGCGTCGTGGGCGTTCATGTTTTGGTGTTCTTTATCTTTGTTGGTTGGGGATGGTTCTAATCTATCCGCTGGCGAGCTGGCAGTCACGCGATCGGGTATGGGTCATTCAAGGTTGTTCAAGGTCACAGTGCGGGTACGCAGTTTAACATTTGGTCGATGGCGTCGTGGGCCGTGAGCTGGGTGTGGCGGATTGGACCTATCCGTTTTGGTTGGTGGTGAGTAGGCTGGTTGACACAGACATGGTTCAGTTCTTCGTTGCGATGAGGTGTCTCATGCGGCCAATGATTCTCTGCCTGACGCTCGCTCTGTTTGTTGGTGAATGCCACGCGCAAGTGCAGCAGCCGGTGTTTGGTTCGACCAGTATCGGAACGACAGTTTCCGGTCCGAGTTTCGGTGGGATTTCGATTGACGCTGGCGGCGTTGTTTCGACACCTGAGGCGATTCGGACGAAGCTGGACAAGCAACGGCTGCGGAAGAGTGCCCAGAAGAACCTGACTGCCGACATGTCGCGTGTCAGCAAGTTGCGGAAAGTTTCATTGGTGCGTCTGGAACGCGAACTGCAAAAGGCTTTGGATTCAGAAACGCAGGCGGAGATCGGACTTTGGTATCTGGCCGGTCTGACTCAGATCGAGTATCTGTTTGCCGATTCGGAAACGGGCGATCTAATCATCGCTGGTCCGGCAGAAGGGTTCGCTCCAACGGCCAGCGGGGCGGTCGTTGGGATTGAGACGGGACGGCCGACATTGGTGTTGGACGATTTGCTGGTGATGTTGCGGCTCCGCACAATGCAGCAAACGTTGGGTTGTTCGTTCGACCCTGACAAAGCGCGGCTGGCGAAAGCTCAGGCGTGGTATCAGGCCAGTCCGGCGGTTTCGAATGCTCGTGCAGCGAAGAAACAATTTCAGCAGATGGCCAGTGTTCTTGGAAACTATGACGTTCGCGTTTTTGGGTTGCCGCACGGTAGTCATGCCACGTTTCGGATGGTGGACGCCGACTATCAGATGAAGCGTATCAATCTGGGGTTAAGGCGAACCGGGATTCGCGGCTTCCGCAGCCAACTGGACATGATGCGTCCCGACGACAACAGCATGCGTCGATATTGGTTCGCTCCGCGCTACGATCAGATAGAACGTTCGGCTGACGGCGAGGTGTACCGACTGTCGGGGCCGCGGCTGCAGCTGTTATCTCAGGAAGAACTGACCGACGCGGAAGGCAATCGTTCCAAAGCGGCGTTCACGGAGGTCAGTACGCAGGCCTACACGAAGCAATTCAACAAGCACATCCGAAAACTCTGTCAGCGCGTGCCAGCGTTCGCGGCGGTTCAGAACCTGTTCGACATGGCGATTGTTGTGGCGATTATTCAGAAGAATGGTCTGTTTGAATCCGCCGATTGGAAGCCAACGTTACTGCTGGACAAGGAAATGCTACCGACCATGGAATTCACCGCGCCAGCCGAAGTTCCGGCGCAAGTGAATACTCGAATGGCCGGGCGGAGCGCGGTGATGTTTCAGATTGGCGGCGGTGTGACTCTTGTTCCAATCGACGTTGTCGCGCGGCCCGGGCGATTGGCGGCGGACAAGATTCCGGAACTCAACGCCGGTTCGGATTCATGGTGGTGGGACTGAGATACCGGGCTTAACTGGAGCCTAGCCAACGGTACGAACCACGTTTCCAGCGTTGTCTTTGATTTCGGTTGGGATGATGCGAAATGTCACGCCGTCGAGGCCGGGTAGGGTGACGTCGGAGGCGACCGGTTTAAGACGCTTGCTGAGTTCCGTGGCTTGATCGCCGGTGATTGTGAGGCTGACGCCGTTTTGTTCGCCGAGGATGATTTCGAAACCTGGCGATTCGCCCGGTTCAAACTGCAGTAGCTTCTTTGTCGTGTAGCCGAACACAGTGAAGTCGCGTTCGAAGGGGACGCGGCCGGGAAGAACCATCGATAGCGTTTTGATGGACAGGGCATCAATCACGATGGTGATTTGGTCGCCGTCTTGTGTGTAGTCGACGACTTCCGTGTAGGTGACTCCGGTAGAGGAACCGTCGTTCGCGCGGCCTTCGGTGACGGCGCGAGAGAAGTCGGGTTCGTCCACCAGGGATGGCCGATCAAGCGTTGTGACGAACTTCGGACAGTGCTGTTGGACGAGTTCAAAAAACTCGTCACCGTCCCATGAGATCTTGGCGGCCAGTTCGTCAGACGTGAGTCCGACTATCTGTATGAAATCAACTCGGCCGTGCGGTGTTGCGATCGTCCCAAGGTCGCCGTCGGTGACAAAGCCGACCGCAGTCAGTTGCGTTTCGACTTCCAATGCGATCTTGCTGTTGAGATCCATATGATCGCCCGGGCTGAACACATTACGCGATTCGAAAATGTATCGAGCGAGATTGTTGAGCAGACTGAGAACCCACTTTGGCGGGTCGTATTCGTCGGCAGCTCGCGCCAGTCGAAACGTGAGTTCCAGACCGAAGCCGCTGTATTCGGTGTCTTCACTTTGCTTGTCGTAAAGTTCGCTTAAGCCGTACGTCACGAAGTGCCAGTGAGGAACCGGCGATTCGCTCTTGTAGACAGAGATACCATCCAGCGGATCCGGGCCGCCCAAGGCCCAACTGACGACTGTTCCGTAGTGATGAGGTTTCTGGTTGTCGTACACAGCTTCGACGGCACCATTGATCGCTTCCCATCCGATGGTGACGACATTGTCGTCGTTAGAACTGTCGCTTGTCATGATCTCTTCCGTAGTTGTGCAAGCCATGAGGCTTAGTGTGTCGTATCGCGATTATGTCTGAAGCGAAACGAAAACAGAATCGAAGATGACGGCCGACAATGTCGACCGAGTGTGCGGTACAGTGGGGCGAGATCCACTGTACCGGTTTTGATTCACTCTGAAGCGGTACAGGCAGGTACAGCGGTGTTGAGACTTTGCGGATTGCGCTGAGGCTGCTGAGCTTCGGTTCGATCCGACCGGCGAATAGCCTGGTCTTTTTCTGCTAAGCGGTATGCTGACGTTGGCGAGCCAGTAGAATGCTGCTCCAACCGGACCGTGATTGATGGATCGCCTGAATGAACTTACTGGACCAACTGCGTGACCACTTCACGAGCAAAGATCTCGCCCGAGGTGCGAAGTACTTTGGCGCGGGAATGGTTGATCATGTTGAGGACCAGGGAGACGCCGTGCATGCCGAGGTCCGCAACGGGCGGGGCATGTTTTACGAGGTATTCATCGGGTTTGATGGCGAAAAGCCCACTGAGATCGAATGCAGCTGTCCGCGGTTCGAAGATGGGTACGCCTGCAAGCATATCTGGGCGTCGGTCTTGCAGCTCTCATTGAAACGCGGTGCGTCAGAGGGCAGCAGTCAACCGGTGCGGCGATCGGCAAAGAAGAAAAAGAAGGTTGTCCGCAAGAGTAAGGCCAAGAGCAAGGCTAAGAGCAAGTCTCCTGAGTGGCTGCTTTCGCTCAATCAGGTCGTCCGTGAATCATCGTTCAGCGACGAGAATTCACAGTACGCCCCGCCGGTGGGAGGTGGCCGGGAACAACGCGTCTGGTACACGATTACGTTGAATCAGAATCTCACGAAGAGTTCGCCCCAGATTGATTTCGAACAACAAGTGCGGCGGCAGAACGGTGAGTGGGGGGCTCTGAAGCCGCTTTCCATCACGGAACGAGGCCTTGAGATTTCCGACAGCGTTCATCGCGATGCGATCGACACCATAGACCACTGGCGCCGCGCCCTTAAGGACGAAACTCGCGACTGGCACTACCGGCATTACGGCGTTTCCCAGGTCACAGACTGGACCATTCCAGCTCTCGCATTCGACGCGGTTCTACCCAGGTTGTTTGCGACAGGTGCTGTCCGCTGGCGGCTTGATGCCAGCACCTCGCCGGGGGAAGCGTTTCAGGTTCGGTGGGACGAACGCGTCTGGTCGCTAAACATCGAAGTCGTCACCGATGAGGAAGCCAGCGAGTGGGTCTTTCGAGCTCGATTGACCTGTGGTGGTGAGTCGTGCGGCCTGGACGACACCGTCTTCGTGTTTACGGACGGGTTGGTATTGTTCTCAAACCGTATGGCGAAATTTGATCCCAACGGGAACCTGCAATGGCTGCCCGTGTTGCGATCGACCGGGACGCTGCGTGTTCCCTTCAAAGATCGCGATCGTTTCGTGCGCGAGTTTGGCGACTCCGATGTCATCGCCGGTCTCGCGCTGCCCGAAGACTTGCTGCCCCCGCCTGTCGCTGTGCAACCGACTGCTCGCATTCGACTGAAGACAGTCACCGACTATGGAAAGTCGCGCGTGTATGGTGATATCGATTTTCTGTACGGCGATCTTCCCGTTCGCGCGCGAGCAAAGGCGCAGTTGATTCGGCCAGAAGACTCAGAGATTTGCTATCGACGGAATATGGATGCTGAGCAGACCTGGCTTAGGGCTCTCCCCGCTGACGTGCGTCCGTATGCTGGCCGGACGTGGGGTGAAGGCCGACCGGACGTTGACTGCCTGCCCGCGCGAATGATCCCGGTTGTGGGTGAGCTGCTGGAAGCGGGTTGGGATGTCGAGATTGAAGAGCGAAAAGTGCGTCAGGGCGGCGCGGTTCGGGTCTCTGTAAAGAGCGACGTTGATTGGTTCGACCTGGAAGGCGAAATCGATTTCGATGAAACGGCGGCTGAGCTTCCCGACATCCTTGAAGCTGCGAAGTCGGGTCAGCAGTTCGTGAAGTTGCGCGACGGTTCTTTGGGGATGCTGCCACAGGAGTGGCTCGATCAAAACGAAGACCTCATTGCGCTCGGGGAGTTAGACGGCGGCAAGGTACGGTTCCGGCAATCGCAGGCCATGTTGCTTGATTCGTTGTTGGCCGCGCAGTCGGATGCGGCGTCAGACAAGGCGTTCCGAGTGTTCTGTCGGAAGCTGCGATCGTTTGACGGCATCAAGCCAAAGTCCGCTCCGCGCGGTTTCAAGGGGAAGCTGCGTGAGTATCAGCGTGATGGGTTGGCGTGGTTGAACTTCCTGCGAGAGTTTGGTTTGGGCGGTTGCCTGGCTGATGACATGGGGTTGGGGAAGACGGTTCAGGTTCTTGCTCTGTTGGAATCACGGCGGACGCGGCGACTGAAGGCGGATGAGAAACGCTTGCCGTCGTTGGTTGTTGTGCCGAAAAGTCTTGTGTTCAATTGGATTGAAGAAGCCAGCCGGTTCGCTCCGAAACTGCGCGTGGGCAATTACACGGGAACCGAACGGAAGTCGTTGCTTGGTTCGCTGGACGATTATGATTTGCTGGTGACAACTTATGGTTCGATGCGAATCGATATTGTCGCACTCAAAGAGATTGCGTTCGACTATGTAATCCTTGATGAATCGCAGGCGATTAAGAATGCGAACGCTCAGGCTGCAAAAGCGGTGCGGTTGCTTAATGGTCGCAACCGGTTAGCGATGACGGGAACGCCAATCGAAAACCACCTTGGCGAACTGTGGTCGTTGTTTGAGTTTCTGAACCCTGGCATGCTGGGGCGGTCAACGGCATTCAAGCGATTGGCAAAGCGGCCACGACTGGCCACGAAAACAGATCCTGTCGATGGTGGAGAAGCGACAGTTCAGGGTGGCGATCGGGAGCGAGTTGCATCGGGCTGCGTGGAGATGTTGGCGCAGGCCATTCGGCCCTACATGCTGCGTCGCACCAAGCAGGAGGTTCTGACTGAACTGCCGGACAAGACTGAGCAAACTCTATTCTGTGAACTCAGCAGTAAGCAGCGAAAGACGTACGACAAGATTCGCGACTTCTACCGAGCGAGCCTCATGAAGTCGGTTAAGAAGAAGGGGCTGAAGCGTTCGAAAATCCATGTGCTCGAAGCGTTGCTGCGGTTGCGGCAGGCCGCGTGTCACCCTGGTTTGATTGATGCTGACTACGCGAAGTCGCCGTCAGCGAAGCTGGACATGCTGGACACACAACTGGAAGAGATCGCCCGCGATGGCCGCAAGGTTTTGGTGTTCTCACAGTTCACTTCGCTATTGGGAATGGTTCGTGATCGGCTGGACAAACAAGGCACGGTCTACGAATACCTGGACGGGAAGACTCGCAAACGGCAGGCGAAGGTCGATCGGTTCCAGACGGATCCGGAGTGTTCTGTGTTTCTGATTAGCCTAAAAGCTGGTGGGAGTGGTCTGAACCTGACCGCGGCCGAGTACGTTTTCATTCTTGACCCTTGGTGGAACCCGGCCGTCGAAGCTCAGGCCATCGACCGCGCGCACCGCATTGGCCAGGAGAACCAGGTCTTCGCGTATCGGCTTATCGCCAAAGGCACGGTGGAAGAACGCATCCTCGAATTGCAGAAGAGCAAACGCGACCTGGCGGATTCAATCATCTCAGCCGACAGCAGTTTGATTAGCGACCTGAGTTCTGAGGATCTGCAGTTGTTGCTTAGCTGACAGCCGTAGTGGACGAAGTAACGAGTCCCGTTTGTCGTTACTATCTGCGTTCGGGGACTCGTCGCCTCGTCCACTACGGTTGGATTGCGTGCGTTTCTAGCGAGGTTCCAATGTGCAAGCTACTTCTTCTCATCGTTCTTTGTTGCGGCACCGTGCTGGCTCAGAACCGAGAACGCGAGAAGGAAATTCAGCGCGGCTCGCAGACCGCGAAAGGCGGGTTCAGGAACGAAGACGATATCCGCGACAAGTTCAACGCCTGGCAGACAGATAAGGATGCTCAAGCCTGGCTGACGGCGATGAACTACAAGCTGGCTGACATCAAGTCTGTGAAAGCGATGAAGCCTCACGGAAAAAAGTCCGACGTTGAAGTTCGGATTGGAACCACGAAGGGAGAGTCCGTTCAGGGCATCTCCATCAAGCTTGTCAGTAACCCGAATGGCTTCAATCAGATCGACAAGCGTTGGCTGAAGACCTACGCCGAGATGTGGAAGATGCCGGCGGATGTGGCCAGCGCGATGAAGCTGTACCTCGGCGAGACGCCGCCGACCGGGAAGACAAAACGTCCGAACCGAACGTACCTCAGTGAGCTGCCGGTTGAATCTCGCGACGCTGTGGTGAGCTTCTTTCGCACACACAAGGATCAGGTTATCTCTGACTTGTTAGCTGGCGATGGCGAACACGCAGCAGAGTGGTTCATGGTCACCCTGAAGTCGAAGACGGAACCGCCGCGGTGGACGATTCGTTCTTTGAAGGACACCATCAGGTTCTACTCAGAGGGGCCGGTCGTCATGACCAGCAGGGGCAACCTGAAGCTGGGCCGCATCTCTATGCAACGCAAAGGTGGCGACAACGGTCGCCCGACGGCCAACATGTTGCAGTTCAAATTGAACCCGGTGCAGTTGTTCGGCGAGGGAAGGGCAGGACAGAACAAAACTGCCAACTTGAGAGCCATGTACATCGACGGCTTCTCGCGCATTCTTGGTGATGCCGATGCAGAGACGGAACTGCTTGAGTACGCAAAGTCTCACAAGCTTGACGAGCTGCTGCTGTACGACCTGCATCGTGTTCTCAACAAAGGCAACGCCGCGGACCATCGGCACAACGCGGGGCTGGCGCGGTTCATTGCCAGAGCCAAAACGGACTACGGCGTTCAGGCCGTAGCGGCCATTGGCGAGCATGCCGGATTCTTCGCGGATGTAATTGATCCGTACAACAGCAGTAGGAAGAATCCGAAGGAGAGGTTCGACATCTACAATCTGGAGTTTGAATTCTGGATCGAGAGCCGAATCAGGGATGTTTACTTCGAACCCTACCTGAAGCCGAACAAACTTCCTGCCAACCCGGACGGTGCGTTCAAGTTTTTCCTTTCAACGCTCAAGCAGATGCGGGCTCTCGCAAAGGCCAACTCTCATCCAATTCGAACCGAAGCCTACATCGGCTGGACAGACAAGCTTTCTGGGATGACAGCCATAGAAGTCGAACGCGCGATTGCTCAACACGTTGATCGTCTTCGGGTCCACGCCTACCGTCGGCAGCCCGATTTCAAGTACACGTCTCGCCGACTCTCTGGTCTATTCAAGAGCAAACCGAACTTACCGGTGTCCATCATCTTATCAGCCGAACCAGAATTTATGCGGGAGTGGCTGCAACAGAACAGCATGTCAGCTGCGGAAGCTGAGTTCACAAAGCAGTTGTCTGAATCTGTTTCCGGTGAGCTCCGTTCACGCATGAAGCTAGAGGGTTTCACATACTTTTCCTACGGACACAGCAAACGCATCGCGCCTGAGTGAACCGAAACGGTCGCCTGCACACGGTATTAGATGAGGCGACGAGTCCCGCGGTGGCTCGATCCGGTTCGAGGCCACACGACGTCGCGGGCCTGTGTTACGCGTTCATCGCGGCTCACCATTAGTACACACAAAGCGCAGCGGACTGCGTTAGGTATCACACTCAGACGCACACGGTTCTGCAGCAAAATGGGTAGCCGCTTGATGTTTCCTGCCACCCGCGACTTAGAGTCTACGATCATAAGTTAGTGCGGTGGATCGAGTTCTCATTGAGTGAACCCTGCCGGTCTCGATGCCTGCGTCTATTGGCAACGTTGGCTATGCTCAACATACCACGTCGTAACTTTTTGAGGTGCTGATCGCTATGTTTCATGCTTGCTGGTTCCGACTCGTTTGTTTGGTTCTCGTCGTCGGAACATCAACACTTAGCGCTCAAGAGTTCGATGTCGAAGCTCTGCAAAAGAAGATGCTCAAGACGATTGAAGCCGTCCGGCCAGCAGTTGTTGCGATCCGCAGAGGCGGGGGCGCGTTCAGTGGTGTGATTGTCAGTAAGGACGGCCATATTCTGTCAGCTGGTCATGCGGTGCAGCCAGGCCAACGCTATCGGGTCCTGCTTCCTGACGGCCGTCGTCTGATCGCGCGGGGCAAGGGTTCGAACCCGCAGGCGGATTGCGCGTTGCTGCAGGTTTCGGGCGACGTCGAGGACTTGCCGTTCGTTCGCATGGGGGAATCGAATTCCCTGGTAAGGAATCAGCCTTGCCTCAGCCTGAGTTTTCCTGGAGGGCAGGGGACGCGTGGAGTGCCTGTGGTTCGGTTCGGTCGAGTGACCCGCGGTAGCCGTGGCAGGGGAATGCTGCAATCAACCGCTCTGATGGAACCCGGTGATTCGGGTGGGCCACTGTTTGATCTAGAGGGCCGCGTGATCGGCATCCATTCGCGGATTGGGCGTAGTATGGCTCGCAACTACGAAGTTCCCGTTGATACCTTCAGGAAGTTCTGGAACGAACTGAACCGGGAAGCGTCGTTCACTCAGTCAGGGCCGGCAGTACCAATGTTGGGTTTTCGTGGGGCGGATCGCCGTGACGGAACCGGAATCGACATTCGACAGATTGTCGAAGGTACTCTCGCGGACAAACATGGAATCGAACCGGGTGATGTTCTGACGTCAGTTTATGGAAAAGAGACGCCGTCGATTCGAGTTCTCCGTGAAGCTTTGATAGCTGCACGCGACGAGAATGCCGAGACGATTGTTGTGAAAGTGCTTCGAGATGAAGAAGACGTCGAACTTAACGTTCCGTTCGACGTCGAACGAAAAGCCGCGCCGAAGGTTGAGTTGCCGACGTACCAGGATAAAGAGTTCCCGAAACCAACGGCGATCGCGCAGTTAGCGAACCTGCCACGCCAGTTTGCAGAACTGGAATCAGATTTGGATGACGCGTGTGTCGATGTCTACAGCAAACTAGCTGACGGCGAGAAACTATCGATCGTCGGCACGGTGATCAAAGCGACTCCATTTATCGTCAGCAAAAGTTCGATGGTTGCGCAGGAACCAGTCACGAAACAGGGGGCCTCAGAACTAAAGCTCGAAGTCGTCGCGCGTGACAACGAGAACGATCTTGTCCTGCTAAAGAGTCCGAACACGAATTCTACCGGCGTCGATATCAGCAAGTTTGCCGGCGATCTACCCGTTATTGGAAGCTTTTTGATTACTCCTGATTCGGATGGTGAAGGGCTGATTAGTATCGTCAGCACGAAGACGTTCGCTTCTCGTAAGCAACAGAGTCGTGGCTTTCTTGGCGTTGTGCCGGCCGACTACAAAGACGGGGGCGGAGCTATTCTCGAAGAGGTGACAGAAGGCGGTGCAGCAGAACGCGCCGGGTTGGAAGTTGGCGATGTTGTGACCAAACTGAATGAAACACCAATCACGACTCACATGGAGATGCGAAGTTTTCTGGGAGCGGTCGATCCCAATGCGACGGTGACGGCAACCTTCACCCGAGGTGAAGAAGAACTGCAGAGATCCATCAGACTGGACGCGTTTCCGTCGTTCTCCAATCATGCCGCCGATCGAATGGACAAGAGCGGCCGTCGCGATGGATTCAGTCAGGTCATCCCGCACGATGCGGACTTGAAACCCGAGGACTGCGGCGGACCACTTTTCGATCTGAACGGCAATTTTGTTGGCCTCAACATTGCCCGGAACAGCCGCGTTCGCAGCTACGCGATCCCCCGTAGTGTCGTGAAGTCGCTGGTGGAACGAAATTAGTCTCTATGATGTATTGGGCTACTTAGAGATCGAACAACGAATCGACAAACTGCTGGCGCAAGACAGCTAAGGACACCATCACTCAGCCCCTGACTTTACGTCAGGGGTTTAGCGGCTTCTGCACTACTCCTTCATTTGGACGACTCAATAGTGCAAAAGCCGTGGACCCACCGACATAAATGTTCGGACCGGAGACATGGGTAACAGGTGTGCGAGGACACGGGTAACAGTTTAATCGTCTGAATTTCTTCATGATGAGGAGATTCGGCTTTGAGC
>CAZAIB010000132.1:0-17165 GCA_964485095.1 uncultured Planctomycetaceae bacterium | reverse complement strand
GAACAGTTTCCCGCTAACCGCGTCAGCATACACGGCTTTGGCAGCGTGCTGGAACTCAAGTCCGGCGCTAGGTACCAGGCAAGAACGGTTTCCGAACCGGTCACCCACTTCGGTATGGGCTCGGACGAACAAGCCGACGCGATGCGGATAATCTGGACAGACGGAATCCCTCAGAACATTGTCGATGCCCCGATTCCAAAGAAGTCACTCAGTGTTCTCGCGCCGCAATACTTGGGCGGCAGTTGCCCATACCTCTACACGTGGGATGGCAGCAAGTTTGTGTTCTATTCCGATTGCCTGTGGGCGGCTCCGCTTGGATTACAACAGGCTGAAGGCGTGTTCGCTCCGACGCGGGAGTGGGAGTACCTCAAGATTGATGGCAGCGCGATGCAGGCTCGGGATGGAAAACACGTGCTGAAGATTACGGAAGAACTTTGGGAAGCAACGTACCTGGACGAAGTGAAACTCATCGCCGTTGATCACCCGGCTGGTACCGAAATCTACTCCAATGAAAAAGTTGGTCCGCCGAATGTGACTGAGTTCAAAGTTCATGGAGTAAAAGAAGCCAGGTTACCGGTCGCTGCGAAAGGTTCGAACGGGCAGGACTTGTTGCCACTTTTGAAAGCGAAAGACAAACAGTACGCCCGAGCTTTTGGAACTCGGCTCAAGCAGGGGCTGACCAACGAACACTTCATCGAACTGGATCTGGGCAAGGTCAACGACCCGGACAACGTGACCTTGTTTATGGTTGGCTGGGTGTTCCCAACGGACACCAACATCAACATTGGCATCGGACAAACTTCTGAGGCGCCGCCGAAGCCGCCTCGCATTCAGGTTGTCAACGAAGACGGTGAATGGGTCGAAGCGATACCGTCCGTGGGCTTCCCGGGCGGTAAGACCAAGACGATTGCGATTGACCTGTCCGGAGCGTTCAAGTCCGACGACTATCGGATTCGCATGGTGACCAGCATGGAACTGTACTGGGATGCTGCGTTCTTTACTGATGGCAGGCAGCAGGTCGAAGTAAAACAAACGCCGCTTCCGCTGTTGTCGGCGAACCTGCGGTATCGTGGCTTCTCTAAGCGGAAGTACGCTGGCAGTGTGTTCTCAACCGACGGCTTTGGGCCTGAGGATTACGATTACGACGATGTCTCAACGAAGCCAACATGGTTGCCGATGGATGGCCGGTTCACAAAGTTTGGAGACGTGCTACCACTGCTGACAGATCGCGACGATTTGCAGGTCGTATTCGGAGCCGGTGACGAGGTGACTTTGGAATTTGACGCTCGCGAAGACGAGTTGCCCGAAGGGTGGGTGCGGGATTACTTGCTGTACAACGTCGGTTGGGACAAGGACGTCAAGCAGAACACGGTGTACGGATCGACGGTCGAACCGCTCCCATATGAGGGCATGAAGTCGTACACTGACCCGGATTCGGCGTTCCCACAGACCCCAAAACACGCGAATTTCCTGAAAATATGGCAAACTCGGACACAAAATCTCCGACGTTTCCGGAACTGGGTTCGCGAGTTTGACACTTCACGTCGTAAGTCGTCAGAGTAGGGTTTCGCGAAACATTAATTGACCACATCTGAGATGCTCATGCGTTCTGTTTGTTTGTTCTTCGCCATCGCCGTCATCGCCACCCCCGCGCTTGCGCAGGATGCGATGCAGTACCCGATTTCCGTCGCTGCAAAAGGTGACACCATCTTCGTGGCGGACCGCAATCTGCCGGGCGTCTGGAAGATCGAAGGCGGGAAGGCATCTGTCTTCTTCAAGGGCGAGAAGAAGTTCAAGACTCCGCTCAACGCGATTCGCTGTCTTGCGATCGATCACGAAGGCAAACTACTGGCCGGCGATTCAGCAACGCGCGACATCTATCGCTTTGGTGACGACGGCAAGCCGGTTCCACTGACCAAGGGCAAGATTGGCATCCCAATGTCGATGGCTGTTGCGAAAGATGGAACCATCTATGTGGCCGACCTGGAAGTGCATCGTATCTGGAAGGTGCCTGCCAAAGGTGGCCAGCCGAAAGAGTTCTCCGTCATTAACTCGCCACGTGGTCTGGCGTTGGACAAAGACGAACGACTTTGGATTCTTAGCACCTCCAGCAAGGATGGACAAATCCAGCGAGCCGACAGAGAAGGCAAGTTGGAAACCGTTGTTGAAGGTCGTCCGTTCCAGCTTCCCCACAACATCGTTGTCATGGAAGACGGAACCGCCTTCGTCACGGACAACTACGCTGGTGGCATCTGGAAGGTTCCAGCTGGTGGCAAACCAGAGAAAGCCATGATGGGCGACCCGCTTAAGAAACCGGTTGGGCTCACGCTCTCAGGCAAGGAACTCATCGTTGCCGACCCGCACGCCAAAGCTGTTTTCAAGACAGTGGAAGGCAAACTGAACAACGTACTCGGACAGTAGGCGAACCTCTCGTTGGGACGGACTCTCGCGATCGGTGACATACACGGTTGCTACACAGCGCTCCGGACGCTTTGTGATGCGGTCGATCTTCGCGATGACGACACCATCGTTACGCTGGGTGATTACCCAAATCGTGGCCCCAACACGAATGCAGTCATCGACTGGCTGATCCATCTGGACGCCAACTACAACTTCATCCCGCTGCGCGGCAATCATGACATCATGATGCTGCAGGCACGCGATGGTCATACCGACGACTTCCGCAAGTGGATTGGTGTCGGCGGCGACATGACGCTGACTTCGTACTCGCCAGTCGAAGGAGCCGATGGAGAACTGACCGATATCCCGGACGCCCATTGGCGGTTCTTAGAAGACCGACTGCAACCGTATCACGAAACGGACACGCACTTCTTCGTGCATGCGAACGCGTACCCGGACATGCCGATGGCTGAACAGCCGGACTTCATGCTGTACTGGGAGAAGTTCAACGATCCACCGCCGCATGAATCCGGCAAGATCATGGTCTGCGGTCACTCGTCCCAAAAATCCGGGCTGCCCATCAACATCGGTCACGCCATCTGCATCGACACCCGAGCGTTCAAGAACGGCTGGCTAACGTGTCTGGATGTGGATTCCGGCGAGATATTGCAGGCCAACCAACAAGGCGAAACCAGAATGCTGCGGCTGGACGAACTGCTGGTTGAATAGAACTCAGCTAACAGGTGCAAACGCCCGTGTGATGGCTCTGGCGCACCGAAGGCCATCTACAGCGGCGGTTACAATTCCGCCTGCGTAGCCAGCGCCTTCGCCGGCGGGATAGAGGCCGGCGATGCCGGGGCATTGGAACGATTCGCGGTCGCGCGGAATGCGAATCGGCGAGCTGCCGCGCATTTCGGGGCCGATGAGGTTCGCGTCCTTGAGGAATTGACCTCGCCACTTCTTGTCCATGATCGGCAGGCCCAGACGGATGGCTCGCGTGACCGAATGGGGAAGTACCTGTGCGAGGTTCAGGGCTGCCGTGCCGCGTTCGTAGGTTGATTCGTAGACGCGATCTGCATTGGGAGTTCGGTCTTTCAGAAAATCAGTGACTGACTGAATCGGAGCCTTGTAGTCGCTGCCAGCAAGCTCGAATGCGAGGCGTTCAAACTTACGTTGCAGTTCGACGCCCGCGAGCGGATGTTTGCTGCCGAATTCTTCGGGCTGCAGGGTGACGACCATTCCGCTATTGGCCAGCGGTGAATCATGCCGCGAGTTGCTCATTCCGTTCGAACAAAACATACCCGGTTCAGAGATGCTGGGCATAACAATGCCGCCCGCGCACATGCAAAACGAAAACAGGTCGCGATCACCCTTGGCGACCAACGAGTAGTCCGCAGCACCAAGAAGATCCAGGTAACCGGGTTTGCCGTACTTGAACTTGTTGATGTTGGCTTGCGGGTGCTCGATGCGAACTCCCAGCTGGAACGCTTTCGGTTCCAATGGAATTCCCGACGCGTGCATTTGTTCGTACGTGTCGCGAGCACTGTGGCCGATAGCCAGAATCACATGCTGCGTCGCAATCGCGCCGCTGGAAGTATTGATGCCGCGGACGACTCCATCAGCGATGTCGAAGCCTTCGAATCGGCAACCGAATTTGTACTCTCCGCCCAGGCGTTCGATGTGTCGGCGGAAGTTTCGGCAGATCATGGGCAGTTTGTTGCTGCCGAGGTGCGGTCGGTGTTCGTAGACCAAAGACTCGCGGCCGCCGCATTCGACAAACCGATCCAGAACCCAATCGACATCGGGCCCGGTTATGCGGCACGTCAATTTGCCGTCGCTAAAACAGCCCGCTCCACCTTCGCCAAACAGGTAGTTATTCTCACCTTCGAAGTCGCCACCACGATCGAACCGGCGGATGGCTGGAACGCGTTCTTTGACCGGTTGGCCGCGTTCGATGATTAACGGTCGGTATCCGCGTTCGGCCAGAAAGTATCCAGCCAACAAACCGGCCGGGCCAGAACCGATGACGACCGGACGATCCGACATTGGCGCCGGCCCCGGCTGTGGATCATCGAACGGCTTTGTCGTGTGGCTGTCGATGTTTGATCGAGCCAGCAGTTTCTCTGCATTCGCCGATTCGGGCAGGTCCACCGCGATCGAATAGACAAACTCAAGCCGATCGGTCTTCCTTGCATCCAGGCTCTTGCGCAGGATTCTGAGCCGCTGCACATCGTCTGGTTTTAGCTTCAGCTTGCGAGCCGCGGTTTTGAGCAAAGAAGATTCTGGTTCTTCGACTCGCTGGCGTAGATTCGTGATTCGGACTGTCTGAGACATTGTTTCGTGCGGCAGAACAGTTGGCCCGTCTGCACCCTGCTTCTTTGGAGTAAATTGTCGCCCGGTGGATCAGTCGGTGGCCAGTCGTCCGCGAGGGGTAAACATCCTATACTCTGCCCCCGCGCGAACACACGTACTGAGTTGACGAATGAGACACATTGGTTCCCTTCCGGACGAATCGCAGGCCAGGTCGCTGCATAGTTACCTGGTCACCCAGCAAATTCGTTGCATGATCGAAGAGGAAGACGGCGCGTGGGCCATCTGGATTTACGAAGAAGATCAGCTTGATCGCGGAAAAGAGGAACTGCAGGCATTTCGAGCCACCCCGAGTGACCCGAAGTACGCCGCCGCGGTTCGCGAAGCCACACAGCTTGCCAAAGAGGCCCAGAAGAAAGCCAAAGAGAACCAAAAGCGAACCGTGAATGTTCGCGAGCAGTGGGAGCGGCCGTTGCTCTCACGCGCGCCGGTCACCGTTGGGCTCATCGCGCTAAGCATCATGATCACAGCCGTGTTGACGGATCTGAATGCGCCATGGGGGCGGGGCATGCTGTCGTTTGGGCCGAGGCTTTCGTCAAAACCCCTGGTCGAATACTTTTGGGTGTCAGACACGGATCCCACACTGCCTGAGATCCGCAGTGGACAGGTCTGGCGGATGATCAGTCCCATATTCGTTCATCTCAGCCTGTTGCACATCCTGTTCAACATGATCTGGACGCGTGATTTGGGTTCGGCAATCGAACTGCGGATCGGCAGCCTGAAGTTTCTCGGGGTCGTCTTGTTTTGCGCGGTGGTTTCCGTGCTGCTGACTAGTCAGAGTTCGGAAGGTATTTACTTCGGCGGGATGTCAGGCGTGGTGTATGGGTTGGCCGGGTACGTTTACGTGAAGGGCCGTTGTCACCCTGAATTGGGGCTGTACTTGTCTCCCCGCTTGTTGCGGTTCTTTCTGTTCTGGCTGATTCTTGGCTTCATGAACGTGCTGGGGCCGATCTCAAACTACGGTCACCTGTATGGTCTGCTGGCCGGTGCGTTCATTGCGTACGTGCCTGTCGCGATTCGAAATCTGACAGGACAGTAGTCGTTCGGAACCGCAGCACGTGCGTTGATTGATGGCGGATTGTGGTTCGATGCCTGGGTGTCACCGTTGTTACCTGGAGATTCCTTGTTGGGTAGTGGTATTCCTTTCCCTCTCCCGGGCTTATAGCCCGACCTCTCCCGCAGGCGGGAGAGGTGACATGTTGTATGGCTGTTGAAGGTTGGCGGCAGCTTTTACTTCGTCATTCGACCGTCCTTGTTCGACATTTTGGCTTTTGATTGGTCCCGAATCGGATGGTTGTTTATCCTCGGAGGATACCCACCCATCGCGGTTCCCGCCGCGAACTTTGCAGCCGGAACCGACTATGCGATTCCTTCTTGTCACTACGCTTTGTCTGGGATCCGCGACATCGTTTGCTGACGATACCATCCGATCGCAAGCCGTCGTTGATCTGTCGTTTGATGCCAACGACAAACTTGCCGACACGCGAGGCAAACACCCGGACACAGCGATCGTCAAAGGCAAACCGCAACTGATCAGCAGTCCGTTCTGGAACCAAAAAGGCAAAGCGCTGATTCTGGATCCGGGCTCTAAGCAGTACGTCGAAGTAGCGGACAGCCCCGATACAGATCGGCCGACGGGGGTGACCGTCAGCACGTTCTTTCTGAGTCTGCATCCGCTGACGCAGGGAGGCCCCTTCCACGGCATCTTCGCAAAACGAGGCGACAACACAGACTCGCGAACCAACTACGGCATCAACTACTTGCCGACCGGTGATGCGTTTCAGGTTTACATCCACGACGGCACCGGCTTCAAGGTCGCTCGGTACAGCGTGAAGGGGACCATCGGGTTCAGCAAGTTGGTTCACCTCACGGCAACCTTCGAAGTCGCTGACGCTCCGGGCACAGACACCGACACCGATGCGGACGATGTCCGGATCCGGGTCTTCATCAATGGGAAAATTATCAAGCCGGTTAGTTCCAGTGCTGGCTTCGTCGAAGCGAATGACACGTGGATTACCAACGTGAACGTGCAGAAGCTGCTAAATGACGTGCCACTAACAATCGGCAGCAGCTTCAGCGATCAGGAACTCACGGCAGGCGTTTACGATGAGTTCCTTGTGTTCGACAAAGCTCTGCCACCAGCCGACGTTGCAAAGTTGTTTGTCGAACTCACCGGTTCGACGGCCGAACAAATCGCGAAGCAGGAACAGCAGCAGAAACAAAGTGTCACCGCGCGGCCCGTCATTACAACCGTGACACCGCGCGGTTTGCAGACGGGGGCAAAAACGCGAGTCACCATCACTGGCACAACTTTGCAGAACGCGAATGTGTTTCTGAGCGAACGACTTGCGACGACCACGATTGTCGAATCGACAAACAGCAAACTTGTGGCCGATGTTGTGGTTCCTCCCACTGCCACGCCCGGGTTCTATCCGCTGCGTGTTTACGGCGAAGCGGGACTAAGCAAGCCGGTCGTTGTCGCTGTGGATCGGATGAAAGAACTGACATGGAGTTCAACAAGTGTTGAAAAGCCCGCCGCACTGCCAGCGGCATTTAGCGGAACGGTCGCGGGGACTCAGGAAGTCAAAATCTGGTTCAACGGCAAGAAGGGCCAGCGTGTTGTTGCGGACGTTGAGTCGCAACGGCTCGGCAGCAACCTGGATCCTGTCGTTGAGATTAAAAACAGCCGAGGAACCCCATTGGGTCTCGAGTGGCGGAAGCACGAACTGCACGGCGACACCCGAGTAGAAGTGACATTACCTGCAGACGGAACCTATTTCGTCGAACTGCACGATCTCGCCTACCGCGCGCCGGGCAATAGTCCGTTTCGGGTTCGTGTGGGCGACCTGAAGGTCATTGATCAGTTTTTGCCACGGACTTCGGGTGACGAGACTGTCCTGACTGCCTCGGGAACCGGGATCGGAAAAACGAAAGTGAGAGCCAGCCCATCGCCAGACGGTACGTTAAGCCTAAAGAACCTGCCCGATGTCGATGGCCCGCTGCCTCGCGTGGAGAACAGTGACGCGACTGAAATTGCCGAGGTCGCTGGCGGGAAGAAGCAACCGGACATCGATACCACATTCGCCGGAACCAGGTCGCAGGCGGTTGTCGCAATCAACGGAACCGTTTCAGAACCCAACGAAGCCGACGTGTTCAATCTGAAAGTCGCTGAAGGCACCAAGCTGTACTTCAACCTGCAAAGCCGTTCGTTGGGATCCCCACTGGACGGGACGCTGCGAATCTTCAATGGCAAGCAGTTACTCAGCGCGAAGGACACGGGCGGGACAGGCAACGACATCGGCGCTGAAATCACGGTTCCCAAAGGTGCAAAGAACCTTCGAGTTCGCATCTCGGACTTCGCGCGGCGTGGCGGGGCGACTCACGTCTATCGTTTGTTGATTAGCAAATCGGGACGATCTGACTTTCGTATTTCGGCTCAAAGCGGAACCGTCGAGATTCCCGAGAACGGTTCGGTCGTGATGCGATTAAGCGTTGTCAGGAGCGGCGGCGGCTTCGCCTATGCCGGACCAATTCGCCTTTCCGTGGAAGGCGACAATGGCCTGCAAATCACCCCGGCCGAACTGCCCGCGGAAAGTCCGAGCCGCGATGTGTTTGTCGTTCTTTCACGGACGGGGCCAGTCGGAGACCAGATCTCTCCAATTTCGATCATCGCTGAATCCGCCCGCGGTCCGGCGGTTAGAACAGCGGCCCGCGTTCCGACAACCGCGCCTGTGGTTGCTGCTGAGTTCGACAGTCTTGTTGCGGCGGAACCGAAGAAACCCGTAGACGCGTCCATCAACATCGCTGGCGTTCCACCGATTCTGTTCCGGGGAACTCAGGCAATCCTACCGATTCAAATGACAGCGCTCACACCGGCAGACATGGGAACCGTGCGATTCAGATTGATGTCAACTGAACGCCCGCGAAACAACAAGCCGCTTGTCCGGGCCGTTCCGAATCAGTTCGTGACGGCACCGCAGTCGACAGCCGACCTGAAGATCTCAGTTCCGTTCGATCAGGTCGATCCATTCATGGACGTTGTGATCGTAGGCGAACTGGTCCAAAACCCATTCGCGCCGGTCGCGAAGGCATCGGTGTACTCAGCACCGATTCGGATGATGGTGCAGACCGGCGTTCGGGTTGCACCGGCGGCCGGTTCGCTGACTCTGAAAGCTGGCGGCAAGCCGGCGGTCACCGGGACTGTTGTCAGGCGGTTTGGTTTCGCAGAACCAGTTCGGCTTTCGATCGCCGGGCTGCCAAAAGGCTACTCATCGCCGGCAGTTGTGGTTCCGGAGAATCAACGGACGTTTTCAATACCGGTGACACTGCCCAAAGGTGCCAAGCCTGGCGGCCTGAAGAATGTGCAGTTGGTTGCCCAATCGGTCGCAGGGACTACCATCGCGGCGAACCAACCTCTGGCCCTCAAAGTTGCGAAGTAACCAAAATGGATCTTGCTGGAAAGAACGCGATTGTCACCGGTGCGGGCGTTCGACTGGGCCGAGCAATGGCGTTGGCGTTGGCAGACGCCGGTGCCAACATCGCGGTTCACTACAACCGATCTGAAGGGCCGGCAAAGGAAGTTGCAGGTCTGATTTCCGAAGCAGGTCGGCAATCCGTTTTGGTTCAGGGTGATCTAAGCGACCCGGTTCCGTCGTCCGCTGCTATCGTGGACGCGGCAACTCAGCAACTCGGCGCCATCGATATTCTCATCAACAGCGCGGCGATTTTTGAGCAGTCGGATTTGTTGTCGACCACCGAAGACGTGTGGGACCGTCATCACACGATCAATCTTAAAGCACCGTTCTTTATGGCTCAGGCGTTTGTTAAGCAACTGGCCGACCAGCAAGCCGGGCACATTATCAACATTGTCGATTGGCGAGGCACACGTCCGCCCGGCGACTACGTGGCTTATACGCCGACGAAGGCTGGCCTGGTTGGAATGACAAAGAACCTGGCCCAGGGGTTGGCTCCGCATGTCCAGGTCAACGCGATCGCTCCGGGCGCCATCCTGCCGGGGCCGACGGAAACCGAAGCCCACTTCGAGACGCGTCGAAGCGACATCCCCTTAAGACGAACCGGCGCGCCCGAGTTCATCGCCGACGCAATGTTGTACTTGCTGAAGAGCAGTTTTGTGACGGGCGAAGTGGTTCATGTCACCGGCGGCGAAGGTCTGTAGCAACAGCCAACCGCGCATCAAAAAAACCCGAGACTGTTTTAGTCCGGGTTCTCTGATTCGCTTCGTCACAACGTCAGCCGACCAAACGGCCGGCGGCCCCATTCACCGTTCCACCATTGGGTGGAACGGGACGTTAGCTTTGTTGTAGACGTGCGATGCGTGCGCGGCGTGCGGCGCGGCGGCGAGCTCGGCGACGCATGTCGCTTGGCTTTTCGTAGAACTCTCGCTTACGCATCTCTTTCTTGATTCCGGCGTGTTCAACCAGCTTACGGAACCGTTTGACGGCGTCCGAAATGTGCTCGTTGTCTCTCAATCGCAGCTTTACCACGAAAACCTCACTTTTGTTCAGTCAGTACAACATCTGTCGAATCGGAAAACATACCAAAATCATCGTCGAAATCAAACTCCATTCGTCATCCTAAAGTCCCATTGGCCACTTGATTGAGGGACGAGTGTCCGACTTTGCCACGAAAGAACCAAAACCCCCACGAATGCCGTTCATCTGGCAAACACCAAGCAGCGGCCAAGTCTCCGTTTTTCCAAGGAGAACTCCAAAGCGCGATCAACCACGTCGATGCGGTTCGAGATTCGTTCGTGTTGTGTTCTCAACCGAAGAGTAGCCCCGTGTGGTGAGGTTGATATTCCAGCTGGACTCTTGGTGATTTTGGTCGAAACGCGGCATAAGCCGCAGATTCCGAACGGTATGGATCGGTGTTCACCGCTTTTTTTGACGGGTGCGTCGCTGCCACGGTACAATGCGGGTTCAGATCTGAACGCTCTCGTATTCCCGTTGCCGAACTCTCGGCGGTTGTTCTCGACTCAAGACTTACCGAACCACCATATGACTGCGGATTCCGGAACCGCCGGTTCTTCTCATCCTTCGCAGCTATTTGAGCCCGCGCCGATTGGTGCCGAGGATCCGACCGTCGTACGCGCGCCCGGCGGGCCGGCGTCGACGCGTTCGATGGAAGACTCGCACGCGTTCTCCGCGACACCGGTTGTTGATTCGACGGTGTCGGTCAGTGCCACCCTGAAACGAATTTTTAGTCCGGAAGAACCTGTCTTCGGTTTGCGGCTGGCTGAGTTTGTTCTTGAAGAGAAAATCGGTTCCGGCGGCATGGGCGCCGTGTTCAAAGCTCAGGACACACGACTAAGCCGCAAGGTCGCGCTGAAGGTTCTTAGTCCCAGGGCGACGCTGGACCAGCAGCTTGTTAGCCGGTTCCACAACGAAGCCCGTGCGACGGCGCGATTGAGTCATGACAACATCGCGCGGGTGTATTCCAGTGGTGAAACGCTGGGCGTGCACTACATCGCGTACGAACTTATCGACGGAACCAATCTCAAGGACTTCATTGCCGAACGCGGAGTTTTGAAAGCGGACGAGACGCTTAGCTTTGCGATTCAAATTGGAATGGCTCTTAATCATACGGCTGCCGCCGGCGTGGTTCATCGCGACATCAAACCGTCCAACATCATCATCACTCCCGCAGGCCGCGCGCGGGTTGTTGACCTTGGGTTGGCTCGACGCGATTCAGACGATTCCGTTGCCGACCTGACAGTGGCCGGCGCGACGCTGGGGACGTTTGATTACATTTCGCCTGAACAGGCGCAGGACCCCAGACGGGTGGATGTTCGCAGCGATATCTATTCGCTGGGCTGCACGATGTTCCACATGCTGACCGGTCAGCCGCCGTATCCGGAAGGGACGGCTTTACAAAAGCTTCTCGACCACAAAGGCAAGGACGCTCCGGCGCCGATTGAAGTGAACAGGAAGGTTCCTCGCGACTTGTCGGCTGTTGTGCATCGCATGATGGCCAGCGATCCGACTGAACGCCACGCTGCTCCGGCGTTGTTGGTTGAAGACCTGATGCGCGTGGCGACTCGCATGGGATTGCGGGGAATTCAGCCCGAGGGTCTGGTGTGGAAGCGAGCCAGTGAAACGCGGCCACCATTTCTGCAGGCCAACCTCGGTTGGATCACTATGGGCGCGCTGTTGTTGTTGGGGACGATGATTCTGCGAGTGCAACCGCACGTGCAGGAATCTGATTCGTTGGTGACTCGTTTGAATGCGACTCAACCGGCAGCCGCGACAGATGTTGCCAACCGGTCGAATGGAACCACAGAACAATCGGCTGACGACGAACGCGGGATCGATGCGATTATTGCGGTTTTAGAAACGGTGCTTCCTACGGGCGAAGCTGATCCTGAGACCACTGGGATGATGGACGGAGCATGGTCGATCGCAAATTCCCTGGGCAGTGTGACCTCTCAGTTTGCAGACGCGTTTAAGTCCAGCTTCAAGTTGACGCCGGATGAGATCGCGAGTTTGACCGAACAGAACTCGGCGACAGAGAACGCGATGGTTCGGTCGGCCAATGGTCCGGAGATATTCCTGCAGGCTGATCCTGGTAAGCCGTTCCCAACACTGCAGGCTGCTTGTTGGGCAGCGAAGACGGGTGATGTTATTGTCGTGAGGCCCGACAAAAACAACTCGGTCCTTGTTGAAAAGCCACTACGGATCGTCAAGAAAAACATCACGATCCGTGGCGAAGTGGAAACTGGCAGCGTGCCGCTGATTCGGTTCGATGTGGGACCGGAACCGGCGGACGTGGAAAGCAAGATGATTACTGTTGCCGGCGGTGATGTGCGGATTGCGAACCTTGATATTCAGGTCGTCACGCGCGATGACGTTGGTGCTGACCGCTGGGTTTTGTGTGCGTTGGACGGAGCCGACCGGGTTCGTCTGGACAAAGTGAATATTGATTTTCTGAACCCAACAAACCTCGACGCGGCGATGTTTGAAGTGACGCTGGGTGATGAGGCGGCAATGGCCCGCATGCAAAATGCCGTTGGTGAATACGAGGTGCGGATTACGGGCGGAACGGTTCGCGGCAACTGCCGTTGCTTCCACATTGAAACAGCGCTATCCGGTTCGCTTGAGATTACCAACGCGGCCGTTTATCTGTCGGAACCGCTTCTGTACGTGGCCGGAATCAACGACCAGCTTCTGGACCGCGACCGGATCGATATTGAACTCACTCACACCACATGTGTGCTTGGTGGCGGTCTAATTCGCATGAGTAACATCGATGCTCAGGGCTCGCCGGCTCAACAATTGTTGCCATTGGCTGTTGTCACAGAAAACAACATTTTCGCGACTGTGGTTGACGAAGCTTTGGTGCGGATGGAGGGCACGTCCGATCCTGAAGAGTTCCGATCGTTGCTGTCGTGGACTGGTCAAAAGAATCTGTACGATGGTTTCAATATATTCTGGGAACTGGACTCCAGTCGCGCCGCGTTGGGCGTTGACGAATACACGTTTGTCGATTGGAGAAGCCTGTGGGCTGAAACATCAGAGACTGGCGAAGTGGGTGCGATAAGCGACGTCGATCCGTGGCGATCGGTTCGCTGGCGCGAACAGGAAATCAGTTCGTTGCAGCTGTCAGACCTGGAACTCGACGAGTCCGATTCAACAGGCGAAGCGATCAGCACAGCAACTGACGGTACGAATCTTGGTGCTGACCTTGAGAACCTCCGGCGATTGCCGGCCGTAGATCCGGAAGACGAGTGATCTGTCTACGCCTCGCCCTTAGTAGTGAGGCGGCCGTTCTTGCTGTGGGTCCCGTTGTTCTTCCCCGTCCATGCTTTCAATTGTTGAGGTCAGTTTTTCGACGGACTTGTTTAGTTCGTCGATGACCTTTTGTTGGTGCAGCAGCGTCTCACTAAGGCTGTCCACGTCGTGCTGGAGGTGCATGATGGCGCTTTCCATTTCGGTGAGCCGCTGGTCGTTGGTGCGTTCCATCTTGTGTCTCTGGGATTCGTAAATGATCCGAAGTGGTGGTCTTGCAAAATGAACAGATGGCGGGGCCCGACGAAGCGGTGTATGCCAGCCAACAACATTACAGACTGCCTGAGTCGCAAAGTCGGTCTTGACCGCAGTTCTGGGACTCGAATTGCCGCGAAACCGTACTACAGTAGTTGTCGCTGTCCGTGTGCTCGGACAGAATATAGCAGCCCACCTCTTCACGACGAATAACCCCGGGCCTCGCCCGACGGAGATTTCGATGTTGCGTTACTTGCCTCTTCTTTTGGCTCTCCTTTTCTTCCCGACGTTTGACGTTCAGGCTCAGGACGAAAAATCACAGACAGCTGCCGACGCGACCGCGGCCGGCGAGTACGGGGAATCAAAATCAGAATCAGACGCGAAGTCGCAGGACAAAGCAACGGATGAAGAATCCGCAAAGGAAGCGGATGCATCTGACGAGAACGCAGAAGAAGACAAAGGCAGTCCGCTGGCTGGTCACTCGTACCACGGCGAGGTCTTCAATGAGGGTCCACGTCAGGCTGCGTACCTAATGGGCAATACCGGCAACGTGACATTTCCGATTACCACGGAAAACGAAATGGTGCAGAAGTTCTTCAATCAGGGAGTCGGCCAACTGCACGGGTTCTGGTATCTCGAAGCCGAACGTAGCTTCCGGCAGGTTGCATCAATCGAACCGGAATGTGCGATGGCGTACTGGGGTATGGCGATGGCCAACACCAGCAACAAAGATCGAGCCAAAGGCTTCGTGAAGAAAGCGTTCGAACTAAAAGACAAGGTTTCGAAACGCGAGAAGATGTACATCGAAGCTTTGCACAAGTGGTACGAAGCCGACACATCCAAGTCGACCGAACGGGCAGAGAAATACACGGACGCGCTTGAGAAGATTATTTACGAACATCCTGAAGACCTGGAAGCCAAAGCGTTTCTTGGTTTGCAGTTGTGGCTGAACCGCCGCTACAAGCTGAAGATTCAAAGTCACCTCGCCGTGGACGCTCTGCTGCAGCAGGTTCTGGCGAAGAACCCGCTACACCCGTGTCATCACTATGTCATTCATTTGTGGGACCACGAGCGTTCAGAGAACGCGTTGGTGGCTGCTGCGACGTGCGGTAAATCGGCTCCAGGCATCGCTCACATGTGGCACATGCCGGGACACATTTATTCAGACCTACAGCGATACGAAGACGCTGTCTGGCAACAGGAAGCGTCCGCTCGAGTTGATCACGCTCACATGATGCGCGACCAGGTTCTTCCCGACCAGATCAGCAACTTCGCTCACAACAACGAGTGGCTCATTCGGAACCTGATCAAACTGGGCCGCGTTGAAGACGGTCTGTCGCTGGCTCGCAACATGATCGAACTGCCTCAGCACCCGAAGTACAACAACTTCGAAAAACGCGGTAGCGCCTCATACGGACGTAGCCGCTTGCTGGATGTTCTCAACACCTACGAGATGTGGGACGAACTGATTGCCTACGGCGACACGGCCTACCTTCTGCCAACCGACAAAGACTCAGAACAAATCAAACGTATGCGTCACCTCGGTCGCGCGTGGTTCCGAAAAGGGAACGCGGACAAGGGTGGCGAGTACCTTGTGATGCTGGAGGATGCGCTCAAGGAAAAGCAGGACGAACAAAAGAAGGCTGGCGACGAGGCCGCTGAGAAAGCCATTGCTGATGCGGCTGAAAAAGCGACGAAGGCTAAGTCAGAGAAAGAAGAACCAGTCAGTCCTGGAGACGAGTCGAAAGAAGACGCTGACAAGGCCGACGATCAAATTGCTGAGCCACAGCAGAAGGCTGACGCCGCGTGTGATGATGACGTCGCTGACGACAAGAAGGCGGAACCAGAGGCTGACGAGAACACAACCGCTAAAGCCGCTGAGAAGGCTCGTAAAGCAGCGGAGAAGAAGTTCGTTGGCAAGATCTCGAACATTAAAAACGCTGTCTCTGAACTGAAGGGCCACGTGGCTTTGGCTGAAGCGAACTACGACGAAGCGTTGAAACTTCTGAAGAAGGGCAAGGACTTCCCGGCTGAATTCAGAGCCGAGATTGAGTTGCTGGCGGGCAAGAAAGACGACGCGATCAAGACGGTGAAGAAGAACGTGGACAAGAAGAAAAACGAAGTGCGTCCACTGCTGTCGCAAATCGAAACACTCTGGCAGTGCGAGAAGAAAGACGAAGCGAAGGAAGCGTTTGAAAAGCTGCGAAAGATCTCCGGTTCAATTGATCGTGATCTGGCTTTGTTCAAGCGATTGGATCCGATTGCAGAAGAGATGGGAATCGAAGGTGACTGGCGGATTGAGTACAAGGTTCCTGAGGACTTCGGTTGGCGTCCGGAACTCGCTTCGCTTGGTCCGTTTCGCTGGCAGGGGCCCAGGGCCAGGGGCTGGGTTCTGCCGGATGGCGACTCAGTGCCGCGTTCATTGGCCGACTACGAAGGCAAGCCGGTTGTTCTGATCTTTTATCTCGGACACGGGTGCCTGCACTGTGCCGAACAACTGAAGGCGTTCGCTCCGAAAGCCAAAGAGTTCAAAGAAGCCGGATTTGAAGTTGTGGCGATCAGCACGGACAGCAAGAAAGACCTGAAGCAGTCGCAGGAAAACTACGGTGGAGTTTATCCGTTCCCGTTGGTTGCCGATCCGTCGTTGGAAGTGTTCCGCGACTATCGAGTCTACGATGACTTCGAGAAACAGCCGCTGCACGGAACCTTCCTGATTGATGCGGAAGGCCGCGTTCGCTGGCACGACATTAGTTATGAACCGTTCATGGAACCAGACTTCGTGCTCAAAGAAGGGCGACGACTTCTGGATCAAACCGGTGGTGCGGACGAGTCTAAAACGGCCAGTCGCTAGCGGCAGAATAAGAACGAACTGCAATGCAGGTTTACGAACACGAATGTCCCGACTGCCACTGTCGGCTAAGGCTTCGTGGACCGCTGCGTGAAGGACACGATTTTAAGTGCCCCGACTGCGCAGCCTCGCTGACGTTGCATGTTCACAGTGGTGGTTCTGAGGTTGCTCGAGCGCCGGACAACGCGGCTGTCGGGGTTCGCACTACATCTGCTTCTACACCGAAGATCATCGCGTGGACGGTAGCCGGCTTGATGCTGCTGGGGTTCGGCGTGTTCGTCTTCAGTGGCCCGGAAGAGCCTGAGCCAGAACACCAAAAGCCCGTCTCCAAACCACCCGCGATTGCTATTACTCAGCCAGAACCAGAAGAGCCTGCGGCGCCGGTGGAAGTGCCCGGCAATCCAATTCTTCCCCCGGGACCGGACGAGTCAGAACCGATTGATGTTCCGATGGTGGCTGTGGATGAACCGGCTCCGGAAGACCTGGTGCCATCGGTTCCGGCTACTGTTGTACCGGAACCCGTAATCGATGCCCCACCGCCGGAACCA
>CAZAIB010000131.1:0-17271 GCA_964485095.1 uncultured Planctomycetaceae bacterium | reverse complement strand
GATCCACCGATTGGCGGCAACCCACCACCGGGCGGCTACCCCGGTGGAGGCGGCGGCTTCGGACCAGGCGGTCCAGGCTAGTTAAGACACTTGATGTAGCGAGAAGGCCCTCGGGCAGGATTGGGGTTTGTCCCCTTTTCGGCCCGGGGGTTCTCTACGCGCTAAGTGCCCAGTCGCGTTCGTGCGGCAATGGCGATTAGCAAGAACCGTGAGCCGAAGGCCGTAAGGCCTCGGGTAGACGTCGGGTAATGGGGGGCCGGTTGAATCTCTTCAGTCAACAACAAACCAGCACAGATTGCCGACACACCATACCCGCACCGGCAAAGATTGCCGGTTCCGATTCCAACAGCATCGCGCGCGAACAAGTTGGCTTGACCGTGTGGAAATCGGAAGCGTAGGTTCCTTGCCCCTCCAAAGTTTCCCACCCCCTCCCCTCGGGAAAGGCACACAATGCGTGTTGCCCATCGCTTCACCTCAGCGCCGCTGCTCGCGCTTGTTTGCGTGTTCTGTATTGGCTTAACAACCGCGCCGCGCGCTTGCGCGCAGAACAATGATCAGTTGCAGTTTAACAGTCAGAGTCCGCTGCCGTTGGACACGCTGATTCGATACATCAGCAACCGGATGGACATGAAGTTCATTTACTCGGCCGAAGTCGGTCGACGTCAGGTGAATCTCAGAACGCCCAAAGACGTGCCGCCATCGGCGCTCTTCACGCTGTTTAGTTCGGCTTTACGAACCGCCAACCTGGCAATTGTCGATGCAGAAGTCCCCGGCTGGAAACGCATCGTTGACGCCAAAGATCTACCACTATTCGCATCGCAGCGCGACCCGGCGGAGATCCTGCGAACCGAAGGAGCCGGCGCGCCGGCGTCGAAGTCGTTTAAGCTTAAGTACATCAACGCGCAGCAGGTTTCGACTGTCATCAAGCCATTCCTGTCGAAGGTCGGTTCCAACGTGCTGGCGCTTTCTGATTCCAACGTGCTGGTTGTGACTGACTATGCACCCGTTGTGCAAATGGTCGAAAAGCTGATCAGCCTGTTGGATGTGCCAACGCGAGATGTCACGTACGAGTTCTATTCTGTGCGAAACATGACCTCCAAAGCCCTTGTCGAGCAGGCGAAGTCATTGCTTGGCCAGGAAGGACCGGAAGGGCGCGGCAAGCAGAAGAAGCAAATTGATGTTCTGGACGATCCTCACGGCAACCGTATCGTCGTCGTCGGCGGCAAAGAACTCATCCGTTCGACCATGAACCTGCTGCAACGTCTGGACATTCCGCTTGGCCTGCGAACCAAAGTCTATCGCCTGCAAAACGTCGCGGCCGAACGAGTAGACAAGCTCATCAAAGGCCTGCTGGACCCACAGGATGCCGAACGCACATACCAGTCAACGCTGGATGAAGAAGGCAATCTGCTAATCGTTCGTGCGACGGATGCGATTCATCGAAACGTTGTTGAGATGATTCGTGCGATTGATCGGTCGGTTGAAAGCAGCGAAGGACCGATTCAGTTTTACAAGCTTAGGAACGCCCGCGCGACTGAGGTTCTGCAAACGTTGTTAGCTCTACAAGAGGCCTACGGCTTGAACGGTGGTGCTGGCGGCTTCGGCGGCGGACTGCAAAACCAGGTTGGTATTGGTCAAAACGGGTTCTTCCCGAACACGGGTGGCTTTGGTCAGACTAACCCGCTGTCGGCAGCAGCCAATCAGCGTCAGCAAAACGGCGGCCTGAACCGACGCAACGGAAACTCGCAACAGGACCGGTTCAGGCAGTCACCGTTCGGAACCCAGGCCGGGACGTCGTCATTGGGCAATCGCTCAAACCAAAACAACCCACTGGCTCTCAATCAAAACCTGCAGCTCGGCGGTTTCGGTGGATTCGGTGGCGGTGCTGCAGCCGCCTCGCTTCCGGGCGGCGCCAGAGTTTCAGCGGATGTCGGAACCAACAGCCTGGTCATCTACGCACCGGCGGGCGTTCAGCAAATGTATGCGAACCTAATCAAGTCGCTGGACCAGCGACGACCGCAGGTTCTCATCGAAGCGAAGATTGTCGCGGTCGATACGTCTGACGACTTCGCTCTTGGCGTGGAAGTTTCTGCCGGCGATCGAGTGGGAACCAACCGGTTGTTTCAGTTCACGTCGTTTGGCCTGAGCGAAGTCGATCCGACATCCGGCGCGTTGGCTATCAGTCCGGCGGTCGGTTTCAACGGAACGTTGGTCGATCCCGACGTCGCCGACGTTGTGGTTCAGGCTCTGGCTGGAAACTCGCGAGCCCGCGTTCTGTCTGTTCCGAAGGTCCTGGTTAACGACAACAGTCTCGGCCAATTGGAATCCGTCGTCAGCGTTCCCTTCCAAAGCGTAAACGCGTCCGACACCGTCTCCACCACAAGCCTTGGCGGGAACCAGTCTGCCGGCACGATTATTTCCGTGACGCCACACATCAACGAAGACGACAACCTGCAGCTGGAGTTCGAAGTCGAATTCAGCACGTTCAGCGGGACGGGCATCGACGGACTGCCTCCGCCGCGGCAAGTCGACAAAGTCAGCAGCACAGTCACCATTCCGGACGGCCAAACTGTTATTGTGGGTGGTCTAAAGCGAGACGGAGAAACGGATTCGTTTGCGGGTGTACCGTGGCTGGAAAAAATTCCGGTCATCCGGCAACTCAGCAGCCGGACCACCGAGCAAGTCACAACAACTTCGTTCTTCCTGTTTATTCGCCCGCTGATTTTGCGTGACTCCAGGTTCGGAGATCTCAAGTTTGTTTCCAACAGGGCCAAGCACCGGGCAGGGATTCCTGGTGAGTACCCCGCAAGTGGACCGGTCTTGATGAGATGAGTATCGACGCAGACCAAATCGGACAACTCGCCAACCTCTTCGGTACCGATGTGGCCAGCGATCTAAGCACCGAAAGAGTCGCGCCCGAGTTCATTCAGCACTTCGATATCGGCTTCGCGCGAACGCACAAGTTGATGGGAATCCACCGCGCGGGTCAGTTGCACCTGGCGTTCTGCGACAAAGCCGGTTGGCGCCACGCCGACGTGGTGAACCGTGTTCTTAAACAGTTCGCCGAACCAATCGTCGCCACCGAAGACGCCATCACCCGCGCGATTAACTCGGCGTATTCCGGCCAGCAAAGCCGTACCCAGGAAGTCATCGACACCATCGATGACGCCGACGCAGTGCTGGACGTTGCCAGCCTTTCACGGCAGGAAGATTTGCTGGACACCGACGGCCGCGCGCCGGTGATTCGGTTGGTGAATCACTTACTATCGGACGCCGTGAAAGCAGGAGCGTCCGACATTCACATTCAGCCATACGAAGACCGAATCGTGGTTCGACAGCGGATTGATGGTGTGCTGACAGATTCCATTGAAGTACCGAAAGCGGTTCAGGAAGAAGTCATCACCCGCATCAAGGTTCTGGGCCGGATGAACATCGCCGAAAAACGGTTGCCGCAGGACGGCCGTGCGACGGTACAGTTGGGCGATCGTGTGGTCGATTTGCGAATCGCATCGCTGCCGACCAGTCACAACGAACGGATCGTCATCAGGCTGCTGGACAAGAGCGCTCGGCTTTACACGCTGAACGAACTGGGCATGCCGGCAGAAACGCGAGAGACCTTTCGCCGTTTGATCCGCCGCGACCACGGTCTGATTCTGGTCACGGGTCCGACGGGTAGCGGAAAGTCCACCACGCTCTACGGCGCGCTGCAGGAAATCAACTCGCGCGATCAAAATGTTCTGACTATCGAAGACCCGATCGAATACCAGCTCGAAGGAATCAACCAGACTCAGGTCAACGAAAAGAAGGGTATGACCTTCGCGACCGGACTGCGCAGCGTGCTGCGGCAGGATCCGGACATCATCATGGTTGGCGAAATTCGCGACCGGGAAACCGCGGTGATGGCGATCCAGGCATCGCTTACCGGTCACCTGGTATTCTCAACATTGCACACAAACGACGCAGCCAGTGCCGTCACGCGATTGCTGGATCTGGGTATTGAACCGTACCTGGTCAGTAGCTCGTTGATTGCCTCGCTGGCACAGCGGTTAGTGCGACGACTGTGTCCTGACTGTAAAATGGAGACAGGTGACGGGTTCCTCGCGCACGGATGTGAGAACTGTCGGCACTCGGGCTTCCGAGGTCGAATCGGAATCTTCGAACTGCTGGTCATGAACGAACGCAGCCGCACTCTTGTCGAACGCCGCGCGAGTGCCGCCGATGTGCGGCAGGCGGCAATCGACAACGGTATGCACGTTTTAAGACAAGACGGTTTGGACAAAGTGCAAACCGGTCAAACAACCCGAGAAGAAGTCGAACGCGTCGCCAGTCTGGGCGACAGCGACGGCGAACAACTATGAAATCCACGACACTTACTTTGAACGATTCGAAGCTGGATCGGACAGCCGAGTAGTGCAAAAGCCGTTAAACCCCTGACATAAAGTCTGGGGCGAACAGACTCACCGCCCGAGAAGAAAACCCCGTGGCAGTCTTCACTTACAAAGGAACCGGAGCAGCAAACGCGGTTGTGCGTGGCACAATCGCCGCCAGCACTCCGCGCGAAGCGCGGGATCAGCTGCGCGCGCAGGGGATATCGGTTCGTAAGTTGGTCGAACGCAAAGGTAGTGAGGGTGCGCTGACTCTGGCGCGATTCAGGACTCGCCGAGCTCGACAGCAATGGACGGGGGCGGTTCACGAATTGGCCATGATGTTGCACGGCGGCATCCCGCTGCTGGAAGCACTCGACACGATTATCCAACAGCATCCCGGTGCGTTGAAAGTTGCCCTGATCGAAGTGCGAGACAAGGTCGCCGGTGGAGCCAGCCTGGCTGAAGCGTTGTCAGAACGTCCGGACTTGTTCGATCCGACCGACGTGCACCTTGTCGAAGTCGGCGAAAACGCCGGAACGCTGGACATCGTCCTGGAACAGCTTGCCGAGTTCCGTCTGCGTAGTTCGCAGTTCAAAGATCGCGTGCTGACGTCGCTCATGTATCCGTGTTTTCTGTTGGTGTTTGGAACCGGCGCGGCCGTGTTTCTGATGACGGTTGTCTTGCCGCCGCTTCTGGAAAACGTCGTCGAAACAGCGCAGGAACTGCCGTGGCCAACGCAAATCGTGTTGGCGTGCAGCAACTTCCTGGTGAGCTACGGGTGGTGGCTGGCGATAGCTGTTATTGCGATCATTGTCGCGTTCGTTGTGTTTGTTCAATCGCCCAACGGTCGGCTGCTGTGGCATCGGTTCCTGCTGCGATTGCCCGTGATTGGGCCGATGTTGCTGAAGCAAAATATCTCTCGCATCGCGATGATTGTCGGAACACTTTCCAGGAGCGGCGTAGAACTCACGCGCGCGATTGAACTGGCGGGTAGTTCGACCCCTAACGCGGTTCTGGCCAATGCATTGGAAGACAGTGGCCGTCATATCGAAGCCGGAGCTGAAATTTCGGAGGCGCTGGAGAAAACCAGAGTCTTTCCGCCGTTGGCCACGCGTGTATTTTCCGTCGGTCAGGAATCAGGTCGCCTGGACGAGATGCTGACGCGGCTTGCGACCGACTATGATCGTCAGGTCGAATCAACGTCGGCTCGAATCACTTCACTATTAGAACCCGTCCTGATTGTCGTTCTGGCGGTCGGAGTTGGGTTCTTGTTGCTCGCTACAATCCTGCCAATTTTGGAGGCCGGTAATGTTATGTCGTAAACGAAACGGACAACCGCCGCGCGGAAACAACCGCAGCGCCAATCGGCAGGGGTTCTCTCTGGTTGAGCTAATTGTTGTGATGGTCATCATCGCGATGCTGGCCGGTATCGTGATGCTTAACACGCGCCGCTCATTGATTTCGGCGCGGCAGAACACGGCCAAGGCGCAGATCAAAACAATCGTTGACGCGATCGATTCCTTCTACGCCGAACAGGGCCGCTATCCGTCCAACGAAGAAGGCCTCGCGATCTTGGCTCAGACGACTCCCGATCTGCCAGAACCGTACATGAAAGACATCCCCGAAGACCCCTGGAACCGAGCGTACGAATACAACAGCCCTGGCCGAGACAACGCCGCCTACGAGGTACTTTGCCTCGGCGGCGATGGTCGCGAAGGCGGCGAAGGCGAGAACAAAGACATCACCAGCAATCCGTAATCCCCCAGCATGTCACCTCGCCCCTTTTTAGGGGAGAGGTCGCGGTCTCAGCCGCGGGAGAGGGGCCGCGCATTTCAAATGAACCAACACGCCAAACAACCAGACAACCGCGCCGCCTTCACCCTAATCGAAGTGATGGTCGCCTGCGCAATCCTGGCAATCATCGCTGGCGTTGTAGCGTTGAGTCTACGCGGACGTATCCGCGCGACTCAGCTGGCTCAGGCAAACAGTCAAATAGAAGCCGCCGACCGGGCCGCTCGAAACATTGCTCGTAACAACGGTTTGGGAGCGACGATTTCCTTCGACGCCAGAGACAACGAAGTTCGGGTGCAGGTCGCGAGAAGGGTTCACAAAATTGTGCGGTTGCCGGCAGCTGTAACGCTGGGAAGTGTACGAGTCGGCCGTGGGCGTTCGCGTGCTGCGGATGGGCTTGTTGTTTCTCCACTGGGCCAATCGCCGACCTACGCAGTTGAACTGACATACGGCGAACAGTCGCGGTGGATTGTCGTGGCTGGTCTGTCCGGTCAGGCTTTTCGAACTCAGAAAACGGAGCAGGTCGATGCGTTGCTCCGGTTCTAGACGCGGTTCAGGAAGGTCGTCGCGAAAGCGGACAGCCGGCGGTTCTAAAGCTCGAACCGGGTTTACCTTGATCGAAGCCGTCGTTGGAACCGTTCTCATCGCGGCATTTGCGAGTTCCACGTTTCTCGCGTTCCGCATGCACAGCCAGCAACTGCAATTCGCCGCCGACACGATGCAGGCCGTTGAATTCGCCGACGGACAACTGGAATCACTGTTAAGCGGCACCGGCGCCGTGAAACCAAACAGCGGCGAAGTGCCCGGACATCCTGACTGGTTGTGGTCGTTCACGATTGAACGCAACACGGTTCTCGCCGGAACACCATCGCAGGTCGGTATTCTTAGAGTGATCCGGCAATCCGACAGTCGCGTTTTGGTCGCCACGGAAGTCGTCGCCAGCGTCACGCCTGTTCGTTCAGGAGGCGCGACGAGATGAAGAGAATGTCAGATAGCCGTACGCAGAATCGGGGGGGGTTTACTCTTGTCGAAATGCTGGCCGCGACCATTGTCATTTCTATGCTGCTAACCGCGTTGGTGAGTATTTCGCGAGCAAGCGCGCGGCAGGCGAAGCAGGCCAACGATCTTCGATTGAAGTTCCCATCGACCACCATCGTTGCCGATCAAATTACACGCGATGTCAGGAATGCAGATGGCTACGCTGCCGTGGATGGTGGCGTTGTTTTGTTTGGAGCCATCTCATCCGATCCTGCGACCGGCAACTGCACTCACCAAATCGCTCGCGTGACGTACGCTGTTCGGAATGTGCGGGGGGAGAAGGTTCTGGTTCGGACTGAAGAACAATCGCGTCGCCCTGGCCACCAACGCATCGTGTGGATTGGAACCGGTGGGTTGTCGCTTTCGCCAGTCGGATCGGTCGATAATGAAGAAGTCGATTTGCACCTCACGGGTGGGCTGTCGCCTATGCCCACGGCGTTTCGCCTGGAACTGTCGGGTCCGGACGGAGACGCGATTTGGAGCCAACGCGTTCGGCACCACATGGAGGTCCGGTGATGCAGCGACTTCAAAAGGCAGAAATCAGAAAACGACCGGGCATCGTTTTGCTGTTAGTCCTGGTATCGCTTGTCATCGCGGCGACGGCGTTGGTGTCGGTCGCCAGACAAAGCTATCGCATGGGAACCGACGCGCTGCGAGCCAGACGTGAACTGCAGCAGAAGTGGGGTTCCGCATCGCTAAACCGCGCAATGCTACCGGTTGCGACTACGATTTTCGAAGAACGCGACAAGGCAGCGCGCAAAGCCAGGTTGCCGGTTCCATCGCCCGAGTTGTTGGGCAACATTGTGTTGGGCGATGTGCAGTTGCAGTTTGTTTTGGCTGATGAAGACGCGCGGGCCAACGTGAATAGTCTGTATCACTTCAGCGATCGCGACTCAGCTGCCAAAACGGTTAAGGAATTGTCGCAAGCGATTGGTGCGGTGGCTTTGAACGCGGAGACCGAAGCCGTTGGTGCTGACCGGATGGTTCGACCGGTGAACACGCAACCCGGCTCAACGCGGCCGGATGCAAACGCAAACGCGAGTCCAAACGCAGACGCAGACGCAAATGAAGAAGACCCCGAAGAAGAGACATTACGAACGGCTCCAATTGCGTTCCGCTCGTGGGGCCAGGTGTTCGATCTGTCGCGCGTTTCAAATTTGCAGCAAGCGACTCGCCGCCTGACATGTTGGGGCAGCGAAGCGATTAACGTCCGTCGCGCTGATGAAGAAACGGCTGTCGAAGTTGCGGGGTTGATCATCGGTCGTCCGGCCGCTCGCAGGATGATTACCGACTTCAGAAAGAGCCCCGCGAACCAAATCCGGCGCACTATCGACCGGTACTCGACCAACGCACAACATCGGCTCCAACTGAAGCGTCTATTGTCAGAGTCGTCGTTGTGCTATTCCTTATGGGTGCGGTCGGTTCAGAAGGCAGAAGTGCGAGACAGCTTCGCGGTTCTCACTCCCGGTTCGGAAGGCGCGTTTCGCACGACAGAAATCGAGTATCGAGGTCGATAGTGACAGTCCGGCAGATACGCCAAATCCTGAATATCCTGGCCGCGCTGTGCGTGGTGGGCATCGGGTGCGTCTTGCTGTGGGCCATCGCTGGAACCAAGCTGCCGGAACCTGAAACGCCGCACATCAGGCGACCCATGCAGACTGGTGACAAGTCCGACGGTTCGAACGTGACGGCCGAACAACTCGCGGCCGTCTGGGATAGTCGCCTGCAACGATCGCTTGGCAAGGAAAAAAGCGAACCGCAAAAGACGCCACCACCACCGCCACGCATCAAACGATCGCCTGCCAGTTTTAATCCGAGAGTTGAATTGCTCGCGACCATTATTGATTCCGCCAAAACCATGGCGATTATCTCTGACGCGCGAGGGCAGACAGATATCAAGGGTGTGGGAGAGACGCTGCAGCTTTTGCCCAGCGGTCTGAAAATCGAAGAAATCGAAGCGGGCCGCGTAATGCTGAGTCACCGGGGTCGAACGGTCGAACTGCAATTGAAGGGCGGTACCGGTGGTCTGCGCAGTGGTTCGAACACGGATCGTGGACGCTTTGACAACGCCCGTGGCGGTCGCAGAAATGGACAGTCCGGCACGCAATCAGAATCAGACCACGTGAAGCAGGGACTGGGCCCGGATATGTCGCAGGAGTCGGATCCGGGATCGGCGGCCACCGGAATGGGTGGCATGGATCGATGAACGGCTATCTGCTTTTCGAAACAAGTTCGGATTGGCTCATCGGTCCGGCCGGCGCGTCGGCTCACGAAATGGAACGCGTCGCCGATCGGTCGGTGTCACCAGTGGAACTGGCCGCCGCCGCAATGCAGTACTGTTCCGCTCGCGACCCCAGGAGCCAGTTGGCAATCGCCCTGCACGCGACGTCCGTTGTATCGGCAACGTTGCCGGCAACCGCGAACGCCAATAAAACTGACCGCCGCGCGTTGTTGTATGAACTGGAATCGTCGCTGCCGTTTGACGCTGAAGACGCAACCGCTGATTTCACTGGCGACGAGACACAATTGATCGGCGTGGCGGTGCGAACCAGCACGCTGCTGCCATTCGTTGAGAATGTCGAATCGCGTGGAATGCAGGTCATTTCTATCTTTCCCGCCGCTATTGGTGCCGCACAGGAATACGCTGGCGGCGATGGAGATCAGTGTCTTGCGTGGCGAACGGATGGTTCCGTCGAACTCGTCGCGTGCGCCGGTTCGCAGGTACGGCACTGGTCTCACTTAGCAGATTCCAGCGTTGCGACGACCAGAACGATTCAAATTGAGAACCTTGGCGCGGTCCGATTGGTTGCCGATCCGCAGGTTGAACCCAACGAGTTCGCCGCCGAAATTGGCGCGGTGTCGGAATCAGTGGCGTCGATGCCGGCACAGGTCTCCAGCTTCGCCGCCAGCGTACTTGCGGGCAACGTGACGCCGTGGATCGAACTCCGCCGCGACGCACTCAGCAATGGCGATCCGAACCGGCCATACCGTAAGTCATTGAACCGACTACTGCTCGCTGCAGCCGGGCTGCTGATCCTGTTCTCACTGGCGTGTTGGTACCGCGCCGAATCGTATCACGCGCAGGCTGTGGACTTTGCCGATCAACAGCAGGCACTGTTCAAGCAGGTCTTCCCCAACATTCGCACCAACGCGCCCATGTCGCGACTCAAGAGCGAACACGCGCGATTCATGAGTTCGCGGCAAACGAACAGCAGTGTTGAACTTCCGGTTTCCGCGATCGAACCGACCGTGCGTATGCTCGAATCGCTGCCTCCGGATCTGGCAGTGAAGTACACCGAGTTCCGAATGGAAAACGGTAAGTTGGACATCAGCGCGGAAGTCAAAAGTTTCACCGACGCCACCAACTTCGCGCAGGCGCTTGAGCAGGTCGGGTTCGACGTCATTCAGGAACCGCTGCAACAGCTGGCTCCCGGACGCGTTTCGACCAAGCTTCGGGGTGCCCGAACAACGGGTAAGAATGCCAATAACGGGAGTACGCCATGAGCGACCGTGAATTGCGTTCTCGCCGATTGCTTGTCGCATGCGTGGGGATGTCGCTGCTATTGATTGCGGGCTGGTCTTACAGCGTGATGTCCAGTGCGCGGGCCGAAGCGATTAATGCCAACAACGATCTTGCCGAATGTCGGGCGCTCGTGGACTCCATTGAAAAGCTCAACGACCAACCGCGGCTTGTCGCGTTGGAAGCCTCGTCGCAGACCAGCGTCAGTCAACAGGTCGAAGAAACAGTCACTGGCGTGGGCCTAAGTGTGGAGGCCTTGCTGAGCGTGCAACCGCGTGCGGCTGAGCGAATTGGCAAGACTGAGTACGTGAACCAGACCACGCGAATTCAGGTAGAAGCCGTCACACTCCGGCAAATTCTGCAGCTAGCCAGCGATCTTGAGGCAAAGACTGCCGGTTTTCGCGTGCGGGATCTGGTGCTCACGAGCAACGATAACAGCAGTGCTCGCAGCGAGTTATGGAACGCCGAGGCCGTGTTGACACAAACCGTGTTTTCTCCGACAACGCGATGAGAGTTGGCTTCTCTCCAACTTCTCCACTCCCCCAATCTCACCTCTCGCAGCCGCAAAAAATCGAATCCCCTTCGATTTTGGCCGCAACAAAAGTCTCCCAGTGCATCAGCCTGTCCGAACACACAGCCCGCTGTGTCGATCGTTCGCAGCGCGAACGATACACCATCGCCGCGCGCGGTTGATGCTGGTTGCGATGTTAAGCCTGGTGACCTTGCCGGGGTGTTTTAGTCTGCACAAACACAACGGCAAGATTGTGAAGGTCAGTCTTGGGCGGAACCCTGCGCTGGCCAGAACGCTTACCAACAAGGCCGCCGTTCATTTGCAACGCGACGAAATTGCACTGGCGGAGCCGCTGCTGTTTAAAGCTGTTCGAGCCGACCGGACCTACGCGCCGGCTCACAACAATCTTGGCCTGGCGTACTTTGAGAACTTCGATTTGTTCCGAGCCGCATTGTCGTTCCAGGAAGCGATGCGGTTGGCTCCCCAAAGTCCGGAACCGCAAAACAATCTCGGCTTAACCTTCGAAGCCGCCGGCCGTCCGCAATCCGCGATCGAACATTACCAGGCCGCGCACGATCTTGCGCCCACGGAACCGGAGTTCCTCGGAAACCTGTTACGAGCTCGACTGCGGACCGACGAAACTCCCGAGATGATGCGCGACGAACTGCGACAGCTGCTGTTTATCGAACGCCGCCCGGATTGGATTGACTGGATCGAAGATCAACTTGAGTTGGTCTCGAACCCTTACTTCGACCGTGGCCCTGAATCGCCTGAACTTGGTGACCTTACTGGTCGCGAAGATCGAGAACCGTTCGACGAAAGCAAACGCGTGATCTATGACAGTGGTCCGGCCGCAGCCCAGCCGGCTCCAATGAACCAACAGTACAACAACCAATACCAGGGCGCGCCGGCGGCTGGCGTACCGGATCAAAACCATCCACCTTCGCTGGGCGTGCCACCCGTCATGCAGGAATCAGTCCAGCCGCAGTTGCAGCCGACACCCGACTTCTATTCGCCCCAGCCATCAGCCCCGGTGGGTTCCGAAAGAATCCCGATGGGCTCGGTTCCGCCTGGCCAACCGATGCTCCCGCCGACTGGCCGCTGGGAAACGCCGGTTCCTCGGTTCCAAACACGCAATTGATGGACATCGGTGCGGCAGACAACATTGTTAGCCCTTCCGCCGAACGATATTCTTCCTAAACCTCAGCCGGGATGATCCTGGCGATCCTTTGCTCGAACGCCCCATATGACCGATTTCAGCCACTTCAACGAACACGGCGAGAGCCACATGGTCGATGTCGGTGGCAAAGAAATTACCCAACGGCTAGCTCGAGCTCAGGGACGGGTGTTAATGCAGGCGGAGACGCTGCGGTTAATCATGCAACGCGAGGTCGCCAAGGGAGATGTGCTGGAAGTTGCACGTCTGGCTGGAATTATGGCGGCCAAGCGGACCGGAGAACTTATCCCACTTTGCCACCCGTTGGGGCTCGATTCAGTGTCGATCAGTTTCAGTCAACGCGACCAGCGCACGCTTGAGATTGAAGCGACATCTGCGGTTCACGCCAGAACCGGTGTCGAGATGGAAGCACTGACCGCAGTCAGCGTTGCCGCCCTGACAGTCTACGACATGTGCAAGTCCGTCGATCGCAGCATGGTGATTGACGGCATTTGTCTGGTCGAGAAAAAGGGTGGGAAGAGTGGCCACTACCTGCGGACGACGGACGGAGACTAGCGATGGGTAACATGACCAGGCACGACCTGTTACTACGTGTGAACGAGATGGTCGGTTCTGATCTGGAGATCGCAGAACAGAAGTTCGCTGAGGAACTCCAGAGCTGGCATCCGTACGTCACCGACGTCGTCGCACATGTGACTCGTTTTCGAGGCAAACGTCTTCGCCCGATCCTTGTGCTGCTTAGCGCTCAGGCGTGCGGCGGAATTCGGAACGAACACCATGTGCTGTCAGCCGTCGTAGAGATGATTCACGCCGCGACGCTGGTTCATGACGACGTCCTGGACGAAGCCGACACGCGCCGCCACGTTGCCACGGTCAATTCACGCTGGAACAACGAAACCAGTGTGCTGTGCGGAGACTATCTCTTTACGCACGCGTTCCACCTGGCCGCCAGCCTGGACGCACACGCCTGCCGACTTATCGGCCGAGCGACCAACCTGGTTTGTGAAGGCGAACTGTGTCAGGTTCATGAACGAGCGAACTCGAACCTCTCGCAGGAACAGTATTACCGAATCATCAATGGCAAGACCGCCGAACTGTGTGCACTGTGCAGTTACGCTGGCGCTCACTACGCATACGCCACCGAAGAAGTCAGTGATGCGTTTCGTGAATACGGACGCCTGCTGGGCATGGCGTTCCAGATTGCGGACGACGTCCTGGACCTCGTCGGCGATGAGAGCAACACGGGCAAGTCGATCGGAACCGACTACGAAAAACAAAAGCTCACTCTACCACTCATCCATCTCCTGCAATCCGCCCCCGAAGCAACCATCACCAAAGCCCGCGAGCTCATCGAGAACCCATCCCCCGAGAACCGCGCGGCTCTCATCGATATGGTCCGAAACTCCGACGCCATCGAATACGCCATCGCAACCGCCCGCGAGTTCGCCGACAAGGCCATCGAACAACTGAACGTGGTCCCCGACAGCCCGGCTCGCCAGATCCTCGCCGAAATGGCCGAGTTCGCCTGCCAACGCTCCTTCTAACAAACGTTCCGTTTGATCGGTATCCGGTTGGTGCGTTGGGTGACGCTGTTCCGGTTGGATGTTGCTGTGAAACGATGAGCAGCGTCCAGTTGACTAATGCCCGAACGAGTTGGTTGGCCCTCGCTGTGAATGTCTCAATCCCGGTAGATGTCGTAATCGAGCTCCGTCCCTAGCTGAGGAGCCAGCGACATCGGTGCATTAGCGCCGCTTGGGGCGAACAGAACTGGCTTTAACCCTGCGGCCACCATCAAGACCACGAATTTGGCAGAGTTGTACACGCTAAGCTGTGAGGATGACGCCATAGTCTGGATTATGGACGTAACAGCCAACACTGATGTGGCGGGAGGATATGTCGCATACGCGCATGTGGAGGCATCACTCAAGGACCAAGGGTCGTGGCTGACGGAGCACAATAAAGATAAGCTCCTTGGTAAATGTCCCGTAACGGGGATGTCTCTCGTACAGCTTCCAGCCCAGCTAACTTTGGAATAGGGCCCGTTGGTCAACCGGCGGGCCCGATTGTTTAGCCCGGATATTCCTAATGAAGCCGACAACAGTAGATTTCACACGGGTCGCTGCCACAATCGGTCGGGGTCGTCGACCATTCCTGGAGGTGGCGAGCTTCACCGCGGCGATGTGGCTGGCCATGGTACCGCGGGCGATGTCGGGGCCTCAGGAAATCGCAGTCCTCGTGGTGAATAACGAATTCACGCCGATGTGGAAGGATGCTCACATTAGAGTATTCGACCGGGCGAATGCCCTCGCGCAAATCGAAGAAAATGGAACGTTGAAGTTCTGGAGCACTGACCATTTTGGGAAGTATCGGGGCAATAACTCATTCCGGGGGCAGTTCTATGTCGTCTCCTCGGATGGGAAGATCGAATCAACTGGTTTTGCCAGCTACCGCGATAAGAAGGCGTTTGACCAGTACGTTCAAGACGCAGTGGATCGTCGACTCGCGAACATGCCCGAAGGGATCTATCCGACGGTGGAGACGAATGGGGATATTAAGACGATCCGTACTCCGCCATATGTGTTCCCTGACAACCCGCAACTAAAATCACTCGGCGGCGAAGCTCACCTGCGGTATGTGGATGGAATTGTCGTTAGCCGAAGAGAGAAAGCCGGATTTGCTAAGCTCAAGGCCGCACCGATGAGGCAAGCGGCACGACTTGCGAAGCTCGCAAAAGGCAAGATGTGGTACGTATTGTTTCGTCCGCAGGTGGTTCCCGCGGCCAATCGATCTGCAGCGCTTTCTGTTGTGGCTGGCGCAGCGAACGTAGGGTTGCAGCGGCGAGATTCGGAGAGTTCATCAAGTTACGAGGACCGTCGGCTGATTAGCGATACGCAGTTGCAACTTCTGAAATCGCTGGCGTTCGATGTTCTGGAATTTCACGCGAGCACAGAATGGCCAAGCGAAGCTGACGAGCCATTCACACTCTCTGCCGAGCTTATCGCCAAGAAAGGCTCTCGCTTGTCAAAACTCATCAGCCAACTTCGAACTTCCAACTCAGTCCAATCCGAAGGGGGGAACTTGGGTTGGCTGAAGATTGCGTTCAAGGTTCCTTCAGAGTTACGCCCTGTGGCTTGGGCCGCCGTTCGTCGCCTTGTTAGCAGCGGCGACATGATCGGACTCAAGGAGGCAACGGAACGGGGAGACATCCTGCTTTCGGCCCGATTTGACAAAGATCGTGACGGAATCAGCTTGGTGGCCCAATCGCCGATCGCGTTGAAAGCCGAGGACATAAACGCACTTGCTCGTCGTTTCGCACTTCAGGACGACTTGGAGGGCCAAGCGTCCCTGAGGCTTAACGATGTCGATTTAGCAATGCTTCGGTACCGATCCGCTATGATCGACGACAGCTTATCATTCGGGCTCTCTTCGGGGAACGACCTGCCAAGTCTTGATCAGCCACTCAGGATCAACAAAGTTAACGCATCGCAACCGCTCTTGGAACTGAGCTTGGATCTTAAGCCTCTGGTGGCAAACAAGGACAACGATTGGCTCGCAAAATTCTTACGGTCTGTTGAGAAGGTCTACACTCGGAGGCTCTCGCCGCAAAATCCGCTCGACGAAATGTTGGGGCGCCCGCACAAGGATCTCGACTCGCTGCTTCATTTCGCGAAACCGGATGGTGACTGGATATTGAGTGCGAAATTGCAGGCGTCCAGGAACAAACTCACTCTTCGAATACGGGTCGGAGCCGACCTGCATGCGTTTTGGCGGGTCCGGCAGCAACTTCGATGAGGTCAGTCGCGAGTTGGGAAACAGCAAAGGTGTCTGGAACGTGTCAGAAATCTTTGATCGAGGCCGGCGCCGGAATTCTACAGAGGGAATGAAAAGAGGACGCAGCGCTGCCCTCGTTGTCGAAGCACTGGCAGGCGAAGCACTTGGCTTCGGCAAGCATGCGGCAAGGGTGAGGTGATGACAGTCTCAGGCAGGTCATTCTCTGTGTTGGCGAGCAGTAGTCGATACCAGAGTCTCTGCGTTCGTTGTTGTAGTAACGAACGTACTCGGCGACTTCTCTGGAGGCTTGCTGGCTACTCTTACCCTATGCCCGTCGGCGGCGGCGAACAACTCCTCCGGCAAGCAGAGGCAGCATGAGCACTAGGCTGCTGGGTTCGGGCGTTGAAGTCGAAGCCATAAAGAAGATGGTGAAGTTGTTGTTCAGGTTCAATGTGTTGTTGGACCACACCTCGAACCCGGTGATGGTACTATCTGACCGCCAGCGAATCGGGGTGTTGTGGGCTTCAAGTTGATCTGTTTCCGGACCTGAATAGTCGAGGTAGTGATCGTTCCCAATCTCAAACAGCGTGTAGTCCGGATCGACAGCATTCACGAAGGTCCATGACTCACCGGAAACAGCCGTGAATCCGTCCTGCGAATCCGGGCCATTCGAGAAGTTATCGCTGCCAAGGTTCGCACCGTGGCTGATCATTCCTGTCGCTGTGCCCGTTCCCGTCAAACTAAAATCTGTCGACTGCGAGTTGGAAACTGTCCATCCACCGCCAGCATGCACGTTGCCATTCGTGATGGTGAGTAAGAAGTTCCCGGGAGAGACTCCCAGCAGACTACTGATATCGTGCGTCGCGTTTATGCCGGTTGTCCCATTCGCATAACCGAGATCGGCGGCGGTGACCAGCACGAGATTGCCGAATACAACCGATTGCGTGAGCGAAAACGAAAACAACAACAGGATGAGTTTTCTGCGCATGACGGCACTCGCAGGTTGAGACGGGCCCAACAGTCAGAATCGGACTGTTCCCACGGCGGAATGAGCCGATCGACAATCAGCGAATCGTGTTCGCAGTGTCGGGCGATC
>CAZAIB010000130.1:0-17309 GCA_964485095.1 uncultured Planctomycetaceae bacterium | reverse complement strand
GATTTGAGATTTGAGATTTGAGATTTGAGATTTGAGATTTGAGATTTGAGATTTGGCGCGCGAGCCAGATCCTAAATTTCGCTCCCCGTCCTCGTCATAAGGCGTCCAGCTTCGACCGACCACTGACTCTAAATCGACCAACCACTGACTCTCAATCGCTCGACCACTGACACTAAATGGCGTACCGAATCCATGCGATCATGGCGTTCCAGGGCTTGTGGAAGATGTTCCAGAACACTGGTCGGGCCGGGGTTGTAATCTTGACTGTGCCTCGCATTCCTGGACGTAGTCGGAGGTCGGGGTTGTCTAATTCCAGTTCGCCGATGAAGACGTGTTCGTTGTCGCGCATTTCGGCAGCGGGATGGACACGCAGCAGTTTTCCGGTCCAGGAATCCGATGCGTAGGCGTCCATGCGAACCGTGACTGTCTGACCGATCTTGATGTGGGTAATGTCGTCTTCGGGAATGCCAACCTGGACAATCATGCGGCCCAGAGGAGCGATCTCGAACATCGTCTCGCCGGTCTTCAGCGGGACGCCTTCTGATTTTTTCCAGTCTCCACTGACGACGACGCCGGATGAGGGGCTGCGGATTTCGAGGTTCTGTCCGCGATGTTCAAGCAATGCCGCGCGGGCCTGGTGGGCTTCCATTTCGAGCCGCGACATTTCTGCGGCTCCGTATTCGCCTTTTGCTCGGTGCATGTCGCGTTCTTTGCCGGAACGGTTTCGATCGGATGCGACCTCGGCAAGGTTCAGCCTGATTTCGCGCCCGTCGATACGAGCCAGCAACTGACCGGGTTCGACCATGTCACCCGGTTCGACCAGGCATTCTTCAAGCGGAGCTTCAAACGGTGCGGCGACGTAGCGGTGATTGAGTGGTTGTAGTTCGCAGTTGGCTTTCACTTTGTAGGGCAGGGGAATGCACATCAGCAAAGCCAGGCCGGCGACCGCGGCCAGGATGCCGCGGCTGGTTTGATCTGTGACGATCGCACGCGCCTTCGCTGCGACTCGTTCTAGTCCTTTCCGTTCCGATCGTTCGAGCAGCGAGACGGTTGCCGCGATGCGTGGTTCGGCTGCTTCAAGGAAGCCGAGGACGTCTGGTGATTCAAGTTGATCTTCTGCGCCGACCAGAATTATGGCGCCGTGGGGGGCACCGTCTTCAGTTCGTAGCGGGCAGCTGACCAGAGTTGTTGCGCCCAGTTCGTTTGCGAGTTGACGGTGTGCCAGTAAAGCGTGCCGTGGTGCGCCCGGCGGTGCGGGAAACTTTGCGGCTCTGGCCTGCATCAACGATTCGTGCAGCGCGGCGTTGAGAGCGAGTCGTTCGTCGTCGCTGACGCGCGCGTTCTCGTCGGCTCGAGCGGAATACTGGATGAGTTCGTCGTCGTCTGGTTTGAGCCCCAGAATGGCGTCGGTGCAGCCGAAGAATTGCCGTAGTTCGCTGCAAAGTGCGACGGTTGCGGCCGTAAGATCGCCAGCGCTTTCGGTTCGGGCCAGCATGTCAACCAGAGCCCCGGCATCGTTGGCTTCGCGGCTAGCTGCGACAGTTTCTCGGCGGAATTCGGCGGCCGCGATACAAGCGGCGACCAGTTCAGCGGCGGCAACGGCGAACGGAAGCGATTGCTTTTGTGCGGAATGCAAAATGACAAGGCAACCCGGGCGGGGAACCGAAACCACTGGAGCGGCAACGCAGTTTAAGGTCTGTGTGTCAGTCATGAGGCTGACGTGTGTCAGCCCACTGCGCATCGCTTCGGCGGCTCGTTCTGCGACTGATCGTTGAACGGTTTCTGAAAGACCTTCAAGGGGTAAGTTGAGCCCGGTTACGCGGAGCTCTTTGCCTTCGGCCTGGACCCAGGCGATGCAGTCCTGGCCAATGGCGGACGCCAGGCTTTGAGCTGCAGCGGTCAGGAATGTGTCTCGATTAGCCGATTTCGCAGCGGCCTGATCCACTCGATGACGCAGGAAGCGCAGCGAGGTCAGGGCTGCGGTGGACAGCCCGGACGTTGAATCGGTTGCACCTTGCGGTCCCTGCATGGCATTCAGGCTATTGAGAGGAATCGACTCCGTGATTACACAGCGCTGGCTCGCAGTATCTATTTGCGCTGGGTGGGAATTTTTGGTTTGATGCCCAGTTGGGTGCGGTTTGGTTCGCCGAGCGTGCATCTGTCGCCGCTGCGATACTTGCCTGATGGGTTGTCGATTTTGACTTTGACTTTCAGGGTTCCGCTTTCCGCGTCAAGCACCGGTGAGATGTAACTTACAACACCGCGGGCGGGTTGTTTTGAGCTGTTAAGCTTCACGCTAAGTTCTTTTCCGAGCTTCAGTTCCCTGGCTTCGCTGGGACTGAGCGTAAAGACAGCAACGATTGGATCCAGCTGAACCACGGTCATGACAACAGGTTCAGCGTAAGAAACGAATTCGTACGGTTCTCTGAAAACGTTGGTGACGACACCGTTGACGGGCGAACGGATCAGTCGGCGTTCGATCTGAGCGAGTATTCGGTCGTATTCAAGTTGTCTGACTTTCAATGCCTCTTTAGCCTGAAGAAGTTTTGCAGCGGCCACTTCTTTTTCTGAGTCGGCAACGGTGACTTCCTCAGCAGTCGCATGCCCGCGCTGCTTAAGTTCCATGAGCTTGCTGTATCGCGTCGAACGCAGTTTGAGTTCTGCTTCGGCCGTTCTAATCTGACCGACTGCTTCTTTTTGCGCCGCAGCGACTGCCAGCGATGCCTGGAGAACCAGGTCGTCTAGCCGAGCCAGTATCTGTCCCTTCTCGACTCTCTGGCCTTCTTCGATGGCGATTTCCTGCATCAGACCGGTTTCGGCTGCGGCAAGGTCAATCTTGCGGAACGGTTCCGTCAGGCCTTCTGCAGGGGTGAGTGAGGGCGAAGTCTTTTCTTCGGCGCCCGTGGATGCAACTGCACACAGGAGGGCACAAACCAGAACGCGGGCCTTGATCACGACGGAGTCTCCTCTTCGATCCGCAGCCGCTTGCCGCTGGGATCACGAATCTGGTGCTCCATCACCTGGGTGCTCCGATTCCACCGGAGCTGTTTTACCTCTGAGTCCCAAAGCGTAGGTCGCAATGAAACCGCCTGACGTGTGGATTTCGCCGGTCAGGTAAGTTTCACGGATTTCAGAGATTCTGCTTGCCGAGTTTCAGGATCTCGTTTTGAACACGGTCCTGCTCATACATTTCACGTCGGCGCTGAAAGTGGTACTGCTCAACGCGCTGCTGGAGGCGTTCCAGTTCGCTGGCACAGTCGCGGGGAATCGATCCGCTGGCATCGGCTGCGCGGGTCATGCGGGCAGCCAGGTCCTGATCGTATTGCTGAATAAGATGATCGTCCGCAGCAGCAAAGAATTTCGCACTGCCCGGGTCGCCCTGCCGCGCGGCTCGTCCGACTAGTTGCCGATCGATTCTGGTGGACTCATGATGCTCAGTGGCAACGACGTATAGACCTCCGGCTGCTTTGGCTGCCGGTGTCAGCCGAATGTCGGTACCGCGGCCCGCCATGTTGGTGGCGATTGTGACCACGCCACATCGACCCGCTTCAGAAATGATGTCGGCTTCTTCGCCGTCTTGCTTTCCGTTGAGCAGACGGAACTCAACACCCCGTGCGGTGAGTAGTTCGCCGACGACTTCGCTTGCCGCAATGGTGCGTGTGCCCACGAGGACGGGACGGTCGGCTGCGACCTGGCGCTGCACTTCGTCGGCGATCGCGACCCACTTTGCGTCGGAGTTGGCGAACGCGGCTTCTGGTTCAATGACGCGAAGGTTTGGGCGGTTGGTAGGCACACGTACGACGCTAAGGTTGTACATTTCGTTTAACTCTGGTTCGCCGCCGGCTGCGGTTCCGGTCATTCCCGAAACGCCACGGTAGAGTTGATAGAACCGCTGCCGGGTGACTCGAGCAATCGTTTCGCTTTCCGCCTTAACCGCGACGCCTTCGAGTGTCTGCACGGCCTGATGCAACCCGCCGTTCCATTGGCGTTCGGTATGAATTCGTCCGGTTGTTTGATCGACCAGTTGGACCTCGTCGTCTTTGACGATGTAGTGGACGTCGCGGCGAAACAAGTGTTCTGCTCGCAGCGCCGTTTCGACGTAGTCTGCCCAGGGGCGAATCAGGACCAACGATGGAATCTCGACATCATCTGCGTGTACGAAGTCGTGACCGACGTCAGTGATTTTGATGCTGTTCTGCAGTTTGTCCAGCGTGTAGTGCTGGTCCTCGACCAGCGTCAGAGCCAGTTGTCTGGCGGCTTTGTGGGCGGCGACGTCCGGTGCTTCTTCGTCACCGCCTCCAGCCAGGATGAGCGGTGTGGCTGCGTCGTCGATGAGAACACTATCGGCTTCGTCAACAAGTGCGATGGCCAGTCCACGCTGCATGGTTCGTGACGCGTTGGCGGCGCCGCGCAGCGATTGTCGGAACCGGTGTCTGCCGCGTTCCGTCAGGCGATCTCGAAGCGTCAGTTGATCGCGTAGGTAGTCGAAACCGAAAATGTAGCCGGTGCCGTAGGTAACGTCGCAGGCGTAGGCCTCGCGTTTTTCTTCAGGTTCGGCGTCATCCGTGATCATCCCCACCGAGAGCCCCAGGAGTTCCAGAATGGGGCGGTTCTCTTCGCAGTCGCGTTCGGCAAGGTAAGCGTTTACGGTGGCAACGTGTACGCCTTCGCCGCGCAGGCCCAGCAGGAAGGAAGGCAGTGTGGCAGTGAGAGTTTTGCCTTCGCCTGTTTGCATTTCGGCAATGAAGCCGCGGGAAAGCAGTATGCCGGCGAGTAGTTGGACCGGGTAGTAGCGAAATCCACGAACGCGATACAGGGCTTCATTGGCAAGGGCGAATGCGGTTCGGGTGAACTCATCGCCGATCTCGCCGCGTTCGATTGCGATTTGTTTTCGCAGCCACGTCGATTCGTCAGCGAGTTCCTGGTCGGTGATGTTCTGGTATCGCGGACCGAGATCTTCGATCGACTGCACCAGTTGCCATTCAGCGTTGGATGGATCGCGAGGCAGCGCTCCGGACTTACCGGTCAGCCATCCACGGATTCGAGCCCACGAAGAACTGGGGGACTCAGAAGTTTTTGGTTCGACAACAGACATTTCACACCACGCGATCCAGGATTCCAGGTGCCGTTAGCGCGGTGGAATGGGGGGGACCGGAGCGTTGCCCCGGACTGGTGCCTGTTGTGGATTGTACGGCCGCGGGGTTGGCGCTTCGTAGGCTGGCGGCGTGTAGGTTGGTGTGTATGGCGTATTGGCCTGCGGGGCTGGCTGCACGAACTGTGAAGGCGGAGTCGATTGGATGATGGTGCCTGTGTTGCCCGAATACGTCGGCGCGATCGGTTGGCCCATTGCGTGGCCCGGCGGTACGCCGCCGCTGAGAGTGGTTGGCTGAGCTAACAACGATTGGCCCTCGTCGTCGGCCAACAGAGTGCCGGTGCTTCGCTTGATTTCGATTAAGGCAAGCATGTAGCTCATGCGGGCTGTCTCAAACGCGAACTCTTCTGTGGCCACGCGTTCCTGGGCGTCCAGGAGATCTTCCAGCAACTCAGCCGTGGTGCGGTCGTCACCTGGTAGCTGCTGCCAGCGTTCGCTTAGGTAAATCGATTCGGCCTCGGCCGCTCGCATGGCCTGGAACCGACTTAGCATCTCGGTGTGTGAAGTGCGGGCTTCGCGAACGGCGAGTTCGACTTCGGTGATGCCGGATTCCACTGTGTTCCGGAACTCGAACATCGCCTTACGCAGGCGGAACTGCTGTTGTTCAACCAGTGCTTTGGCAGCGCGATTGCCGAGGGGATACTCGAACGACAGGCCAATTGAGTAGCCCGGTTCGCCTTCCTCGAACCACTGCTGCTTCGCTCCCCAGATATCACCGTCGTCCTGAAGACCGGCCAGGTAGCTGCTTAGAATCAAATCAAGTTTGGGCAAGACCTCCTGCTTGCTGACTCCCAGTCGCACAGATTGAGCTCGGATTTCCCTGATCGCTTCTGCGATGTCCGGACGTGTCATCAGCCCGACCGTAACCGTTTCCGGCGTTGAGTAGACCATGTTGTCGCAGAGTGGTTCGTCCGCTGGAATCAGTTCGACCGGTGTCCCTGTCAGCAAAGTTGGGTCGTTGACAAGCAGTCTGAGCCGTGATTCTGAGTTTCGTACTGACGCGGCCGCTCTGGCGATTTCTGAGCGGCGACTTGCCACTGCTGAGCGGGCTCGCAGCACCTGTCGTTCAAGCACGTCAACTCCACGGCGACCTTCCAGCCGTTCGAGGATAGTTGTCGCTCGGGTCAACAGCTTTCGTTTCTGTAGCAACGAAGCCCGTGAGCGGAAGAGTTCCCAGTAGGCCTGACTGACTTCAATCAGGTGGTCCTGAATTGTGAGCAGTGACTGGCTGTCAGCGACGCTGGTTTCGATTTGAGCCAGCACAATGCGGCTCTTGTTGAAGAATTTGCCGCGGGATCGGAGCAGTGGTTGAGTGAAGCTGACGGCCAGGCGAGAAGTTCCCTGTGGAGCCGGCGTGAAGAACGTCGAGTTGTTGTCCTGCCAGCCGATTTCGTTGGTGATTTCCAGTTCGCCGCCGCTGTGTGTTCGGCGTCTGAGACCGTGTTCCAGATTCCACCTGTGATCTCTGAATCGCGGCGAACCGCCTGTTGTGAGTTCGTTGCCAACGGGGTCGCTGGTGTCGTCCCAGCTCATTTCAGCGAAGCTAAGCCAGTCAAACTGTGCTCGTTCGATCGCGACTGAACGGTGACGAATTGATGGTTCAATACGTAGTGCTTTGACTCGCGGTGAGTGTGTCAGCGCGCTGAGGATGATTTCTTCGAATGTCACTTGCATCGGCACGTAACGCGAACGCAGTGGGGTGCTGAGCTGGTGGGTCCACCATGGCTGGTAGTTCATGGGGAACTCGGTAATCGACTGCGTCCCGAGGTCGTCATCGTCCAGTAGTTGTTGGGCGCGATCGATGTAGGGACTCACGATATTGCTTTGTTCCGGGTCTCCGAAACCGAGCTTGACCAATGGTACGCGCTTGGAAACGCGAGATGTGACTGGTGTGTGTGCTGGCTGATAATGTGTTTCAGGACGCTGGATTGGCGCGGCCGGTTGGAGAGGTAGTTCAAATTTTGGTAGTGCGGGAGCTGGTTGTGCAGGCGCAGGCGTGGCGCCTTGCCCGGGCAGCGGGGGAAGCTCGATCGGTGGGCGGAGAGACGGCTTTGTGTCCGGCGATGCGGGCGCAACGGTTCCATCTTGCGCGACGAGCGTTGTCGCACATGTGATCGCTGCAGTTAAAGTGAAAAGGATGGCTCGCATCTTGGAAATTCTCTCCGTGCATGGCCCGCGTAGGAGCAGACGTCTATTCATGGTTCGGCATACGACCGTCGCAATCGGGAGAACTATGCCAGTCGGTTCACTGATTACGACCGTGCTCAGCGGAGCAATCGTTGCATCCGGAAAGATCGACCAACCCTGGGTGAACCATCCAGACTGCCCGTCTTCTGTCAGTTTGTGACGGTTGTAGCGGTCAGGTCGGCGCGCTGCCTGATTGACTCATACGACTGGTTCCGGGCCTGGGCAAAATCGGCAATCGCTGCCGAATAGAGCGATTCTCCGACCTATTTTTCTAATGGAACACCCTCGGGACCGCTGCGCACTGCAGCTTTCCCGGTCAAGAAAACGTGGGAAGTAGTCCATGACAGACAGTCAAGATCGTCAGAGTTCTATTGCAGCCATTCTGGCCAGCAGCCGTGCGCGCGTGCAGCGTGTGTTGACGCGTCGGGCAGGGATGCAGGCTGGAGCCAAACGCACCCTTGAGCTTCAGGACCTGGAGGAACGTGTCCTCTACAGCGCGACGCCTGTGCCGGTTCCGGTTGATGCCGAGATGGCAGCGTGTGTCGCGTGTGAGGCTCCTGCTGACATGCAGGATGCTGCTTCTCACCAGGCGACCCAGAGCGTTGAGTTGGTGATCGTTGATGAGTCTGTTGAAGACTACGAACAGCTGATCGATGGACTGACCAGCAACCCGGAGGATCAGTTTGAGATTCTCATTCTGGACAGTCAACGGGATGGGATCGAACAGATTACAGAAATGCTGGCGAGCCGAGACGACATCGGTGCGTTGCACATTGTGTCTCACGGTCGGGATGGAGCGGTTCAACTTGGTTCGACCACTTTGACGGCCGACAACCTTGGGCTGTATGCAGGCATGCTTGGCCAGTGGGGCGATTCGCTGACTGCCGACGCAGACATTCTGTTTTATGGATGTGACCTGGGTGCTTCGGATGCTGGTCGCGAGTTTGTGGATTCGCTGGCAATTCTTACGGGTGCGGATGTTGCGGCGAGTGATGACCTGACGGGCCACGAGGATTTGGGCGGTGACTGGGAGCTTGAAATCAACACCGGCGAGATTGAGTCGTCGCTGGCATTCACTCAAATCGTTCAGGCGAATTGGTTCAGCACGCTGGTCGCCCCGGAAGTTGAGTTCACAAACGGGGAAACGATTCACACCAACACATCACTTGAGCTTGGCGCTTCGGATCTGGACTTCACCATCGACACGAATGTTGGCAACGCGGACGTCCGGGTGACGTTGGACGTTGATCACGGCAGTCTTACATTGACTGACCAGACAGGGCTCACTTTGGTTGGCGGTGATTGGTTCGCCTCATCCAGTGTGACGGTTGAGGGCAGTGAATCAAATGCCCAAAATGCTGTTCAGAGCATCGTCTACACTCCGGATGAAAACTGGACGGGCACGGCAACAGTGACTGTCAGCGTCGACGATCTGCAGGGCGGAACGGCGTCGGACTCGTTCGCTATCGGTGTCCTGCAACCACTGACGTCGGGTACGGACACGATCGCTGATTCGGGGGACACAGAGGCCAACCGCGGACTTCGGCGAGGTGTGACGCGTTCTATTTCCACAGGGTTGGACGGAACCAGTGTGATCGCGTGGCGGAATGACGCCACGGGTGAGTCGCATTGGCGAACCCTGGGCGCAGATGGTCAGCTTGGCCCCGTTGAAGATCTCCCGGGCGACAACAGCAGGTATGCGAGTGTTGCCATTGATAAGTCCGATCCGAATGGAAGCTTTATCGCAACGTGGACTGTCAGTGCAAACGACGCTGACGCTGATATTCGAGTCCAACGTTTTGGCTTCGACGGTTCCACGACGGGGCCCATCGTGGATGTGACGAGTGTCGGAGTTGCGGAACAGAACTCTTCGATCGCGTCGAACGCTGCGGGTGATTACGTCGTCGTCTGGGAGTCTCCAACAGGCGCCCAGTTCCAACGGTTCGATAAGAACGACCATCGGATTGACACAGCTCCTGTGAATGTGCCGGATTCTGTCGGAGCGGAAAATCCAGCAATCGGAATCGATGCAGATCGGAATGTTCTGATTTCATGGGACGACAGCGGCGGAGCTTACTTCACACGGTTCTCAGGTGGGGCGTTCGCCCCCACTCTTACGCTCAGCAACGCGACGGATGCCGGTGGTAGCGCAATTGCAGTCAATGAAGCTGGGCAGGGCGTGATTACCTGGCACGAACAAGGAGTTGGGACAAGCTGGGACGTCCACGCCCTGCAGGTTAACGGTGACGGCACATTGAAAGGTCCGCGCTTCAACGTTGCAACGAATCCTGGAGGTGTCGAGCGAAACCCGAGTGTGGCTATTAGTGAGGCTGGTGATTTCGCCATTGCGTGGGAGGCAGACGTACGGCTTGAGGTGATCAACTATGACTGGGACGGAAACACAGCTGGTGAAGTGAGGGTCGATTCTGGCTTTCCGTTCAACGAGAATGCTTCCGTGTCGCTGCTTGATGGCAACAACTTTGTAGTTCTGTACTCAGAGACTGTTGCTGGGCAGTCGGATGTCCTTGCCCGCCGGTTTACGGCACCAGTGACCGACACCGCCGATCCAACGATCTTCACGCAGACCCCTCTCACGGCGATGCCTGGGCAGACCATTACCACCGAGATTCTGTTGGTCGATAGCGACACCAACGCCAATGACCTTACCGCGAGTTACAGTCCTTCTGGTGACATCACATCAGCAACAGAGGGTGCCTCAAGTGGGGCTTTAAGAACCGTCAGTCTTGATGTTGCCGCGTCGGCCACTGCTGGAACCACATCAACATTCACAGTTGAGGTTGTGGACAACGACGGCGATTCAGTTTCCCATATTGTCGCAGTCGATATCGTTGCCCCTCCGGTCTTTGAAGTGACGACGGCAACTGACGAATCAGACGGTGATACCAGCAGTATTGCTGCTCTGCTTGCCAATCCAGGTGGAACCGGGATTTCGCTTCGCGAAGCGATCACGGCGGCCAACAACACTCCCAACAATGGTTCGCCTGACGAGATTACCTTCAATATCGCGGGGGCAGGGCCTCAGGTCATTGAACTCAATCTGGGCGGACTGCCCGGCATCTCAGACGCCATCACGATTGATGGAACGACGCAGGGCGACTGGGTCACGATTGACGGAGCTGGTGGTTTCTTCAGTGGACTTAGCTTTGAGACGGGGTCTGACGGGAGCGAGGTTACGGGACTCATCGTGCGTGACTTCGGATTCGCGGGTATCACGTTGGCCAGCGGTTCGAGCGATATCGAGGTCTATGGCAACCTGCTGGGCAGTTTCGCTGATGATGGTTCTGCGATCGTCGGCGAAGGGAATGAAGGTGGCATTTACATTCTCGGGAACGATCACATTGTCGGGGGGGCAACCGCTTCCGAACGAAACGTATTAAGTGGGAACCGGGTTTATGGCGTGCAGTTTGATGCGACAGCCAGCGGTAACGAGGTTATCGGAAACTACATCGGCACAGACAGGACCGGGTTGATTGACCATGGCAATGTCGTCGACGGCGTTCGGGTTCTGTCTGACAGCAACAACAACGTTATCGACTCGAACGTGATCAGCGGAAACGATCAGACCGGCATCACGTTCTTCCAGAACGCTCGCGAAAACCAGGTGACGTCAAATCTGATTGGCGTTGGTGCAGATGGCGTAACTGATCTGGGGAATTCAACGCAGGGCATTTGGTTCCTCGATTCCGCCCGCGACAATGTCATCGGTGGTACTGCAGCCGATGCCAATACTATCGCGAATAACCTGTCGTCCGGGATCTCAGTAGTAGGCAACGCCAGGGGCAACTCGCTGCGGTTTAATGAGATCTTCGACAACGGAGCTCTGGGAATTGATCTTCTTGGAGATGGCGGCCATGCTGCGAACGATAACCTGGATGGAGACACTGGGCCGAATGAACTGCAGAACTATCCGGTTCTGCAAGCGGCCGTGGTGAGCGGTACAGATCTGGCTATCACGGGCTCAATTAACAGCACCCCCAGCACGATACTGCTCATTGATTTTTATGCGAGTGCGACAGCAGATCCTACCGGGCACGGTGAAGCCGAGCGTCACATTGGTAGCATCAGCCGTACCACGGACCTAAGTGGGGAGATTAACTTCACCAGCATGCTGTCAGGGGTTGGCGTCTCGCTTGGAGAGGTTATTACCGCGACTGCAACTGATCTGAACGGCAATACGTCTGAGTTCAGCCTGAATGTACAGGCGTCGTCAGGAGCAGCGAACGCTGCACCTATTAATATCAGTTCTGGTTTTGTTCGTACGGAAGTCGATGAACCGCTGCTGTTGGCGAGTTCGTTTGCGAACCACCTACGTATCGCGGACGCAGACGCGGGCCTGGGCAGTCTTCGAGTATCGCTTGAAGTCGGTCGCGGAACCCTGACTCTGGCTCAGACAGACGGGATTTCGTTCGCCACGGGAGATGGGTTTCAGGACAGCACTATCGTGATGTTTGGGACTCTTGCGGACCTGAACGCCGCGCTTGACGGACTGGTTTACGAGCCAGAGCCTGGATTCACTGGTGTTGTGGATCTGCTGGTAGACACCAGCGATGAGGGCAATTCTGGTTCGGGTGGTCCGAAAACGGATTTCGACATCGTGCAGATTTCGGTCGGAACCGAAGTGCCGACAGTGGATGCGTTCGTTGTCAATGAGACGACTGCCGGCGACCAGAGCACGTCCAGCGAGGGTACTGGTAGTAACGCGGTGACGTTTCTTCCCGATGGCAGCTATGTGGTTGTGTGGACTGATTCCGGAAACGACGCTGATGGGAGCCGGGGGGTCTATGCGAGAATTCTAAACGCGGATGGTTCTGAGAAAGTTTCCGAGTTCCAGGTTTCGTCTGACCCAACCGGCAATGAGGAATGGGCCAATGTGGCCTCGGATGCTCAGGGACGCTTTGTCGTGGTCTGGACTCAGCCAGACGCTGACGGCAATGGCGTTTTCATGCGTCGTTTCGATGCCGATGGTAGTCCGCTGGATGTAAACGACGTACAGGTCAACACTCACACTACTGGTAGACAGGAAGATGCTCGCGTCGCAGTAAATCGTGATGGCAGGGGCGTGATCGTCTGGGAAGGAGCTGGAGCAACTGACGCGGATGGTATCTACGCCAGAACCTTCACAATTGATGGTGGCTTTGACGAACTGCAAGAACTGCGTGTCAACGAAAACAATGTGGGCAACGAATTGAACGGCCAGGTTGCCATCAACGATAGCGGTGACTGGGTGGTGGTATACGAGGCTGGCGGGATTCGGGTTCGTCAGTTCGACTCGTCAAACAACCCGGGCACAGACACTCTGGTTACGGCGGCTCCCGGATCTGAATTCCCGACCGTGGCGATCAACAACGATGGTTCGTTCGTGGTTGCGTACGGTCGCGATGACAGCATCGACTACGTCACCTATTCAGCCACCGGCGTTCAAGGGCAGAGTGGGACCGTCATTGATGGTAACGATCTTGGCCACGTTGCGATCGCCGGCGATGGTACGGGTCACTTCGTGCTTGTGTACGAAGCAGAGTCGAGTGTAAAGCGGGTTGGGTTATTTGCCGACGGCACAGTCGCACAGGCAACGACGCAATCGGCTACGATTCACCAGGGTGGGTCTAGTTTGCCATCGGTCGATATCCGAGACCGATTCAACATGGTCTTCGTGTGGACGGCAGACAGTGGAGACGGCAGTGGCAGCGCAGTCATGGCCCGTACTACGGGAATCCTGCAGCGGGAGGGACTATGGTTGTCGACTGAGGGAGTCGGAGCAGGAGCTGGTGCCACGTTCAATGATGGTTCACTGATCGCCTTTGAAGGAGATCCGGTTGACCTCGGTGGCACTACAGCGGGCACATTGGATGTCGTCGCCACTCTCAATGATCTTTTTGGACCCGGGGCTCCGGGGCTGAACGGCCTGCATGTGGTTGAACGGGATATTGTTGTTGGTCCGGACTCGGCGCCTACTCAACTGCGGCAAGGTGATTGGATACTCTCAATTGACAACGCGGTTTTTGTTGGAGGTATGCTCTTCGAGCCGGAAGACCTGCTACTTCTGAGGCGAGTGCAGGGGGCGAACGCCGGGACACTTTCTGTTTTGTTCGACGGGACCCAGAGAGCCGAAGCCATCACGCTGGTCGAGCAGGATACCTTGATTGGAGACACGGTAGTTCGCGCCGGCGACCTGCTGTTTGTGCAGAGTGGCGGCGGAGTTGAGCAGGACATCTGGCTGGCTCCGATCACCACAGGTGGGGCGAGCCAACTGCTGATTCGCGGATCGGACATTGGCGTCGACTCCCAGATCACCGCGCTCGACTTAATCGAACAGTCTACTGTCGTTGGTGGTGAGGCCCTGGCGGTCGGATCGATTGTTCTTTCTACGCAGGGGCCTGTGAACCTGGGGACTAACAGTCGCTTCGCCGCTGATGAAGATGTTGCTGTCCTTACAGTGACAGCCACCACGCTTGGTTCCGGTACCACTGTGGCCACTGCCGGGACGCTATTTGATGGCAATGATGTTGATCTGAACGACGGTAATGGCGAGTCGATTGATGCGGTCGCGGTGTTAGCCGGTGCAGTTGTTAACTCAGCACCGGAACTAACGGCGGCCTTGCCGTCGCTGGGCACAACGGATGAAAACACTCCCAGCAGTCCTATGACTGTGCATGCAATTCTGGCTGGAACGGCGACAGACATTAACCGCGACTGGCCAGGCATCGCTGTGACGGGGCTAACTGGAAATGGCCAGTGGCAGTACTCGATTGATGGTGGTGCGTTGTGGGTTCCGATTACGGGCGTGAGTCCAACGTCGGCGTTGCTGCTGGGGCCGACAGCTGAGATTCGGTACGTGCCGGATATGGTCAATGGCGAGACTGCCCAGTTGACGTACCAGGCCTGGGACCAGACGAGTGGTATCCAGGGAGCGACGGCTGACGCATCCGTAAATGGAGGCACAACTGCCTTCAGTGTCGCCAGCGACACGGCAACACTGACCGTGACTGAGGTAAACGATCCCGGAACGGTGACGCTGACAAGCCTGATTAACAATCTAAGTGAGACGACAACGCTGGCATCAAACCTGCACGTCGCTAACGTCGCGATTGACGATGACGGCGTAGGCACGAACGAACTCTCGCTCACCGGTCCTGACGCCGATGACTTCACAATCATCGGCGGAGGGCTGTTCCTGAAAGCTGGAACGACGCTGAACTTCGACCTCCAGCCGATCTTCAATGTGACCGTTGAACTGGACGACATCGGAGTTGGTGGATCACCGGATAGCACAGCGACATTTGTTCTGAATATCGACGATGTCAACACCGCACCTACGGTGGACACGGACGAGGAATTGATTTCGCTTGCCGAGAATACCCCGATTTCCACTGATCGGCGGGTCGCAGACCTGTCTGTGATGGATGACGTAGCCGGAACAAATATTCTGGGGCTAACTGGTCCGGACGCTGCGTCCTTCGTTATCAGCGGTGACGGGCTGTATCTACGTGCCGGTACGACGTTGGACTTCGAAGACCAGTCCAGTTACTCGGTAACAGTGACGGTTGACGATCCAACGCTTGGTGCAGGGATTGAGGATAGTGTCGACTACATCCTGAGCATCACTGATGTCGATGAAGCTCCCACGTTGAGTCTCGAGAATGTTGTCAACAACATCGATGAGAACAGCGATACGTCCGCATCAACGAGGATTGCCGATATTCTCGTCATGGACGATGCTCTTGGCGGCAACACGGTTTCGCTTGCGGGTGCCGATGCGACCGACTTCGTGGTAGTTGGCACAGAGCTTCACCTTCGGGCAGGGGTTACTCTGGACTTCGAATCCAAATCTCAGTTCGATGTCACAGTTGTTGTCACTGACACCACGACGGGTTCGGAGATCGAAGCACCGCACACGCTGTTCGTTAATGATCTGAACGAAGCTCCCTTGCTGGTCCTGACAACGATTCACCCTTCGCTGGCTGAAGACACTTCCACAGCGTCCGACATTCCGGTCGTCGATATCGCTGTAGACGATGATATGTTGGGGACCAACAACATCACCCTCACCGGTGCAGACGCTGGTTTCTTTGATGTGGTAGCGGGCCAACTGGTTCTGCGTGCCGGTACGGCATTGGACTTCGAAGACCGGTCCAGTTACTCGGTAACCGTGACGGTTGACGACCCAACGCTTGGTGCAGGGATTGATGACAGCGTCGACTACACCCTGAGCATCACTGATGTCGATGAAGCTCCCACATTGAGTCTTGAGAATGTTGTCAACAACATCGATGAGAACAGCAATACGTCCGCATCAACAAGGATTGCAGATATTCTCGTCATGGATGATGCCCTTGGCGGCAATACTGTTTCGCTGGCTGGTGACGATGCGGCCGACTTCGTGGTAGTTGGCACAGAGCTTCACCTTCGGGCAGGGGTTACTCTGGACTTCGAATCCAAATCTCAGTTCGATGTCACAGTTGTTGTCACTGACACCACGACGGGTTCGGAGATCGAAGCACCGCACACGCTGTTCGTTAATGATCTGAACGAAGCTCCCTTGCTGGTCCTGACAACGATTCACCCTTCGCTGGCTGAAGACACTTCCACAGCGTCCGACATTCCGGTCGTCGATATCGCTGTAGACGATGATATGTTGGGGACCAACAACATCACCCTCACCGGTGCAGACGCTGGTTTCTTTGATGTGGTAGCGGGCCAACTGGTTCTGCGTGCCGGTACGGCATTGGACTTCGAAGACCGGTCCAGTTACTCGGTAACCGTGACGGTTGACGACCCAACGCTTGGTGCAGGGATTGATGACAGCGTCGACTACACCCTGAGCATCACTGATGTCGATGAAGCTCCCACATTGAGTCTTGAGAATGTTGTCAACAACATCGATGAGAACAGCAATACGTCCGCATCAACAAGGATTGCAGATATTCTCGTCATGGATGATGCCCTTGGCGGCAATACTGTTTCGCTGGCTGGTGACGATGCGGCCGACTTCGTGGTAGTTGGCACAGAGCTTCATCTTCGGGCAGGGGTTACTCTGGACTTTGAATCCAAACCGCGGTTCGATGTCACAGTTGTTGTCACTGACACCACGACGGGTTCGGACATCGAAGCACCGCACACGCTGTTTGTTAATGACCTGAACGAAGCTCCCACGCTGAACCTGACTGCGATTCAGACTTCGCTGGCTGAAGATACTTCCACAGCGTCTGACATTCCGATCGCGGATATCGCGGTAGATGATGATGCTTTGGGAACCAACAACATCACCCTCACCGGTACAGACGCTGGTTTCTTTGATGTGGTAGCGGATCAACTGGTCCTGCGTGCCGGTACGGCATTGGACTTCGAAGACCAGCAATCTTACGACGTCTCTGTGGTGTTGGACGACCCGACCCTGGGAACCGGGGACGAAGCGGTGGTTGCCTACCCATTCTCGATCACAGACGTTAACGATGTTCGGCCCATTGTTGATCCGGGCCAGAACTTCTCAGTCGTCGAGTCGGCAGGGGTGGGCGATTCTGTTGGCTTTGTTCAGGGCACTGATCCTGACACAGTCGGAACTTTGTGGAACTGGACGATCGCGAGTGGAGACGTGGATGGAATCTTCCAGATTAATTCCGGTACTGGCGAGATAACGATCGCCGACGATTCGAATCTGGATTTCGAGCGAGCGACCTCCTACACACTAGAGATCACTGTTGACGACGAAGTCCAGACTTCACTGCGGCAGGATATCGTGATCAACATTGCTGATGTGAATGACAACGCTCCGGTTTTGTCGGCCGGTCAGAGCTTCACTGTCGCTGAAAATATTGCCAACGACGCCATTGTCGGGCAACTGATGGCCACCGACGAAGATGCCAATACAACGCTGACATGGTCTTTGACGGACAACGCGGGCGGACGGTTCTCCATCAATCCGAACTCGGGCCAGTTGGTGGTTGCCAACACG
>CAZAIB010000129.1:0-17998 GCA_964485095.1 uncultured Planctomycetaceae bacterium | reverse complement strand
CGGCAGAGTCATCACACTCCGGGCAGTGGAACCGAGTTCCACCTGGATGCTCCGCTGTGACTTCCACCCGCTGAGCAGCCACATCGAGTTGAACACTCAGACCAAGAATGCGCTGGTAAAGTTCGATGTCTTGCATCCACAAACTCTAAGACAATCGCAAATTTCAGCCACCCACCCACACTAAAACCGGATGGACCAGATCTTGGCCCTCTTCAGGATGAAACTGACTGCCGTCGCTTCCGTACTAGACTCAGAAATCGATCGAGACGCCTTTGCTTCCCTCTGAGGTATGGGTAGTTCGCCCCCCCGGCTAACGGATCCGCTTGAAGTACGATTCCATCGTCTTCTTGAAATCCGCGGGCGCACCAATCGTTTCAGCAAACACGCGGGTTCGTTTTTCAACCTGCTTGTCCGGCTTCTCCCAGACGCCCTGAGGGTTCGTGCTGTTGGCCAGAATAAAAGCCATGAACTCTTTGCGTTTTCGCTTCATTAGGTAAGTCGTCAGTGCCCAGGCTTCAGCGTACGCCGCATGGCCCGTCTCGGCTTTTTGGAACCGAGCGTCGGACTGCGTTAGCTGCTCCAGTGATTCAACCGTAATCGCGCTTCGAATCGCCTTGAACGCGCCCTTGCGCCAATCGTTGGTTCTCCCGATGCGAGTCCATTTCGAACCCGAACCCATGTCGGGAGTCTCAAAGTACATCGCCAAACCTTCCAGCAACCACAGCGGATTGTCCGCGTAGCGCGTGTGAATGCCGGTGTTGAAAGCGAGTTGGTGGAACGCTTCATGAACCACAGTCGCCACACTAAACGGGACCTTCTTGACTGCCTTCTTCACATCCCTGACGGTTTGATTCTGCCGCTGCTGTGCGGTCAGATTCTCGTCGCTGCCAAAGTCATACAGCACAACTCGGTTCTTTTGGATTGAGTAATACCCGAACGAACCCGGCGTCTGCTGTCCGACATCCCGAAGATAGAACGCATCAAACTGCGCCTTATTGGCCAGGATCACGACCAACAACCTGCGGTCCAATTTGGTCAGTTCAACGGCCTCTTCGTCCGCCCAAAACTTCATGTAGCCGCCGAAGAACTTCTCCAGCAACGCACCGCTCCACTCTGAATACGCAGGCCCCGCATTGGACACGACCAGGTAGTGCTGGGTCTCCGTCACTTCAAACCCAATCCCGAACTCGTCCTTCAACGCCGAAATGCGTTCCTCATCGGACAGAGGTGAATACGTCGAATCCAGCTTCTTGCGTTCCTTCATTTGAGCCGGCGTGATGTTCCACAACCACTCAGCCTGGTCTTCCACCAGAACGCCGCCGTCCTGAGCTTCCACCAGAACGCGGCCGAGGATAGTTCGTTCCTCCTCCTGTTTGTCTGTAAACCGAAACTGCTCCATCGGCTGAGCGTCCGCACCCCCAGCCTGCTTGTCCTGACCGATTAACATGCTGACCGGTAAGACAGTCAACAGAATGCAAACGAAATTTCTCAACCCAAGCTCCGCATCTGATGTGTATCGATGGTCACAACCGACATAGATTCATTATAGCCATTAACGCAAACGCGATGCTGTGTTCTCACAAGAACTCGATTCACGCGAAAACTGTTGCCGTTCGGGACGCTGACTGAGTACAACAAGCCATGCCATCACTCCCGGAATACGTTGACATCCTTGCCGCTCGCGATGACCTCATCTGGCCATCACCGATGCCCGCAAAACCCGTGAAGGCGAAATCGTATTCCGCCCACCTGCCCGGCCTGCGTGCAGTGACATGGGATGTGTACGGAACGCTGCTACACGTCACCGACGGGCGCATGGAGTTCGATCCCAAGCCGGAAATCCGCCTGCAAGTCGCGCTTGAGAAAACAATCCAGGAATTCAACATGTGGAACAGCATGACCCGCAAGCCAGGTGCTCCGTGGGAATACATGCTCCAGCAGTATCGCGACGTTCTGGCCGATGAGATGCTGCGAGGTGGCGGCAACGTGCCTCGAGGCGAGGTTCCACACGTCAGCCTCGCCAACGTGTGGAAGGTACTGATCGAACGCCTGCAACAGAAGGACTACACCTTCGATGTTGTGCGTTACGGTTCGCTGGAAGACTTCTCTGAATGCGTCGCCTACTTTTTCCACTCAGCCCTCCAGGGAACCGCCGCCTACGACAAAGCGCTGAAGGTTCTGCGGTACGTTGCTAAAGCCGGCCTGATTCAGGGAATCATCGCAGACGCTCAACCATTCACGCCGTTGCAACTGATCGCTGCATTGCAGGAACAGGGAAAACTGCCGCCGCTGAACCAGCTATTCCAACGCGAACTGATGCTGTTCTCATACACCGAAGGCGTGAGAAAACCATCGAAGTCCATCTTCGAAGAATGTGCGGCCCGGCTGGCTCGGAACGGAATTTCGCCGGAGGAGGTTCTGCATGTGGGAACCAAGCTGGGCGACGACTTGCTGGTGGCAAAACAGGTTGGCTTCAACACCGCACTTTTTGCGGGCGATTCGGCCAGTCTGGAGGCTTCGAAAGAACTCCTCAGCGACCCGGCATCGCGGCCCGACCGGCTCATTACGTCGTTGGCCCAAATTGCACGCGTGGTTGCTGGCGAAGGTTGAAACGCCCCGTAACAATGTGCGGGTGACCGGAACCGGTCGCTGACGATTTCTTTCCGTACCGACTTAAAGTGTTCTCATGGCTGCTCCGCTGTATTCGTTCTCCAGTTTTGACCTCGACAAAGTGCTCTACGACATCGAAGGCATCCGTGAGATCAACCCCCAACGCCACGAGATGGAACAGCTGACCGCGATTGTCCACATCGACGACGACGTGCCAGGCCTGGTCGGCTACAAGGATGTCGGCGACAACGAGTTCTGGGCGCGGGGCCACATGCCCGACTACCCATTGATGCCGGGCGTCGTTCAGTGCGAAGCCGCCGCTCAACTGGGTGGCTTCTACGCTCGCAAGTTCGAAGTCGTCGGCGGCGACTACCTTGGTTTCGGTGGCATGAACTCAGTCCGGTTCCGCAAACCGGTTCTGCCGAACTGCCGACTAATTCTGATGGCAAAGCTTGGTCGAGTTCGAGCCGGCAAGTTGGCTCAATTTGAATTCCAGGGCTACGTCAACGACGAGATGGTTTTCAGCGGTGAGATGCTGGGCGTCGCAATCAAACGCGAGTAGTCGGCTTTCCGTCGAACAAACTCTCTCTCACCGCGACCCCGTTCCAGCGCCTTGATGGCAGCTGCACTTTCGCCTCAAAACGACAATGCCAAAACCGCCCCACACAGACCTAACGCCCTGGTTCCAGGTTGTCAGCGACCTGCCCGACCGAATGGTGTGGTCTGATTTCTTCGGCAACGACAACCCGGTCGAACTCGACATCGGCTGCGGACGCGGGCTCTTCACGTATTCAGCGTCCATTGAAAACCCCGACGTAAATTACCTTGGCATGGAACTCGACTACGGCAAGGGCCGTCGAGGAGCCATGCGCCTGCAAAAACGTGACAGCAAGAACGGCCGTATCGTCGGCGGCGACTGCAACATCCTGCTACAAAAAATGATCGACACCGGCTCCGTCGCAGCCGCGCATGTGTACTTTCCCGACCCATGGTGGAAGCGTCGTCACAAGAAGCGTCGACTGTTCACGACCGAGTTCATCGACACCCTTTACCGAGTCGTCGAACCGGGCGGCTTCGTGCATTCCTGGACCGACGTCGAAGAATACTTCGGCGTCATCAGCGGCCTCATGAACAACGACCCGCGTTACAAAGAACTGCCACCACCTCCGGAACGCGACCCCGAACACGACATGGACTACCAAACCAGCTTCGACCGCAAGAAGCGTCAACTAGGTTTGCCAATCTACCGAGGCCTCTGGCAACGCGACGAAACTGAGTTCACTCCGGAAGACGAATCGACTGACACAGCAAAATCGGAGTGATTCGGTTCCTTAACTATGGGTGGTCTCGTCGGTTCGCCCACGGATCGCAATTGCCTGCTCTACGTCGCGTAGATCTTTACGTGGTAGAACCCACCCGGGCGAAAGCGACACAGCTCGTTCGAAGCACTGTCTTGCCTCGGCAAGCTTCCCAAGCCCTCTCAGCGAGCAGCCAAGTCGGTGTTCGATCAGCTCGGCGTTGTATTCAGGGTCAACTCTTTCTTTGGCCGAGCAGTACAACTCTGCGGCTAAGTCGAACCGTCCTTCTCTCTCGTGAAGTACCCCGAGCAAGTCGTAGCTAGCCCATTCCTCGGGATCGAGGTCAATCGCTTCCCTGGCATACCGTTTTCCCTCCGCAAGCCGCCCTCGGTATGAGGACAACTTGCAAAGTTGATTCAGCACTCCCCAATCGTCGTCCGGGCAACCGCTCAACAACCCTTCATAGATTACCTTCGCCCGGTCATATTGCGTGAGCAGGTAAGTCATTTCGGCCCGCGCGAACGCCACGCTCTTTAGATCCGGGTGTTTTTGTAGCCAGCCGTCGCTCAACGCGAGAACTGTGGCCGCCTGAGAATTCCGCTTGGCTTCGCGAATCTCTTTCGGAACGAACAACTCGTTCGGCAACGCTTTCTCGGGTAGACTATCCGGCGCTTCGTAACCGTCTCGTTGCAAACGAATGCCGGTTTCGACATCGGTCAAAGCCTCAATCGCACATTCGTAATCGGGGTCCATTTCGATTGCTGTGCGAAAACACTCAGCCGCTTCCTCCAGACGGTTCTGTCCTCGAAGAACCAAACCAAGGTTGTGGTAAGATTCATCAACACAACCAGAACTGCACAGGGTTCCCAGACGGTGCATTTCTTCGGCCTCCGCAAGTTCTCCCCGTCTCGCGAGCAACGCGCCCAGCAACACGTAGCTGTCTGCAGTTTCAGGTCTCTCAGAGATGACAGAACAGTACCAGTTCTCGGCGTCCTTGAACGCTCCGCGACGGCGTTCCATACCTCCAAGCTCTGAACAGAATACCCATCGAATTCTTGGGAACCAATCCAACATTCTGATCCGTAGATCAAAGGCCTCCTCATGCCTTCCCAGATCGAACAGGACATCCGCGTACTTGAACAAAGTCGAGGCACACCCCGGATCGCGTTCCAAGTGCCTCTCAGCAAGAGCCACTAATGTAGCTGGCTGCTGCTCTTCCAGAGCGGTCTTCATTTCTTCAAGCGACAAGCTGCTTCCTCGGAAGGTTGTGGTTAGTTGGAGATGACCCAACCACGACCTCGCAGGTTCGCGGAAACCTACTTGTGAATCGCACCGACCAGGTCTGAAATGTGGCCTAGTCCCTCTTCCTTAACAATCTCACCAAGCTGGTCGACAAGCCGACATGCCAGGCCAGGGTCGTAGAAGTTTGCGGTTCCGATTTGAACCGCTGTCGCTCCGGCAACGATGTACTCCATCACGTCGTTGATGGACTCAATGCCGCCCACTCCGATGATGGGAACGTCTACAGCCTGAGCCACCTGGTAGACGACTCGCAGTGAAAGTGGCTTGATCGCCGGACCACTTAGGCCGCCGCAGATACCGCCCAGAATTGGCTTCCGCTTCTGCCAGTCAATTGCGATTCCCTGGAACGTGTTGCACAACGAAACCGCATCCGCGCCAGCGTCGGCCACGGCTTTGGCGATGTCGGGAACACTGGTCACGTTCGGCGTGAGCTTCGCGATGACCGGTATGTCGCACGATTCTCGAACGGCCGTAACGACCTCGCCCGCAAGTTTGGGGTTCGTTCCGAAGTCCACACCACCGGTGACGTTCGGACAGGAGATATTCAATTCGATTGCGGTCACATTCCCACTGGCATCCAGCGTGGCCGACATCTCACGGAACTCGTCGATCGTCTTCGCCGCGATGTTCGCAATCAGCGCGGTTCCTAAACCGCCCAGGTACGGGACGTGTTCCTTCACGAAGTAGTCAATGCCGTCGTTATCGAGACCAATCGAGTTCAACAAACCCGAACGCGTTTCGATGGTCCGCGGTGGAGCGTTGCCCGCCCTTGGCTGCGGCGTGACCGTCTTTGGAATGATACCACCCAGACGTTCAAACTGAATGAACGATTGCATCTCTTTCGCGTAGCCAAAGGTTCCGGAGGCAACAAGCACCGGATTCTTGAGCGACAAACGATTCAGCTGAACTTCGAGCGGATCGCTCATGGGTACCTCTTTGACGGCTGTGAGGGCGGAATATTAGCCGCCCACACCGTGGTTCGTAAACTCTCGGGCCGCGCTCCCCTGCCGACAAAACGCCTACAATTAGCACGGTAAGCCCGCGTCATCGGCCCGATGGTGAAGGTTTAACGCCGAACTCATTCAATGCCACATTTGAAGATTCCGTCGCCCGCCCCCACGTTGTAACCTCTACCAGAGAGATTTGCTGGAGAGCGAAATGGTTGCAGTCCTGACACCCAAAACCGGCGGAAAGCCAATCGTCGTCGATAAGGCGGTGATCCTGGTCGGACGTCACCCCGACTGCGACTACATCCTGCAAAACAGCCGCAAAGTCTCACGCCGGCACGTGTGCATCGTACAGGTCAACGACAAGTACATGGTCCGCGACCTTGGCAGCATGAACGGCGTCTCAATCAACGGCGACCGCGTTCGAAACGAACACCCAATCGGCATCGGCGACGAATTGTGCATCGGCGACCTGATTTTTCGGTTCGAAGAAATCCAGCGTATACCCCGCCCACCTCGAGCCGACGCAGTACAACCTCCCACGCCGGTCGTTGCCCCGCCAGCCGACGACGAATCTGAAGTCGATCACGCCGAAGCTATTCAGGGTGCGAACCTGCTGACTCCGCCGGAGGAAGACGATCTAAGCCAGAACTACCCCGTTCCTATTTCCGACGAAGGTGAAGACGAGAGCTTTATCGTTCTGGGTGATGACGATGACGAATTGGAAGAGGAATTCGAAGTCGCCCCTCCGCAAGCTTCCGCCGCCATCGATGACGTCGTGCCACTGGAACAGAACCCAAGCACAAGTGGCAGTGGGCTTTTGGAAGATCTGGACGACGTCGGCCTGAAGCCCACCACAAAGTCTAAGGATTCAAAATCCGGCAGCCTGATGGACAGCAGCGATGTCATCCCGCTGGATGAAAGCGAACTGTTCAATCTCGACGACGAACCAATCCCACTGGTTCAGGGCCTGGCCGACTCGGCGCCAGACGAGTTCGATCCAATCGTCGATCTCGGGGACGAACAAATTGACGATGTCATTGTCCTGGACGATCCGGAAATCCTGGACGACGATGCTGACGACATCATCGTACTGGACTAGTTCCAGAACTTCCTGCTCCGTTCCGCATGGCTATTAATCTAACCGGTCCCGCAACCACCAGCCTCACCAGCCTCCAATAGTGGATGCGGCAACGCGACGCTATGGCACCTACCGCAGCAGTCGTAGTGACTTCCAACTACACTCGAAGCCGCCGCCCAAAGCTGGTTCAAAACACAACCTGAGTGGGATTGACGCCGTTTGGCGTTGACGAAAAAATATGAGTCGCTTTCACGTTTCAAGAAATGGCCTGAGCGATGTCTGACCCGACTGATCAAACTGCAACTCCCTGCTGCCCCGGCCTTATCCGGTTTGGTACAGCAAGCCTGATCGTGCTCATCTGCGGCTGCCTGGCGTGGTGGTTCTGGCCGACGTCAACCGAACCCGCTGCTGACAGCATCCCGGTGGACACGGAAACCGTCAGCATTGCCGAACAACCAAACGACACCGAAACCACCAAGGCACCCACGGCACAGCCTGACTCCGACTCTCCTCCTTCCGTTGCGGAAGAAGCCGGCGAAGACCAACGCATGTCGGCTGCCATCATTGGGAAGTGGGAGACTGAACGCGAAGTTGGCCACCGCGACCTCACCGTCAACGACGACGGCACGGCTCAGATGATCGTCAACATCGAATCCACGATGCAGAAGCTCATCTTTGGAGCGAGGATGATCATCGACATTAAGTGGCACATTGCCGACGGCTTCCTGACCTTCGAAATGGTTGGCGGAGAACCGAAATCGTCCGTCGATATACTGACGAAGATCGGAGGAACCTCGCTGGCCTTCGAGATCCTCGAAATCAACGAGGACCGATTGCTTGTGAAGGACACTGAAGACGACCCGGACCACGACTGGAAGCGGGTCGAAGAATAGTCACCGCTCCTCCGCGGCTTACTACTCTTTCCCGAACTCGTAATCGCCCGGCCGCCAATTGATCGCGTCGCCGTTCGTCGTGTTCAGCAACAGCTCAGCCAGGTTGCAGTCCGTGGCTTGGCGGTAGCCGATGTAAGACGTGGTCAACCGCGGATTGATATCCACCACCACCGCGGGCCCGTGTGTCGGTTCAATCAGATCGATCCCAATCCATCCCCGGTCACCCCGCACTGCGTCGAGGCAACTAAGAATCGTTTTTGCGTGTCCCTTAGGAAGCGGCTGCCCGTCAATGCGCAATACGCCTCCGTGGTACTCAAGGCGTTGCCACCCCACAACACGCTGTTCCACCAAAGGCAAAACAGACCAACCACCATCCATCCAAACAGCCGCTATTGAAATAGACTTCCCTTCAACCAGCGGTTGAACCACATACTGATCAGCCGCGGCACTCAACACCGGAAGTTCCTCACCCGGCCTGACAACAAATGTTTCATCGCATCCAGCGCCGAACCGTGGTTTGATGACCCAGGGCGTGTCCCCCGGTAACTGCCCGTTGAAGGTCGTAGCCGGAACCGTTGGAACGCCACTCGCCGTCAGCCGCTCAAACGACAACAACTTGTCAGAACAAATCTGAAGCGTTTCAGCAGACGTCCCACACCAATCAGCCCCGGCTCCGCTCACAAGATGATGGTGTTCCAGCAGCAAGCCGTCAGACTCAGGCGCGATCACGACGACCTGATCGACATCAGCCATCGCGTTCGTAGCGGCGTCTGAAAAAGACTCCGGCGTCGCGACTTCCACAGCGACGCCATCTAATGGGAACACTCCCAGAGCCGCATCCCACACCACGGTCACATCCACGTCGGCTCGCAGTATGTCGCCGACCAACGCCAGCAACATCGCTTTGCCCTCACGTTGAATGACTCTCTGACTGGCGGGAACGCGCGAGGCTCCGCTGCAAAAAAACTCCCAGACAGCAACCCGCATCGCGTTACTGCACGCGGTACATCAATCGAGCACAGCTTTGGCAGAACAGAACTTTTCCCAGGTTCAAAGTCACCCGGTGCTGCGGTGAGAGCTCCGAATAACACTGCGTACAAGCTCCGCCCTCAATCGGCGACAGCGCTGCCGCGCCGTACGCTCCACGCAATCGGACGTAGGCTTCTTTGGCCGATGTGGGAACCTTCTTTTCAACGGTCCCAATCTGATCATTCAACTCGTCACACCTGGACTGCAAACCACTGGCCGATTCAGCGACCTCGGCAGCCGTCTTCTTCTGCTTCGCGACCGAGTCTTGGTGCAGTTTTTCCAGCTCACTCAGTTCCTGTACTGCGGCGTCAACTTTCTCCAACGCCTCAAGAATCTCATCTTCCAGCACGCTGTTGGCCATCGTGTTCGCTTCAATCTGCGACTTGATGATCTCGTACTCGCGGTTCGAGGCGGCGACGTTTAGCTTGCCGTTGAGTTCGACAATCTTTGCTTCGTTCGTCTTCAGTTGCAGCGACTTCTCGTCGGACGCTTTGCGAAGGTCGGTGATATGAGCCTTCTGCTGTTCGCATTCTGCTTGCTTCTTGTCGGCCACACGCTGCTGAGCGGCCACTTTTCGCGGCCCGGAAGACAGCATCTCTTCTACTTCTTCCAACTCCAGCAACAGACCATGCAGCTCAGCGAGATCCTCTGAAAGGGAACTCATTCTATTTCTTTCCGAACCCGGCGGACGAATTCGCACGCTGAGTAGACGCTCAAATTACGCGATTAACAAACAACAAAACTCGGCTCGGTATTCTACCGGTGAGCCCTTCAGGCCGTCCAGGTACTCAGTGCACCGAAACAGTGCCAAAAGAAAAAGGGGCCCCTTACTTCTGCTAAGGAGCCCCCTTCAAGTTCGTTTACTTTTTCCGTTGGATCACGGAGCCGCGTTCACTGCGGCCAGGCTGTCAAGGAAACCCTTGAGCTGCTTACTGCGAACCGGATGCTGCAGCTTTCTAACGGCCTTGGCTTCAATCTGACGCACACGTTCGCGTGTCACTTTGAAAATTCGACCGACCTCTTCAAGAGTGTACGTGTAGCCGTCACCCAGACCGTATCGCAGCTTGATGATCTCGCGTTCTCGGTAAGTCAGCGTCTTGAGAACCGTATCAATCTTGTCCTTGAGCATCTCAGATGTCGCGGCACTGACAGGGCTGTCACTTCCGCCGTCTTCGATGAAGTCACCAAAGTAGCTGTCTTCGCCTTCACCCACGGGACGATCAAGACTGATCGGCTGACGCGAGATGCTAAGCACGCGGCGCGTTTCTTCCAGGCTCACGCCCGCCGCTTCGGCTGTTTCTTCGATGGTTGGCTCGCGGCCCTTCTCCTGTAGAAGTTGTTTCGCAACTTTCCGCAGACGGGACATGGTCTCGATCATGTGAACCGGAATGCGGATGGTTCGAGCCTGGTCAGCGATTGCTCGGGTAATCGCCTGTCGAATCCACCACGTTGCGTAAGTGGAGAACTTGTAACCCCGACGGTACTCATACTTATCGACCGCTCGCATCAGGCCGGTATTACCTTCCTGAATGAGGTCCAGGAAGCTAAGCCCACGGTTTCGATACTTCTTCGCGATGGAGACAACCAGACGAAGGTTACCGCCAGAAAGTTCACGCATCGCCTGTTCGTAATGACCGAACCGCATCGTGATCATCCGCATTCGCTCAGCAAGTGACTCTGGGGTCTCCAAAGTCATCTCGCACAGGTCCTTCATCTCACGTTGAAGATGGTCACGTTCGTCTTCAGCCATCCGCAGGTTTCTGAGGTTGTGAATCTGCTCCTGCAGTTCCAACATCCGCTCTGAAATCTGTCCCAGCTTCTTCATACACGGCGCGAGGCGCTGAGTACGCATGCTGAGTTCTTCAAGCAGTGTGACGATTTTTCGCCGGCGAACGTCAGTGCGTTGCCTCGCCGCTTTCCGTTCAGCGGCAGTTGAATCGCTGCCGGTCATAATTTCGAAGTCAGGTCGATCCTGCTCGTGCAGCTTCTCAATCGTCTTCAGGTTGGTTGGCATCCGGCCGATGATCTGGTTCTTTTCCAAACCTTCCGTCACCGACACTTTGATCGTTCGGTCAAAGGGTAGCTCAGCGTTGTGAACCTTAGACAGCACGTCAAACGCCATTCGCAAAGCGAAGTCGCAACTGAGAAGCTCACGACGATACCGCCGACGAGTAATCTCAATCTTCTTCGCCAGGCCGATCTCTTCTTCCCGAGTCAGCAATGGGATCTCGCCCATCTGGGTCAGATACATTCGAACCGGGTCATCAATCCGCCGGCTCGTATCTTCTGTCAGCATATCGGCCCGGGGTCGGGACCGCCGCTTCTCAACCTGAGGCCTCAGGTGCTGAGGACAATCAGGGACGATTTCCATCCCCATCTCTTCCAAACACATGATGAGGCTGTCCAGCTTCTCAGGTGTTGGAGCTTCGTCAGGCAGGAAGGCGTTAACCTGCGCGAAGGTAAGGTGGCCTTGTTTTCGGCCAGCCACGATAAGTTCATTCAGTTGTTCGTCGAGTCGATGCAAGATTCGATCCCCTCACTTGAGCGTCGTTGGGTGACGCATGCGTTCCAATTGGGCTTGTTGGAGTCGGCGGAGGGCGTCCAGAGTGTCGCTATCAGGATCGCCCTGTGCGGACGATAGGTGGTGTTTCGACAACTCAGTTTGACGTTCAGTGCGCCGCAGTTTCATGGCGTTGAGAACACTCTCAAGGTAAGAGCGTTGACCCGGTGCCACATCTGCATTCAGCAGTTTTTCAATGTCCTTGTCACATCCGGCATCAGCCAGTGCGACGGTCAGCTTCTTCAATTCAAGGTCTTCATCCAGCGAATTCAAAACAGATGTTGAACCGTTGAAGGTATCCCCCTCGTTGAGATCAAGTATGCGCTCAAAAAGCGATCTGAGTTGAAGGTTATTGAAGTCATCCCCACCAATTTCTGCACGAATGGGTTCCAACTGGTCCGGTTGGATAAGAAGGATCTCTAAAACATCACTCTCGGCCTTCGGTAGTTCGGAAACAGGTGCCGGTTGGGGAAGCTGTTCCACCGGACTGAACGATCGTCGTCGTGTTGCGTTCTTGCGGTGTTCCTCCAACGTGTTGCGAATTCGCCACTCTTCCGTTCCCAACTTCCGAGCCAACCGGCCCATGATGATGTCCATCCTGTCGGTCCCGACCAGGTTCGGACACTGGACCAACAGATCCATCATCTCGTTGCGAACATTCTCTTGCGCGGCGATGGAACCGATTCCATGACGCCCGAGACTACGATCAAACTTAAAGTCAATCGCTTCCGGAGCTTCCTCAGCCAACTTGTGGAACGCCTCCGCGCCGTGTTCGTCCAGGAAATCAGCTGGATCAACGCCGCCCGGAAGAATCAGGACCCGTAAATCAATCTCCTGAGCCAGAATCGGCGCGATGGCCTTCTCTGTTGCGTTTTGGCCCGGCTCGTCACCGTCGTAGACAATGACAACGCGTTTTCCGAAGCGTTTAATTTTCGCAACATGGTCGTTGGTCAGCGCCGTACCCATAGACGCCACCGCGTTGGGGATACCGTGCTGATGGCAACTGATGCAATCGGTGTAACCTTCAACAACAAACGCCGTCTTGCTTTTCCGAATGGCCTGTTTCGCGATGTCGAAGCCGTACAGAATCTTGCTCTTCGGGAAGAAGTCGCTTTCCGGACTGTTCCAATACTTCCCTTTGCTGTCATCCCGGCCCGGCAGAACGCGCCCACCGAACGCAATCGGTCGCTCCTTGTCATCGCGAATAGGGAAGATCAGACGATCAACAAAGTTGTCGTAGAACCCGCCCGACTCGCGTTCTCCAATCAGCCGAACACGAAGCAGTTGTTCGTTAGTAAACTTCCCGCGAGCCCTGTCCAGCAGCCAGTTCCAATCGTTGGGGTGGTATCCAATATGGAACTTCTGAATGATGTCGTCGCCGTAACCGCGACCGGTCAGGTACTCTCGAACCTCCGCAGCTTCGGCCGCCTGACGCAGGAAGTTGTGCATCTCCGTCTCAGCCCACTGAAGGGCTGCGAAAAGCTGCTTCCTCTGATCGGGAGCCTGCTTCTTGTGGCCTTGCTGCCGAGGGACTTCCAGGTTCAAACGCTCTGCCAGATACTCAATCGCTTCCGGGAACGTCAGCCGTTCAATTTCCTGCACCCATGAGTAGCAATCACCACCGTGCTGACACACCCAGCATCGATACGAACCGCCATTGCGATCCGGATACACGTGCATCGATGGGTTTCGGTCTTCGTGAAAGGGACACAGACCGACATAGTCCTGACCGCCACGAACCGATTGCAGCTGAACGCTTTCGCTGACCAGATCAACGAGGTTCGTTCGATCACGAACGAGTTCCTTAAAATCATCCGGGATTCCGAACGACACAGAACTCTCCGAGCAAGTAGGGCGGGAAGAAAGGAAGGCGTGTCCGCCCAGCATCTTGACGGGCTTGGCCGACAAGGCAACGTCCGTTCATAACGGCGGTCGGCATCCATGCACTCGAACACGTTCAGGAATGGTAGCCAAACACCCAATCTCGTCAAGCAGCGCGACGGTGTTGAGAAGTTTGAACAACTATAGACTTCATTTTCGCCGGTTGTTTCAGCAGTCCGTTAGCACACTCTCACCAGACCCAAACCGCTCACGCCCACTCCGACGGCTTGAATCCATGCCAGTCGGACATTTGTTTTCTGCAAAATCCGACGTCTGCCTGACCCTCCGGAGTGAGTTCCACCTCACCAGAAACGAACGCCCCGCCGAGCACACGCGCACATTGAATTCCAGAAGCCGCCCGCGCGCACGCCCGCTTTGAATCTCCGCTGTCACGAGGCCGCTCCAATCCAGCCCGCCACCGGCGATCGTGTCCGCAGCTATCGCGTCTGCAGTCGTCGAGTGGCTTTGGTTCTGCAGGTTGTGATAGCCAACACGGAAATGAGGCCTGCCACACATTTGCGGAAGCCTGCTTCCAACGTTCCGGACGACCTAGTGGGGTGTCGTTCACCGCGCAGGTCGTAGCGATGATTCAGGTGTGCGATCCCATAGGTCAACTTGTTGTGAACGCAACCTAACACTGGTTGTCAGTCAGCCTGGTACAAAGTTCCTAGAATCGCCACAACTAGCGCCCCTTCGCATGGCCCTTCGGTTTAGCGAACAAATCGCGGCAGCTACCGGCAGAAACTGCCGACCCAAAGAGCATTGGGCGGGCCCCCTCTCTTCGGTAGGTTTTAAAATTGAGCTTCCTAAGTCAGATCAGATCGCTCTGCCTCTTCCTGTTGTTGCTTGCTGTGTCTCCCAGCCAGCCAGTGCACGCCAGTCTTGTCGATTTTGTGAATGGCACCTGGGATCACTCTGCCTCCGGCGGCTCCAGCTCCAGTACCGGCTGGCAGGCAGGGCAAACCTCCGGTTCAACAGTAGTGAATGGGGTCACCATCACACTTGAGTCCATCCAGGCCGGGTCATCCGCAGCGAGTGGCGGAAACCTGTCCTTTAGTGCGATCGGCGCCACAACGGGATTCAGGTTTGGGAACGATGGGACCAGTGACATTAATACTGGCGCCACGCTGACTAACTACCAGGAATGGCGATTTACGTTTTCCGAAGCGGTCGAAGGCCTAACGTGGGATGTTTATGATCTCGACACCCGCAACAACAGTACGGGCTGGAGAGATGCCATTGCCGCGGAGACCTGGGATGGTCCCGTTGGCGTACTTGGCGATGGGACCGGCGTTAACTGGAATCTGGGAGGTTCTGAGCTGGCACTTCGTTCAACGTTCGAGCTGGATCATGTCTCACGCGACACCGATCAGTTCGGTTTCGACAACGTCGCAACTGAAGACGCGGCGGGACGTGCCGGGCTGAGCACAAACGGGAGGCTGACTGTGCTCTCGCTCTATCTGTTCAACGATCTGAATCCGAACGGAAATCACAATGTGGTGAATGACGGGACGTTCTCGTTTACAGTGTCTACTCCGGAGCCATCATCGCTAGTACTCACCGCCTGCCTCGCGTTCGGAGGAGTGTTTCGCCGCAAGCGTCAGATCGCGTGAGTCCGCCCAAGGCGCAAGCACGATGCACTCCGAACTGCCGCTCGATATCGACTCCGGCAAACGAATACGAAACGCCGACATGAAAAAGCACACGTTGCCGCTGGATGTCTCAAGTTCCGGGATGTTCGCTACCGGGGCGTGGTAGCCCTGAATGTTCTCAGGAACCGTCGTGCGTTCGCCCACAAAAAAAAAACACCACCCAGAAAACTGAGTGGTGCTCGTAAAACCCAAGTCGGAGCCGTCCGGCTGCCTACTTCTTCTTTGTTCTCGACTTCGATGATCGTGACTTGCTGCTGGATTTTGAGGAACCAGACTTCCTGAATTTCGACAACGCACTCTTCTGCGTTCGTGTCAGGACGCCTTCCATTTCCTTAGTCATCTTGGCCCGCATGTCAGCCAGTTCCTTCTCAATCTTCGCGATCCTCGGCTTGTAGGTGTCCTGAATCTTGTAGATCTTTGCTCGTTGGTCATCTTCCAAACCGACCTGACCAAAGCCAGCTGGCAACCGGTTGCCGTTCGCAGAGACCTTCGAACTGCTCTTTGATTTCGACTTAGACGAACTGCTCTTCGACTTGGACTTTGATGAGCCGCTCTTCTTCTTTTGCGAAGTCGACTTTGACTTCTTCGACTGTGCGTACGCGCTAGTTGTAACTGCAGCAGTGCCGCCCAGCAGCATCAGTGCCGTCAGAGGTACGAGGAACGAATTGATTCGAGTCTTCATTTAGTTTCTCCTGGCCCGTTAATTGAACGCGTCCGGCGCCCTTCGCGCCTTGCAACTCCCATAGTGGCTGCCGAAGCGGAAGAACTCAAGCGTCCACCAGCAATGCATCTCATCCCTGTCGGGGCTGACTTGTCCGGCCGCCCGGTCGCCGTGCATTTTCAGCGGGCGCGTTCTAAATAAAGAACCACCCTGCCCGATTGCCAATCCAGCATCGCCCTCGACAGCGACACTACAAACAATCGCTACGGCGCGATGACAACCAGCCGCGCCGGTTCTCCGCTCCGAACCCCAAAGCCGTTCACCGCGCGCAATTCGAACTCGTTCCGGCCAGGCTTCAGTTGAACCCGAATACCTACCCCGCGACCTGGAACTGATTCCCACGCTTCACCATTCCGCCGCAGTTCAAATCGATCGAACCCGGGCGTGTGGGTAGAACCACTCAGTACCAACTCCGTGGGCCCCCGCACTTCGACGACATTGATCCACGACGTGTTGATTGGAGCGTAAGCAACCTCGGCCGATAAGTAGATCGCGTCCGGACCAACCTCAGTGAGATGAGATTGCCCGTCCGCACGGAAAGCCAATTGCCGAACACGAAGCGGATGCCCAAACGGATACTCGCGGCTCAAGTAGTCATCTCGCCGCGCCAGAAACATGTGTTCGAAGTACTCAAGATGCAAGCCGGTGACACTGTCGTCGAGAGCATAATCGCGCAGAGCCGGTTCTGAGTGACCGAACGGCACGATTTCCAAATTGGCGATCTCTTTCACTTTGTCCTTGTTCGCCCTCATCACTTTGTATCGCTGCTGCAGGTCACCACCCGGACAAAGCTGCTCACAAACATCGCGCCACGTCATGTGCAATTCATACGCGTTCAACCAAACACCATCGCGCCGGTACGTAACCTCAAAATCCGTATCGATCGCGACCCACTTGTCGTGTTCCGGCAGGTACACCTCACACATCGCGTGCCCAAACAGATCACCGGTTTCACTAAGCGACACGATCCGGTTTGGGTAACCATGAGCCGAACACAGACCGCCAAAGATGCGCGAGAAATGATGACACCAAAGACCAACATCCTTCCGCGCCGCTGCCAGGCATCCGCGAACGTCGCTGCTGTCACCAGCGTAGCCCGGCTTCCGAGTATGACGCGACAGCGCCCGCACTCGGCGAGAAACTTCAAGTACATCAAATGGTTCTGGAACAAGATCCACCGTTTCCTGACGGAACTTCTCCACCTCCGGATGCAGCGGATTTTCATACCCAAACATATCACGCTCAGGCGGAACCTCTTCTGTTCGAACCGAACCTCGTAGCCGGCGCCAAGTTGACTTTGAATCTGTTCGACACTCAGCCCACCACCGGGCGGCGGCCCAAAGTCCACAGCTGGCTGATCAAACCAACCATAGGCCTGCTCCAAACCAACCGCAGCCAGCCGTTTGGATTGCAGAGGTGCGACCAACGCCGCAACCGGAATACACAGCCCCAAACCCACCACGGCAAGCAGCACCCGCCACTTGTACCTCGGCCGAGCAGTCTTACCGCTCGCAGGATCGGTTGGAGATGACACTGTCATAGTCGTTTACTTCGCGGAACAACCGCCTTACCTGTGGAATCAACCCAGCATGGCAAAGCCCGCCACGGTCGTAAACCTCCAATCAGCTGATGCACAGTGACCGTGGGATTTGTCATTTGCTATTTGTCAGTTTTCATTTGTCAATCTGTCGCTTCCCGCGCACCGGTTTGCTTCGCCAAGGCCGAGACGAGGCCGAGACGAGGCCGAGACGAGGCCGAGACGAGGCGGTTGCAATGACAAATGACAAATGACAAATGTGAAATAGCAAATGACAAATTGGCTGCATCGCAGTTCACTGCCTACGAAAAAAGGCGACCCGAATTCGGGTCGCCTTTGTGCTTTCGTGATGCCGACTGAAGACCTCAGTCGGCTACATTTCTGCCGCGTTAGCTGTCGTTACGCAGGGCAGCTTGTGCTGCTGAAAGAATGGCGATTGGAACGCGGAACGGTGAGCAGCTTACGTAGTTCATGCCGACTCGGTGGC
>CAZAIB010000128.1:0-18050 GCA_964485095.1 uncultured Planctomycetaceae bacterium | reverse complement strand
AGTTCAATTGTTGCCGAGAACACAGCTGACAGTATTGCCAGCGACGTGACCCGAGAAAATGGAGTCACCGTTATCGCCCAGACGAGTCTGTTTGGTGAAGGAACCAATGCTGGACTTTCGGAAACCGGCCCCATTGCAGACGAGACCGGTAACTTAATTGGCAGCCAATCAAACCCCCTGGACGCTGGTATCACGCTGCTGGGAACCATCAGCGACGGTCTACCAGTGATTGGCCTGGCTCCGGACAGCGTTGCTATCGATGCTGGTTCAAACTCAACCGAATCTGAGAAGGACAATCGTGGCGAAGATCGCAAGCTCGGTGTCGAGGTTGACATTGGTGCGTTCGAAGGCGTTGCACGCGGTGCGATTGTGGCCAGGAATGTAGTCGTCAATGAGGGCGACAACGATCGGACACTTGGCGTCGAACTGCGCTTTGTTGGCACAAGTGCAGCGGCGGTGGATGTCGAGTTCGAAGCGCGAAGCCAAACAGCCGCTGCGGGCGATGACTTTGTCGCTACTGATGGAACACTGCAGTTTGATGGAGCCGGGGATCGGACTCAGACCGCCGACATTCCGATTCTTGCTGAATCGACTGTTGAATTCGATGAATCGTTCCTGCTGCGTGTCAGAACGACATCAGAGGATAATGAGGTCTTGCAGACCTATGGTGAATCAGTACTGGTTGTACGCCTGCTTAACGATGACATCGGCTCGGCCCTGAACAGCGCTGGAACGTTGATCATTGCCGGAACCGATGAAAATGATGTCGTCTTCGCAGAAGACGTTGGCGACCAATACGCAGTTTCGGTTAACGGGGAAACTGCAAGTTACACGAAGGCATCAGTCGAGCGTGTGGTAGCAATTTTGGACGATGGTAACGACGAATTGGATCTTGCTCGCTTACCCGAAAGAACTACCGTCCTGGGTGGTCACGGAGATGACATAATTCGTACTTCGTCAGCCCGCGATTCGATCAGCGGTGGGGCCGGAGACGATGTCATCCGGGCTGGAGGCAGTAGTGATCGCGTTGATGGCGGTGACGGGAACGACTCTGTCATCGGCGGTGCTGGAAACGATTCGATCCGGGGCGGTGCCGGAGATGACTCTCTGCGGGGAAGCCGGAACAACGACTCAATTCTGGGCGGTGAAGGAGACGACACCATCACGGGCGACGGCGGAGTAGATAGCCTGTTTGGCAATGATGGGAACGACCGTGTTGGTGGCGGCAGTGGTGACGACTCAATTCAAGGCGACGACGGCGACGACACGATATCCGGCGGCTCAGGTGATGACTCTGTTTGGGGTGGAGAAGGCAACGACGAACTAAACCTTGGTAGCGGCAACGATCACGCATGGGGATTTGTTGGCGATGACTCCGTTAATGGTGGTAACGGAAACGACCTAATCGATGCCGGAGCGGGTGACGACTGGGTGAGCGGCGGTGCTGGCCGAGATTTCCTGCTAGGCAGTTTGGGCCGCGACATGCTGGCCGGCGACGCGGGGGATGACCTGCTTGTTTCGTCACTCCTAATGATTGGCGTGAACGCAGAATCGATTGCGACCGAATGGTTCTCGACAGAACGTGATTACAATCAACGGGCTGTCAATATCCGAGGTGGCGCACGTCGAACGGAGGATCGACTCAATGAAAACCACTACCTGCGTAGGCCGTCACAAAACAACCCAACCATCCGCGAAGATGTCGACTCCGGCGAGACCTTACGTGGCGGTGGCGGAATGGACTACTTCTTTGCTGGCGAAGCAGACAGCGTGTTCACAGATCCGGGCGAGGTGCTTGCTCGTATTTAGCCTGGGTGCCATCGGTCTGCGTGTCATGCCCTCGCGAAACGGCGCCGACAGAACCGAGGTGATCCACACGAGGTGTGGCGAGCACGCCCGACTCACAAGTCGACTTCGGTTCGAGACCCGTCCGGTTCCATAAGCCTGGCTCTTCGCGGCTCGGCACGATTTCTGGAAATAGCGCTGGTTAATTGTTGGTTCTTATTCTGCCTGCAACCAGTACCCGTCCAGCGGGTGCAGCTAGTCGCCGACGAATGGCAGATCCTCATCTGGGAGCGGTATAACACCTTGGTGGTGCTCTGCCGAGTACGGAATGCCGGTCTCGTTCAACCAATTAAGCACTAGCTGATCACCCTTAGTCTCGGCTTTCCATAGCACAAGATGGACTGCGACGATTTCACGTCGGTGCGCGTGCAGGTACTTCATCGCTTTGGGGTATTGCATTTCAGTCCCGTCGACGAAACACAAGCCCGGACCGGGCGAGATCACAATAGAATCTGGGAGTGGCTCTGTCGGTAGCACCAAATCGCTCCATGAGACTGCCCCTGGTCCATCTGCGCCGCCAAGCGGTTCCTGAGCCCCGCCGCTGAGAGCAGATCGACTCTTGCTTGGCCCAGACTCACCATCAGTGATCGCCAACACCACTGCCACCAGGGCCAGCACAGTTAGAGAGAGGCAAACCAGCTTCACGGAATTGTTCCTGAGCGTTAGACCGCAATACGCGCGCACGATCCTAAGGGGGTAATTAAACAGGGACACGCAACAACCGTTGAAAGGGTTCCTCCCCACGGTTCGAACGGCGGTTAACTAACCGCCCGATCCGCCGTTGCCCCCGGCTCCGCCAAGCCCACCTTTGCCGCCAGCTCCGCCCTGACCTCCGGGGTTCATTCTTCGTCGGGGGCGTTTCTCGCGGCCAAAGACCAGTTCTAACTCCTGCTTTTCATTGAGCGTTTCAGAACGGATGGTAATTTGGTCGCGAACCAGGTTCGATGCGCCAGGCACTTTGATCTTAGTTTGGATCTTGTTGTCGCGGACTCGGATGCGTTGTGTTCGGCCGACTCTGTACTCGCGGTCGTTCTTGAACATGTACGGCCAGGTGCCTCGGGCATTGTCCCACGGCAGTCGCTGAGTGTAGTTGTCGGTTCCGACGACTTTGCCCGTCAGGTCCGTGAGCCGATAGATTTTCACTCTGGCGGGCAACTTCACTTCGATGATGATTGCGTACGGACTGCCCTCGGTTGGGTTCTCCGGATCTGTCCAGGCCGTGAAGCTACCCTTTGTGACCGCGTTGCCGCCCTTGGGTAACCAGACGTTAAGCGACTGAGTTCCTTCACCGCCCTCTGAGCCACCTATCACGTCTGGCACAACCGGCGCGCTGAGTGAGTCGTCGTTGATGGCTTCGGCGATGGCGACTGCCGAGTCTTGCGGGATGTCAATTGTCTCTGGAGCTGCCAGTTGTAGTGGCAACTCCTCCATAAGCGGTGCGTCGTCCAGGACAACTTCCTCGGCCAGGGCTGCTCGCAGTGGATCAACGACCGTGTCGGTCTGGAGGTAGAACAGATCCAACATCCACAGCACCAGCAACATGGCGGCCAGAGCCATGAGGTGAAACCCGAAGGAGAAGTAGACCGCGATGGCATCGTAACTGGACAGCGACTCACCAATCGCAATCGGTTCTGCCTCTTCCGGTTCTGCCTTCACTTTCACGAACGACCGTTTGCGCACCCGCGGCGGCGAGACTGCTGCTGCCGCTGGTACTGCTGGGTTCGTCATGGCATTGATTTTCTTGAGACGCGGAGAGGTCCTCAAAGATTACCTGGAAGTCCCCGTTTCGCTTATCATTATCGTCAATCCTGGATGAAAGTCACGATTCAGAGTTTCACAAACAGGTTCTAACTGTGCGATTGACGATCCGTCTGTGACAAATAACGTGAAACTGGGCTGACTCTTCAACCTGGTTCAGTGAAAACATGGCGATTATCCTGGGCCAGCAGGCGATCGGGTTTGCTCAAAGTGGTGTTCTGTTAGAATGTCTTGCCACGGACGGTGGGCCAACGCTTGGTTCCGGTGTCAAACTCAACCTACTTTACCAGGATCTTACGACAGTCCTCGTCGGCGCAAAGATTGGCTCTGGCACGATTGTACCGTAAGGCACAACAAGACAAACCGGTACCTTGGACGATGATCGAATAACAACGGTCTCGTGCTGTCGGTCCTAATATAAAATGCCATACCTGCTTGAAAAACGTGACCGGTGGGGCCGCGGTATTGCCGTCTGGATCCTCGCGGTGATGGTCTTACTGTTGCCGCCCGCCCTCTGGGCGGTCAGCAAGATGAAGATGAAGAACGATGTCACGTCCTGGCTTCCGGACGATGACCCGCAAGCGCAGAAGCTTGCTGAGTTCCACCGTCTGTTCCCGAAGAAAGATCGACTCATCCTGACATGGGATGGTTGTAGCCTCGGCGATCCCCGCATTGAGCAGCTGGCCGTTCACCTTCAGGGTATTCCGGACTCGAAGAATGTACCGCAGGGCGGTTCGCCCTATATCGATCGAGTGTTCACGCCGAACGCTTTGCTGAAGCAGATGCCGGCTGTGGATTTGGTCACGGCCATTGATCGACTGGATGGAATTCTGCTGGGTCGCGGACCGCTTAGACTGGAACTCACCGAAGCCGGCCGCGCACGCGGTCGATTCCTGATCGATGATTTGCAGAAGCTGGCGGCCGAACAACTGAAGATTGATGTCCAGGTCGTTGACACCGACGAAGACAAGAGCTGGATCACCCCAACGCTGGCTGAAGTTTCACTCCCGGCCGTCGCCGAAGAAGATGATGGTGAAGCCGAGGGAGACGAGAGCACCGAAGCTAATTCGAGTTACGAAGACGACGACCTCGAGGAAGAAGGTGATGAAGACGAGGAAGATGGAGATGAAGACGCCGTAGAACTCCAGGATTATCTCGCGCACCAGCCGCCATTTGATGTGGCACTGCAGTGGGATGGCATGCACGCTGACCCGGCGATTGTCGATCGTTTCATCCAGCTTGCGAAAGCGATGCGAGGGAAACAAAGCGTGGCAGAACCAACCGGCGCTTTGATGATCCGGGACTGCTTCTTTCACGATGGTTCGATGGCTGCCCTTGCGATTTCCCTTACTGAAGCCGGGGTAGAAGAACGCAAGCAGGCCCTGGCGACAATCCGGGAAACGGCTGCCGGCGTTGGTGTTGCCCCGGAAACACTTCGAATGGGTGGTTCGCTTGTTGCTGCCAGCGAACTGAACCAGGCAGTGAAGCGAGCCGGGTGGAATAAATCGTTTCCTGTCTGGGACATGGTTCACCGTTCGCCAGTTCTGTTCTCGTTTCTTGTCAGTGTCATCTTCTCGTTCCTGCTGCTTCGAAGCATGCGACTGGCTTTACTGGTCATGATCGCTTCGCAGTACACAGTCATCCTGGCAATGTCATTGGTCCCGCTAAGTGGCGGCTACATGAACATGGTGCTGGTCGTCATGCCAACGCTGCTCATGGTGCTCACCACGTCCGCCGGCATTCACCTGGCAAATTACTGGCGGCACGCCGCGCAGGAAGGCGACGGAGCGGACGCAAACTTTGCTGCTGTCATGGAAGCAGCGAAAGCTGCAGCGAAACCTTGTGTCCTGGCTAGCTTTACGACGGCTGTTGGTTTGTTGTCGCTGTGCACCAGTTCTCTGGTTCCAGTACGTGACTTCGGAATCTACTCAGCAATCGGCTGCCTGATCTCGCTGGCGGTGGTGCTGTATGGTTTGCCATCGTTGATGCTGTACTGGCAGTCCCGAACGCCTGCAGAACGCGAACTTCGCAGCGGCAGTTGGAACAACTTCGGTAGTCTCATTTTTCGATTCAGAACACAAATTGTTGTGGCTTGCGCCCTGGTCGGAATCGTCTCAACGTCGGGCCTTGTCTGGTTCAAGACTGAAACGAAAGTGATTCGTTACTTCCCGGACGAGTCCAGAATCGTCAAGGACTATCGCTACATTGAAGGCAACCTGTGCGGAATCGTCCCGGTGGATACGGTGATCCGGTTCGATGCCGAGGCGCAGAAACAGACCAACATCGTTGAGCGGATGGAAATCGTCCGTCGAATAGCCAATCAGATGAAGAGTCATAGGGATATCAGTGGCGTGATTTCCCTGGCGACCTTCCGGCCTGAAAACGAACCGTTGCCGGAGGATGCCAGCACGTTCAAGAAAATTGCGCACAACGCTGCTGCCAAGAAGATGCAGGAGACGTTGCTGGGCGGTCTGGAGAACCGGCCAGCAGATGCCGTGAAGACACCGGCACAGTCCTTCATTGCTTTGGACGACAGTCAGTCGAAGCTGGACGAACGACCTGACGAACTATGGCGTGTTTCCGCGCAGGTCGCGATCATGAGTGATCTTGACTACGGCGTTTTGATGGACGATCTGGACCAGATCGCTCAATCCGAACTGAAACTTGTTGGCAGTCCCAGAACCACCCACTGGGTGACCGGACTTGTCCCTGTGTTTCTTCGAACGCAACAAGCTGTCCTGGAAAGCCTGGTTCGAAGTTTCGGAATTGCATTCCTTGTGATAGCCGCGGTCATGATGGTTCTGCTTAGGAACCCGCTGGCGGGCATCATCACGATGATCCCCAACCTGCTTCCGGTGTTCGCTGTTTTCGGGGTGATTTCCTACTTCGATATCCGGATTGATATCGGAACCATGATCACAGCATCAGTGGCTCTCGGGATCGCAGTCGATGGCACACTGCACCTACTAACCTGGTTCAGGCGGCATTTGGAACTCGGAGCCACACGACAGGAAGCGGTTAGCCGTGCCCTTGAGCACTGTGGACCGGCGATGCTGCAAACAAGTGCGGCGATTGGTTTGGGAATGCTGACACTGCTACCCGTTGATTTGCTGTTGATTAGCCGGTTCGGGTGGCTCATGTCGGCTCTCATCGGAGCGGCTCTGATCGCGGATGTTGTGCTGCTCCCGGCACTTCTGTCGGGTGCCCTGGGGTCGTTGATCGAAACAACAGTGCGTCGAGCCAAACACCCAAGCGAGGACGAAACGTACTCAGACGATGACGAAAACGAGGTTCCTCCACCGCATGTTGGCGTCGGAGACGATAAAGCGCTTCGACATCGCGCCGGGTAGCCCATAGGATCAGGAGCGTTCCTACAGAGCCAGTTAGTTCTCCGGCTCCCCGTTTTCACTCAGACCGCACGTGCTCCCTTGGATGAATCACAACCGAAAAAGATGCCCAAAAGCGGCGCTCTCATGGGTCTGGATTATGGAACCAGGCGTGTTGGCGTGGCCGTCTGCGATGGAACACAGTCGATTGCGAGTCCACTGCGTGTGCTGCAACGCGATGAATCAACGCTCATTCACCTCAAGCTGATTGCTGAGGAACACTCGATTGCCGGCCTGGTAGTCGGGCTGCCAGTCCACATGAGTGGCGACGAGGGCCAAAAAGCCGCCGAAGCCAGAGAGTTTGGTGACTCGGTGGCTACGTTGTTGGATCTCCCAATCGTCTACCACGACGAACGGTTCTCCAGTAAGCAGGCTGATGCCGCGATGGCAGCCGCTGGCCTGTCGAAACAGAAGCGTAAGGCTCGAATCGACATGCTGGCCGCGCAGTTCATCCTCAAGGCGTTTCTTGATTCGGGCGGGAAAGAACGCAAGCCGCAGTCGATGGACCGGTAGTTTCGCCGCGGGTGCCACCTGCGGTTCACTAACGCTACGATGTAGGCATGCAGGCGGCACTGGCACAACGACTCAAAACGGCAACACGCGCGCTCGTGGATTTCGCGTTCCCGCCCGCGTGCCCGCTTTGCGGTGGAACACCCGATCTTACTGACGATTTGCCCGTGGTCTCGTTCTGTGCTGAGTGTCGCGACGACGTTTGTCGGCCTATTCAGTTCGCCTGCGACATCTGTGGGGCTCCGGTTGGGCAGTTTGCTGATTCATCAAATGGTTGTGGCGAGTGTGGAACCGGCAAGCCAGCGTACTGCAAAGTCGTCCGGTTAGGTTTGTACGAACACCGATTGCGCAAGGCGTGCATTCGAGCCAAAGATGCGCTGCAGGAACCAATCACTGCGGCATGCGGCCGGGTCCTTGTTGAGGAACAAGCCGACACGCTGTTTGCACTTCGTCCGGAAGTCCTGGTCCCGATACCCCAGCACTGGTCCGGTCGACTGCGTCACAACCACAACGCCGCTGAAGTATTAAGCCGCGTGTTGGGCGTGATGTTAAACCTGCCCACGAATGAACACGCCCTAGCGCGATCGCGCAGGACCGCGCCGCAGAAACGGGTTGATAGTATTGCCGGTCGCAAAACGAACCAGCGTGGTTCGTTCAGAATTCTGGACGACGCCAGTCTGCGGGGGCGCCGCGTTCTGTTGGTCGATGATGTTCTGACAACCGGCGCGACCGCAAACGAAGCTGCTCGCGAAGTGAAAAGAGCGGGTGGCGTAGTTGTTGGTATCGCCGTTATCGCCAGAGTCCTGTCATAGTCAGTCGCCAAACCACTCGCTGAAGAAACAATGTCAAACGCCGATCCCAAAGACTCAATCGATCCCGCTCGAACCTCTCAGGCCATTCGTATCGCAACCCGCGGCAGCGCGTTGGCGCTTTGGCAGGCCAATCATATTGCGGCTGAGATCAAACGATTGGATTCGAACCGCGAGGTCGAACTCGTGATCGTGAAGACCACCGGCGATCAGGATCAAACCTCGCGATTGGAATCGTTTGGTGGCGTCGGCGTGTTCACGCGAGAAGTTCAGAAAGCTGTTCTGGACAAGCGGGCTGACCTGGCGGTTCATAGTTTGAAAGACCTGCCTACTCAAATCGAAGCCGGCCTGGTCCTGGCGGCGGTTCCACCCAGAGCCGGCAAGCGGGACGCGTTGGTATTGGCAGCAGGTCGCGAACCGATTACATCGCTGGAACAACTGCAAGCCGACGCGAAAGTGGCGACCGGAAGCCCAAGGCGGCGAGCCCAACTATTGCACACGTGTCCGGGCGTAGAACTACTTGAAGTGCGCGGCAACGTGGGGACTCGGCTAAAGAAAATGGACGACGGACTGTGCGATGCAATGCTGTTGGCGGAAGCCGGGCTAACCAGGCTGGGGCTGGACGACCGAATCTCGTTGCTATTGCCGCCAGAATCGTTCTTACCTGCTGTCGGGCAGGGGGCGTTGGGGATTGAGTGTCGCGAGGACGATAAAGACACCAGAGCGCTGCTCGGCCAACTTTCCGATGCACAAACGGTGGCTGAAACAACGGCCGAACGCGCGGTGTTGTCTGAACTCCGGGCTGGTTGCCACGCTCCACTGGGGGTTTGGGCGAGGTTTGATGGTTCACAGGAAATGATTGTTGACGCGGTCCTGTTAACCCTTGATGGAGTCACCAGAACGCACGTTTCTCAAAGTGGAGCCATCAATGACGCTCGCTCGCTGGGGATTCAAGTGGCACAAGAACTCCGAGAAGCTCATGATGGAAGTATCTGAGAACACTGATCGCTGATAATGGCTATCGTTAGTGTTCAATGGTGATGAACTATCGATCGCAACAAATGGTGCGGACCTATGCAACGATCATTGAGAACCCAGTCAACCGTTCTGTTCATCATCGCGATGTTGAGCGTATCCACCAGCGCCCAGCAGGTCGTGACGCTTGAGCCCGGCCTTGTGTTCAACGCGAAGACGCGGAACAGCATGGCTCTCTCAACTGACCGAGCGTTGCAGGGGCCCGGCAGGAACGGTCACTACATGATCATTGACCAGCGATACAAGTACTACTTCGTTCCGCGCAAACTGGTGGACAAGAATGTGCCTCAGGCGTTCTCAGGCGAGTCGTTCAAGATAAAACACAAGACAGTCTCAGCTCGTCGCATTCCTGAGTTCATCGGTAGCTTCACGAATGTGACACCGTTCGACAAGCACGCAGTTCGCACTGTCACGTTGCGGACCCCGAAGGGCCCCAAGACCATCATTCAGGGGATCTCTGAACTTAACCCCGAGTACGTTTGGATCAAGAGTCTCGATCACCGCTGGCAGTTCGGCATGCCGACAACCTCGCTGGAAGATGAAGTTCTAAGCAAGGCACTGCTGGCAGCGATTGACGAGACGGACCCACTGGATCGTCTCGGAGCCTGCGCCTATATCCTCAGGACGGGAAAATTGGACCTGGCTGGCCAATGGCTGGCAGCGATCGAGAAAGAGTTCCCGGCGTTCAAGCAGCAGTGCAAGGCAACCAACGTAAAACTGCGACTGGAGTACGCTCGGCAGGTGCTCGAGGAACTTGAACAACGGAAACTGGCCGGACAACATCAATTGGTTCAACGTAGCTATGCAGAGTTTCCAACCAGAGATCTATCCCAGGCCGTTCTGAATCAGGTTGAGTTACGGCAGAAAGAATACAAGGTCAAACAAACGGCCATCGATACCATCCATGACCACCTGGAAAAACTTGAAGCAGCTGTCGATCCGAAACTTGCTGAGAAGCTGACCCCATTCCGCAATGAACTGAAGCGGCACCTTGGGTTCTCATCGCTGGATCGACTGCAGGCGTATATCACTCTGTCAAAAGACAAAACGCTTAAACCAGAAGAACGATTGTCAATCGCGTACTCTGGCTGGTTGCTGGGTTCAGCGGGAGCCATCACCGGTATTCAGGAAACGCTTGGCTTGTGGGCCGCTCGGGATCATGTTGCGACTTACCTTCACAGCGACGACAAGATTGAACGGCAAAGAGCGCTGGACGTTTTGAACCGGCTTGAAGGAGTTACCCCACGCGCTGTGGTTCAACTGTTGGAAACATCTCCGCCGCTGCTGCCAACCAAAGCGGTTCCCGGACATGTGTTTCCGGTTCAGGTAGAAACCGACAGCTACACGGCGAATTACAAAGTCATTCTGCCGCCGGAGTACTCACCGTATAAGGAGTACCCCATGATTGTCACTCTGCGTCAGGCGAACCACTCTCCGGAAGCCGCGCTGCAGTGGTGGGCAGGAACCGACAGACAGCAACTACAAGCGCAGCGACGTGGGTACATTGTGATCGCTCCGGATTACCTGGCACCGGGAGACGTGGGCTATACCTCGAACCCGCGTTCGCATGAAGTTGTGCTGGCGTCGATTCGCGACGCGTTTAGTCGGTTCAGTGTTGATACGGACCGAGTCTTCCTGACCGGACATGGCGCGGGCGGCGATGCGACCTTTGATATTGGCATGTCGCATCCTGACATGTTTGCCGGAGCAATTACCATTTGCGGACTCGTCGGCCCCGAGTGCGCGAAGCTGACAACCAATGGCGCGCGGTTACCGTGGTATGTTGTTTCAGGCCAGCGTCATCGAGACTCACTGTCCCATAACAGTCAGGTGCTGCATCAAATCGCGGTCATGAAGAGGAACTCGGAAGTCATTGTCTGCGAGTACAAAGACAGAGGTTTTGAGAGCTACTACGACGAAATTCAGAACCTATTTACCTGGATGCAATCGTACGAACGCGATGCCATGCCCAAAGCGTTCGAGGTCTCCACGGTTCGCCCGGAGAACGGTCAGTTCTATTGGTTGGAAGCCAGTGACTTTCCGAACCTTATTGCCAATCAGGACTTCAGCCGCGACAGAACCAATAAGAAGCCGATCAAGAGCCTGGACATCAACCTGAAGAAGAGTAGTGGTAACAACACGATTCAGATTGGAAAACGCGGAGGCGCTCGCAAGATTACTCTGAGACTGTTTGATGATGTCGTGAACTTTAAAAAGTTCATTCGCGTCAACGGCGCGGGGGTGCCGCGGGGAACCAAAATCGACCCGAAACCTTCAGTCGAAGATGTGTTGGAAGACTTCCGAATCTACCGGGACCGCAAACGCATCGCTTTGCAGCGAGTGGTTCTCTGAAGCAGCCTCAGCGGTATTACACGACTGCTATCGCACGGGCGTTTCGGGGGTGAGCCATAAACGGGTTCTAAGGAATTTACGGTGAACCTGGCAGTTTCGACCTGCGTCGTAGCAAATACCAACCTTGCAACAGAACGTCTGACTGCAACAATACTGTATCGGGTCGTGCTCTACGCGGCACGACGGTCATGAGCCTGTAGAGGGGCGGCTAAACAGCAGCTGGTCCTCAGAGACAGGGTAGTTTGACTTTAGAAAGGAGGTGGTCTTGTGAATTATTGCTGTAGTTCCAATCGAGGTGGTGTCATCTTTTGACAGCCGGCGGGCTGTCTGATGACAGTCACACCGTCTCGTAAATGGATCACCCATTACGAGTAAGTAACGGCCCCTGAGTTCACAGTGAACTCAGGGGCTTTTTTCATGCGCGGTGCCGACGGGAGCGGGTTCGACGCAGAAAAGGCCCCGCTGACCGCAAACGCGCGAATCTGTGCGGATCATGACGATTCCAGGGCGACGAACACTGACGCTAAAGCGGGGCGCCACCGTGTTCACTTCTACAAGTCAAGGGGTAATCTCTTGTAACCTTTTCCATGATTTACAAAGCCTGCACGCGCCATCCAGAGAATTCAATTTCTGTAAACCATTACCAAACAACGAGTTACAGCCCATTACCAGTGTTGCATGTTTCGTTTGGAACACACGTTGCGTTACCTGCCATCAGTCTGAGTCGTCCGACAGGGACGGCGGCTCATCAAACTAAACCACCAAAGGGAGAGAACGGATGCTGGTACTAACACGAAAAGCGACTGAAACCATCCAGATCGGCGACGGCATTGTGATCAAGGTCATCAAGACCGGTCGCGGTTCCGTGAAGATCGGAATCGACGCTCCGGACAATGTGCGAGTGATGCGGGGGGAACTCTGCGAAACCGCGACGCCAGTCGCACTGACAGAAGTGGAGAACTGGACGCCGGTCGCTTCAGGGACACAAGCCGCTGTCTAAGAGTCGCCAGCGGCACTCCACCACAAACAAACTTCCAGGGAGAAGGAAACACACATGTTGCGATCACAAAAAACCAAACGATTTAACCTGCTCACACTCGCTACCTGCGTTGTGTCAGTATTCACCATCAACGCCGCAGTTCAGGCACAGCAGTCTCACGACGAAACGTGCACGATCAAGCAGCGAATAGAAGACAGCTCGGCCTACCGATTCGATATCGGTAACTCGCGCTACGACTACCCGACCTACAGTGAAGAACGATTCCCGGAGTTCGAGTCTCTTCGAGAAGCGGCTCCACGATACCGCGACATGCAGCTTAGGCGGCAGGAACGCATCAACTACTTTTCCGAAGACGACTACCGCTCGCCCCGTGGTCAGAGCCAGCGGACGCCGGAGTGGGAACAGTACCACGACCAACGGCGCAGTCGACAGTCGGGTTACGAACCAACTCGGCCTCGCGACAACTATGCACCGGCTCGTTCTCGCGATGGATACGTACCGGCTCGCGAACGACGCGACTACAGGTACTCAGGGTTTGACTACAACGGCGACTTTCGAAGCCGTCCTGTTGAAGATCGCTTTCCGGCACCACTGTCAGGTCGTGATCGCAACCTGGGCGACTACCTGAACCGGGACTACGATTCTTCACGAGATAGCAACTACGGCCCGGTTCGGGACCTTCCACCACGCAACCGTGAGTTCGCACCGCGTAATCGGGATCGTGCTCCGGGCAGCCGGGATCTTGCACCTCGTAACCTCGAACCTCGCAACCGAGATCGTGCTCCACGTGGTTTCGAACCACGGCGAACGGCTCCACAGGATCGCTACGAACCACGATCGGGGGCTCGACCTGAACCGACGCTTGATCAGAAAGTAACGGCTCGCTACTCAGACCCAACAACCGCACGGTTCGCTATGAGCCTGGGCAGCAACCAGGGTATCGCACTCTTCCGCGAAGTTTCGTCACTCATCGACCAGCGACACCTGTCGCCAAAGTCTTACACCGAACGGATTCAAAACGGTGTGCGAAACATCGAAGTCGCTTTGCAGAACCGAGCTTTCCGATCGGCCGTATCGCTGCAGGCTTCGAACACTCAGTTGGCCGGGTTTCGGTCGGGGTTGTCGCAGCTGACGAACCGAACAGTCAGCAGCCGTGCACAGGCTGAACAGGTTGTTGGTTCAGCGATGCAGCTTGCTTCTCAGTCAGGCCTGCGTCCTGGTCTGGTGGCTTACGAGTTCACCAACGCTTCGATTCAGTCACTGGATAAGTACTCGGGGCTGGATCCGAGTCTGAACCGAGTCTCCGGAGCAATCGAAGACACAGGTATCCAAACAGCAATGGGAGCTCTTGACGAGTACGCCACTGGTGTTGGTATCGAAGTGCGTCATCACGCTCAGGGACTGGAGATTGTTCGAGCTTTGCGGGGCGGTCCTGCAGTGGCAGCTGGTATCCAAAGTGGAGACATCATCCGCCAGATTAACGGTCAGAACATCGGTGGCATGGAGATGAACCAGTCAGTCAACCTGATCAGCGGACCCGCGGGTGCTGCAGTTCGGTTCCTTGTTGCTCGAGAGGGCCGCGGGACGAAGACCTTCAGTCTGGTTCGACGTCAGTTCCGAATCTTCAGCGTCAACGATGTGAAGATGGTCGATCGCCAGGCTGGTGTCGGCTACATGCACCTCAACAAGTTTGCGAAAAGTTCAGCTGCTGAAATGGAGCAGGCGATTCAGGAACTGCGGAGTCAGGGTATGAAGAACCTGATTGTCGATGTTCGCGGCAACCCGGGCGGGCTGCTGACAACAGCGATCGAAGTTTCTGACAAGTTCCTTCGCTGCGGCAAAATCGTTGCGACCCGCGGTCGACTGGGTTCGGACAACATGGTCGAGTCTGCCAGTGCTAACGGAACCTGGAGCATGCCGCTTGTGGTTCTCGTAGACGGCGACAGTGCGAGTGCCAGTGAGATCTTTGCTGCTGCGATTCAGGAGAACGGCCGCGGAATCGTGGTTGGCGAGAAGAGCTACGGCAAGGGAACGGTTCAAACTCACTTCCCACTGAGTTCAGGGTTGGGAACCGTGCGACTGACGACAGCCAAGTTCTACTCACCGACTGACCGTGAGATGTCTGGTGCCGGAGTCACGCCTGATGTTCGAACCTCGGACGAGAAGGACGCTTTGGACCGAGCTGTCACAGCGGCCAGTCACCCTCGACTGGCTGAGATGGTTGCACAGCACGGAACCTGCCGACCAGCCGGAAGCAACTTTGGCCGCTTTGGCTCTGCAGCAAAGCCAGCAACTGATGTCTCAGCATTGCTAAGCAAGTAATCGCAACGGCCGCAGGACGCGGCTCTTTTTTACAAAACTCAAGGAGGCCGCCACGATGGCGAACAACCAGCCAGACGCCGGTTAACGGCCGTTTCACTAAGTGTGAAGCGGCCGTTTTTTCATTAACACATGTTGCGTTTCGTCATCATCGTTCCAAAATCAGCGTGATACACGGGCATTCGCGCAGGACTCTCGGGTAAAGGGCGGAACCTACAGACCGCGTTCTCTCGATAGCGGATAGTTTGGCGGCAGGCGTTCACTTTTCCGACAGGAACATTGATGTTCAGACGAGTAGCAACCAGGCGGCAACGAATCACCCAGGCAGGGAGTACGGAATCTCTCGAGACGCGTATGCTGCTGTCGGCAGCCAACGTCCAGGTTCTCAACCGGTCCGGCCAGTCGTTTATTACCTGGAACGAAGACACCAGTGTTACCAACGAGAAGTACCACATTTACAGGCACAACCAGCCAATCACGAATGCGAACCTCAATCAGGCGCACAGAATTACGGACAAGTGGGGGCCGTTGGATGACGACACATCCATCCACAAACTGGCAGCCGACGGTGTGCCCGATCGTTTTGTGATTGAAGACGGCGGCTCGCAATTGCGAGCCAATCAGGGGCTGTTTGTCTACACGACGCAGTCTGGCGATTCGGGGAACGCCTACTACGCGGTCACGCAAGTTAACGGCAGCACCGAAGACCGAAACATTCTACCGGGTGTGAATGCGACGACGGCTGCCGTCTCTGAGTCGGTTCAGGATCCCGAGCCGGTTCTTGTTCGCTCACAGAATGGCGGGAAGGGGCGAACTTACACTCAGTTCATGGACTACGAAGACTGGAACCCGTCGTTCCAGGGCTACGCCTACAACTATCACGTCGCTTTGCCGAACGACTACAACCCCAACCAGGAATATCCGCTAAAGCTGGTTCTGCACGCTTACAACGAACGACTAAAGACTCCTGCATCAGCTGAGTTCGACTGGCAGTCGATCCAGGTATTCGCTGACGACCCCGGCCAGGATGTTGGTTCGACACACACGTGGTGGTACGGATTCTCAGAAGACCACGACTACGCCAATGGTGGAGAACCAACTTCAGGTCAGATCCGCAACTTCACGGAAGAGCGGGTGTTGCTGGCCATAGATCAGGTCATCGACGATGCCGACTTCAACGTCGACCCAACACGCATACACGCTCAGGGCTTTTCGATGGGAGGCTCCGGAGCACTGTCGCTGGGAGTCCGGTATGGCAATGTGTTCTCCAGCGTTTACGCCGCATCGCCGATGTCGGACTACCTTCGCGACACGGTGTTTAGGAGTGAACTGATCCAGCTTTGGGGGTCGCCAGCCGAGAACCTGAAAGTGATCAACTCGGGACGCCGTTCCGGCTTGATCAGAGACGTCAACAACGAAGTCGGTGTCTGGGACTGGACCGACCATGTCCAGACCATTCGGTCGGAGCCAGCCCGCGACATCTCTCACATCTCACTGTTTGCAGGCAAGGACGACCCAATAATTGACTACCAAACCCAGGTAGTGCCGCTGGTCAGAGCGTTCACTGAAATCGGGGTCAGCTTCACGGCCGAACTGCGAGATAACTGGACGCACAACTTCCCGGGCTTTAGCGGTGTCAATCACCAACTCATCAATGACGTTGATAACACGGACCTGGGCATCTACGAGTTCCGACGACAAAGCTTGCCAGCCATCACACGTGCTGAAAACTCAGGCCCCGTCGTTCCGGGCAACAATGGCACCGACACATACAACCTGGACATTGAATGGTCCGTCCCGTGGAACGACTTCCATGATCCGATTGTTGATCAGAGAGATCGGTACGAGGTAACACTTCGGTCCACCAGTTCGGCTCAAACCGCCACGATAACTCCACGCCGGACGAACAACTTCGAAGTCGTTGCCGGCGCGGAATACCGTTGGGAGAACTACAACGCAGACAACGGACGCCTTGTTGATTCAGGCAGCGTCACCGCGGATTCGGACGGAGTGGTCAGCGTGCCGAAGTTTGCGATTCGAACCAGGTCAGGCAGTCGGCTTGTGATGATCCGCACCGACAGCAATGACGGTGGAGGTGACGGCGGCGGCGGAGAAAGCACTGCAGAGATTCGCAATGGCGTACTGTTTGTTGATGGCTCCAGTCAGGACGACACGATCCTCATCAGGAACTCAGGAGCGAACACCATTGTTCGAACCGACAACCTGAACGAGCGATTCGCCAACGCCGACTTCGACAAGGTTATCATCCGGACATTCGCCGGCAACGATGACATTTCCGTGAGTTCATCCAAGCAAACTCGCGTCGAGTCCGGAGCCGGGAACGATACGGTTCTCACCGGAAAAGGCGACGATACGATTCTGGGCGGTAGCGGCAACGATACGCTTCGAGGTCGCGACGGTGACGACGTTATCACTGGCGGAAACGGAGACGACACGATTACCGGCGACGATGGCAACGACTCACTGACTGGCGGCAACGGACAGGACGTCTTTTTCGCGGGCGGCGGCAACGACCACATCTCAGGTGGCGGCGACGCAGATATCATCAGTGCAGATTCAGGTAGCGATACTGTCAGCGGAGGGTCGGGCCGCGACATCCTGCTGGGAGGCAATGGTGGAGATATTTTGCTGGGCGGCGGTGGCGAAGACATCCTGATCGGCGGACGAACCTCCTACGACAAGAATCTCTCTGTCCTCAAGAGTCTAAGAGACGAATGGAACTCAAACCGCGACTACGAAACCCGGGTCGACAACATCAGAAACGGCGGCGGCCTCAATAAGACAAAGAAGTTCAACTCAGTCACAGTGAGAGCCGACTCAGGCAAAACCGACAGCCTCACCGGCGGCGATGGTCGAGACTGGTTCTTCCGAGAGTTCGACACCCTCTTCGACCGTCAGTCCGACGAAGAACGCGACATCTTCGAATAGGACACACGTCGGGGTTACCGGCCACCGAACATGTCACCTCTCCCGCTTGCGGGAGAGGTCGCGGTCTCAGCCGCGGGAGAGGGCAAG
>CAZAIB010000127.1:0-18621 GCA_964485095.1 uncultured Planctomycetaceae bacterium | reverse complement strand
TGTCGATAATGTTGTTCGGGATAATCTCTTTGCCGGCGCGTTGGTTCACGTACTTTGACAGCCCATAGACGTCGCGTTTCAGCAGGTCGGCCAGAACCGCGAACCCGCCGCACATGTCGCCGTACAACGTGCAATAGCCAACGGCCAGTTCGCTTTTGTTGCCGGTCGCCAGCGCCATCCATCCGTGTTGATTACTGCGAACCATCACCATCGCGCCACGGATTCTGGCTTGCAGGTTCTGTTCGGGCAGACCGGTCGGGTTCAGCTTTAGATCGTCCGCAATGACGGTTGTTGACTCAAATGCCGAATGCACCTGGTCGATTGGAATGACATCCCAGTCAATACCCAGTGCTTCTGCCAGTTGCTTTGCATCGTCAACGCTGTGATCGCTGCTGTACCGACTTGGAAGCAGCAACGCGTGCACGTGTTCCGGCCCGACCGCTTCCGCCGCGATACAAGCCGCCAGGGCGCTGTCGATACCGCCGGACAGGCCCAGCACGCAGTCGGTGAAACCACACTTGCGTAGGTAATCTTTCAATCCCAGCACGAGAGCCTGCATTGTCTCCTGTTCGGTGTCTGTTTCGATGTCGTCGATTGGAGCCGGCAGATCGGCAGTATTGATCACAGCCGAATCGAGTTTGAACGCGGCTAGTTGGCAAACCAGTTCGCCATTCTTGTTCAGCACAAAGCTGGCTCCGTCGAACACCAGGTCATCGTTGCCGCCCACCTGATTGACAAACACCATGGGCACGCCGTGCTTCTTCGAGTGCGCACCCATCAGTTGCTGCCGCCGTTCCAGCTTGCGCACTTCGAACGGACTGGCTGACAGATTAATCAGGATCTCCGCGCCGGCTTCTGCCAGTTGGCCTACGGGATCAACAAACCGAGCCGGTTCTTTGTCGTAGTGCGTATCCGGATCAGGCCACCACGCGTCTTCGCAAATGTGGACTCCCAGCTTGCAACCTTTGAACTCAACCGCCGCGGCGGACTCAGCGCGGCGGAAATAGCGGCGTTCGTCGAACACGTCGTAGCTGGGAAGCAGGCACTTTTGCACCGTCGCTAAAACCCTGCCGTCGCAAATCAGACTGGCCGCGTTCGCAATTCTGCCGGCCGGAACACCGCGTCTCGTGGGATGGCCGATAATCACACCCAGTCCGGCCGGTATGTCGTTCGCCAGACTATCCACGGCGCTATCGCAGGTTTCAACAAACGCCTGCCTGGTCAGCAGATCCTTGGGTGGGTAGCCGCAGATGACCAGCTCCGAACACACCAACAGGTCGGCTCCGGCTGCAGCCGCGTCGGTTGCCGCCTGAAGAACCAATGCCGAGTTGCCGGCAACATCGCCAACGATCGGGTTCAGCTGAGCAATCGCAATCTTCATTAGTGTCTCTTCTCTCAGTGAGCCGTCCAGCCGCCATCGACTGTCACCAGGCTGCCCGTCATGTAGCTTGACGCATCGCTTGCCAGGAAGATGGCCGCGCCCTGGATTTCTTCCATCCGCCCCCAGCGATCCAACGCCACCGCGCCCACGATAAACTTCTTCGCTTCTTCCGAATCGGCAATCGGTTCGTTCATGGGTGTCAGAAATGGTCCCGGGCAAATGGCGTTGCAGTTGATTCCGAACGGAGCCAGCTCCAGCCCCAACGCCCGAGTCATCTGAACCACCGCGCCTTTGCTGGCGGTGTAGGGCGTTCGGTTTGCCAGGCCGACCACGCCCAGTGTACTGGCCAGATTGATAATCCGTCCCGACTTCGCGGCCTTCATGTGCGGAATGACTGCCTTCGCACACAGCCACAGGCCATCGACATTGATCTGTTGCACCTTGCGGAAGTCATCGTAGCTGAGTTCGTCAATCGGGCCACGAATGTTGATGCCCGCATTGTTGATGAGAATGTCAATCCTGCCAAACTCTGACATCGCCCGATCAACCATCGCAGCGACATCTGTTTCGCTGGTGACATCCGCGCGCATTCCGATGCCTTTCCGGCCGTGTTCGCTTTGAATCTTCGACGCGGCACTCGCAGCCTCTTCTTCGTTACGACTAACAAGCAAAACGTCGGCGCCAGCCGAAGCCAGCCCGGCCGCCATCGATTCTCCCAGCCCCTTCGAACCGCCCGTCACAATCGCCGCGCGGCCGGTGAGATCAAACTGCTTCAGACCAGTTACCATTGGTTCGCTCCAAACTTAGACCAACAAAGATGCGCCCAACCAGCCGCGCCGCTGACTGCGTTTAACCTGACGTGATGGCGATGTGGTCCGCCAGGTCGGGGTTGGTCTCAGGATAGTCGGCTCGAAAATGGACGCCGCGGCTTTCGGTTCTGCGAATAGCGGCCGCAATCATGAGTCGTGAGGCGGTCAGCAGATTTTGCAGTTCCCACCCTTCCGGACCGTCGAAGTTACGAGCCAAAACATAGCGGCTCCAGAACTCAACCTGTTCAGCGGCCGCGTTTAACTCTTCGGCGTTGCGATTGATGCCGACGTTGCGCCACATAATGCTCGTCAGTGAGTTGCGAAGGTCGCGAATGTCGAGATCGTCTTCGTCGTGGTTCTTGCCAGGACTGGGGTCGATTTCCGGAACCGTAAACGTGTCCGGCTGTTCGGCCGCGCGGCTTGATGCCTGCAAGCCGCAACGGAGCCCGTAGACAAGCCCCTCCAGCAAACTGTTTGAAGCCAACCGGTTGGCTCCATGCAAACCACTGGATGTCACTTCGCCCGCGGCCAGCAGACCTGGCAGCGATGTTTGGCCATCAGTGTCGACCGTCAAGCCGCCGATCATGTAATGCGCGCCGGGCCGGACGGGAATGCGGTCGGTCGTGATGTCAATTCCGAATTCACCACAGACTTTTCGAATGTGAGGGAACCGTTTGAGAACCGTTGCTTTGTCGATCGGAGTGAGATCCAGGTACACGCACGGGTGGTTCGTCTTTTGCATCTGAGTGGTCATCGATTGGCTGACCACATCGCGCGGAGCCAACTCGGCCGCTTCGTTGTACTCGGGCATGAACCGGTGGCCGTTGCAATCGACCAAATGAGCCCCCTCGCCACGAACCGCTTCGGTAATCAAGTGCCGCGAACTTCCCGCGATGTAAAGAACCGTCGGGTGGAACTGCATGAATTCCATGTCCCGCAATTCTGCTCCGGCCCGAAACGCGATGGAATGCCCGTCCGCCGTCGCAATAGCCGGGTTCGTCGTCTCACGAAACATCGCTCCGGCTCCACCGGTCGCGAGGATGGTTTGCTTTGCCCAGACAAACGTCTTGCCGTAGCGTTCGCTCCAAACAAGACAACCGCGGCACCGGCCCCGATGGGTCAGCAAATCCAGAGTAAATGTCTTCTCCCAAATCTGCACATGCTGGCTGGATCTCGCCCGCGCGATGATGGCGCGCATGATTTCTTTGCCGGTGGCGTCGCCCAGCGCGTGTGCGATGCGGCGGTGACTGTGGCCGCCTTCCTGCGTTAAGGCGAGGTCGCCTTCGACAGTATCGAATTCGGTACCGAGCTTAATGAGTTCTCGAATGCGTTCGGGAGCCTCGCCGCAAACCATCCTGACGATGTCGGCGTCGCACATGCCTTTGCCAGCGGCCATCGTGTCGGCCGCGTGATCGGCGATGTCGTCGTTCGGGTCCATGACCCCCGCGATTCCACCCTGCGCGTAGCTGCTGTTGGAATGAGCCAGCTTGTCTTTGGTGACAACCACGACCGACTGCGACGGATCGACCGCCAGCGCCGCGCGCAGGCCGGAGATACCGCCGCCAATGACCATGACGTCAGCAAAGAAGTGCGGGATTCGCTTGAGATCGAAGTCGACGAGATACCGTCGCTTCAATGGAACTTTCAAATTGTCCAGGGGCATGCTGTGTCCGATTCTTCTTCGGTGCTCAGATTGTCATCGCGGAAAAACCGCCATCGACAACAATGTTGGCCCCCGTCACAAAGCTGCCCGCAACCGGCGCGGCCATTAACAGGACTGCGCCGGCGAGTTCCTGTGGTTCGCCAAACCGATCGGCCGGAGTGTGACCCATAATGCTGGCGACGCGTTCGGGTGTGAGCACTTTCTTGTTTTGTTCAGCCGGGAAGAAGCCTGGCGACAAAGCGTTAACGCGAACGCCCAGCGGAGCCCACTCGCGAGCGAGGTTTTGCGTAAGGTTAATCACGGCCGCTTTACTGGCCGAGTAAGTAAACACGCGCGACAACGCCGTCATGCCGCTTAGTGACGCGACGTTGATGATGGAACCGTTGTTCTTCGCTTCCAACATGTGCTTGCCAAAAATCTGACACGCAAGTCGAACGCTGCGGAGATTGATGTTGATGATGCGTTCCCATTCATCGTCTTCAATTTCAAGGAACGGCGTTGCTGAGTTGACACCCGCACCATTGACCAGCACGTCGATGGTTCGATCCGCCGCTTTCGCGTGCGCGATAATGGCTTCCAGGTCGGCAGCGCTTGTTGAATCAGCTTTGACGAACTCTGCGGTTCCGCCCGCGTCAGTGATTCGAGCCACACAAGCGGCGCCGTTGTCTGCGTTGCGGCCGACAACCAGCACGTGAGCACCGGCTCCGGCGAGACACTCGCAGATGGCTCCGCCAAGGACGCCGGTTCCACCAATGACAGCGGCGGTTCGACCATTCAGGCCAAAGAGGTTGCTCAAGTAGTCGGACATCAGTCTTCCCCGAGTTTCATTCGCAGGGGCACGCTCTGCTTCCGGTTCCAAAGCTGTTTCAGCCTGGGGACCGGTTGTACTGAGAATGCCGGATATTTGTTTCAAGCAAGAAAATACACGAACCGGCCCCGCGCTGCGAATGCATGCTGGTACCACGGTGTAAGTTCGCCTATTTGGGAATGGAAACTGCGCCAATCAGGTTGTTTCTTCGGGAAGCTCAGCCACTCTTTGCCGCAACCATCATCTGCGAGACTGATACAGGTCTCCCAGTTAGCGCGCGAACGAAAGCTGTCACTTGGTGCGGGGCTTCCCGTCGATGATAGGATTTACACCTCTCCTTCCATGCGCGGACAGTCCCATGCCGTCAACCTTTCCAAATCTGCCAGGCGGCCAACCGGGATCCGAAAACAGCCGTCGGGTGGCAGTGGACAGCGCGTTGGTTCCGGACAGTTCGTTTGCCGATCTCAATACTGTCATCCGAGATACATGCAATCGCTTTTCCAGAACCACTGGCTGGTCGTTGACGTTCCAACGCGCCGAGGGCGATAGCGCTGATGATCTTGCTGAACGCATGCAGCAGGACGAACACTGCTATTGGCACGCCCGAGTCCTAAGCGGCTTCAGTACCATTGGCCTGATGTCAATTGTCAAAGGCCGCGAACAGCTACCCGAAGACCGCGCGAAGATTGCAGAGAGTCCGTTTCTGAAATCGCGGCTACGTCGGCTTGTGTTCCCGCTGCCGGATGCGTGCGATGCGGCCGACATCGTGGTGAACCTGCTAAACAAAATCGCGACCCGTTCGCAGGTGATGCAGCTGTCTGAGGCTTCAACTCTGTCAGCGTCGCCGACGACGTTCGATCGCAATGCGCAACACAGATTGGATGTGCTGCGATTCCTGTCAGGCTTCGACGCCGTCGCGTTGTTCCTGACTGAAGGCGACGACCTGCGACTGACGGCTGCATCCGGTGCAGCGATGGAGGCGATCCCTGAACCAACTCGAAAGCTGGGCAGCAATCTGGTCGATCACCAGGCGATCTCGCGGTTGGAAGTCGCGGACGTGTCTGAACACGAACCGTTGATGCCGGCCGGTTACGCTCGCGGCCTATGCGTCCCTTTGGATCGCCGAAAGCGAGGCCTCGGAACGCTGTGGTTCTACTCGCAGTCCGAAGAAGCCAGCACTCAAAGCATCGAACAGGCAATCTCGCTGGTCGGCCGATTCTCTGGAACATTCGATGACCTGGCCGTCACGCAGATCACCGAAGACAACAAAGAACTGCGACGAGAACTCCGCCTGCTGGCGCAGATTCAAAAGGTGTCCGAGTGCACTGAGCCGCCACGCGATCAATCTCTGGAGTACAGCTTCTTCAGCAAAGGCAAGTCGGAAGTCAACGGCGACCTTTGCGAACACACATCGATTGACGAACACCGCACGTTCTTTGCGATTGGCGATGCGTGTGGTCACGGCTTGCCCGCAGCAGTCATCACCTCAACAGTCCGCGGATGTCTGCGCTGTCTGATTCAGGAGGAGAACTCCGAACCGTCGCTTTCCGGCGTGCTTCGTTCCATCGGAAACGCGATTACCACAACCACGCCGACCTACATGTTTATGACTCTGTTGGTTGGGATCATCGATACGCAAAAGAACACTTTACAATACGCCAACGCAGGCCATCCGGCACCGTTGTTGTTGAAGGCTGACGGAACCACCGAACTGCTAAACGGGAACGGGCTGCTGTTGGGCGTGATGAAGGATGCGGAGTACGAAGACTTCCAAACAACAATCGACGCCGGTGATACTCTGGTCGCGTTCTCAGACGGAATCACAGAAGCTCGCAACGAACAGAAAGAACTGTTCCAAAGCACTGGCGTCGTGAAAGCGATTGAAAACGCCGTAGGCCCCGGAACCACAACCGACGAACTCGTGAACGCTGTTTTAGAAACCGCGAAAGAGCATTCGTCTGACGAATTTCCTGATGATGCGACGTTGCTGGTTTTAAGACGACGGGATGGGGAAGCTTGATTGAGATTTCAGATTTCAGATTTCAGATTTCAGATTTCGGATCTTAGATTTCAGACTTGAGATTTAGCTCCCGGCAGCGATCGCTCCGAAAATCGCCAGCGCCATCACGGCCACAAACACGCCCAGCAGGGCCACCTCAACCCAGTGGCGTTCTCGCTTCGCTGTCGTTAACAGACCTTCTGACCACGTCGCCACTTGCCCATCCCGGTCCGACCGATCCGGGGAGAGGAACACATTGAACTCCTCCGCGGCCTCATCATCTCGGCATGTTCCAAACAGGTCCCGCCACTCGCCTTCCACCGACTTCGCTCGCACTTCAAATTGGAACACCTGAATCCACCCCGGGCGTTGGACGGCAATAAGGTTCAAATCGCGGATGACGGCTGATCGCCCGTAGTATCCGTTTGCCGTCAGATACTCGCGGATATCTTTCTCGGTAACCTTGTTTCCAATCAACGGCATGTGGGCTCCGAATCAGGAGTAGCAATTGGGTCATAGCGATGCAGTATCATAGACGCGTTGGGCCAGGTGTCCGTCGCTGGTTGTCCAACCACCGCTCAACGCGTAGCCTGATGAAATGATCGCACACATGCTCAAGGTCCTGCCCTGCCTGTTCGTCGCAGTTCTACCCGCGTCCGCCGACGATGTCCGGTTCGCCCAGGACATCCAACCCATCCTCGCGCGGAAGTGCTATGCGTGCCATGGGCCCGACCAACAGACTCGCGAAGCCGATTTGCGTTTGGACTCGCGAGAAGCGGCGGTTGAGGCGGGAGCCATCAATGTGGACGACCTGTCCGCAAGCGAATTGTTGGCGCGGGTGTTCTCAAACGATCCCGACACAAAAATGCCTCCAGCCGAAGCGCGCGAAACGCTGACGGATGCAGACAAAGAGAACCTCAAACGCTGGGTCACCGCCGGTGCGAAGTACGAACAGCACTGGGCCTTCATCCCACCAACCCGAACGCAACCGCCCGCTGCCCCAACGCTCCGCAACCCGATTGATCGGTTCATTCAGGATCGACTGAAACGCGAACAACTACAGCCCGCCGCGCCCGCCGATCGATTTACGTTGGTCCGCAGGTTGTACCTGGATTTGATCGGCCTGCCGCCGACGCCAGAACAAGCCGACGCATTCGTGACCGATTCCGATCCGGACGCGTATGCGAAACTTGTTGACCAGCTTCTGCGGTCTGACAAGTACGGCGAACGCTGGGCCCGGTTGTGGTTGGACCTGGCAAGGTACGCTGACACAAACGGCTACGAGAAAGATCGCGAGCGTTCGATCTGGCCGTATCGTGATTGGGTCATCAAAGCCTTAAACGCCGACATGCCCTTCGACCAGTTCTCTGTTGAACAATTGGCAGGCGACATGCTGCCTGACGCCACCGACGATCAACGCATCGCAACCGGATTCCACCGCAACACAATGCTTAACGAAGAAGGTGGAATCGATCCGCTTGAGTATCGGTTCTATGCGATGGTCGATCGCGTGGGCACAACGGGAACCGTGTGGATGGGCCTTACCACCGGGTGTGCTCAATGTCACACGCACAAGTACGACCCAATTCTTCATACGGACTTTTATCGGATCATGGCGTTGATGGACAACGCGGACGAACCCGACCTCTACGTTCGGCAACCCGACATGCTGGCTGAACGCGAGAAGATCGAAAAGGAAATTGCTGCACAAGAGAACGACCTGGCCTCCAAATTCAGCAGCAAAGAAGAATTCCAGTCTGAGTTTCAAAAATGGCGAACCGAACAACAGCAGACGGCTGTTGCCTGGAAACTACTGCGACCTTCAAAGCTGAAGACCAATCTTCCGAGACTTGAAGTGCAAAAGGACGGCTCGATTCTCTCAACGGGAGACGTCACCAAGCGGGACGTCTTCGAAATGACGTTCCCTGTCGATCAAACCATCACGGCCATCCGGCTGGAAGCAATTCCGGACGAACGCCTGCCAGCGAACGGCCCTGGTCGAGCGTTCTACGAAGGTCGGAAGGGCGACTTTTTCCTAAGCGAAGTCACCGCGACCATCAACGGCCAACCAGTCCGGTTCTCGTCCGCATCATCCAGTATCAAAGCCAACAAGTGGGGCCCAAAAGTTGTGTTCGACAACGAAGGCTCGTCCGGTTGGGCACTGTCTGGCCGCGAAGGAAAGCCGCATCAGCTAGTGATCAACCTTGCCGAACCGATCAAGCAATCCGGCAACTTGCAGATCACATTCCTATTCGAACGCCACTACGCTGCCAGTCTTGGTCGATTCAGACTCGCAACCACATCGCACCCCGGCGCGGTTGTGGCGAAGGCAATGCCGGTTGATGTGGAGGCAGCACTGATTCGCCCATTCGCCGACGCCACGCCGGGCCAGCGTCGTCGTATCCGCCAACACTTCCTGCTAACAACTCCAAAGCTGGCCGAAGCGCGCAAGCCGATTGATGCTCTGCGAAAGCGGCTGCCGACATTCCCCACAACGCTGGTCCTGCAGGAACGCCCGGCCAACAACCGTCGGACGACTTACCGCCACCATCGCGGCGAATATCTCTCAGCAAAAGAACCTGTACCGGCCGCGTTGCCTTCGCTGTTCAACAGCAACAAAAATTTAACCAACCGGCTACAGTTTGCGCGTTGGCTGGTCAGCGATGAGAATCCACTGGCTGCTCGTGTGACGGTGAATCGAGCCTGGCGAGCGTTCTTTGGAACCGGAATTGTGAAGACCAGCGGCGACTTTGGAACACAGTCAGATCCGCCGTCGCATCCTGAATTGTTGGATTGGCTGGCAACGGAGTTCATGCAGCAGGGTTGGTCGGTAAAGAAGCTGCACCGACTCATCGTGACCAGTGCGACGTATCAACAGAGTTCAAAACTGGTCGGCGAATCTGTGAAACGCGATCCAGAGAATCGGCTCCTCGCGCGGGGGCCTCGGTTCCGTGTGGATGCCGAAATGGTGCGTGATGTCATGTTGGCCAGCAGCGGGTTGCTGTCAGCGAAAATGTATGGGCCCAGCGTGTACCCGCCGCAGCCAGCCAGCGTGACGGCTCTGGCCTATGGCGGCATGAAGTGGAACCGCTCCAAAGGCGAAGATCAATACCGCCGGTCGCTTTACACGTTCACAAAACGAACCGCACCGTTCGCGGCATTCGCCGTGTTCGATGGACCCAGCGGCGAAAACTGTCTCGCTCGACGCAACCGCAGCAACACGCCACTGCAAGCGCTCACACTACTCAACGACGAGATGTTTCTTGAAATGGCCCGCGCTGCGGCAAAGACGATTGCTGGTGCAGATGGCGAGGTCGAGACAAAAGCGACGCTGCTGTTTCGTCGCTTCCTGACACGCCTCCCAACAAAGGCCGAACGCACTTCACTGGTTGAGTTCTACGACGCCCAGATGGCCCGATTGTCCGACGGCATGCTGAAGGCGAAACAGATCTGCGGCGACGACAACAACCCACTTGCAGCCTGGACACTGGTGGCTCGAGCCGTAATGAACCTCGACGAAGTAATCACACGAAACTAACCGTTTAACCCGTGGCCAAAGGCCAGGCATCGCCGAGGCATCTGCCATGGTCGCCAAACTGTTCGGCGGAGTAACCCGAATGAACCCAATTCAACAACAGACCCGACGGCAACTGTTTGCAAACTGCGGCGTTGGAGTCGGCAAGATCGCTCTCGCATCCATGCTGGCCAAGAGCAGTGCACATGCGAACTTATTCGACACCGATTTCCCCAGCCCCACCGCTCCGAAGGATCCACACTTCACTCCGAAAGTGAAGCGAGTGATCTACCTGTTTCAGGCGGGTGCGCCCAGCCAGTTGGAACTGTTCGATCACAAGCCGAAGCTGGCTGAGTACGAAGGTAAACCGATTCCGGAGTCGGTTCGCAAAGGACAACGCTACGCGTTCATTCAGCCCAACGCTGCGGTCCTGGGGCCAAGATTCAAGTTTGCAAAGCACGGCCAAAGCGGCGCAGAAATTTCAGAGATGCTGCCGCACCTGTCGTCGATTGTAGACGATATTTCGATCGTAAAATCAGTTCACACAGATCTGTTCAACCACGCGCCGGCTCAGTTGTTTGTGAACACCGGTAGCGGGATTCCCGGCCGGCCCGCGATGGGTTCGTGGCTGAGCTACGGGATCGGTAGCGAAGCCAACGACCTGCCGTCCTTTGTGGTTCTTAAGAGTGCAGGGAACCTAAGTGGCGGAGCGTCGATGTGGAGTTCCGGGTTCCTTCCCGGCGTGCACCAAGGCGTTCCGTTTCGAAGTAGCGGCGATCCGATTCTGCACGTGGCGAACCCCAAAGGCATCGACATGCGGGCTCAGCGTGAATCGCTGGATCTGATTCGAAAACTCAACGGCAAACAACTGGACGCCGTCGGCGACCCGGAAATTGCGACGCGAATCAATGCCTACGAAATGGCCTACCGCATGCAATCACGGGCTCCGGAACTCATGGATCTTTCTGAAGAGACTCCGGAAACAATGGCGATGTACGGAGCCAAACCGGGAGACAACAAAGCGTCGTTTGCGAACTGCTGTTTGCTGGCTCGAAGACTGGCCGAACGCGGAGTGCGGTTCATTCAGCTGTACCACGCCGGCTGGGATCACCACAGCAACGTCGAAGGTGGAGTCCGCGGCCAGGCAAGACAAACCGACCAGGCCAGCGCGGCTTTGGTGAAAGATTTGAAACAACGCGGCCTGCTGGAAGACACACTGGTCGTCTGGGGCGGCGAGTTCGGACGAACCCCCATGGTCGAATCCAGCGCCGCGCTTGGGCGCAGCAAGGGCCGCGATCATCATCCGCAGGCGTTTACGATGTGGTTCGCCGGCGGCGGTATCAAGAAGGGAATCACTGTCGGCCGAACGGACGAACTGGGATTCAACATCGTTGAGAACCCCGTTCACGTGCACGACATCCAGGCCACAATCCTGCATCTACTGGGATTGGATCACGAACGACTAAGTTTCAAGTTCAGAGGTCTGGACTTCAAACTCACCGGCGTCGAAGAACACCATCCCGTAAAAGAGATTCTCGCGTAACGCAGGCTCTAAACTCTGGCCACAAAAAACACAAAAACGCACGAAAAATTGGCGTTCCCTTTTTGTGCCTTCTTGTGTTTTTCGTGGCCAACTACCCGGCGATCATGCGCGCGGTTCATTCTCCAGCATCGTCTGTGTCCTCTTCCTCTTCCAGTTCCACTGGTTCTCTTGCGAAGTACTCGCGGTAGTAATCCAGCGTGCGTTGAAGATCCGGCCAATTGTCTTCGCCAACGATGTTGATGTAGTCCTCATCAGGCAGTGCCAGCAGCGGTTTGTACTGAGGAAACATGTTTGAGAACTGCCGGCGTTTTCTGGGCCGTGACGGCATGTGTTGAACGAATAGGTCACGCAGTTCCAACTGCTGAATACCTCGGAGACTCATCCCGTCGCACATCGACAACATCATTGATGTGGCCGTCCGTCGCGCACCTCTTACATAGCGTTCATCGTAGAGCGTCTGAACTCTTTCCCATTGATCTTCTGTAAGAGTCGAACGCAACAGCGATGGCCAGCGGCTGTAGCCATGAAACAGAGAGATCCTGCTTGATCTGGCCAGCCGCGCGTTGTCGGTGTTGGGTGACGGTGTTTGCCCCCGACTTTTAATGCTCTGGTAGCGATCTTCTGCGTTAAGCCTCTGACGGACCAAAGCGTAGTACGTGCCCTTGGCTGCAACCTGTAACTTCCGGACTTGTTCGGGCGGCAGATCAAGATCCTGTTTCAGTTGGTTGATGCGGGCATTGGCGATGGCCTTCAACTGACGGGTGAGTTGCGCGCGACGGTTCTCCATGGAATCGGATGTGCGTGCGTCAAAGACGTTGGTGCGCCTTAACGCTTCCTCACCATTGAGGTTCCAGCTGTCAATCTGATCTTCGCTTAGAAGCTTCTTTAACGGTTCCAACACATCCGTCGGCGAAGAAAATCCGCCACCTTCCAGCGATGGCACAGCCAGACGACCGGTTCGCACCATGTTCTCAGCAAGCGGAACCAGTTGTTCAATCTGAACCGTGGAAAGACCCACCCCTCTATCCAATGTGCAAACCAGATGATCAACGGCGCCTTCTTGTTCGAATCGTTGCCGGAGAGCCAGGTCATCCAGATACGCTTTCACGCCAGGTTGATCGTCGATCTGAGACTTAAAGATAACTTGGAGTTTCTCGAACACATCCGGCGGGATCTGGCCCCAGTCATACGCGTCGGCCCCTTTAGGGCGGACCCGCTGTTCGATAGCCTGATGCAGAGTTTTCCCGGCCGCCTCTCTGACGGCGCGGATTTCGTTCGGGCTCACATCAGCAAAGGATTTCAGTCTGACCACCTCGCGTCCAAACGTGGCGAAGACGACCAACTTGATTTCTTCTACTGAGTTCCCGCCGGTATTCTTCTGGCCGCGAGCGTGTGGAACGAACAGAAACGCAAGCAGCAACCCGACTGCAATACACGACTTCCGCATGGTGACGCACTCCTTCGAGACGACTGAACCCATCCACGTAAGTAGTCTACATCTTCCGCCCAATCTTGTCGCTGGATTGGTCGCAGTGGCCGACAAACTGGTGCCCGCGCTTAGCTGCCAACTGGTTGAACCTTAAACTCACCGGCGTCGAAGAACGCCATCCGGTGACAGAGATTCTTGCGTAACTCAGGCTCTAAACTCTGGCCACAAAAAACACGAAAAGGCACGAAAAACCAGCGTTTCCTTTTCGTGTCTTCTTGTGTTTTTCGTGGCCAATTAAACCGGCGCTCGGCGACTGAAGACAAAAGACCTGCTCGACATGCGACGAAAAGCTTGTCGGCTAGCCGTCGACAATAAACTCAGCCATCGTGGCCAACATTGCGGAGAACTCATCACCCACAGTGGTTGTCAGATTCAGCGGTTCATTGGTTGTCGGATCGCGTATCGCCAGCTGCGTCGCTGCCAGCAGCATCCGTTTCAGGCCGTAAGTCTGGAGGAACTGCTTGTTCCGCCGATGATCGCCGTGCGTGGTATCACCGATGATCGGATGAGCCGCGTGCTTGAGATGACGCCGTATCTGATGGCGCCGGCCGGTTCGTGGTTGTAATTCGACCAGCGAGTAGCGGCTGGTTGCGTGGTTCCGATCAGGAACCGGCAACTCGTAGCGCGTCAGCGTTTTGAAGTCAGTTGCCGCTTCGCGTTCGGTTCCCTGATTCTTGCAGTCATTCCGCGCGTTGTATGGATCGCGGAGTGGCATGTCGAACCGACCGCTGTCGTCGCAGAACCCACGTACAAACGCAGTGTAAGTTTTTGTGACCTGCCGTTCAGCAAACTGTTCTGTCAGCGTGCGGGCGACCTCTGATTCGAACGCAAACACCAGCAGCCCGGAAGTGGCTCTATCCAGTCGATGCACCGGATAAACAAGCCGCTGCATTTGGTCGCGCAGAATTTGCATCGCGAATTCTGTCGCGCGGGAATCCAGTGCCGTGCGATGAACCAACAATCCCGCCGGCTTGTCGATCACAACGAAAACGTCATCGTGATGGACGATCTTAAGTGGGCTATCAGTCAACGCAGTGTCACTGTTTGAAACTGGTGCGAACCACGGGCGCGGCGGTCGCCATTCCCGGAGCGGGTGTCTTCGCGATGCGGACTTCAAAGCCGGTGGATGACGACGGCGAGTTAATAATACTGTGCGGAGCCAACCCAGCTTCCTCAAGAATGTCCCACATCTCGCCGGGCGTCAGTTTTTCGTTAAGCGAATCCATGGCGAGCCCCTTCTTCGCCAATCTCGTTTTCAACGCAACCAGCGTACTGGGACTCACATCGCGCCGCGGTTCGTGGATGATTGCCACGCCGCCTGGCTTCAGCACCCGAAAGATTTCCTGCAAAGCCTGCACAGCGTTGTCCCAGTGGTAGATCGTGGACTGAGCCGTCACGTACTCGCAGGATTCATCTTCGTAGGGCAGGCTGTGCACATCGTTGTTCTCGATAGTGATTCGATTAGCCAGGCCGGCTTGTTCGACCACGTCGCGGGCGACTTCCAACATGTCGGGGCAATTGTCGGTTCCCACCAACTGGAAGTCATCGAACCAGTTGTCTTCAGCCAGGCGAATCAGTAACTCACCCGTGCCTGTCCCGATGTCGATCAACCGCGGGGACGGAAACCGCAGGAGCCGGTGTTCCTGACGGACAGCTCTGATAATGGAACCGTCGTAGAACCGCTGCCTGAAATTGACGGGCCGGTTCGGCTCTTCCGTTGAGTCGGTCATGAGGCGTGATCTCTGGGCGACATTTGGAACGGCCAGTATTCGATCAAGCACCGCACTAAATCAAGTAACCCGGGCATCTGCGTTCAAGAAAAGCGAAGCCGATTGTTTGAGACGTTGCGAATCACCGGCAGACCTCACACGGTTGCTTCAGGCTTGAGCATTTTCCGCGCCATGATGCAGCCCTGCAATGCGTCAGCAGTTCCAGTCAAAGCTCCGGTTTCGACAAACACTTTTGACACTCGGGCGAGTGTGCCAATGCGGCGAAGCCCCGATCCCGATTCCGCCGATTGTAGAACCAATAGTCATGGCTGTCGGGCAGCCGGATCAGCTTGAACTCACCCGACAGCTTACCGATGTCGTCTACTGAATGGACGGGCACCTCGTCGGTACCGATGTGCGCGATGGGCGCTGGCGGCACCTCTGCCGGGCTCTTATCCAGCACGACGAATCCCACGAATACGAGACCCAGCCCGAAAGCTACGGTCGACCAAACCTGCGTAGTGGTCATCGTTTGTATCTCCTTGTCTTGCTGCTTTCGGCGCAGCGCGTTCTCACTTGGACGGTTGACCGACGTTGAAGAAGTCTGCCCCACCGCCTGTTGGCCGACCGACAACGTGTGGAAGCCTGATTGGTTCACCGCATTCTCAGCGAAACTGAGTTTCCGCTTATTCACTCGGATCCGCCGTGTTCGTTAACATCCGGCCATGAGTCTCGCCGATCTGCCAACCCGACCCTGCCCGGTGCTGTCGCTGGCCCCCATGCAGGAGGTCACCGATCTGCCGTTTTGGAAGGTGACTCATCGCTACGGACCGGCGGATGTGTATTTCACCGAGTATTTTCGCGTGCATATTCACTCGACGCTGGAGAAAGACATCCTGCGTTCGATTGACGAGAACCCCACTGGTCGCCCTGTCATCGCACAGATGATTGGTCGCGACATCCCACATTTGGTTCGAACTGTAACGGCTCTTCAGCAACACAACGTCACCGGGATCGACCTGAACCTTGGCTGTCCTGCTCCGGTGGTTTGCAACAAGAACGCCGGTGGTGGACTACTGCGAAACCTTGATGAAGTCGATGCAATCCTGCGGGCTCTACGCGATGCTGTTGATTGCGATTTCACCGTGAAGACGCGCGTTGGGTTTGATGAACCGGACGAGTTCGACCGCATGTTGGACGTGTTCGCCGCCCATCCAATTGACGCCCTTAGCATTCATGGCCGGACGGTAAAGGAAAAGTATCGAACACCGATTCACTACGACCGCATTCGTCAAGCAGTCGATCGCATGGACTGCCCGGTGTACGCGAATGGGAACATTGTGTCCGTTGCGATGGCTCAACGAGCGTTCGAACAAACGGGCGCAGCCGGACTCATGGTCGGTCGCGGAGCGATAAGGAACCCGTGGATCTTCGCCCAGATCCGTGCTCACTTCGATCCGGCTTCAGGCCCGGCTCCGGTGCCAACGCTGCGGGATCTACACGGATACGTGACTGATTTGTTTGACGCCATTCCCAAACCGGGCGTCAAAGAGAAGAAGCACGTTCAAAAAATGAAACGCTACATGAACTACATCGGCCAGGGCATCGACGCCGAAGAACAGTTCCTGTACCGCATCCGCCGCGCGGAAACGAAGAAGGACTTCTTCGCGATCTGCGACGACTTCCTGCTAAGCGACGAAGTCCTGGCGGAAGAACCACCAACAACATCAGCGGTCTTCGCGGGCCTGGCGGAATAGTTGCGCGTCAGATGTCCTGGCGAATCCAGGGTAGGTTCCTGTTGCGCGGGGCGGCAATTGACTGGAGAGCGTACTGTTCAGGTCTCGTTCGCGCATGGGTGTTTTTTGGGGAATGTGGTTTGGCCGGCTACTTCGGGATTGATTCAGCTAAAAGCGAGCGGTGTATTCTGTCCACTCAGGCCCAGCGGCAGTTTCATTTCCCTGGTCCAGCAATATGATGCGGGAAATGCAAACTCGTGACTTTCCCGGCTATTGGCGAACCTGTGATGAAATTTCTGTGTTGGCTGTTCCTGGCTTTCCTTGCGTCGAATCAGCTGGCGGATGCGCAGCTGAAGACAGCGAAGTTTAAGCCATACATCTTCTTCAGGTACGCGGCCGATTCGCCGGAAGATCACAACTATGGCGCGTTCCACTACACGAACATCCACAACACTCTGCTGCCTGAATCCGTCGGCGCTTATTACCAAAGTGGGTTGTTCCATACATGGTACCGACCCGTCGACATCTACGGACTAAGCGACTACAGCCGCGACAAGTACGGCTACCACTGCATGGAAGGTGGAGCAGGCTATAAGCCGTATCTTCGATTTCGGTCGCGTGAGACTCCGCAAAAGTTCACGACCGGCGCGGTCGCTGGTGGGTTTGGTTCGTTTTCGAATGGCCCGGGCCAGGGAGTTCCGTCGTTCAAGCGAACGCAGGGTTCTCGAACGCTTGGGTGGGAAAAGAATCTGGGCCGATACGGTGCAGCGCAGTTAAGCAACCGTTTGCTTTACCCGCTGGATGGAGTTGGGTTTGAAGAAGGTACCAACAACAAGATGTTGGGCTACGGCTATTACACGCTGCCGCTGACGGAACCAAAGGATTCGTTTGCTAACACAGACGCTCCCGTTGGAAATCGCTGCTGGACATTGTTCTTCAACACAACAAACTTCAAAGGACCTGTTTGCTTCTTCACGCCCTATCACTGGGCCAAGCGTTCTATCGATCATGAAAACGTACGTGGAATGTGCTTCGACGACAGTCTGCTGAAAGTGAACTCGACCTACCAGCGTGAGACGAACGTCATTCCTGGCAAGCAATGGGAAGCTCCAAACGGAGACGTCTATTACCGAATCACTCCGTACACGCTGCCAGTCGATGATGACAACATCGGTCGGTTCGGTTCGGCTCCGATGACGATCGATTCTACGATGTGGGACCGCGTTGCCGCCTGGTTCAATGGCGGCGAACCAGCCGCTCCCACCTTTGGCAAGGTTGGGAAGGCGATTCATGTCCGAAAAAGCACGGGCGGTCGACTGGCTTATACGTTCGACAAGAAAGTCAGAGTGAACGCGTCCAGCTTTTCCAAATCGGTGAAGGACCAGGACCCGTCCGCAGCGGCGTTCTCATGGGACCCAAAGCTGATGAAGAGGCTCGACGGAAAAGATCTGATACAGATTCCGGAGTACTACGTCTTGCGTCAGGGCAAGAAGACTGCAGATCCCATTCCCGCAAGTGAGGTTCCCAGGGCCAGCAAGTTGCCGGACGTACGGTTCCCTGAAGATGCCAAGGACGATTTCAAGTTCGACGGGTTTCTAGACGCTCCGATTACCACGCCGCTGAACCCCGCATACAAACATCAGGATGAGATTGTCGCTGTGTGGAAGAAGCCCGGACCAGTCGCTGGGCCGTTTGTCACGCAGCTTAGCGACGGTAGTCAGGCGACCTACTACTGGTACAAGTTCAATGAACAACCAGCGATGCTAAATTCGTACATGGATGACGCTGAACGGTCGCTGGTTCAGAAGCGAGTTGAGATGATCCACTCGGAGTGGTCAATCACAGACAACTTCGTACCCGATCCCAAACAGGAACTGGCCGCCCTGGATCAGGGGCTGATTGTGACCCCTCCGCGGGGGTTGGAAGTCGGCTATGTGCCAATCTGTGTTCACCAGCAGAAAGCAGACCAG
>CAZAIB010000126.1:0-18706 GCA_964485095.1 uncultured Planctomycetaceae bacterium | reverse complement strand
ACCGCGCGACGGCGGCATCGAAACAAAAGGCACCAGATCAAAAGTGGGAGCCTGAAACCAAGCCGTCCACAGGCAAGTCGAAGTCAGGTTCGAAGGGGTAAGTAGGTTTGCCTACGTGTGCCGTACTTGGGGCCTCCGAGCCCCAAGGATGAGCGATTCGTCCATCTCAATGATCTTCCGATTTGCCCATCGATCAACGCGTGCGAGCTACATACGCCGGAAGACCTTGGGGCTCGGAGGCCCCAAGTACGAGAATGTCGGACGTTTTTGGCACGACTACGTCTGGTCCGAGGGACCGAGTGTACTCCTGGACCCGCGTTTCTTATTTGCAATGCCAGTCACCCGCCGCATCGAACGAATGAGCGCTTTTGCATCGGCGAGTCGTTGGAACGATGCGAGATGATGAATTTGGCCGTCTCGCATTCGCAGGATGACTTCGTAGAGTTCTCGAAGCACACCGAAAGGTGTCGGTTCCTTTTGAGAATGCCGGCTTAAGCCGCTGAGTCGTCGGAGGATACCTGCGACATCGGCGGTTCGCACCAGAAGCTGTTGGTCCGAGCCTTTAGTGAGACTGATGGTGCGGCCATCGTATTCCAGCCTTCGAGGCGCCTCGATCCCTCTGCCCCATTTCCGTGGCGGGCGAACGTCCACGAGGCAGCGATCCGGGGCTTCCTCAAGGACTCTTCCATCGTTCCTCGCAAGGCAATCCTGCAGCGTGACGGGGATCATCATTCCACGCGATGGGCGTGGTGGAGATACCCATGGTGGATCCTCCACGTTAAACACGGGGACCTCAAAGTGTAGGCTACAACCGAGGTGCGGAGGGCTGGCCTGGATGTCGATCGTCCAGACGATCGGCTTTTCTTTTGTCACCGGGTTGTAGCGTTCTGAAATTGCAAACCAAAACGAAACTGCAACTCCTTCGCCTTCTGGCACAGCACTCACGCGCTGCTGCCACTGACCTCGCGCCGCTTCTGTTTCGACGTCTTCATCTTCTTCGTCTTTACGTTTGAGCCGATGGAACACAGACAGAGAGACAAGGAAACCGTTGTCCGGCTGTGAGTTGATTGGCAACACAATCCGGCCTGCAATCGCACCCCCGCGGACACCCGTTGGAACATCAAGATGTAACCGCGCTTCCCGCACGCGATGGAATCTGGCTCGAAAGCGAAGAGCATCGAACAACAGATACAGGCCGAATAGGCACAGGGGGCTAACCAGCAATCCGACGGGGTACAGCAAAATCGTAAGCGGCCACGCGACGGCATTGACGAATATCCCTGAGAGCGTGTTCGTGATCATGCCCTTTCTGACGGGCGCGATGACACCGGCGGCCCAGTCAGTACGCCAGAGCCAGGGTTCTTCCGGTGCGACAGCTTTGGCCAGCCGGGCGAAGTGGCGTCGTTTGCGTTCGGTCCAGCACCAGCAAAGCCCTACGGCCCCAAGCAAGCCAAACGTAAATGGAAAAGCAGATGTGAACACGAACATCCGTGGCCGGAGAGTTCGATATAGAACCGACTCGGCTGGTTCATCCGGATCGACGAAACAGCGGAAGTCGCCGCCATTCTTTAGGGCCTGTTCAAGCTCTCTGCCTGTCCGGAGGTGGAACGTATCGACGTTATCCTGTCCGCCATAGAAACTGATGGTGTTTCCCCGGAAGGTCTGACCGTTGAACTCATACGAATACGTAGCCACGACGTAGTAGTGTTCGTCGTACTCCAGTTTGGCGGACAGAATCTTGCAGGGTGTCTCGACCCAGTCACGGGTGCTGAACCAGCTGATTAGCGGAGCGATCGTCTGCCACGCCATGACGGCACCAACCAGCACAAGCACCGCAGCAAGTCCGGTCGCGCATCCGAGTCCACTGGGATCGTCGGCCTCCTTGGATTTGGTATCCAGCTCTGGCATGGCAAGGTTGAGTCTAATGCGTGGAAAGACCGGCGCGCATGTGGCCGACACTTTTTACCGTCCGGCGAGCCAACCAACGCGCGACCTGTACGAGTGGCGGAGCCGAGGTTCGTTGTGGAACCCCTTATGGGGTACCGATGACATGGCAGCCATCACCCAGCGTGCGCTTCCGCGACGCCGGGCTTTGTTGTGGAACGCCGTTGGCGTAGACCAATCATGTATTGCGATTGCAGGTCAGTCGCGCTGCGGATTGGTAACGGTTTGAACTCGCCGCAGCAGGCTGATCAGTGAACGCGCATGCCGGGCTGGGCGCCTTCGTCCGGGTCCAGGAGGAAGACTTCGCTGCCGCCGGGGCCGCAGGCGGCGACCATGCCTTCGCTGAGGCCGAACTTCATTTTTCGAGGCTTCAGGTTGGCGACGCAGATGACCTGGCGTCCGATGAGTTTTTCCGGTTCGTAAGCTGCCTTGATGCCGGCGAAGACGTTGCGGGTTTCGCCGCCGCCGAGTGACAGCGTCAGCTGCAGAAGCTTTTCAGCGCCTTCGACGTGATTGCATTCGATGATGCGGGCGACGCGCAGGTCGATGTTGATGAAGTCGGTGATCGAACATTCCGGGCCGGTTTCGATGGAACACTTGATGCCGTTTTGTCTCAGGAGTTCCTGAGCCTTCTCCATGTCGTCCTGCTTTTTTAGAACCAGACGTGGAGTGGCGCCTTCGCCGATCGGTTCCGCAGCCAGCGGTTCGCCGCCATCTTTCCATGTGTCGGCTTCGTGAAACTGTGGGGCACTTGTTTCGGTGTTCTCAGCAGCGGCGGCTTCCTGGCTTTCTTCAGTCATTGCGTCTACCTGACTCTGTTCGATTCGTTTCATGAGGTGTTTGAATTTGCTGACGGCGGTTCCGGCCAGCGGTGTCTTCACTTCGTCCCAGCTCGCGATGGGCGTGTTGAGTAGTTCTTCAGTTTGCTTTGCCAGTTGCGGCAAAACCGGTGACAGATACACGACCAGTTGCCGGAACAGGTTTAGCCCGACCGTGCACACGTCGCGGAGTTCGTCCTGACGTGACTCGTCTTTGCGGAATGTCCACGGCTGCTTCTCGTCGAAGTACTTGTTCGCTCGATCAGACAGAGCCATGATCTCTCGCATCGCACGGTTGAAGTCGCATTGTTCGTAGGCTTCGGCGATTTCGTCAGCCTTGCTGGCAGCGAACTCGAACAAGCCCCCGTCGTCCGGATACGTTTCCGACAGACCGACGCTCTGCACAAACTTCGCGCTGCGACTGGCGAGGTTCACGACTTTGTTGACCAGGTCGGAGTTCACTTTCGTGACGAACTCTTCGCCGTTGAGGTCCAGGTCGCTTAGCTTTGGTCCCAGTTTCGTCGCGTAGTAGTATCGCAGCGCCTGGGCGGGCAGGTGCTTGAGGTATGTGGAGGCCATGACGAAGGTGCCCGTAGATTTGGACATCTTCTCGCCATTCACGGTTAGAAAACCGTGGATGTGAACTTTCTCTGGGAGGTTGAAACCGGCTGTCTTGAGCATGCCGGGCCAAAACAGTGTGTGGAAGTACGTGATGTCTTTGCCGATGAAGTGGTGGATTTCCGTCTTGTCGTTTTTCCACCAGTCGTCGAGGTTCTCGCCGTTCGCTTCGCACCACTGTTTCGTCGATGCGATGTAGCCAATTGGAGCGTCGAACCAGACGTACCAGTAGTTGCCGGGGCTGTCTGGGATCTCGAAACCGAAGTACGGGTCAGGCCGGGAGATGTCCCAGTCGCGAAGTTCGTCGCCAAGGAAGTGGCCTTTCAAGTAGTTGGCAACTTCCGGCTGCAGGTGCTTACCGGACTGCGTCCATTCGGTGAGAAACGGACGCAATTGTTCGAGTTCGATGAACAGGTGCTTGGCGGTTCGCACTTCCGGAGTCGCGTCTGAGAGCGCGCTTTTTGGGTTGATGAGTTCGGCCGGAGTGTAGGTGGCGCCGCACTTACTGCAGTTATCGCCCGGTTGGTTTTCGGCGCCGCAGTCTGGCTTCGGGCAGGTTCCTCGGACGAACCGGTCTGCCAGGAAGGTTCCTGCTTCGGGGTCGAACAGTTGATCGACGTCTTTTTCTTTGACCAATCCAGCGGCTCGGATAGACGTCCAAAGTTCGGCGCAGAGTTCGCGGTTCTCGTCGCTGTTGGTGCTGCCGAAGTTGTCGAATTCGATGTCGAAGCCAGCGAAGTCGGACTGATGCGATTGGCTCATCTCGGCAATCACTTCCGCTTCGGTTCGACCTTCCTTTTGGCCTCGAATCATGATGGCCGTGCCGTGGGTGTCGTCGGCGCAGATGTAGATGCACCGGTTCCCTCGTAGCTTCTGAAAGCGCACCCAGATGTCGGTCTGGATGTACTCGACCAGGTGGCCGATGTGGATATGTCCATTCGCGTACGGCAACGCGGATGTGACCAGGATTTGCCGCTGTGTCATCTAAGTGGGCCTTTCGTGTGTCGAACCGGGAGCGTATCGGACCTTGGCAACTTGGGCAACGTGTGGTTAAGGCCGCAGATGTACCGGTTGAGGGACAGCCAGATCGTGTTTTGGTTCAGTCCGCACGGTCGGAACCAATATTCGCTGTGCTGTGGCGAAGAACGTGTATCTGCCTCGATACACCCGCTTAAGAGAAGCCTGTGACTTCAGATTCACTCGACGACCAACTTGCGCATTTCCGACAGAGCAAATTCCTGGCGATGCCCATTGCCGGAGCGATTGCGTGGACCTGTATAGGGTTGGTCGGTGCTTTTGCGAGTACCTTTGCTGCTGTTTGGGGGATCTACATTGGTACCGGCGTGATTTTCTACCTGGGCATCGGCATCGCGAAAATCACGGGCGAAGACCTGCTGGGTCGCGAACGCAAAGGCAGCCTGTTTGATCGCATCTTCATGCTGACGGTGGTCCAGGCGGTTGCGGTGTATTCGATCGCGCTTCCGTTCTTTCAGCAGGAACCATCTTCTCTTCCGATGTCGGTCGGCATCCTTACGGGGTTGATGTGGATTCCATTCTCAGCACTCGCCGGCCATTGGATTGGTTTGTTTCACGGCCTGACGAGGACGGTTCTGATCGTGGTCGTGTACTACCTGTTGCCGGACCATCGGTTCGTGGCAGTGCCGATTGTGGTCGTGCTTGTGTATCTGGTCACGATCTATGTGTTGGCCGCGCGGTTCAGGAAGGTCAGTCGCGAGTCCTGAGATTTGTGGGCTCTCAAACGTGGCCGGTGGAACGGTTGAATGCGCGAGGGCAGTCCGAGCCCTTAGGAGATCGCGCCGGCAATTGTGCACTCATAGTGACGTCACAATTATCCAAATCGCGTCACTGGTTCGCGGGAAATCGTGCCGTGTCATATCGGTATAAACCGTTTGAATGGTGGGGTTTGCGTTCGAATTTGTAAATCACGGTACTCCGATTGCAATTCCTACGAGGGACTCAAACTTAGCTGATCTCCAAGGAGAAGACACATGCGACGATTACTCATGATTGCACTGGCCGGACTGGCATCAGTGGCGATGGCTTCACAGGCTGAAGCTCAAAGCTATGGCGGCCGTGGTTTCGGCGGCGGCGGCTTTGGCCGCGTTTCCAACGGCTACTCGTACGGCGATGGACGCAGCGCCTACAGTGGCTTCAACAGCTCTCGATTCAGTAGCTTCAACCGAGGCGGCTACAGCAGTGCCTACTATGGTGGTGGCGGCTTCAACCGACTGGGCGGCAGCTCGTACTACTCGGTCCCACGGTCGAGTTACTACGGTGGTGGTTACGGCGGCGGCTACTATGGCGGCGGTGGTTACTACGGTGGCGGCGGTTTCGGCGGCGGTGGTTGCAGACGCTAGTCGACTGCCGAACATGACCCGATTGATCACGAGCCTCGGTGCAATACCGGGGCTCTTTTCATGTAGGCTCTCCGTGCTTCAAACGATACAGAAAATCAGTGTTTGGAGAAGTTCACAGCGATCGAACGCGGCATTCCCTGGTGCGAAGGGGGTTGGCTTGCGAACGAATCCCAATCGGCCTAATCTGGGCATTCAGTCAGATTTACTTGGGATTGCGGGCACATCCTGACTTTGGCAATACCCCGGTTGGAACTAACCGCGGTTCGTTAGGAGTTAGCATGAGTAAGATCTTTGAATGCCCGAACTGTCAGGAACGCCACGAGCTATACCCTGCACGGCGTCGCTGGCAAACTCGAGTGTTTCGCATTCTGTGGCGGATTGTTGATTGTCGAAACTGCGGCTGCCGCTTCTGGCGTCTCAGAGGTTTCAACAAGGCAAAGCGAGTCCGCGTCTGATTCAATCAGGCTGGGCTCTTTGACTCCACAAACTGTGCTTGGACGAATTCTCGAGCCATCTCGCGATTGCTTCCACCGATCAATAGCAGGTCTGTGTGATCGTCGGCCTCAGCGCAGTAACCTGCGGCGCCCGACCAGTCGGTTCCGAGCAACGGAACCAGCCGATCTTCGACAAACATGTGGACGTCAAAATTTGCCTGCAGGAAGTCCCATAGGTCTGAGACATCTTCGCCCGAGCGGTTGAGCATTTGAGTATCGAACTCAATAAAGCCAAGGGCTGTCTGGCAACCGGCCAGTGTCTTCTGCATCCCGCGAAGTACCCGGCCTTCGAAACCTTCGACGTCAATTTTGAACACGATTTTCTTTGGTAGCGTGCTTAGCAGTGTGTCCACGCTGGTGACGGGAACACGCGCTTCCTGGAAATCACTGTCTCCCATTTCTGCCACGCCAGCGGATGCTGTCGAACCGCCGCTGGCTTTCTTTGAGACGTAGAACGTTGCTTCTTTGGCAGGCTGCTCGGCGACCAATGCGTTGTGAAGCCGGATCTGATGTGTCTGCGGATGCAGTTCTCGCGATTCTTCAAGGTACGGTAGCAGTGCCGGGTTACCGTCAATGCCATACGCCAGGGTGCACTGTGGGTAGTCCATGTGGAAAAGGCACTCGCCGAAGTTCACGCCGATGTCCAGTGCGACGTTTGGCTTGAGAGCGTTAACGGCGGTTCGCCAAAACACCTGGTTGCGCCGCTGCTTGCCACGAATACCGTCGGCCGCAATTTTTTTGCGACAGCGTGGATCGCCTGGGTCGATGCTGAGTTCGTGCCGGCCATCAGCCAGCGTCACAACGCGCGGGTTCAGCGTGCCGTAACGCATGAAGATTCGCAGATCAAAGTACTGTCGTCTGATCCGCCTCGCGAAGTTGAATCCAGCCATCCCTGGCTCCCTGAAAAGTCTGGCGATGAGTTTACGACAGTCCATTGGAGAGCGTCGATAGCGGTTCCAACAGCCAGCGAGTCGGTTCCAATGCAGAGTTACCCGCTGAGATCTGCCGACAAACGCCGCGAGTCAATCATTGGTGTTGCTACGAAACGAAAAGTGATGCTATATGCGGGTTCACCAACCGGGCCGAGGTCTTTCTAACAGGAAAACACCATGAAATTCTCTGTCTTGCTGATGATGTGCTGTGCGGCCGGCGCGTACTCTTTAGGGGCGTCGTCAGTGGCTTCGCAAGAGATCAGGCAAGGGGCTCAGGCAGATTATTCGAAAGTGAAGAAGCTCGATCCAGCAGCCATGAAGGCCTCCGAAGATCTGCTGAAAGCTATGTCTGCGAAAGAGAATCACACCAAGACGATCAATCAGATGTTGGACATGCAGATTTCGCAGAGCCCGAAACTCAAACCGATGCGTGGCGCGATGGATAAGTTCTTTCAGAAGCACATGGGCTGGGATTCGATGAAGCCCGAGATCATGAAGATCTACGCGAAACGATTTACGGCTGCGGAAATCATGGAGATCACTCGGTTTTACAGAACACCGACTGGTCAAAAAGCAGTCAGGCTTCTTCCGGAGATTAGTACCGAAGCTGCGCAAATTGGACAGCGTCGCATTCAGAGCAATGTGGGTGAACTCATGCAGCTGCTGCAACAGGGAAATGGTAACAAGCAGTAGTGGTTTGTCGGTAATCTGTGAGGCTTTGAATCGGGTAGAAGTACCGGGGACTCGTGGCCTCACCCACACCGGTTACAAGTGCCGTGCGCGATTTTTGCGTGTGTGTGGGGTACTTCTATTCTTGTTTTAAGTCGGGACTGGTTCCCCGACTAATCGCGCCACTGCCGAACTTTGCTTTGATGGAATCGGCAACGGAATCCAGTTGGTTGTCCTGCTTGTCGTCGCCGAACAGACTCTGTTGCCGCGCGTGTTCGCGGGTGATGTTTGAGACACCCATTCCAATGAGCCGCACTTCGCGGTCCAGTGTGGCTCGGTCCAGCAACTCGGCGGCGACTTCCCACAGGCGGTTGGTTGCATCGGTTGGGTCTGAAACAGATCTGGCTCGCGAAATGGTTTCGAAGTTGGAGAACCGCAACTTCAGGTTGACTGTTTTCGCTCGCAGACCGCTTCTGCGCAGCCGGCGTCCGACTTGTTCGGTGAGTTCCAACAGCCACGCTCTCAGAACCGCTTTGTCTCCCACATCGACGGCAAACGTTGTTTCGTGCGAGATTGATTTCGCCTCGCGATCCGGAACCACTCGGCGTTTATCAATGCCATGCGCGAGGTTCCACAGGCGGGTTCCTGTTTCGCCAAACTTGTCGGTGAGCACTTCGGGAGACAACTGACGGACCTGGCCAACCGTTTGGATACCAACGGTGCGCAGTGCTTTTTCGGAGACTTTGCCGATACCCCATAGCCGTGAGATGGGCAGCGGTTCCAGGAATTCGAGCACTCGGTCCGGATCGACAACGACAAATCCGTTGGGCTTATCCAGATCGCTGGCGACCTTGGCGAGGAACTTATTGGGAGCCACCCCAACAGACGCAATCAGATTTGTTTCAGCAAGGATCGCGGCTTTGATGGCTCGACCAATTTCGGGTGGCGGACCGAACAAGCCTTCGCACCCGTCAACGTCCAGGAACGCTTCGTCTAACGAGAGCGGTTCGACGACCGGAGTGAACCGGTGAAAGATCTCGCGAATCTGTTTTGAGATTTCCGCGTAGTGACTCATGCGTGTTGGCATGACCACAGCCTGCGGACACTTGCGCAGCGCGGTGACCATTGGCATCGCGCTGTGCACGCCGTACTTCCGCGCTTCGTAGTTGGCGGCGCTCACGACACCACGGCGATCGGCGGAACCGCCAACGACGACCGGCTTCCCTTTGAGCGACGGTTGATCGCGTTCTTCAACGGACGCGTAGTACGCATCCATGTCGACGTGAAGAATCACGACCTAAAACAACGCTGGCGTTGGGTTCTCGCAGAATTGTTGTTCGTGTTCCAGCAGCGATAACTTGGTTGGCACGCCGCCACCGAAACCGACCGGCTTACCAGAACTCCCGATGACTCTGTGGCACGGCACGATAATCGAAATGGGATTCTGCCCGTTCGCCGCGCCAACCGCGCGGGCGGCTTTTGGCTGTCCGATGATTTTGGCGACTTGTCCGTACGTCATCGTTTCTGCGTAAGGGATTGTCGAAAGAACTTTCCAAACGCGCTTTTGGAATTCGGTTCCATCGGCCGCCAGTTTGAGGTCGAACTCAGAAAGTTCGCCGGCAAAGTACGCTTCCAGTTGGCGAACCGGTTCGGTTAGCTTTTCAGGAGCTTCTGTCCAGTCATCGGGAACCGGGTTCCGGACATGTTTGCCGCCGGCAAACAGCACGAACTTGAGTCCCTCGTCGTTTCCGGCAATCTGTAACCGAGTGAATGAAGCGTCGTACCAGCAGTAAAACATGACTTCTCTCCAATTGCTGACCAAACCGAAAACCGGAACAACCGCCCATGCCGCCTGGTGGATAGCAACCCCGGAGGCATCTCCCCACGAGCACCGTACCAACGCCGGGCGGTGCCTGGAATAAGTGATCGTAAGGGTCTAAAGTTGCGGCTGATGGACGTAGCCGGACTCGCCAGAGTTTGGGCCACACTAAACGACAGCAAAGTCTGGCGATTCCGGCTACGGCCGCGCCCGCGACAGGTGAATCATGGCTTCACGGGAAGAACTCCTCAACGAACTTCGGTGGAAGAAGTTCAAGGTTCTGGACGATGGCTTCGTCTGCCTGGTTGATGTAATGGGCGACGACAGCTCAGTGGTTCAAGCCGCGCGTGTGAGTTATGGAGAAGGAACCAAGAAGGTTTCCGACGACCGGACTCTCATTCGATACCTGCTGCGGCACCGCCACACGACGCCATTTGAGATGGCGGAAGTCAAGATACTGGTTCGGGTTCCGATGGATTGCTGGCGCCAGTGGGTTCGCCACCGAACCGCCAACATCAACGAATACAGTACACGCTACTCGCTGGCCATCGATTCGGCTCAGACGACCAGGCCGGATCAGTGGCGAACTCAGGCCAAGTCAAACCGGCAAGGCAGCGCCGATCCGCTTTCTGTAGAACTCGGGCAGGCTCTGACCGACGAAGAGACAGAACTGCAGGCGAAGATTAAGTCTGTCTACGAGTCGCGAATCGAGAAGGGCGTCGCTCGCGAGCAGGCTCGAAAAGATTTACCGCTCGCCACCTATACCGAAGCCTATTGGAAAGTCGATCTCCACAACCTGTGCCACTTCCTGAGTCTGCGGATGGACTCACACGCGCAGCTGGAGATCCGCGAGTACGCCACGGCGATCGGACTCCAAATCATCAAGCCGCTGTTCCCTGTTGTCTGGGAAGCGTTTGAAGACTACCGCATCGGTTCGATGTTCCTGACACGTCTGGATGTCGGTGTGATTTCACGGCTAACCGCAGCCGCAGCCGCAAGCGGAGCCACTCCACCGTTCGGCGAAGAAGAATTCCTTGCCGCGCAGGATGATACCTGGAAGGACCTGAAGCGTTGCCGCGAACGCGATGAGTGCCGCGGGAAGCTAGTGGATCTGAAGTTGATGAAGGAGTGAACGGAGAGCTCGAACTGCGCGTTGTGGTCATAGCGGAGTTCGTTAGAAGCTCCCGGACACGCTCGCTTCGCGCACGCTCGGGGTTCTGAAGAGATCCACTCGTCATTTTCGGCCAGCGCAGACGGGTTGCTCTCGTCCTAAGTACCCACAGCGCGAGGCGTTGACCGATGTTTCTTCTTGCGTGAATGCAGTTGGTTACGCCGACGTCGGTGGTGATGGCGATACCGGTACTTTTAAGCGATCTCGAATTGAGTTCCGGCCCAGACACCATCACCCGGCAGACCGTCTTCAACGTGCCTGGCGTTGCGTTCGATCTGGTACCAAATAGCTCCGAGATGGCTGCGTGGGCGGGATGAGATTAATCATCAAGTGTTGCGAATCACACATAGCTGCCTGTTGTTTGTGAAGTCATGTGTCCTCATGAGTGCCTGTGCACTCCTTGGTGTGTGCTGCACGGCACAGTCACTGTTGAAACCTGCGAAGGATTTCACATCAGGGCGAGATAGCACACAAACAGCCAAGGTAAGGATCGCCGATATTATCTCGGTTAACCTCCTTACCCAGATTTATTGAGGATCCAGATGCTTTCGTTTATTCGTTTTACGCCGCCGAAGCTGGTGGCGGGCCTAATGGGGTTGGTGCTATGCGCATCCTCCAGTGTGGTTCAGGCTGAACAGTTCCGCATTACCTTCGAGAACCTCCAGCCAACCGGTGGCTTCTCGCTTACACCGGCTTGGGTTGCTGTGCACGACGGGACCTTTGATGTCTTCGATCCTGGTGCCGCCGCATCAAGCGAACTTGAAGCCATCGCTGAGCTCGGCAACACAGCACCACTCAGCGCTGCGTTTAACGCAGCCAGCACAGGTGCAGACGCAACGTTGGGATCTGTTAGTGGCGCGGGCGACCCACCAATTCTTTCGCCTGGCGAAAGTGCGACGGGAGTTCTGACAACCACGGCTGGAAACAATTTCTTCAGCTACGCGTCAATGGTCATTCCTTCAAACGACACCTTCATCGGAAACAGCAACCCGGCGTTGTTTGACCTGTCTGGTCTCGGAATTAACCAGAGTCTCACAATCGATGTCACTCGATTCTACGATGCAGGCACCGAAATTAACGACCCGGCAAACGGAGCAGCGTTTTCAACTGACGGTACAACTCCACCTAACGGTACCGGCGGAGCTGATGAAAACGGCGTGATCACGTTGGACGATTTTGCGAGCTTCAATGCAGAGTTCAATGGAACCAACACACCACTTGGCCAGATCACTGCACCACTTGGTGGGATTATTGGTCGGTTCACGATTACTGCAGTTCCAGAACCCGGTTCAGTCGCCTTCTTCGGCGTCCTTGGAATCGGTATGGCCATGCGACGACGACGACGCCAGCGCTGCTAGGCGCTTGTTAGACGTTTGAGGCCACTTTTTAGCAGGACGGCCGAACGCACTTCGCGTTCGGCCGTCATCTTTTCAGCTTTCATTTCTGTGGTAGACACTGATGTCAGGTAGTTCTTCCGGTCGCTCGGCAGGTTTGCTCCGACTACTTAAGAGTCCATCATTCCGGCCAGCCATCTTCTTACTGTTGGCCCACCTGCCGTTCCTGATTGTTTATTTCCGGACCCTTGGGCAGTACGACCACTACAGTTTCTTCCCATTCGCGCTACTGACATTCCCGTACTTGCTGCGAGAACGTCTGGACCTGAATCGCTTTAGGTGGTCGTGGTTCTGCACGCTGCTGATCATCGTCGATGTTGCACTGGTTGTGTTGGGATCGTTGGTGGAATCGTCCTGGCCAGTGTGGGCTGGATTCCTGTGCGGCGTGTCTGCTTGTTGTCTTGCGGCCAGAGACCGCGACCATGCGGGTAGCTTGATTCATCTGGTGTTGCCGTTACTGGTTCTTCTGCGACCTCCGTTCGCGGCCGACCTACAGCTTGTCGGCTGGCTGCAGAAACAAACGACAGTATTCGCCAGCACAATTCTGCATCGCTTATCGATCACTCATTTTCGAGCCGGCAATGTGCTTGAGTTTCCAGACAAGACACTGCTTGTCGAAGAAGCCTGCAGCGGTATTCAATCGTTGTTTGCAGTCCTGTTTGTCGCGATGTTTGTGCTGACCTGGTATCGCCGGCAACCACTTCAGGCCATCGTGCTGCTGCCGATGGCGTTCTTTTGGGCAGGCGTGTTTAACGTTGTCCGCGTGCTGACAATTGCGATTGCATGGCACAACAGCCAGTGGGATCTTTCGGCCGGAACGCAACATTCGATACTCGGTTACATCTGTCTTGCCGGTGCAACCTTCATGGTTATCAGCACAGATCAGTTGATCGGAGCCTTCACCAGTCCTATTCCGGCTCTCGAGGAGAGAGGGTCGAAGCAGGTCGTTGTTCGCATCTGGAACTGGTTCTTTTCACCACGAGAATTGAGCGGAAAGTCGGTCAGAGCCAGTGTTCGACCGGCCCCGGTTTTCCTTAGATCTACAGCAGCAACACTGGCGCTGGCCGTGGTCCTGGCCAGCGGACAGGTTTATGCGGGATACCTCAAGCCGGACAGTGACAGTGTTTCTCAGACGTCCGTTGAGAGTTTCACCAGGCAGGATTTGCCCGAGCAACTCGGTGAATGGAACCAGAACTCGTACACAACTGAGACCCGCCGCGTGGGCAGTTCGTTTGGTGAGTTCTCAAACTCATGGGAATACAAACAAGGCCAGCAGGACGATACCGCGGTCATTGTCTCGTGCGACCATTCGTTCCTGGGATGGCACAATCTTGAGGTCTGCTATGAAGGCCGCGGTTGGATTGTCGAAGATCGCCAGATTGTTGACGAAGATTCCACAGGCGACTGGCCTGCTGTTGGTGTCGAGTTCTCAAAGCCGACCGGCGAACACGCTTACGTAATCTACAGTCTGTTTGACACGGCTGGCGAAGTTGTGCGACCTCCACGCAGTTCAGTGGGCGCTTCGTTGGCGAACCGCATCTTTCTGAAGGCCGGGTTGGGTCAGGATGTCCGCTTGCAAAGCATTCAGGCTCAGGTGTTTGTCGAAACACCAGAACGAATTTCAGACGTCCAGAAAACCGATCTGATTCAGCAGCACGTTGCGACTCGCGAACAGCTACGCACACGATACATGGAGACAGCAAAGTGAGTAAGCGGGGTAGCTTTTTCTTCAAGAACGACCTGGTTGGCTCGTACATGGCGTCTCGTTCCGGGCGTAGCCTTATGCTTGGGCTTCCGACTGTGCTGGTGTTGGCAGGATTAATCGCGCTTCACGGTTGGGTGGGCGATGTCGAACTGTTCGCCATGCCGAACTACGAAAAGCAGTTCAACGAAGCCAGAGATGCTGGCGACGAATCCGTCAGCCGGGTCGCAATCAACGCTCTGGTACAGATGCGGCCAAACAACACCGAGTATCTCTACAGCCTGGCCACGCTGAAGTTGGAAGAAGCCGATCCAACAGCTGGTCATGCCATGATGCGGTCGCTGGCAAAGCGGAACCACAACAACGCTGCGATCTGGGTGGCTCAGGCTGATCTTTCTCAAACTCCGTTGACCGTGCCCGCGGTCCAGGGAGTCGTGACTTCGTTGCTTCGTGTGACCAGGGCCGAACCACAAAACCCGGTCGCTCATGCGTTGCTGGCTGACGCCTACATTTTGCTGAAACAGCCCGACCTCGCCGCACCTCATACACGAATTGCGGCTCGATTAGATCCTGTCTATTGGCTGAAGTACGCCCGAGTTCTTTCAGGACTCGGTCGCAGAGAAGAAGCCGAAAAAGCCGCTGCTGCTGCTGCTGGTTCGCTTCAACAACTGGTCGCAAACGATCCAACGGACGTCAGCCGACGCATCCAGTGGGGACACGCACTCCGGGCGCAAGGGCGCCTTGAAGAATCGATCACGGCCCTGCAACGTGGGCTGTCGATAGCGGAGGACACAACACGTCTCAGAGAAGAACTTAGCAAGACGATTGTGACCGCCGCCAGAACCGAACGCGCGGCAGGGATTGTTGACTACCCAAGGTTCTCAGCCCTGTTGCAGCGGGCTCTGACGTTCGATCCGAAGAACCTGTCGATCGTGAAAGAACTTAGCGAGATCCCTCAGTCCGAACACAAAATGAACCCGCAGTTGCTGCAACAGACTGATGCCATGCTGCGAGAACGCATGGTTGCCGAACCGGAGAACCAGGCACTTTCGGGACTCGTCGCGTGGAGCGAATTCCAGCTTGGCAATCGTGAGGCGGCTATCGACCGACTGAGACAGGCCGCGTCTCAAGGTCCAGCCAAACGACTGCAACTGGCTGCCTTCCTTCGAGAAACTGGCGACGAACCCGCAGCGCGACAGGAAGCGGGGGCAGTGGTCATGTCTTTGAAGCAGCAACTCGCCGAAGATCCAAAGACATATCTCGACCTGGCCAAAGCGCTCTCGTTTCTCAAACGGTGGGACGATTCGATTACCGTTTTGGATCGGGCAAACGCCCAGGAAGTTGCGACTACCGAAATCAATATCGCACGCGTGCGATATCGTCTTAAGCAGTTCCAGCATCTTGAAGGTAAGACGGGTGCCGAACCGCGACAACTGGAGCTCATGAAGTCCGCGATTGAAATTGATCCAAACAACCACCTTGTTGTGGCAGGTTTTTCCATGCTGGCAGGCCGCGACAACCCAACAGCAAAACAGGCGCGCAATCAGCTTTATCAGATGCTGTCGCAGGGGCAGAACGCAGTGCTGATTCACACTCAGCTGGGAACCAACGCCATTGAGCGTGGCGATTATGAAATGGCAGTGAAGCATCTGGACCAGGCCGTGAAAGCAACTCCGGACGACCCGATGGTCTGCAACAATCTTGCCTTCGCAATCTGTTCGCTGGATAAACCCACCACCGCAGAACTCAACCGCTCGCTGGGCTTCGCCAACGACGCACTCAAGCGCCTGCCTGAGAATCCCAATATCCTCAGAACACGAGGAGCGATCCTGATGAAGCTGGAACGGTTCGAAGACGCTCTGCACGATTTCGAAACCAGCCTCGCTCAGGACAAGTCGAACCCGGACACCCACCGTTATCTGGCGGCCGCCTACTCAGCACTCGGCAACGACGAACTCGCCGCCGTCCACCAGCGGCTAGTGCAAGACTAAGCAAGAGCTGTATTGGACGAGGCCGGAACTACTTATCTGCGTCCAGCGCATTGACCACCTTCTGAAAGTGGTCAAACCACTTGCGAATACCCGCGCGTTGGGGTTCGCGAAGGATCCTGGACAATTCCTTGTCTGTGACCTTTGCCATTTCGACACACGTGTTAGTAAACAAAGAACGCGTCCCGCGAGAATCTGGTGGAAGTGTCTTAACGAAGAGTTTGATTAGCTCTTCTTGTTCCTTCGCTGTGAATGCGTGGCTATCGGCAAACTGACTGACAAGAGAACGAATGACTGTGTCGCGATTTGCCTGACCTCGGAGTTCCTGGTTCTTCGCGTACTTGCGATTGTGTTCTGGCGCGAGGAACCTTTGTGCCTTGTCGTGCCACTTACTGAGACACAAGATCGCGGCCGTTGGATCAACTTGACGAAGTGCAGACCCTTCGAACGTTGTTGGTGGATCCGGCAGGTTTCGTCGCCTCGATGAGACAGCCGCTGCAACGCCCTTGCTGCTCACAATCAACTTTCGCGTTTGGGCTGGAGACAATTGATACCGCTCAGCCAAAATCAAACTGTAGTGCTGACTTACCTTTGCCAACTCCCCGACAGCGTATTGCTGTACGTTGTTGTAGGCGAGGCCACGTTGCTCCCTAATGCGTTGTTTGTGGAAAGCCCACGCTTCTTGTTGAGCGTCCTCCAAAACCATGCGGATCGCGGCTTCGGGAAAGCCTGGCGGGAACGAACCATCGTTAGACTGATTCAGCATAGTTTGGAAGCTGAACGGGATTCGGTTGCGACCAACGTTTGGCCACTGCTTACGAAGTATCGTTGCGATCGTCTTCCTTTGAGTCGCATCCAGCAGGACCCATTGATCAATATCGACCATCGCACTGATTACAACCGCGTCAATCAACTGCGCCCGTCGGGCTGCCAGATCGGTTTCGTAGGCTGCGGTCTTTTCCTTACCAGCGATTGGCCTGAGTACAGCCACTATCTCGGATGTCACTGCCGGAGGTAGCACTCCGGGGTACCATCCCGAGGAAAACTCTTTCGCAAACTTTTTGGCCGATTCGTCCAGTCGAGGGATAGCCGCCTCTACGACAGGATTCATGCCTTCTTGTTTAAGGCCTGTGATGGTCCTGATGCGTTGCAGCTCGGCATCCAGCTGCGTTCCCATTAGTTCCCGAGTGTAGTCGACGGGTCCAGCATCATCCTGGTTGGTTGGGACGCACGGCAGTAGCAACAGCAGTGTGATCACGCAGTTCATGACGGCCTCATATGACTTGAGATGGTGCGCCCGGATCCTGCATTTTATCGCACTCTGTTTGGGCATAGGGAATGGAAATGCGGCTTTCTGTAATTGACTCTATTCGGTCACCTTCGAACGTGTCACCTGGATCGGAGCGGGGCTTGCTTCGCGGGTTCAGTCCAACCTCAGCCACCCATTTACGTGTGCGAACGGGGACTTGTTTGAACGGAGCCGGAACTTTGTATTATCCACCAACCTTCGCGGAGAGAACTCGATCGAGGAACGCTGATAATGACCCAACTAAAGAACCGCCCTAGCCCGTTTGGTACAGTAACCCCATAACAACCGCGCGAACTTGGAAGCGAACGGCCAGGGCATGACCAGACGAAATCGATTGCTGCTTAGCTTTTTCTGCATTCCCGCTATCTTCATCGTTGCCCCGCATGCGGGAGCCGCAGAAGACGCAAGAGACGCGAAGCAAACGCGGCCCAACATTCTGTGGATCACCATCGAAGACTGGAGCCCCGATCTTTCGTGCTACGGCACCAAAGGCATTCACACTCCGCATGTGGACAAGCTGGCGTCACAAGGTATCCGCTACGAAACGGCGTTCACCACGTCGCCCGTTTGTTCGACGTCGCGGTCGGCCATGATGACCGGGTTCCATCAAAACTACATTGGAGCTCACCAGCATCGCACCGATGACAAGCAGCCGCTGCCTTACGGTATCCGTCCGATTCCGCATCTGTTCGCCGACGCCGGTTACTACACGGCCATCATGAGCTGGAAGACCGACTGCAACTTCCTGCCCGACACGCGGCAGGAACTGTTCATGGGCAAGGATTGGAAAGAACGCAAAGCGGGCCAGCCGTTCTTCGCTCGCATCACGTTTAGCGGAACGCACCGCAAGTGGGACCGAGACCCACAGCGTCCGATCGATCCGAAAGACGTCGAACTCCCGCCGTACTACGCCGACACACCGTTCATTCGCCGCGACTGGGCCAACGGTCTGGAACAGATGCAGATCGTCGATCGCGAAGTCGGCGCGCTTCTGAAACGACTGGACGACGAAGGGTTGTCTGACAACACCATCGTGTTCTTCATCGGCGATCACGGCCGCTGCCACATTCGCGGCAAGCAGTTCCTGTATGACGAAGGCACCCGCATCCCGATGATTATGCGTTGGCCCGGCAAGGTGAAACCGGGTCAGGTCAACAACGACCTGGTTATGTCCATTGATATCTGCGCAACCATTCTGGAAGCCGCCAGCATCAAAGCCCCCGTCCCATTGCACGGCAAGAGTCTCTTCAGCGACGACGTGAAGAACCGCAAGTACGTGTTCGCCGCTCGCGACAAAATGGACGACGCCCACGACGCCATGCGTTCGGTTCGTTCAAAGAACCACAAGCTGATTCTGAACCTCATGCCCGAACGAGCCTACTGCCAGTTCAGTCATTACAAAGAATTCGCCTATCCGCCGCTGGCCGAGATGAACGTCCTGAACCTGCAAGGCAAGCTGAACCCAGTACA
>CAZAIB010000125.1:0-18860 GCA_964485095.1 uncultured Planctomycetaceae bacterium | reverse complement strand
CAACCGGTACGAAATCCGGGATCAATGCCAAGAGTCACCTTCGCACCCGCGGGTGGAGCCAGCAGAAGGTCACGAATATTCCGCGCGAATACTTCAACGGCTTCCGTGTCCGCGGCCTGTTTGAGTTCAGACATGACCGTCGATTCGGCCGCCGGGTGCAGCAGTCGCTTCCAGCAGTCTTCCACAACGTCACTTAATTCTGTCGCAAGCGCCGCTTTCGGATTGGTCAGAAACTGCCCACGCAGCCAGCGCAGGACGAAGTCGTCATCGACTCCGATCGACAGCCGCAGGATGCCTTCGCTTTCGCCACGCTTCATCGCCAGGAAGCGGTGAGACGGTATTCGCTGCACCGATTCCTTCCTGTCAAACCATTCTGCGAACCGACTGTTGTCGTCTCGCTTTCCCCGTTTGACCTTCGAGACCACCTGCCCGCGCCGAGCCTGAACCAGAACAAACTTCCGGGCGTTTGCATCGGTGGCCCAGCGATCGGCAATGATGTCGGCAGCCCCCTGGAACGCAGCGTCGATGTCCGGTACGCCCTTCTCCTGGTCTACGAACGGCAGCAATATGTTCTTCCGCGACGCGTTTGGCGGAGCTTGCTTCATCAACAAATCGGCCAGCGGTTCCAGCCCACGTTCCTTCGCGGCCGTCGCGCGTGTTCTGCGGGTGGGTTTGTACGGAAGGTAGAGTTCTTCAAGCGATCGTGAATCGGTGCAGGCGACAACAGCCGCCCGCAGCGATGCATCAAGCACATTTTGATCCTCAAGCGTCTTGAGAATCGTTGTCTTTCGCGCCGCAAGTTCCTGCGCAACTTTCAGCCCATCCTCAACCGCTCGCAGCGCTCGCTCGTCCAGGTCGCCGGTGGCTTCTTTTCGGTACCGAGCAATGAACGGAAGCGTGTTCCCATCCAGCAGAAGTTCAGCGGCGGCCAGGACTTGCTGTGGGCGAACAGACAACGATGCGGCCAGAGTGTCCGCGGTCGACTTGAGGTCGAAGAACTCGTTTGAAGTGCGGCTCAACTATTCGGACTCGTCGCTTGGGGTCGGCTCAGAAAGAACACGGTTCACCGCATCAACCAGAGCTTCCATCGCGAATGGTTTTCGCAGGTAGTCGCTCACGCCCAGCATCTCAGCGTACGCTTTGTGCCGCCCACCTTCATTCGCGGTAATCATGATGACTCGTGGCGGATCGTCCATTTCCTTCAGGTGTTCGAGAACCGGAAAGCCGCCCATCTTGGGCATCATCATATCCGTCACGACAACATCGGGCCTGCGGTCTGCCAGGAGCTTCTTACCCTCCAACCCATTCGGAGCCGCCCGAACATCGAAACCGGCCGCTCGCAGAGCCGCCTGGACGGTGGTCGATATGTCACGATCATCTTCGATTAGCAGAACGGACGCAGTCATGTTTTTACTCACAGGAACACCTCAGTGTGTGTTCAATGTTACGAGCCGGGCTGTGCGAGGACAACGTAGGACGGCTATCGACGATCGGCTGAGTTCCTGCCGCGACTCGAATGGCGATGCAGCATCGAAAGCCGGCGACTGGTGTGTGCGAGAAACGCGGCCCATCCGGTAGAGCTCGGACGCCGGTTCTAGATGTCGTTCAGAAAGTCAGACTCGCCCAGCATGCGAACATCGCTTTGGCTGCTGTCTGATTCGATGAGCCGTTCTTCTGCGTCGTCGAATAGCGGAATCATCTCGGTACGTTCAGCGGCTTCGTCAATCTCATCCAGGGGGATGTCAGGGCCAAGGTGGATTTGATACTTCACGCTGGAGAACGACAAAACGTCGCCTGGAAGCAATGCTCCTCGCGTGACCCGTTGCCCATTCACGCGCGTTCCGTTGGTGCTACCGAGATCACGAACGAATAGTAAGCCGTCGGTTTTGACCAGAATGCAGTGGATCTTCGAGACACTGGAACGATCAATGACCAAGTCACACAGGCCGGTCTTCCGCCCAACCAAGGTGATATCCTTGCGCAATGTGATTGGTGCGCTGCCATCGTTTGGTATGAGTTGAGCGTGCATTTTCCCCGTTATGCTCGACCGAAAGCTGTAACAGAGTTTTTCGCCATGGTTGAGGTCTGTCAAGCAGATGTTGGTTTGGGCAGGCCTTGCTTGATCAAGTTCTTGTTGGAATGAGGTTCTGGAACACTCTGGAAGACCACGCGGGCATGTTTCTTCGACGAACCTGAGGGATGTGAGGATTAGTGGCCTCGGGTGGCTTCTGTTGGAAGTACCTGTACAACCCTTGCGTAACGGCTGTTGAACTCGAACTCATTCACATGGACAATGGCGGTACAATAAGCGGGCGACGACTCGGGAGACAATTCAGGTGTCGGAAGCGCGGAAACTAGGCCCATTTGATGTGGGCAAGCAGCTTGGCGTCGGTGGTATGGGGATTGTCTACCTGGCAACCTACCGCGACACCGGCCAAAAAGTTGCTTTGAAAATTCTCGCACCCGCTTTGTGCGCCGACAAGAAACTGATCTCTCGATTCGAACGCGAGATCGACATCCTTAAGAAGTTAGAGCACCCAAACATCGTGCGATACTTCGGCGGGGGTCGAGCCGGTGAGCAACGTTACTACGCCATGGAGTACATGGACGGTGGTTCGCTGGACACCATTCTGGAACGCAAAGGGCGGCTTAGCTGGGAACAGACGATCCGTGTTGGCTTACAGCTGTGTTCGGCTCTGGAATACGCTCACAACCACGGCATCATTCACCGTGACCTAAAGCCCGGGAATCTCTTCATCTCGAAGAAAGGCCGCCTGCGTCTGGGCGACTTTGGTATCGCGAGAGACAACGACGCAACCGCGCTGACAGCTGCGGGCAAGACGGTCGGAACCTACGCCTACATGGCGCCGGAACAGATTCATGGCAAGCACCCGATCGGTCCCAAGACCGACCTCTATGCGATGGGCTGTTTGCTTTACCAATTCCTGACTGGTTCGGTTCCCTTCCCCGGAGACAACGCGGCCGAGATGTTTATGAAACATCTCAACGATGCTCCAGACAGCGTATGCGAACATAACCTTGAGTGTCCCATCTGGCTGGACCGGGTTATCCAACGGCTTTTGTCGAAGGAACCGGACGACCGCCCCTACGACGCGCTGGCTGTTCACACGCTACTTGAAGACGTGCGAACGCGTGTGTCTGATCAGGCCAGCATGGCTAGCCACGCGATGACCAGTGGACCCGTCGATACTGTGGCGACTGAGAAGGATCGCACGGATCTTCAACAGGCCATCGGCAAAAAGAAAAAGAAGAAGAAAAAGAAGAAGGTCCCGTTTTGGGAAACCGCGTGGTTCCTGATGTTGTGCCTTGGTCTGGTGATTGGTGTCGTGGCCTGGAAAATGTGGCCACTGAATGAACAGGAACTGTTTGAAAAGATCGCTGAGAACTACAGCGACGATCCGACCTGGACTGACGTCGATAGAATCCTCAAGGATATCGACACCTATCAAACCAAGTTCGGGGACGGTCCGCACAAGGATGAAATCTCTGGGTTCAAAGATCAGATTGAAATGGACCGAGCGGAAAGCCGCGCGCTGGCCAGAGTGGAGTCGAATGACCCGGATCTGACGGAGGCTGAAGCTAAGTACGTTGAGGCGAAAGAGTTCGAAGACTTTGGTGATCGCCTGACCGCGGTCGAACACTATGAAGGTGTCGTAAACCTGTTCGAGGGCAACCAGCAGGATCGCGCCATCGTGAACCTGGCCAAAGCGCGAATCAGAGAGTTGCAGGCTGCTCCGGCGGCGGACAGCTTAAACACAGTGAACACCGCGCTGCAGAGAGCTGAGACGGCTTTTCGGGAACGGGGTGCTCGACTGAAAGCGCGAGGGATCTGGCAAAGCGTGGTTCGGCTGTACAAAGACAATCGCGAACTCGGGACGCAGATCCAGTACGCTCGCGATTGCCTGGAAGCCATGGCCAACCAACAGGAAATCCCTCCGCTTCCGTTGTTTGCCCCTCCAGAAGATGCCAAGGGCGAAACTCCGGCGGCCAACGCCGGCGCTTAGAACACTTGCTGACAACGTTCGTCCGGAAGGCAAACCGCGTTTCAACTTGTTGACCGGAACCGTGTCGCGACTACTGAAAAAGCAGGCATCAGAGAGCCAAACTCTTACCGCAGCTTACGTAAAAGGCCCCAAAGAGTGATTGTCTGTCCAGTTTTTTGTGAGAAGGCTCGCGTAACACTTGCTTTCATGGGCGGTGCCTCGTCCAATTTGTAATGTGATTGACGTTTGACGGCTGGGGAGCCGGAGTTGATCGTGGGTATTCGATTCGGCCGCAGCGGGGGATGCTGCGGACCGTTGTGGTTCGCGACGAGTTGTCGCGGGGACTCCGTATGGAAGCATTGGCCACAACCGAGTGGACGTGGGTTCTGCATAGTTCACTCTTGATAGCTGCCATCTATGGGCGGTTCACCAAGCTATGGTCGGTCCGGAACCTGGACCTGCTGTTGCTGATTGGACTGACGCCCGCGCTGTTTGTGTACGACGGTTTCCCCTGGATTCTGTACTCAGTGTCCGTGTTGTTGGCAGTGCGATTGATCTTCGACTGCCGATTCATGCGGAGACCTCGGGTCGAACCGAATCTCAATGTGTACGGCCTCTCGTTCTTATGCATTGCTGCGTTCGTTGTCCTGGTGATTCGAGTGATCAACGTCGAACCATCTCTGGCTCTTGCCGAACAAGCCGAGAACGTTCTTGAACAGCGAGCGACTGCGACAGCCGATAGTGATCCAACCACGACCTTGGTGGCTTCGCAAGCGCTGGCGATTTCAAAGAAGGTGAACCCCAGATCGGCCGAGCTGGTCGCGATGCAGATTGTGGCGGTGTTCGCCCACGCTGCGGTCGTGCTTGGGCTTCTACTTCTCGGGTACAAACACTTCGACAACTTTACGCTCGGCATTTCCATGGCCGCGCTTTACTTGCTGTTGCCGTGTACCGCGTTCTACGTTCATCGCGTTAATCATGCGGTGCCTGCTGCGTTCTTGATTTGGGCGTTCGTGTTTTACAAACGCCCCTTGATTGCCGGCAGCATGCTGGCGTTCGCATGTGGAGCGTTGTTCTCGACAATCTTCCTGCTGCCTCTATGGGCTGCCTTTTATGGTCGAAAACGGCTGGTTCGATTTGGTACCGGCCTGGCAATTGTTGGAGCCGTCTTAACCGTGCCGCTGATGCTGACGTCGGTGCCGGATACGGTTACTGGTAAGTTGTTAGCGTCCATGAACTGGAGCCTCGTGAGGATCCTAAACGTAGAAGCTTATTCAACGGCGGAGTCGCTTCAGCAGTTGTTACGACCGCACTTCATGATTGTGTTCTTTTGCGTGTTCCTGACTCTGACCATCTGGCCTCGCCAGAAAGAACTCGGCCATCTCATCGCGCACTCGACGGTTCTGGTTGTGCTGTCGCAGCTTTGGTATCCGGAAACGCCCGGGGTCTATGTCCTGTGGTACTTGCCCGTGTTGCTGCTGGTTGCGTTCCGACCGCGGTTGCGACACTTGGTGGCCGCAGACGATCCGATCGAAGCCACACGACTGGCTCCGGTTCGAGAAACTCCATCGTCGCGTCCAACCGTGCCGCAGTCTCCGCTGCGTAGGTGACTGACGCGGGGCGTTTCTTCTTTCTGTCGCTCACCGGGGTTTCGCTCGTCCCTCGCTCCAACCCCGGCCACCCATAAGCTATCGCGGCTCGCTTGCTGGTTATTCCGACTTCTCCTGAGACTTTGCCTTTCGACCCATCCGACTCGCGATTGCTGTGTCGATGATGAGCTGAGACGCATGGAACATCAGCATCGGGAACACGGCAAACGGAACGTTGGCCGCTGCGGCGAGTTCGCGGGACAGCATGACTCCAATCGGCAGCGTCTTTTGACTGGATGCGAACGCGACCGCAGGGCGATCGAAGTCGGAAATTCCCATTGCTTTGGCAATCAACAAAGCGACTTGCATTGCGATCAAATGCAAAGCGATACAGCTGATCCACACCAGGACAATTGCCTGCAAGTCGGGCACAGCGCCGCCGGTTCCAAGTTGCAGGCCACACTCGGACGCCGAAGCCAGAACCAAAACCAAAATGCAGGCCATCGCGACAACAGAGATCTGAGGTTTATGAGCCACTGCAAACTCGCGCATGGGCTTTGAAAGACGCAGCAACTGTCCAACCAGGCCAGGAATCAACACAGCCATCAACAATCGTGACGACATCTGGTCGAACCCCAGCTCGACATCCGCTCCGGTCCCCATGCGAATCCAGAATGGTGTGACCACAACGCAGACGCTGTTCGTGACAAGCGTGACCAACAGGGAAACCGCATCGTTGCCACCAGCCTGCCGCGTCCAAACGGAAGCCGCCGCCATCGTACAAGGCGCGCTGGCAGCAATCAGTAAGCCGTACTGGAAGTCGCGGGTAAGCTGCAGCGGCGCGATGATAAGCGCGAGTAGGGGAATGAGCGCAAAGTTGACCAGCGTTGCAAGGACGACCGGACCAGGCGAAGCCAGTGATCGTCGTAGCTGTGAGCTATCCAGCGTGAACGACATCAGGAACAGTGCGGCGGCCGTGATCCAGCGAGGATTGGCAAACTTGCCGAACCCAGTGACCTGCTCGCCAAACTCCAGCCCCAGACCCAGTCCTCCCGGAATCAGAACCAGCAGCGCCGCCAGAAACCAGTGCCGACGCAGAAAATGAGTCACTTGGCGGGCTCAGCGTCTTTCTTCTTTTCGCCCCCGTCGCCTGTGGCTTCTTCCTTCTTCGGGTCGTCAGTCTTCTTTTCGTCTTCGGACTTTTTAGGTTCTTCGCTGTTCTCCCCGGCGGCGTCTGACTTCTCATCCTTCGCACCTTCTTCGGCGGGCGAAGCCTCCTTCGGTTCTTCCTTAGCCTCTTGCATCTCCTCTTTCGCTGGTGGGGCAGAGTCAGGGTTCTGCGCGACCCACCTTTGCATTAGGAGTTGGTAGCCAGCCTTTTGCGGTGTGCCGGCGGCAACCGCCTTGTCCAGATACTCAACCGCTTTGGTTATGTTCCCGCTCTCTGCCAGCGACAACGCCAGAATGTACTCTGCGTGCCCTTTCCAGATACCGTCTGGGTAGGCACGGCGGTAGGCGTACAAACCGTCAATCGCTGCGTCATAGCCTTCGGTGCGATACTGATGCACGGAAACCCACAGCGACGCGTCTTCAACCGCTCTGTTGTGCATCACGACAAACTCTTCCGGCGATCGAACTGTCACCTTCCGACCTTTGTCAGTGGTGATCTCCGAAACGGCTTCCATCTTGCCAAGTCGAATCATCTGAAAGCGAGTTGGAACGCTGTCACTGACGGCACCGCTTAACTGATCCACCCGTGCCTCAAACAGTTCCCAGTGCGGTGTCGAAAACACCAATTGATCTTCCTCACGGTTACGTTCGACTCTTGCCCTGAAGGGGTTCATTAGCAGTGACAGCCTGGCCAGATCCTCTTCGTTCAGGCGAGAGAAGCTATCCAGTTGCGTGGCCGGATAATCCCAGATTGCAAGGTTCTCGTCGGACCAGTCCCCACACTCTTTGGTGCGTGAAACCAACCCGGGTGACTCTCCAATGTCATGAAGCGGATCGCATAGCACTGCCACTCCGTCACCCGTCATGACATCCTGCAGCAGCAGTGACCTTTGAGCGAACACGGATGGCCCGCCAACCAGTAAAGCCTGGCAGTCCTTGAAGTCGTCGTCTGCCATCGGAGAAGGATGATCGCCCCCGGTCACAGAACCGAGGATCTCATCGTCCCCAGCCAGGTCGGACAAAGATACGGGAGTTGACGGCAGTAGTCCGTCCAGGTCGCTGGAGCGGACTACCGGCAATCCCAGGTTCATATCAAACAACAGAACCTTCTTGTCGGTAAGCGCTCCGACCAGCCATGCGGATTCCTTCGAGTTCGATGAGAGAATGACGCCGTCGATTCGGAGTTGTCGCAAAGCAGAAATGAAAACCCACGCCCGGTCCTTCGCTGAACCGCGGCCGGTCATGATCACTTCGAACGGTGTCAGCGGCAGGTCATTTTCGACCAGGCTGACGTCTCTCATAACCGCGTAGAACAGGTCAACAATGCGTTCGGTTTCCGACCGAGCCTCAATCGCCTGAGCGTAAGCTCGCAGCAACAAACATGTGCGAATATACATAGAGTCTGAATCAGAGAACCGTTCCGAAGAGGCTCGATTAGCAATGTCGGCTGGCAGAATTGCTCCAGCATCTTCGATCCATGTATCAGACCATTCCTCATTGCCACAGCGCTTAAACCAATCGTTCAGTCCCAGCGCGGCCGAGGTCGCTTTGGACTTGATGCCCAGCGTGCCGGGATCCATCCGGCTCATTCCGTTGTCCAAAAGGTTTTGGCATCGCGTGGCCGCTGCCGTGGCGGTCGCAGCTCCGCTCGAGGCACCGGCCTGGCCGCTCTTCTTCTTTCCCGAGTTGTCGCAACCGGAAAGAACCAGGGATCCGCAGACAAGAATCAAAGACAGATGAATGTTTCGCATGGTCTGTAGGTTTTGCATTTGATCGAGGCTAGGCAGTGAGTTCGTGGTAGACAGTTCGCAGTCGCGTCAGTTGGTTCAGCAAAGCGGGGAGGTCGGAAAGCGGAACCATATTGGGTCCATCGCTTTTCGCATTATCGGGGTCCGGATGTGTTTCACAGAAGACCGCATCGCAACCCGCAGCGACGGAAGCCCTGGCCAGCGGAGCAACCATGTCGCGTTGACCGCCTGTGGTTGAACCGCCCGGCGTTTGCACGCTGTGGGTGGCATCGAAGACAACCGGAGTTCCGAAGCCCTTCATGATTGGTATGCAGCGGAAGTCGTTGACTAGTCGGCCATAGCCAAACGTGGTTCCGCGTTCGGTGACCAGGATTCGGCCGAGTCCCGTTGACTCGCATTTCGTCACAGCGTGGATGGTGTCTTCCGGCGCGATGAACTGCGGCTTCTTGATGTTGACGACACGATCATGTTTGACCGCGGCTTCTCCGCACGCGACCAGGAGATCGGTTTGTCGAGCCAGGAACGCGGGGATCTGCAGAATCGAACACACCTGGGCCGCCGGTTCAGCCTGCGATGGTTCGTGGATGTCTGTCGTGACGGGAAGACCGGTTCGTTCACGAACGCGATCGAGTATCGCCAGGCCTTCCTGCAAACCCGGACCACGAAAGCTGCTCACGCTGGTTCGGTTGGCTTTGTCGAAGCTGGCTTTGAAAACAATGTTGAAGCCAGTGTCCGTTGCGAGTTGAGCCAGCGTTGATGATACCACCGTGATGAGTTCTTCGTTTTCAATCACGCAAGGCCCCGAGATGAACAGCAGTGGCTGATCATCGCCGCAACTAAAGCGGTCTACGGGGACGGGGTTTTCGGGCACGACAGATTCCTCAGGTTGGCGCAACGTTGTATCGGGTGTCAGAGTTAAGGAACGATGAAATCGATTGTTGCTGGCTGAATTTGAATGGTCGCCGGAGTCATGCCGGCAGGATCTCCGTCCACCTGTGCGAACACCGGTTCGTCGGCTTCCACTCGAACAGATTTCGCCGTTGCGCAATGAACATCCGGCATCTGTTCGTGCTTACGCCGAGCCACTTTATAGCAGTACTTGAGCATTTGGAATGTAGAGCCTTTCTCAAACACCCGGACGTCCAAAAGGCCGTCATTTCCTTTCGCCTGAGCCGCAAAGGGCATCCCCAGGGCGTACGCCGGCAAATTCACAATCATAACCTGATGCCCAATCAGGGGTTCCGGATTGTCGTCCAGATAGACCCTGATCGGTACATACTTGTACTTACGGAAGGTTCTGACAATTGGTTGGATGTAACTGAGGTGGGAAATGGTTCCCGTCCGAACTTCGTCCATCCGATGCGTCACGGCCCCGTCGATCCCGAAACCCGCCACAATCTGGAACCGATGTTCGTTAAGCATGGCGGTGTCCAGCCGGAGCTTTTTCCCATCAGCAATCATGTTTGCCAGGGCTGTTCCGTCGCGACGAACCTTCAGGTACTTAGCCAGCAGGTTCTCGGTTCCCAGTGGGAGAATGGCGATTGGGAGATCAAGATGCCGACCGGCAACGTCGCCCACGGTTCCGTCACCGCCAGCCGCCACAATCGCAACCGGTGGCTTCGCAGCATTCCGAACTACTTCATCCAGCCGCGGTCGATTCGCGAACATCCGAACATGCAAACCCCGCACTTTGAGCTGCCGTGCCAGGTTCAGCAGTTCTCCCCGAGCCTTACCGGAACCAGAACGAGGGTTCCGCTGGATCACAACCCACGGCCGTTCGGATGGTTTGGAAGGAACCGACATCGGGCGGCCGTTTGTTGGAAGATCGGAAAACGGACAGGATAACTGAGAGCCACCAAAGCTGCCGAGTGAAACCGCTGTTGGGCACAAATTTGCACGAAAACCCAGCCTACTCTGCCTGATCGGACCATGCGGTTTGCAGGTCCAGAGGGAAGCCACTAATGTGACCAACCGCCGAAATTGTTCGGTTCGAACGGACTCGCAGATACACATCCTGGATAGCGACTTAGAAACACACGGAGACCACAATGGGTCTGTTTGAAGGTAAGAAAGGCGTTGTCGTCGGCATCGCCAACGATCGATCAATCGCATGGAGCATCACACAGTGTCTCCACGAAGAAGGCGCGGAGATGGGTTTCACTCATCTTCCCGACAAAGATCCTGCTCGAGCCAAGAACGAAAAGAAGGTCCGCAAGCTGGTCGAACCACTCGGCGCGAAGTTTGTGGTTCCTTTGGATGTCTGTGACGATGCCAACCTGGACGCCGCCTTCGAAACCGCGAAGAACGAACTCGGTGAGATCGACTTCCTGGTCCACAGCGTCGCCTTCGCACCGCCGGCCGATCTAACCGGCCCGACGTACAACACCAGCCGAGACGGCTACAAACTGGCTATGGAAATCAGCGCGTACAGTTTGCTGGCTATGGCCAAGCGTGCTCGCGAAATCATGCCAAACGGCGGCAGCATTTTGGCTCTCACCTACTACGGCGGTGAAGAAGTTATTCCCGGTTACAACCTCATGGGCATCTGCAAGGCGGCTCTCGAATGCGGCGTCAAGTACGTTGCCAGCGAACTGGGCCCGGAAAACATCCGCGTCAACGCCATCAGCGCTGGCCCGGTTAGAACCGTCAGTGCTGCCGGCGTGGGCGACTTCAGTCAGATGCTGAAGCTGTACGAACACGTCTCACCAATGCATCGCAACGTCGATCCAATGGAAGTCGGTAAGTCGGCCAAGTACCTTCTTAGCGATCTATCCAGTGCCGTCACCGGAGAAATCCTGCACGTGGACTGCGGGTTCAACATCATGGGCGCTCCGGCTGTCGATCCATCAGCCGCCGAAGCGGCTTCGTAGTTCCTTAAGCCGTAGTGGACGAGGCAACGAGTCCCGCCTGTTCTATCCGGCTAGCGCTCGCTGGTCGAGGACTCGTCGCCTCGTCCACTACAACCAGTGCAGTAGACGCGCACCGCGCGGCAGGTAACAATCTGAGCCCCGGTAACCAGTTGGTCGCCGGGGTTGTTTTATTCCAGGGAAACAGTGATGGCAGATCGAATCTTCAACTTCTCAGCCGGCCCGGCCACCTTGCCCGAAAGCGTTCTAACCGAAGCGCAGGCAGCGATGCTGGACTTCAACGGAACCGGTATCGGAATCTGCGAACACTCACACCGGTCTACTCACTTTGTCGGCGTCTACGAAGAAGCCGTCGCGCTGTGCCGCGAACTGGCGGGCATCCCCGACGACTACGCAGTGCTGTTCCTGCAAGGCGGAGCCAGCACGCAGTTTTGCACGGTCGCCATGAATTTCCTCACGCCCGAACGCACTGGCGATTACGCCAACACTGGAGCGTGGTCGGCGAAGTCGATCAAAGAAGCGAAACGCTTTGGCAACGTCCACGAATGTTGCAGCAGTGAAAGTACTAACTTCAACATCATCCCCAAAGAATCAAACTACAGCGACTCGCCGACCTACGTTCACTTCACATCCAACAACACAATTTTCGGAACGCAGTACGCTGCCGAACCGAACATCCCTGATGGCGCGTTTCTGGTTTGTGATGCCAGCAGCGATATTTTTAGTCGCCCGATTGATGTCTCGAAATACGGCATCGTCTACTGCGGAGCTCAAAAGAACCTCGGCCCCAGCGGAACCACGTTGGTCATCATGCGCAAGGACCTGCTGGAACGGGCGAACGCCGACGTGCCAACCATGCTGAAGTACAGTACGCATGTCGAAAAGGATTCGATGTTCAACACGCCGCCGACCTTCGGCATCTTCCTGATGGGATTGGTCTTCAAGTGGCTCAAAGCCGGTGGCGGACTGTCTGCTATCGCCGAACGCAACGAAGCCAAGGCGAAGAAGATCTACGACTACCTGGACAGCAGCAGTCTGTTTAGCGGAACCGCTGCAGAGTGCAGTCGTTCTCGAATGAACGTCACTTTTGTCACCGGCGATGCTGACAAGGACGCGGCCTTCGTGAAGGAAGCAACAGCCGCCAACTTCAGCGGCCTCAAAGGCCACCGCAGCGTCGGCGGCATGCGAGCCAGTATTTACAACGCGTTTCTTGCCGAAGGCGTGGACGCACTGCTGGACTTCATGAAGGACTTCGAAGCAAAAGCGTAGAAGTGGTTAGGCAACGGTTATACTGCGTGTAACTCATCAGAAGCAGGAATCTCATTTCGGCCGGAGTCAACATGAGCCTTTCGCACAGCGGCCGTACACAAGAAATGTCGGCGGCATCGGCATCCTCGCTTCCGTGGCAACTGTGGGTTGTATCCGCGATCCTTGCGTTGGAAGGCTTGGGCAACTTCTTGTCGATGTTTGGGAATCCAATCGCCGGGCTGTGGCTGGCGGCAAAAGTCATCTTCATCATGGGTTTCCTGAAACGATGGCCAGTCGCGTACGTGGCGTTCCTCATCGTTGCGGGCTTACATGTGCTGGCGTTCGTACTGGCTGGCGCGATCGGAATCGCGTTCTTTAACCTGGTGATGCTGCTGCTGGCAGCCTCGCAGCACGGTCGGTTCTTTGCGGAACGCCGATCATTGGTCGCCGCTACAGTCGGCCGAGACACAACGTCTCTGTAATCAGACCGCGCGGTCGAAAGTCGCCGAACACTCCGTGTTCGGTTTTCTGCGCAAGGCCGGACTCGGAGAGTCCGGCGACTTTGCGGCTAGTCAAATAGGTAGCTGACAGATTCGTTGCGGTGGATGCGGCGGATGGCTTCGCCCAGTAGTGGAGCCACCGTTACCTGATGCAGGTTGGGCAGCATTTGATCCTCGCTTAGCGGCAAGCTGTTGGAAACCACAATGCCGCTGACTTCGGCTTTCGATAGTCGCTCGACAGCCGGACCGCAGAAGACAGGATGCGTGGCACTTAAGTAGATGTCGGTCGCTCCATGTTCGCGGACCACATTGACGGCTCCGCAAATGGAACCGGCGGTGCTGATCATGTCGTCGAAGATGAGTGCGGTCTTGCCTTTGATGGGACCACCGATCAGGTTCTCCTGCTTTGTGTCCATCGCGTTGGAACGTCGCTTGTCCACGATGGCCAGCGAACCGCCAAGGTGTTCGACGTGTTGCAGCGATCGCTTGATGCTGCCTTCGTCAGGGCTCACGATGACCAACTCGTCGGGGTTCAAATCCAGTTTGTTAAACCACTTGTCAATCATCGGAGCAGCGTAAAGATGGTCGACGGGCACGTCGAAGAACCCTTGAATCTGCGCCGCGTGCAGGTCCATTGTGAGCACACGGTCAGCGCCGGCTTTCGTAATCAGATTCGCAACCAACTTCGAAGTGATTGGAACTCGACCAGCATCCTTCCGGTCCTGCCGCGCGTAGCCGAAGTAGGGGATGACCGCCGTGATCCGTTTGGCACTCGCGCGAACGCAAGCGTCGATCATGATCAACAGTTCCATCAGGTTCTTGTTGACGGGCGGGCAGGTGGGCTGGATGAGGAACACGTCGCAGCCGCGAATGTTCTGGTTCAATCGAACGCTGATCTCACCGTCCGGGAAATCGACAATCTCGACTTTTCCGAGATCAACGCCGAGGTAATCCGCGATTTCACCAGCGATGGCAGGATGAGCGCGGCCAGCCAGAACCGTCAGGTTTTCGTGCATTTTCGGCTCGATGCGAGAGTGGCAGTTGAGCCAGCATTGCACCAACCGGCATGGAGCTTTTCAACCGTCGCCGAATGTGACGTTTATGGCAGGTACTGTGCCGCTTTTATGCGGTGGTTTCGAATGGAGCGACTTTCGAACCATTGGCCACAGTTGTTCCGTTCACGACGGCGTGCGGGCCAACCTCGCAGTTTTCGCCAATCACCGCAGCACCCGTCACAACAGTGAATGGGTGGATAGTCGTATCACGTCCGATTGTCGCGCGGCTGTCGATCCATGTGTTTTCCGGGCTAATGATGCTGACGCCGGAAAGCATGAGTTCGCGTTGAATTCGTTTTTGGATGGTTCCCTGCACGGACGCCAGTTCAACACGCGTGTTGACGCCTTTGGCTTCGTGGATGTCCAGCGAACAACTGGCTTCGACCTTGTGCCCCTGAGCCAGCAGAATTGCCGGGCAGTCGGTGAGGTAGTACTCAGCCTGCACGTTATTGGGGCGAACCTCATCCAGCGCGGAGAGCAGCAGTTGTCCATCAAAGACAAAGCAGCCGGTGTTGATCTCCGTGATTTTCGCTTCGTCTTCGGTTGCGTCCTTTTGTTCGACGATTTTCGTGAACCCGCCGTCGGCTCCGCGAACAATCCGTCCCAAACCAAAGTTGGCCTGCGTATCGGCGGTCCCAACCACACACGCCGCGCCCGCTTGTTGCGCGTCGATGAGGGTCTTGAGCGATGGGCCCTGGAGAAGCGGTGTGTCACCAGCGAGAACCATAAGCGAGCCGTTGTGATTCACCAGTTGATCTTTGCAGACCATCACAGCGTGGCCGGTTCCTTTTTGTTCGGCCTGCAAAGCGAACGTCACGTCGGGATGCCCGGACAACGTTTCCTTAACCTGGTCCGCTTTGTGGCCGACGACGACAATCAATTTCTCAACACCAGCACCACGAGCGGCATCGAGGACATACTCGATGAGCGGTCGGCCGCAGACGTCATGCAGAACCTTAGGGAGTTCTGACTTCATCCGCGTGCTCTTGCCGGCGGCTAGTACTACTGCAACGGGAGCGTCCATGATGGGGTCCTGATGCGATGACCATGTGGGATGTCATCGCGTAGTTTGGTGCTGATGTTGGTTGGAAAACCAGTGAGTCAAGTATTTGAATAAACCCGCCGACGAAGGCAAGCACTTAAACGGCGTTTCTTAGCGGGTAGGCAGAACGGCACCCGATCAACCTGCCCAAAAGTATGTCGAATGTTGACCGGGAAGACGTTCAACCAGAGCAGCGGATGCCCATTCCAGCCACGCCACCAACCGGATACCGATCGAACGGAACGTTCGTTAGAAGCGGAATCCGAGTTGGCCGATGAAGCCGGTGCCGATGTCGAACCCGGGTGTGTCACCAGCGAATTCAACATCACGACCGAACACCCAGCCGCCTTCGAAGAACCAATCGTAGTAGCCGGTGTCCATTTTCAGACCGGCAAGAACACGCCAGTCCTCGAGTTCCACCTGAGTCCGACGGTTGGTGCCAGCAAACCGAGTGTCGACTTCGTAAGACTCAACGTGATACTCGGCTCGCACATACAACCACTTGGCCCACATGTATTCACTGCCCAGGAACAGGCTGGCTCGAGCTTCCGGAAACGTAAGCTGTAATTCCCAGAAATCGTCGGTGTAAATCAAACCACCGTACGGCAGAATGCGATCGTCAACACGGTCCCAAAACTGGATGCCCGCGACCGCCTGCCAGTATTGATCCAGTCGGAAAATCACGGCTCCCTTAGCGTCGAAGTTCCAGGCATCGCTGGTCGATGCGCCCTGGAAGTCGGTGTTGAGCGACGGAGTGGCCGAAAGGAAGAAGCTGTAGGGGCTGCCTGTCTGCGGTGTCTCCATCCGGAACTCATACCCGAATCGGTACACAGCGTTTGGAAGCGAAAGACCTCGAGGGCCATCCCATGCTCGGAAGTTAAAGTGCGGCTGGGTAATGAAAACCCAACCTGGCATTTGCTGGGTCCACTGGAGTTCGTAATCGACTCCGAACCAACCAAACTTTCCCGATGCCGGAGAATCGTTAACGCGTTCGTCCGGCAACCATTGAAGGTTAACTCGCTGCTGCCAACCGAAACGGTATGGTCCCGCTGAGTTGGCTCCGGGCAAAGTGAAACCTTGTGTTAAAGGTGCTCCCCCAAACGAATTCCCGCCAAACGAATTTCCGCCACCGAACGGATTGATTTGCTGCTGCCCAAGGAATGGATCTTGTCCAAACTGAGCCTGTGGTTGGAACGCCTGTGTCAGCGGCGCCCCGCCGATGCCGCCACCGCTGAATCCGCCGATGCCACCGATACCGCTGCCGATGCCGCCAAATTGCTGGCCAACCGGTGGGGCAGCCTGGAACCCAGCCGCTCCCTGAGGGAACGCCGGAGCATAGTTGGTTCCGTAGTTTTGAGTTCCAACACCTGGAACCTGGGCGCCACCATAGCCTGCTCCAACACCACCGGGTGGGGTCGGAGCGGTTGGGGGCGAGAACGCGTTCCATGGGGAGTTTGCGTCAATCACCTCGGGGTGAAGGTTCGCCGGCGCTGGTAGCGGATAGCCGGGCGCCAGAGATGAGTCCGGGCCGGGTGCTTGTGACAACATCACGGGCGATTGAGCCCGAAAGATTGTATTTGGGTCGGTCAGGAGTTGTGCATTCACAACTTGCGGAAGGCAAATTGCAAACAAGATCGCGACGCTGATTTTCACGTCTGGACCCCGTTGGAGAGAGATGGGGAGGGGAGGCAGTAATGTGCTTTGCCAGCAGGATTGCCGACAGACTTGAGAGGAGATGCGGAATTCTGGGGATAACGCCAAACTGGTCAACACCGTTCGGTTCGAAACCGGCGTGTTTTGCGAGCCATTTGCGAACTTCTCCACGCAAATGGACAGTCGGCGGCATAATGTGCCGGACAGACTGTGGCGGGGCGAACATAAGGGCACTGACGTGAATCGGCAGATATTGCCGATTCCCCGCCCAACACCGCGTTACACGCTCACAGGTCTACCAGACGCCGGACCAGGTGGTTCATCACGTGAAGCGCCATTGTTGCTTGAAGCCTGACGGCATGAACACACACATTGCCGCTGTTAGATTTCTTGCAGGAATTCAGAGTTGGTTTTGTCCAGCAAGTCGGTGCCCGCGCGGGCAAAGAACAGATCCAGCGACCCGGAGCCGCCAATCAACTCATCGCGGTCGCTGTCGTTGAATACGTTCTGGTCGTTGAAGCCGCGCCCAATCAGGAACTCGGCATTCAGGCGGTTGGAAGTCTGGCCCTCGCCGTCAGTGATGTTGGCAACACGTTCTGCATAGGATCTGTCGGAGAGCCACTCATCGCGAATCCCGCCGATCAGCATATCGCGAACCGTACTGCCACTCGGAGGTGTGATAAAACCAGCAATCAGAATGTCCTCCGAAGCGCGACCTTGCAGAGTGTCTTCGCCCTCGCCGCCGTAGAGAATGTCCTGTTCAGTCAGACCGTTCAGCAAATCGTTCCCGGCATCTCCAAGTAGCACATCGTTGCCCTGACGACCCAGCAGGGTGTCGTCGCCATCGCCGCCAACGATCGTGTCCTGCCCCTGGCCACCGTTCATGTGGTCGTCGCCGTTGCCGCCGTTAAGTCGATCGGCGCCGTTGCTTCCGGCAAGGATATCGGCGTCATCGCCACCGTTGAGAAGGTCGCCCCCTCCGCCACCACCAAGACTGTCCCGACCAGCGGCGCCGCGCAGCGTGTCGTTGCCGCCACCGCCGCGTAGCCTGTCGTTGCCGTCCTGGCCTTCGATCTCGTCCAAGCCGACCTCTCCATAGATGAGATCATTGTCATCGCCGCCGCGGAGTGTGTCGTCACCATCGCCACCGCGAATCACATCGTCGCCACTCTCACCGAGGATTAAGTCGTCGCCGGCTTCTCCACGGATTATGTCACGCGTTGGGCCACCAAACAGGTTGTCGTTGCCGTTCCCGCCGAAGATTCGATCTTTGCCAGGGCCACCCTGGATCGTATCGTTGCCGTCACCACCAAGAATCGTGGTTTCGTGCGTGACGTCAGTGATCGTGATTGCGTCGGCGCCGTTGTTACCGGTGATCTCAATCGCTGTAACGTCACCATTGGCAAACGAACCGGTTTCGTCGTTCAGAACAACATCAATGAACTGACCATTCAATTCAAGACTGATCGTGTCGGCATTAGGTGTCCCGGTGACGATCAACCTGCGTCCCTGCAGACGAATACTGTCACTGGTTTCGTCATTGATGATCAAGCCGGTTGCTGCTTCGGGGAGCTCGATTGAGCTGTCGCTGGTATTCTCGAACCCAAGCAGCACTGTCTCGCTGAGTTCAAAGTCCTGGTCACCGTTGACCAGCACAATGACCTGCTTGGTTTCACCGACCATCCCCTCGAACGAGAGGGTTTCCGAATGGGCCTGGTAGTCCTCGCCCGCAGTCGCAGTGCCATCAAGTGTGGTCACATCTACTGTGAATGGGCCTGTGTCCTCTGTCAGTGTCACTTCGAAGATCAGTTCACTCGTGCCACTGTTGCCTTCGGTCACGGATGCATCGCTACCAACGTCGATTGCCCCGGAAACAGCCTCAACGGCACCGATATCCACGCCCCCGTTGATGCTCCTGGCGAGTCCAAGTTGATCGTTTTCCAAATCGAACGAATTGCCCCCGTTATTGATTGTGAGACTGTCT
>CAZAIB010000124.1:0-19198 GCA_964485095.1 uncultured Planctomycetaceae bacterium | reverse complement strand
ATCCCACAACGCTCAATCAGCAGGGCGCCGACCGGGGCACTCAATATCGATCCATCGTTCTGTACCACGATGAGGCTCAAAAAGTCGCCGCGGAAAAGATGATCGAAGAACTAACGACTGTCGGCGAGTTCCTCAATCCGATTGTCACAACCGTTGAGCCGCTGCCCACCTTCTATCCGGCGGAGGGGTATCACCAAAACTACTTCAACGCGAACCCCGGGCAGCCGTACTGCATGGCCGTCATTCCGCCGAAGCTGGCGAAGTTGCAGGCCAAATTCGCTGACAAGCTGGCCGACTGAACCGGACGTGCGGCGGCATACGTCTTAAGGCTTCGGCAATGTTTCTGGTGTCACGCCAGGGGTCTTCATCGATGACCGCGGCGCGTCGAATTCCAGCAGAGCCGAAGCGCTTGGTTCAGCCGAATCCGAACGGAATCGAAGCGGTGACGGTATCAGCCCTTCGCCGTTGACCAGTCCTTCCGAGACCTCTCCCAGCGTCCCGCTGACTGGGTTTACCCAGATGGCAACTCGAGATGCCGTCGCCATGAGGCTCGCGTCGGCGTCGGGAGTCGTGCTGGTTTCAATAATTGGAGAAGCCGTTTGCGGCAGTTCAGGCCCGATTAGAGCGAAGGTCGCAGCGTTGCGTCCTGTGAGAGCAAACACCGAATCGTCCATCACCACACTCATATGAGCCGGCGTCGCGCCTGCCTCGGGAAGCACAGATTCAACAATATGAGCCATCCGTCGCATCGTGACTGAAAACAGTCGGAACGTTGTGTTTTGGCCAGTTCGCCCCGGTACGCTCATTCGAACCGCACTGCGGCCGTCGGTCAGCAGGACGTTGCCGAAATTAATGTCTGTCGCCATATCGCGCAGATCCAGGCCGGCTCGGACACCACGGAATATGGAGTCGGTCACGGTGATGTTCCGGCCCGACCGGTCGCGTTTGTCAGCCGTTGTCCATTTCAGGCCGATCACCGTCCCGGTTCCCGCCAGCGTGGTTCGGCTTAGTCGTACCGTCCGCGAGGTACAGTCAACCAGGCACGGCAGGTTGTCCCCAACCAAGCTTACGTTGCTTAAAGTCAGCCCATCGACAATCGCAACCATCGGTTCGGTCAGTTCAATCAATGCCGGCGAACCGCTGGGGCAGTGAATGACAACCTGGCCGGGTGATTCGATGCGAGAACCGCGCCAGGGTCCGCGGTCGGGCAGGGTGATCACTCCCTGAGCATCCGGCGCTGGCAGGACTTTGGGCTCTCCAGTCGAAACCATGCCAGCAGACGCGGTTTGGGTCGGTCCGGATTCCGTGGCTGTTGCTGATGGCAGGAACAGCGATCCCGTGTTGCCGGTTGCGAGAACCAGGCCGGCCCCCGAAATGCAGATCAGTAGAGTCGCAGCCAGCAGCCAGTTGGAGGCGGCCTTCTTTGGCGTCGAGCGACGAGCCATCTCACGAATCCGCGGACTAAACCTGTTGAGCGCGGTTGGGCCTGGCAGACGCGTGGCGGTGTGCTGGTTCCATCTTCGGGATGCGTCTGAGAATGACGGCGGACGCTGAGTCCGATCGCGGGCGGTCATGGTTTGGATCGCGGCCGCAACCCAGTCGGGTGTGTGCGGAGCAATGTCGCGAACGTCGGGAACGTCCTGAGTTTGATGAGCGGCCAGCTTTTCAAGCGGATCCGCGCAGGGGAACGGCGGACGCCCGCACAGTAGTTGCCACATCAGGCAGCCAACGGCGTACAGATCGCTTTGTGCATCCGGAGGTCGGTCGGTTCCGATGAGTTCCGGGGCGACAGTGTCGCAGCGGTCTGGTCTGAGTTGGCGGTGGACGATGAATCGACGTTCAGAAGCCAACGCGATCCCGCAGTTCACCAGGCACGCGCTGCCGTCGACGGTGAGCCGCAGGTTGGCGATTCGGATATCGCCGTGAGCATCCCAGTGCCGTTCCATCGCTGCCAGCCCGCTGAGAATCTGCCGACCAATTTCGATGACATCATGAGGCTGGAACCGACCGGTCTGCACCAATGTATCCCGAATGCTGGCTCCGGGCACGTTGCGACTCACAGCGACCAGCCGACCTTCGTGTTCCAGACTGGCATGGGGTCCGGCGATCGCCTGGTGGGAAAACTGTCTGAATGCCGTTGCCAGGCGGCCCAGGTTCGCGGCGACAATCTCAAACTGTCCAGCATCGGGATCGACAAATTTGACGACGCATTGCTCTTCCGATTCCCGCCTGCGAGCGAGAAACGTATGGCCGGAGTCGTGATGGCCCAGTTTATCGACAAGAACACAGGGGCCCGCGTTCAGCCGTTCGGGATCTTCAGAAAGCAATACCTGTGCCTGGTAGGGCGTAAGGCGTCGCAGCTGGACCAGGGCATCAATCCACACGGAATCGAACGCTGGCAGATCGCGAACCAATCGCCGGACCCGCGGCTGGCACGCGCGCAGGTCGGCTGGAGTGCACAGATTAAGGCGTTTCAGCAGATCAGTAAGTTGCGGTGAGGGTGTCCGCATTCGCAGGGATTCCGTTCCCAAAACACATGGCCAAAGCGGTTCGATGCTGTAGTATCTGGGACGGACACGAAACGAAGCAAGACGGGTCGGGCAACCAGGTAGAGCAAACCGTCCCACCCATGGCGAAGGTTGCTTCTCTAACACCAAAAACCGATCCCGTGAGAATGCCCGGAAAATGCTACGGAATAGGCAAAGCAGGGCTTTTCAATGCAATGAGCAGTTGCAAGAATGCGCGCAAGAAGGTGTTGCTTCCAGTACATTCAGGACAGATCGGCTCTCAAATTTTGCCGCTCACAGCGTTCACAGAAATCCCTCATCCTGATTGGGCAGTACTGGTTCCTCCCGCCGAACTCCTAACTGAGTCGTAGTACGTACAACAAAGGCACACCCAAACTGATGGCTACAGACGCCCCCCCCGCAGAGAGAACACAAGAAGAAGTCGATACTGTAGTCATTCGCTTTTGCGGCGACTCCGGCGACGGTATGCAGATTACGGGTAACCAGTTCACCAGTGCATCTGCAGCATTCGGTAACGACGTCAGCACCCTGCCTGACTTTCCCGCCGAAATTCGCGCACCCGCCGGGTCGCTGTTCGGTGTTTCCGGGTTCCAGCTTTGCTTCTCCAGCAAGGACATCTTCACTCCTGGTGACGAAGTCGACACGCTTGTCGCGATGAACCCCGCCGCGTTGAAGACGAACCTCAAAGACCTCAAGCGTGGTGGCACGCTGATCGTCAACGAGGATGCGTTCGACGACGGCAACATCAAGAAAGCCAAATACGATTCGAACCCGCTGGACGATGCCGAATCGCTGGCCAACTACCGCGTGTTCAAAGTCCCAATGACACGGCTGACGCGCGATTCAGTCGAAGGCATTGACGGACTCGAATCACAGAAGCTCAAAGACCGCTGTAAGAACTTCTTTGCACTCGGGCTGGTTTACTGGCTCTACGAACGTGACAAGAATCCAACACTGGAGTTCTTGCGGAAGAAGTTCGCCAAGAAACCTGAGATCATCGAGGGCAACACGAAGGCTCTCGAAGGTGGATACAACTACGGTTTCAGTACCGAAGCGTTCACGGTTCACTACAAGGTGGCACCGGCTTCACTGGAACCAGGTCAGTACCGCAAGATCATGGGTAACGAAGCCACCGCATGGGGTCTGGCAACAGCCGCCAAACTGGCTGGCAAAGAACTCATGTACTGCGGCTACCCGATTACGCCAGCCAGTGACGTACTGCACTACCTCGCACCGATGAAAAACTTCGGCGTGAAAACGTTCCAGGCGGAAGACGAAATCGCGGCCATGTGTGCCTGCGTTGGTGCGTCCTACGCTGGTGCCCTGGCGGTGACCGCATCCAGTGGTCCCGGCATCTGCCTGAAAGGCGAAGCCATGGGGCTCGGTATGATTACCGAACTACCAATGGTCATCGTCAACGTGCAGCGAGGTGGCCCGAGTACCGGTCTGCCAACCAAGACCGAACAGTCTGACCTGTTGCTGTCGATGTTTGGTCGCAACGGTGAATCGCCGCTGCCAATTGTTGCAGCGGCCACGCCAGGCGACTGTTTCTACATGGTTCAGGAAGCGATGCGTATCGCTGTTGAGTTCATGACACCAGTCATGTTCCTGACAGACGGCTACGTTGCCAACGGTTCAGAACCGTGGAAGATTCCGAAGGTCGCTGACCTGAAACCAATCAACGTCAAGAACCAGACGGAACCGAACCTGGACGGCGAATACATGCCGTACTTGCGTGACGAACGCTTGGTCCGACCATGGGCGATCCCTGGCACCCCTGGCCTCGAACACCGAGTTGGTGGCCTGGAGAAGAAGGACGTCACTGGAAACGTCGAATACGATCCGGCCAACCACCACCACATGACGCTGACTCGTCAGCAAAAGGTGGACAACGTCGCAGATTCGATTCCGGCTCAGGATGTCCACGGCGAACAGTCGGGTGACGTGCTGGTTATTAGCTGGGGTGGAACCTTCGGTTCTGTTCGCGCTGCGGTCAACGAGTGTGTTGCAGAAGGCAAAAGCGTCGGGCATGCCCACATTCGCTACATCAATCCGTTCCCGAAGAACCTCGGTGAGATCATCGGGAACTTCAAGCAGGTGCTGATCCCTGAGCTCAACATGGGACAGCTACGGTTCCTGATTCGAGGCAAGTACTTGTGTGATGCTCAGGGTCTGAACAAGATCCAGGGTAAGCCATTCAAGATTGGGGAAGTCCTGGCCAAGATCGATTCGATGCTTGGTTAATTCGAGACATCACTGAGCGGTGGGCGTTTGCCCGCCGCTCGACAAGACACAAACTCAACTAGCGTAAAAGCGGCCAAGAAGGTTCAGAAGAATGTCCACCGAACTGCCTGTGCTGACAGCCAAAGACTTCGCGAGCGACCAGGAAGTTCGCTGGTGTCCACGCTGCGGCGACTACTCAATCCTTGCACAAATGAAGAAGGTCCTCCCGACCCTCGGCATCCCCAAGGAGAAGTTCTGCTTCGTCTCAGGAATTGGCTGTTCAAGCCGGTTCCCGTACTACATGGACACCTACGGTTTCCACAGTATCCACGGCCGCGCACCTGCGGTTGCGACAGCTGTGAAGCTGGCCAACAAAGAACTCAGCGTGTGGGTCATCACCGGCGACGGCGATGCGTTGTCCATCGGTGGTAACCACTTGATGCACGTGATTCGACGTAACGTCGATCTCAACATCATCCTGTTCAACAACCGAATTTACGGCCTGACCAAAGGCCAGTACTCACCAACCAGTGAGATCGGTAAGAAAACCAAAAGCACGCCGTTCGGTTCAATCGACAACCCGCTGAATCCGCTGTCGGTTGCGATTGGTTCTGAAGCGACCTTTGTCGCTCGTGCCGTAGACATCGATGTCAAGCACCTTGCTTCTGTGCTCACACGAGCCGCGGAACACAAGGGAACATCGTTTGTCGAAGTCTACCAGGACTGCAACGTGTTCAACTCAATGGCTTTCGAACACGCGACTGCCAAGCGTGGCAACGAGGACAAGGGTATTAAGCCGAAGGACGAAAACGTCCTGTACCTCGAACACGGCAAGCCGTTGATCTTTGGTCAAAACAAGGACAAAGGTATCCGAGTCATCGAAGGTCGCCCGGAAGTGGTCGAACTTGGCAACGGTATCACCGAAGACGACCTGCTGTTCCACGATGAAAAAGCAGACAGCACAGCTCTGTCATTCATGCTGGCTCAGATGAAATACCCTGACTTCCCTGATCCACTTGGTGTTCTGCGAGACGTGCAACGTCCTGTCTACGACGAAGGTGTCGAAGCACAGATGCAGCACGCGAAAGAAGCCAAGGGCGAAGGCGACCTGGAAGCAATGTTCAACGGTGGCGACACCTGGACAGTAGGCTAAGGGCAACGTTCCGTTGCATCGGATGCCGGTTGGTGTGGTGACTGGATTTGCCCGCGTTCAGCCGGTTGTGCGTTATCTTCGAACAGATAAAAGAGGGCAGGGATGGCCCAGGCAAGAGAAACCATTTGGTTCATCGGCGAAGCTCGTGATCGCGAGCTTCGCTTTTGTTTGCGCGAAATCGAAGAACTCGCACAGGGCCGAACGCTCAAGCGTTTCCCCAACGCTGACGAAGTCGATCCAAGCAATAACCCTGACCTTGTTGTTGTTTGGCAGGACTGGCCCAACCAGTATCCCGAAGCGACAACCAATCGGCTTATAAATCTCACCATGCCTGCTGGACGCCTGCTGTGCGTCTACGGATCCTGGTGTGAATCAGACGGTCGCAACCTCCCGGAACTCTGGCCACACGCCGTTCGAGTCGCCGCGAGGAACGCACCAGAACGATTTGAACGAGAACTCAAAGCCGTCGGCCACCGCGAACCACCGCTTCCTCTGACCGCTAGCCGAGACGAACGGTTCGAACACAACCACTCTGCCAATCCACCCGACTCGCTACGGCGAGTCACCTCGGCAGTTGTCAGTGACGACAGTCAGCTAAGAGCAACACTAGTCAGGCGACTAGAACACGGCGGCGTGACTGTTGCCGACGACGCACGAACCTGTGACACAATCGTGTGGACTCAAGGGCTGCCTGAACAGGACGTGGATTCGATCACAGAGTTTACTCGGGAACATTCTGGCCGGAAGGTGATCAGCATTCGATCAATGCCCGACCCGGCATCCCGCAACGAACGAGATTTCGAAGAACTCCCAATGCTGGCCACCGACCGCCAGCTGCTCAGAGCTTTATACGAAAAATAAAGCACTTCGCGCGAGCAGCCCGATCAAAACGAGTTCCAACTACCGTCCAAACACAGCCAGACCAAAGTTCTCAGGCTGATCACGCGATGCCGCCGGTTGGTTCCAGCCGCTCACTCCGTAGCCGGGCAACACGCGACTCACGCCAACGGCCCAGGAATCCTGTTGATTCGGTTTGATCCTGACAAGCTCGTCCAGTGGGATCGCGGCTTCGAAGCGCCAGTGAGTTTCGTCGCTGGAACTCGCGACAAACCATTTTGGGTTCCAGTTCTGATCCAGCCAGCAGGCGTCAGTCGTGAACCCACGCTGGTCAACCTGCAGTCGGTACCACGTTGAATAGTCTCGATCGGTATCGATGCACCAGGTAATTCGGTCGTGCTGTCCCAGGTCTGCATCGTACGAACGCTTCCCACGCTGCGTCTTCACACCGCTGGTGCTCTCATGACGTCGAACGGCGGCGGCCAGGTAAAGGTATTCATCATCGTAAGCCATCGCTGCGTACGACCCTTGCGCTGTGTCCAGCCGCTTGCCGCGAAGCCACAGTTCGGTGGCTTTCTGCCAACACGGATCTGACAAGATGCCGTCCAGCTGTGGCGGCTCACTTGTCCGTCGCATTGTGACGACGGATTTTGGTCGTTGGGTCACCATTTGGTCGGCCCAGACTTCGTTCGCGGCCGCGTTCTTCCACGCCGCTTCGTGATGCTGGTTCGTGTAAATCGCCATCGCGCCGCTCCGGTTTCCTCGGCTACGCAGCAGCGCCGCGAGGCTTAATTGAACTCTCGACGATTCGAACCGCAGAGGGTCGGCAACCTTCAAGTCTTCCGAAGTTTTCAGTGCTGACTTTCGCCAGTTGTTCAGCAGCCCACCGTGAGCATCTGTCCGGGCATCGGTCACATCTCCGGGGTTAAACGACTTCGGGATCGAAGCATCCGCGGCCCGGTTCGCGTAATCAGCGTGCTGAGCAGGATGAATAATCTGCCCGCCAGCGCCGCCAGCCAGATTCGCTCCCGCCAGTTGCACACCGCCGGCAACTGACGCCCCGCGCAATCGCTGCCAGATGGGTTCTGCCCCCGACCACCATGCGATCAGCCACTCGCGCGCTGCAGAAGCTTCCGTCGTTCGCGGGTATCGTTTCACCAGATCGCTCATTGTCGCCGCGGCAAGTTTCCACTTCTCAACGGCCGCGTACTTGTCAGCCAGCATGCGCAGTTGTCGAGCCGCCGCGTCATCTGGCAGGTCTCGAGTCAGTTCGTCCAGCTGCGCAATCAGTTGTGACGCCATCCTGTCGTCGCCCAGGAATTTGTCCGCATAGCCAGCCATCTGTTGCTGGCGTTTGACGATCTCAGTCAACTGCTCAACATTAGTCTCGCTGTAAGGAACCGCCGCTCGCCGTGCGGCGCTGCCGTGAGCGATGCTGATGCCTCTGAAAAAGTCCGCGCGAGTCTTCCCTTGAGTTATCGGTGGGAACACTCGTCGAAAGCCGACCTGTGAGGATTGACTGGTGCTTTCGCCCGCGACCAATGTGTACGCCGGCTGAGAGAAATCGCTCACCGACGAACCACGCAGTCGTAGGATGTCGTGTGCGGCAATCTCAATCTGAGCCCGACTGTTGTCCGGTGTTCGCTGGTAGACACGCTGCACCTCCCACGGTTCAAGCCCGGCGTCTCTGATGTGTTCAACAAAGTGCCCCGGATCGCCGGCCATGGTGACCGCTCGCAAGATGGCGGCGTTTAGAACGCGAGCTGCGGCGTCATTCGCCCCTGCTTCATCAATGACGACAACGGACGGACGCAGCGTTCTGATTCGCGCGACTAGCAGTGAAAGAAGGGTTTGACCAAGCTTGCCTTCGCTGCGTCTTTGCCAGTCCTGGACAAGTTGGCTGTCGACCTGTTCGACGCCGGAAATTGCTGCCGGGAACCGCCATCCATACTCAGCAACGCAGCCGGACGCGGCCGCCATCGCTTCGTGCATCCGATCTTCGCAGTCCAATGCGGTGGTTCCATCCGGTCCAATATCCGGGCGCACCGGCAGGAACACCGCGCTTCGGTATCCGAACTCGGCGGTCTGTTTGGCCACTACCTCAAAGGGAACCCGTAGCGCTCGAGGGCTCATCGCCATCAAAGCGACGCGTCGATCGCCCCCCTTCACCGCGGTCCACACCTTGCCGCCATCGACAGTTCGCAACACTGTGCCCAGGTCACCAACAGCCCAACCGTTGTTCTCACCACGAAAGTACACCGCGCGAATTGCGGCGGATTGCTCGGTCTTCTGAGTCACCCAGCTACGACCACCGTCCGGCGAATGCCAGATGACGGAACCCGGCGAACCGGCAATCCAAACCTTCTTCTGGTACGTCGCTACGGTGTGAAAATCACAGAAGTCTCGAAGAGAACGCGGCAGCGCCTGCGGCGGATCCTGCCAACTGATGCCGCCATCACCTGAGTACAGCAGGTTCGCACCATCACCCACCATCCAGCTTGGGTTCGTTGAACTCACCCGCAAGCTGCGCCATGTTTGCAGGCCGCCGCTTTGGTTCGGAGCCTGAACCATCTTGTCGCCCTGCATGGTTGCACGCGAAGTCAGGCGACCGGCGACGAAACCCGTGTCCGGGTTCATAAACCAACCGCAGCGCCAGGAACCTTCATCACCGGCGACTGGTTCCCAGTTCAAGCCGCCATCAACAGTCTTCAAAACGCCCGACGGAAAGAACCGGTTCGACGCGCCGACCGCAAAGCCGGTTGTGGGCGTGAAGAACCGGACAGCGCGAAGTCGAGGCAGGTACTTGATGCCCACGGCTGGCGACTTTGGATCTCGCTGCGGCCTGCCGGCGATAAGCTTCCAGGTCTCACCGGCGTCCGTCGTCTGCAGCACGTACCCCAGCGGCAACTGGTTGCCGGGCATCGTGCTGCTGCCAACGATCCATCCCGTCTTCCGATTGACAAACGTGACCGACCGGTGAAGCCCCGGTACCGGGGACTCTTTCAGGTCCCAGTTTGCACCACCGTCACGCGTCAGCCAGATCGCGCCACGGTTCCCCACCGCGCAGCCATCGGTTGCCGTTGTGAAAAATACAGATGCCAGCGACGCATCGTCTACTTCGGGCGGCACTTCGTCCGCGGACAGGAATCCACAACCAAGAATCACCAGCGCGCAGAACCGGCAGAGCAGGGGACATGTCATCGGGACGCTCCATCGTCAACGAAAAAACACTGCGCCAGACAGCGCGGGTGGTAGTCTATTCCATCCGGCAGATCGCGTTAACCCCGCACAAATCAGCCGTCAGGGCAGCAAGGGAACGAGTTTGACGCGCACAACGTGCTGCGGGCCAACCGGGCAGGCAGTACCAAGAAGACTGGCCCAATGCACGAACCCGAATCCGATGCGGCCAAAGGTCGTTGCTAAACATGTTCTGCCGAGGCTCCAGCGTAGACGCAATCGCGACCGCTGGTTTTGGCTTCGTACAGGTTTTGGTCTGCTTCGCGAAGCAGTTCCTGAGGCGAAATTTCGGAGTGGCCATCAATGGCCGCCAGACCGATGCTCACGGTGATTGGAATCTGGGCATCAGTAACCCGAAACTTCCGTGCAGAAATCGCCGTGCGAAGTCGTTCGGCAACCGTGCAGGCTTTCGTGAGGTCAGCGTGCTGAATGACCACTCCAAACTCTTCGCCACCAAGACGGGCGACCACGTTCTCACCACGCAGCACCGTTTGGATTCGACGAGCGAACTCTCTCAGTACATCGTCACCGGCAAGGTGGCCATGCAGATCGTTCACTGCCTTGAAATGATCGATGTCCAGCATCAGCATGGCCATCGGAGCTTTGTAGCGAAGACAGCGCCCCACCTCGCGTTCCAAAAGGTCTTCGAAGTACTGGCGATTGTGAATGCCAGTCAGCGAATCGTGCGTCATCATCATGTACGCAACTTCGTGGTACCGCGCTTCCAGGTCGTCGGCGGGAAGAACCTTCAGCATGGCTCCGCCGCATCGGACGATGTCGCTGGGATCCAGTTCCCATTCCCGAACCCGGACATCGTTGACGAAGGTTCCGTTTGTGCTATCCAAATCAATCAGGCGATAACGCCCATTTGGTTGTCGTTCGATCTTGGCGTGATGCCGAGAGACAGAAGGCATCTCAATACTGAAATCAGCATCCTTTTCGCGACCAATGATCGTCGTAGTGGGCCCCAGTTGCTGAACGCCACAACGCCCGACAACAGGGTGGATTTGGATCAGGCACAACCCCTGTTCGTCTTCACACGGGAGACCTAGCTGCCGCTGAATCGAATCCATACTGACATCGATTGTCGTTGCATCCAGTTCGGAACTGTGGGCTGTTGGTTCTGAGTTGCTCAACATCGTATTAGTCCTGCCCCTGCGACATTGCCGCTGCTATGGCCGTCTGCTGTTGAGCCTCCTGGTGAACAGCAGACTTCATCGAACTTCGTTTCTTGCTGAGTTGAACCGAATTCCCCGACTCATTGAACTTCACCGAGTCAGCGAACGCGTGCATCAACAGCAAACCGCGCCCGGATGGCCGGTGTACCGCTTCCGAATCGTCAGCGGCGGCTGTGGCGTCCACGTCAAAGCCGGGCCCATCGTCGCTGACGACGATGCGAAGTTCTTCATCGGAAATTGCAAGTTGAACCTGGACGCGGCGATCGCAGTAGGGTGAGGTTGCCAGCCGTTGGGACAGCATCGTTTTGAGCCGATCCGGCTTTTCGGTGCGAATCTCAGAACTGATTTCCAGAGAACCGTGGTAGACCGCGTTCGCCAGAGCTTCTTCGAGAACAAGTTCGACTCGAATCAGTTCTTTGTCATCAAGTTGCAAACAGCGCTGAATGAACCCGCCTGCAACCGCTCGCGCTTTACCAATTCGACTCGGTTCCGCTTTAAAGCTGAAACCGAACTCGAATTCGCAATCAGCCTGAATTGGTTTCTTCGGCCTGGCCGGAATTCGACGAAGTTGCTGATTCAAGGCTGTGCAAACTTCGGCAATGCCATCCGTGATGGAGACAATTCGCGTATCGATATCGAACGACCGCAAAGGCACCTCACCGCTGCCGGTGATGATGACAGTCGGAAGACGCTCAACACCTTTCACGGTATCGATGCACTGCCGTGCAGTGACATCCAGACTATCGACGGCGCAAACGATCGCATCAAACGAACCGCTCGCCAGTAGCAATGTTGCTTCTTGCGGGGTCGATGCTCGAGTCACGACTCCCTGCTGCCTGCGCAGAGCAACATCGGTCACCATTGAGGCTTCCGGGCCATTTGCAATGAAAAGAATACTGTGCATACCGTTGCTCCGAGCCGGAAGTCCCACCGTATCCGGCGCTCATGAGAACTTAGGTCGAGCTGGATGGGTTGAATCCGCGCTAGGCAACGTTCCACTCGATTCACCCGATCCGAAAAGTCAACGTCGCCGGTTGTAGGGGCTGCGACTGTTAGTCAGCCCACCAGTACGCGACAGATGCTCAGCAGCATCGTGCAATTGGGCGTGATCCGAACTTAGAATGATCAGCACGATCAATGCACCGCCAAAGAGCCCCACATCATGTCCGATCACCGACCAAACCGCCGCACCGTCCTGGGATTGCTTGCAGGGCTGGGTTTTGGAACCGAAAGCTACCGCCGCGCCGTTGCGGCTCAGGCTGGGCAATCAGCTGCCATCACGGCCGAGATGCTAAAGCAAGCAGAATGGATCGCGGGCATTGAACTTAGCGATCAGGAACGCGCCGCTACGCTGCGAAACCTGCGCGGCAACCTTCAGAAAGCGGCTCGCGTTCGCGAAGTCGAAGTCGATTACAACGTACCGCCCAGCGTCTACTTCAATCCGGCGCCACACCTGAAACCCGGACCGCCGGTTGTTCGCAACAAGGCCGTTTCCACATTCGACGATGACATTAAGCGACCGGACTCCGACACAGAACTTGCGTTCCTCCCCGTCACTCAACTCGCGCGACTCATTCGTACGCGCAAGCTGAAGTCCGTCGAACTCACAAAGCTGTACATCGACCGCCTCAAGAAATTTGACCCACTGCTGCACTGTGTTGTGTCAATGACTGAAGAACTGGCTATGAACCAGGCCAGACGCGCGGATCAGGCGATTGCTGCTGGCGAGTACCGTGGTCCGTTGCACGGCATTCCATGGGGAGCAAAAGATCTGATGGCGGTTCCCGGGTACAAGACGACCTGGGGAGCTACACCGTTTCGCGATCAGGAGTTCGATCACACCGCGACGATTGCCGAACGTCTGGAAGAAGCCGGCGCGGTTCTGGTTGCAAAACTGTCACTCGGCGCTCTGGCGCAGGGTGACAAGTGGATGGAAAAGATGACGCGTAATCCGTGGTTCCCGCGGCAGGGTTCCAGCGGTTCGTCGGCGGGTTCTGCATGTGCGGCGTCAGCCGGGCTGGTGGGCTTCGCCATCGGGACCGAAACGCTGGGCAGTATTGTTTCACCAAGTCGCCGTTGCGGTTCCACCGGACTGCGACCGACGTTTGGCCGAATCAGTCGTTACGGCTTGATGCCGCTGTCGTGGAGCATGGACAAGGCTGGCCCGATTTGCCGCGACATCGAAGACTGCGCGTTGGTGCTGGATGCGGTTCATGGTTCTGACGGGCTGGATCCCACCGCCGTAGATCAACCGTTTCAGTGGCCACCGGAGAAAGAAATCCGGTCGCTGCGAATTGGATACGTCAAAGGTCGTACGCCAGATGACCAACGTGAAGAACTCAACATCCTGCGCGATCTGGGTGCGAAGCTGGTTCCCATCACGCTGCCAGAAAAACTACCGGTCTATGAACTGGTCACAATGCTGGACGTTGAATGCTCGGCAATGTTCGATGACGTGACCAGAAACCACGTCACCGAAGGCCTGAATACCTGGCCAAACACATTCAGGGCAGGGCAGTTTATTCCGGCGGTTGAGTACATCCGGGCGGCTCGCGTGCGAACACTCTTGATGAAAGAGATGGAAAAAGTCATGGACGACGTTGACCTGTACGTCGGCGGACGCGACCTTGGGATCACAAATCTGACCGGTCATCCCACAGCGGTGATGCCCGCGGGTTTCAGAAAACGTGGCGACGTCGAAGTCCCGTTCTCCGTCACCATGACCGGTCAGCTTTACGGCGAAACCGAGCTGCTGTCCGTCGCTCACGCGTATCAGCAGGAAACGGATTACCACAGGAAACAACCGCCACTGGACAAGTTCCTGGCGAAGATGAAGCAGGATAAAAAGGATGAAGCAGCAAAGTCTGAGAAGCCTGACACCACCGGCTAACACCAACCCAAGAGCATGTCACCTCTCCCGCTCGCGGGAGAGGGTTTCGTTGTATGGGATTCGAGTCGCCCTGGCCGGATTGATGATCTGTGTTGCGGGACCGACCGGCGCCATCGGACAGGATTCTGATCTCAAGACCGTCGCCGAATCCAGCGACTTTCAAGCGACCGCGCCCTACGCGGATGTCATCGCGTTCTGCGAAACACTCGCGAACAGCAGCGATAAGGTTCATCTCAGTTCAATGGGACGAACGCACGAGAACCGCGACATCCCGTTGTTGATTCTCGCTGACCCGCCAATCAAATCAGCGGCTGAAGCCAAAGCCGATCCACGGCCGGTCGTCTTCGCGATGGGCAATATCCACGCCGGCGAAGTCTGCGGCAAAGAAGCGTTGTTGATGTTGGCTCGCGATCTTGTGAAGCAAGACAGCAAAGCGATGAAGGAGCTCATTCTGGTTTTCGCTCCTATTTACAACGCAGACGGCAACGAACGGTTCTCCACTACAAACCGCCCAGGCCAGATTGGTCCCGCCAAAGGAATGGGGCAACGGCCAAATGCCATGGGGCTGGATCTCAACCGAGATCATATGAAGCTGGAATCACCCGAAGCCCGATCGCTGGCGAAGCTCATGAGCGAATGGGAACCAATCATCGCGATGGACCTGCACACGACCGACGGTTCGTTCCATCGATTCAAAGTCACTTACGACTCACCAAGACATCCGGCCACCGATGCAAAATTGCTGGAATACGGTCGCGACAAATTCCTGCCAACCGTGTCGAAGCAACTTAAAGCGGCCACTGGCGACTTGTCATTCTATTACGGCAACTTCGATCGCAGCCACGAAAACTGGCGCAGCTACCCCGGCGCGCCGCGGTACAGCACGCATTACTTCGGCTTGCGGAACTCACTGGGAATTCTGTCCGAAGCATACGCCTTCGCCACGTTCAAAGAACGCGTTTTGGTCACGTACCATTTTGTCGACGAAATCCTGAAGCTCGCTATCACAGAAAAAGCAGCCGTCAGCAAGCTGATCGCGGAGGCCCGCACCAGCAAGACAACCCAGATTGCAGTCGGCTCAAAGCCCACAGCCTTCGAACGTCTCTTCACGATTCCAGCCTGGAAAGAAACCGTCGCCGGCCGCGGACGCCAGGCCAAAGACACGGACGAAGCGACCGAGTACCAGGTCAAGTACCATGGAATCGAAGCATCCTCTCTCGATATCAAACGCCCCGCACACTACGTCGTTCCGAATAGCCAAACCAAAGTTATCGAAAACCTCACCAACCATGGAGTACGTTTCGAGACCGTCAACGAGTCCCGCGACGTAACTGTCACCGCGTATAAAATCACCGGCTACGAAATGGCCAAACGCGAGTTCCAGGGCCACAAAGTGGTCTCCGGCGTGGAAGTGACAACAGCCGAGAAAACAATCTCGCTTCAGCTCGGCGACATTGTGGTTCCAACCGACCAGCCACTCGGCCGACTCATCGTGAACCTACTGGAACCACAAGCCACCGACGGACTGTGTGCCTGGAACTACTTCGACGATGCTCTCGAATCGAAGGACTACCCGATTTTCCGGATCGAGTAACTCCGAACATGTCCGACGATGTCCCGGTTCAGATCACGCTCTTCCCACCAACTACGGATGTGGAGACTTCCCATTGGGGCCAGCTCGCGCCGACTCTGTGGCACGCGGGCTTGATCTGGCGCCACTATCAACAAGTTGCATTTTCCATGCTTAAGCCAGAATTACGAATCTGGTGTACGTTTACTGATCATCACGCGTTTAACACGTGGCAGCAGCATCCACTTGTCGTTGAGCGGTGCGGAGAGACACTCAGATCAGAGATTCACATCGACGTAGCGCTCACGCCGTTTGAGCGACATGACAGGATTTGCCGCTGTCAGGATAGCTCCGAATTGATTCTCCGGGGGCATGGATTTGGCTTCCAGGGCGGCGTGCTTTGGTGCTGTGATTGTCTCGGGTACTACCCGAACTACCGAACAATCACCTTGCTAGGTGATCTCGCCCCACGCCTTCAAACCTGGGCTCTTACATTCGGCCATGTGTACAAGATCTGGATGCAAACCTCAGAACTTGAAAGCTGGGCCAGCAATGAGCTCCAGTCCGCCGGCAGTACTTTGAACGCGTCGGGAAGGTCGCACGCACGCGAAGCGAGCGAGAGAACCGGGAAGACAGTCTGGTACGACCACTTCGTTGAGCAAGCACATCGTACACCTACTTGCCCGTGTTGCGGCAAAGAATGTACCCAGCCCTCGTGGAGCGCAACGAGACTTACCTGTTGTGACTGCCGGGTTAGTTATTGACTCGTTGCCTCGTTCACTACATGCCCTGGCGTCCCTCAACGCGTCGAATCACCGCGCGTAGTGGACGGTGGTCGGACAGTTTCGCGTCGATCGCTTCGACGGACGTTATCTCAAATTCCTTTGATACCAGAACCCAGTCAAGACGGTCGTTGGTGAATGGGAATGTGATCATCTCGGTTTCTGGTTCGAACGCAGTCAGTTCCAACGCGGTCGCCAGTTTCCGGGTGGCTCCGTCCTCCGACCAGTCGCAGTTCAAGTCGCCCGCGACAATCACCGGGTTGCCACGCGACTTGGTGGCTTCGATGAGTTCCTCAACCTGCTTCGCGCGGGCTGATGGGGATGCGAAGTCCAGGTGAACCGAAACGACGTCGAACCTGAACGTCGCATCGCCGGGCCAGGCGACACGTGCAATCGCGACGCCTTTGCTAAATGTCGGGGGAGTCGGTCGGAATGTCAGCGTCTGAGCCTGGTCGATGTCCAGGTCTGACATGACGGCGGTTCCGTATTGCAGTCCGGCTCCTTCGACATTCAGGCTGTGCACAAGACGCGGTAGTTCGGCCGTGGTTCCGATGAGTTTTGCGTGATCAAACCCGCCGCTCCACCACGATGAGGCGTCGCATTCCTGGAGACAGGCGATGTCGGCTTCGCCGGAAGCCAGCAGCTTGCCGATCGCTTCACAATTCGCTCGCAACGTCTTACTGGCGGTGAGAGCCTGGTGCATGCCTTCACCACGGCCGTGAGCACAGTTCACACTAAAGAGAATCAGTTCGGTTGGATCTTCTTTAGGCGGCGAGGGCACGTCCTGCCCCTGAACCACAGCGTCGGCCTGGGAATCTCCAGAGACCAAACGCGTAAACAGCATGACTACCAACAGGCCGATGAGCCCCACGATCAGTAGCCGCCGGGCCCATTTCAGCACAGTACGCCGCTTGCCCACCGGTCGGGCATCAAGCCTGGCAGTTTCGCTACTCATGCTGGCTGTTCCGAAAGTTGGAGTTCCCCGTTCGTGACTTCATGTTACCTTTGGAATCGACTTCGCGGCAGCTAACATGGCGACTCATCAAGCAGTGACGAGAACACCATGACCGACCCAATCGCAACCCTGACTGAGGACGAAGTTCGCAGCTGGGTTTCGCAGAATGTGCCAATCGACGACTTTCGCGGCAAGACCGTTTTACTCATCGTGCCCGACGCGACTCGTACCGCACCGCTGCCACTGTTATTCGACTGCATCAGCAAACAATTGGGCGATAACGTTAAGGCTCTGGACATTCTTGTCGCTTTGGGAACTCACCCACCCATGCCGCAGGAAGCCATCGCGAAGATGATGGGCATCGATGGGCGAACCAGCTTCCCCGGTCCCACGCCGCAGTTGTTCAATCACGAATGGGACAACCCAGCGGCGTTGACGAAAATTGGCACACTGACCAAAGAAGATACGGCTGCCATTTCCAACGGCCTGCTATCCGAAGAAGTTCCCGTCGAAGTGAACTCGAAGGTCCTGGAATACGACATCGTCATGATTGTCGGCCCAGTGTTCCCTCACGAAGTGGTGGGCTTTAGCGGCGGCAACAAGTACTTCTTCCCGGGCGTGTCCGGACCAGAGCTGCTGAACTTTTTCCACTGGCTGGGCGCGCTGATTTCCAACGTGGGAATCATTGGCATCAAGGATACACCGGTTCGTCAGGTCGTGAATCGATCCGGCGCGATGGTGGACGTTGAGAAGCGTTGTTTGGCCTTCGTTGTCTCGCCGGACGCCAGCCTGTACGGCATGTTCTACGGAACTCCTGAATCGGCTTGGGATGGAGCCGCCAGTCTGTCCGGTCAGGTTCACATCAAACGCAAACCGAAACCGTTCAAGCAAATTCTGTCGTGTGCTCCGCCGATGTACGACGAACTCTGGGTCGCCGGCAAGTGTATGTACAAGCTGGAACCCGTTGTCGCCGATGGTGGAGAACTCATCATTTACGCTCCACACTTGCACGACATTTCCGTCACGCACGGCGAGAACATCCGCGCGATTGGGTATCACGTGCGAGATTACTTCACGAAGCAATGGGACAAATTCAAAGACCGACCATGGGGCGTGTTGGCTCATTCAACACACGTCCGCGGAAGTGGAACGTTTGAAGACGGTGTTGAAAAACCACGAGTCCAGGTAACGCTGGCATCACAGATTCCTGAGGAGGTCTGCAAAGAGATCAACCTTGGCTACCGAGATCCGGCCACGATTGACGTCGAATCATTTGCGAACCGCGAAGACGAAGGCGTGTTACTGGTTCGCAAAGCCGGCGAGCATCTTTATCGTCTGGAAGGCGAGTAACCATCCCTGCCACCTCTCCCGCTTGCGGGGGAGGTCGCGGTCTCAGCCGCGGGAGGGGGGACGCCCTGGACAGATTTGAGATTCAAGACTTGAGATTGCAGATTTGAGATTGCAGATTTGAGATTTGAGATTTGAGATGCGTGTGACGCAAAACCCTCTCCCGGGCTTAAAGCCCGACCTCTCCCGCAAGCGGGAGAGGTGACGTGTGTGGTGGAAGATGAAAAATGACTGACTATTCAGACCGTATGAACTTCGCTCTCGAAGCAATCGGAGCCGCCCACGAGTTCATCCTGAGCCACTACCAAACCGGCGTCGCGATTCATCGTAAGTCGGACGATTCACCGGTGACCATCGCTGACAAGGGAGCCGAACAGCTGCTGCGCGACCGCATTGCCGCAACCTTTGCTGACGATGCGGTTCTGGGTGAGGAACACGACGACAAACCTGGCACCAGTGGCTATCGGTGGGTGCTGGATCCGATTGACGGAACCAAGG
>CAZAIB010000123.1:0-19345 GCA_964485095.1 uncultured Planctomycetaceae bacterium | reverse complement strand
AGAGAAACTTAATATCTTGACAACAAACGCACCAGGTTTTTCAACACCCTGCTAGGTGCAACACTGATTGATCCTCACTATGTAGGCTAACGCAAAGCATCACCGGCCGCCGGGAGTGATGCTTGATTACTCTATTCTATCAGAACCGAGCGACGGGATTGCAAAAGTAGTACAGACGACCGTCTAGTTCGCCGGACTGAATGAAGTCGTTGCTCGTCGCGACGCGTTGAGACGCAATGTTGTCTTTATCCACGAGTATTTCTAAGCGAGTGATTCCAAGCTGTGCCGCGACACGGCAGGCAATCGAAACGGCGCGAGTTGCGATGCCCCGACCACGATGATCTCGATACGTCCAGTATGACAGGTTCGCGGTTGCGCTATCTTTCGGACGGATTTCACATCCGCCAAGGAGGCACGAGGTGTTTGTGTCGCGCACTGCATACGCGTATTGCGTTCCGGTCTTCCGGGCCTCCATCCATTGGCGGATCACGCGCTCGGAGTGTTCCAGTGAGGGCACGAAATCACTTGGGAAGTCGAAGCGTTTCCTATGCTCGACATCGTGGTCCGCCTCGAACATCGCTGCGGCATCACTAATCGCATAGTCATCCAGGTAAACGACGTCATCAGAATTCGGTTTCATGCGGTATCGGTGAGTCGCCTTACGAACCACATCACCGGACGCCGGGAGTGATGTGGACTTCAATTTCGGGACCGTTGCGGCGTTCCGGTGCAGACCAGTAGTCATACATCGTCATACGGCTAAACGACAACCAATGATGAGCAGCAAGAACGAAGGCACTGCTGTGGCAATGAAATCTGACATGGAAGTCTCGCCAAGCACAAGGCAAAGCGTTTGCCAGCCGAGCAACCCAGCGGTGGCAATTAGAACCAGCGCGAACAGCACGGATGATAGTCGGCTGTAAGCAATCAGATAGCGAATGTCGGATCGCATCCTGTGCTCGTGGGTATTCGCATTGCAGTTCCAGCACGGCTGATGAACACGAAGATCGATCGGCGCATTACATTGTTCGCAGCAGATCATCGAAGCTCCTTGTCAGGGCAGTGCCCAATCTTTGCTGGCTAACAGTAAAAATCACCGCACGCGGACGACTGCCGCCGGTGACTTGATTTGTGATGGGGCGACCGGCGGCAGTTCCGGTGTATGTGCTGGGATGGTCAATCCAACTCGGTCGCTACTACGCGTCGTCAAGCATTCCGAGTACTACATCGTCAGGTTCACCACCAACTATGTCATTGTAGTTGGCGAGTCGAGGATCAATTGCAACGCAGAATCCGGCTAAGCGAGCGTTGCGAACATCGTCGTCAGTGCGGCAGTAGTAGACCTCAGTAGTGCATTTCGAGCAATATCGCACTCCATCAATCTTAGTGTGTCCCATCTTCGATCAGTCTTCGGGGCAACGGATGCGAAACGAGAGTGGGCAGTTGTGGACGGCGATGCGGGCATCATCGCGGCTGCCCTCTGGTGCGTGCGAATCTGGTTTGGCCATTTGATACCTGTTGTCCTGGACTTGTATACGGCGTTCCGATCTACGCAATGTCACTTACCGATACGCGGAGCTTGCGCAAGTGGGCTACCAGCTTCACGGACAAGCGTGAAAGCCTGGTCCTGGTTGAAACCTTGCTCCAACAGAGCGTCGTAGTAATTCTTTTGAAACTTGGCCAGCTTGGTTGCAGTCTCAGGCTTTGAAATATGGTCAAGATACCGGTCTGTGACTCTAAGAGCGGCATCTGTTAGTTGGTCATACATTGAGCCAACATCCATGCTCCCGAGGAGTGACGCGGGGGTTATCTGGTCGGTTTTTTCTTGGGGTGCGTTTTGAGCGATGGCAATGCCTGTGGCCAGTGCCACGGGAACTACGAGCAACACAATGGTTTTGAAGTTGGACACGGGCTCTCCTTTGCCGCACAACGATCAGCGTAACCAGGCGGCGACGTTACGCGTTGATTTCAGTTTAGCCCGGATTCGCCGCTCCGGTTCACGCAATTGTTAGCCAGCTGCTCGTTGGCAGTATTGTCCTGCTTGGGTAGTTTGTTGCGAGGCCCGCAGAAACGATATGGGTCAAACCCATCTTCTTCCGCGTGGCCCTCCCGAGGTTCGTAGTGATCAACACCGGGCGAATCCGTTCGGCAGCATGGAGTATCAGTGTTCTTCCAGAATGAAGGGTCGGCATCCGCTACGGTGCATCCCTCAGTGACCGGGGTATCCCAATCAAAGGAGAGGCTATGTCAGAACCAACAGTACCGTCGAGGGCAACTAGTCAGCTGTAACGTCGCTGCTCTGGCAATGTCATCTTCGGAAGGTTTCACGCTCCGGAACACACGTGGCCTTGAACGCTCTGCCATATAGAGATGAGCCTTTAGTTGTTATGTCACGATCAATTGGACGGACGACCCGCGCTGGCGTACTTCTGGAAGTCGGTCACCGGAGTCTCGGTGACTTTAAACCCAATTGTACTGAAGTCGCCTCCGGCTTCGTAGACAGCCTGCCACTTCGCATTGCCGAACTCCAGGTTGCGTGAGAACGATGCACCAACTTGTCCACATGGGGAGACGGTGACCTTACCAATCTCATTCAGATAGAACTGCGGCTTCCCTGTCATGGTGCCTGAAGATTCCGATTGGATATCCACCGTCACTTGCATCGTGAGTTGGTAGCGGCCGCCGAAGTACGCGACGGAGTTGAAGAGCGGCACTCTGTTCGCGTATGTGACGTAGTGACGACAGTCATCGTACAGTTGATCCATCTCTTTAGCAGGTTTGATTTGCGATACGCCGTTCGCTGCGAACTCTTGATGCTCGCGAACGCTGAAATTTCCGTAACCGAGATAAACGCCGAAGTAGAGTACAGCCCAAATGACAGGGATGGACAACACGGCCACCATGGGAATCGCGATTAGCAGGACGAGTAGTTTGCGGTTTGACATGCTGAGGTAACCGCATACCCCGTTGCGGCATAACGCCTAAAATTTCCGATCGCCAGGAGTGGATTCAAGTTCGGCCCGGATCCGGCGTTTCGGTGCATGCAGTTAGCTGGCCGTCTCAACGACGCCTTTGCACTTGAGAACGAGCTTCGTGACAACTCGCTGATAGAACATTGATTGGGCTAGGTGTCATCCGGTCGACTAACGGAAACAAAGAAACCAAACCCCGAATCCAGTCTAAGGCGTGAACCAAACAAACACCACACCAGGCGGCTGGTCCAGTTTCGGAGTCCATGTGCCGTGACGTCGAATAAGTATTGGACAGAACGCTGGCTACTACGAAATAGACAGCCCCTTCTGTTGCCTCTTACCTTTCCGGCAGCAAGCGATCAAGGTGCGGTAGCCAAGCTTGGCACAATGCAGAAATGTCATTGGACCAGGCTCGTGAATTCATGCGGGATAGGCGCGTGTCGATCTGGCCGAGGGTCTGTTCGTTGCCGGGCGTGCGTGGGGCGCTGGCGGGTACGTTTCGATACACGCGGGGTTTGAAGCTGCGTGATTGGGACGCCGCGGCATGCGCTGGGTTTGCCGAGTTCGTTGGTCGAGCGGTGTCAGTCGTGCGGGTGAAGTTGGGGCATTCGTGAGCTTGTCTGCTTGGTATGATCTGCGGAACGTAAAGCGAATAAGCGAATGGCCAGTGAATTGCCAATATTTGTTTTTGAGCGACGAAGAACCGGTTCTGTACTTCGCGAACAACGGGATGATTACACGATGAAGCTGTCTTTACTTGTGCTGTTTGCCGGTTTGATAACACCCACTGCGTTTGGGGGCGATGTTCCCAAGGCTTCCGAAGCGATTGACGACGTTGCGCTGCCCGATGTTTACGGCAACGCTCAACGGTTTGGTGACCTTGCCAATAAGAAGTTCACGGTCGTTGCGTTTCTGGGAACCGAATGCCCGCTGGCTAAGTTGTATGGTCCAAGGCTGCGTGATTTGGCGAAGCGGTTCGATGGTTCGGACGTCGCGTTTGTGGGAGTCGATTCGAATATCCAGGACAGCCTGACCGAAGTTGCCGCCTATGCGAACCGGTCCGGAATCGCGTTCCCGGTACTGCTGGACAAGGAACAGAAACTGGCCGACTTGCTGCAGGCCGAACGGACTCCGGAGATTTTCGTTGTGGATGCGAACCGAAAGGTTCGGTATCGCGGCCGCATCGACGATCAGTACGCCATCAGCGTCGCTCGTGAGAAACCAAAGACCGAAGACCTCGCCGACGCGATCACAAAACTGTTGGCAGGCGAAGAACCGACAACCGCTCGAACTAAAGCGATTGGCTGCATCATCGGTCGCCGCAGCAAGGTTCAACCGAAGGGCGACATTACTTACTCCAAACACATCGCCCCCATCTTCAACAAGCGATGCGCCGAGTGTCACCGGACGGGCGAGTTGGCTCCGTTTTCTCTCAGCAGCTTCCAGGACACCGTCGGCTGGACAGACATGATCGCCGAAGTGATTAGCGAGAACCGCATGCCGCCGTGGAACGCGAATCCAAAGTACGGCCACTTCAAGAATGATGCTCGATTGACGGCCGAAGAAAAGCGAACCATCCTGACGTGGGTCGAAAACGGGAGCCCTGAAGGCGATAAGGCCGATCTGCCGTCGGCTCCGGAATTCGTCGAAGGCTGGCGAATTAAGAAGCCGGATATCGTGTACGAGATGGGTGAAGAATTCAAAGTGCCAGCGAGCGGCGTTGTCGACTATCAGCATTTTGTAGTCGATCCGAAACTCACCGAAGATGTCTTCGTGAACTCAGTCGAAGCGCGGCCGGGCAACCCGGAGGTCGTGCACCACATCGTCGTGTACGTGAGGACGCCAGGGCGAAAGCGGCAAAGAGGACTGGGCATGATGCTGATTGGGTACGCTCCCGGAACATCACCACTGATCTATCCCAATGACGCCGGAATGCGCATTCCGAAGGGCTCGAAGTTTGTCTTTCAGATGCACTACACGCCGAACGGCGAACCAGCAACTGACACCAGTTACGTTGGCGTGAACTTCATCGACAAGGACAAGGTGAAGAATGAAATCATCGGTGAAGAAGCCATGACCAGTCGCTTTGCCATCCCACCGCAAGACGGCAACTACAAAGTGACCGCCCGAAAAAAAATCCGCGAAGACATCAGGCTCATTACGCTTACACCGCACATGCACCTGCGAGGTAAAGCGTTCCGGTACGAAGCTCAATACCCGGACGGCAAGAAAGAGATTCTCCTGGACGTTCCGAAGTACGACTTTAACTGGCAGCTTCGTTATGAACTGGCTGAACCAAAGTTGCTGCCGAAGGGTTCGATTCTTGAGTGCGTCGCTGCCTACGACAATTCAGAGAGCAACCTGAACAACCCGGATCCTGGCAAACGCATCACCTGGGGCGACCAAAGCTGGGAAGAAATGATGATCGGCTTTTACGCCGGTGTCAGGCCGCGAAAAGGCAGTGAGTAAGCAAGCCGGCTACCTGCTGATGCTGGAAGACGAACCGAGCCGCATTGCGCGGTTCGAGAAGACACTTCCATCAAGCTGGTTTGAGGTTCGCTGACCAGACAACGAGGCAAATTCGCGGGAGAAAAACGCTGAAATTGGTGTTGCGACGGGTTCTGAATACCGATTAAACTCTGTAACGCAAAGTGCTCGTCATCAAAAAGTTATCCGGATCCAAAACATCCGGAACACTCATAGAACCAAGCATGTCGCCGTCGGGGACCCAAACCGGCGGAGGCCGGACGGAGGGTAGTATGAATCTTCAGGATGCGATCGCCCAGATTGGCGAGATTCAAACTCAGCTGGAACGGACGCAGACGTTTCGCGGTTACCGATCGGTGGCTGTGGGGACCACGGGGATGCTGGCGTGTGCCGGGGCTGTGGTTCAACATCTGTGGTTGCCGGTTCCGGCTCAGTCGGTCAACAAGTGGCTGGCACTATGGATCACCATTGCGGCGGCCAGCGTTGTGATTGCCGGCTGGGAACTCATGCAACGCGTCTGCGATAAGGACTCGCCGTTTCAGGCTCGAGCCAGCCGGTCGGCGCTGAAGCAATTTGTTCCGTGTTTGTGTGCGGGTGTTGCGATTACATGGGCGCTGTTGGCGGCGGCTCCGGAAACAGCGTGGATGCTGCCGGGGATTTGGTCGGTTCTATTTAGCCTGGGCGTGTTCTCATCGCTCATGATTCTGCCGCGGGGCGGGTTCACGATAGCCTTACATTTTCTGTTGGCGGGCGTCATTTGCCTGCGATTTGGAAACGGAGCCAACGCATTGGCCCCATGGACAATGTTGGTGACATTCGGAGTGGGGCAATTCATTGCCGCTTCAGTTTTGTACTTCACGCTGGAACGGCCGCAGGAGGCGAGTGATGTCTGATTCAAATAAAGACGCTGGACGATTTTCATACGATGGTCTGGAACGCGATCTTCACGAACGCGCGCGGTTGGGGATTCTGACTTCGCTGGTTGGGAACGCGGACGGGCTGCTGTTTACTGAACTCAAAGATCTGTGTTCGCTGACGGACGGTAATTTGAACCGGCACATCGGCAAGCTGAAAGAAACCGGTATGGTCGAAGTCTGGAAAGGCTTCAAAGACAACAAACCACAAACGCTGTGCCGCATCACCAAAGCCGGCCGCGCGCGGTTCATGGAATATATTGCTGTATTGGAACGGGTCGTCGAAGACGCGGCAGCCGCTGAGAAAGACAAGAAGAAGAAACCCCTCAAGGGCTGGACGCCAGCGTAGGAAGCTTCCCGCTTCAGCGGATGGCGGCGGTAGTGGTGAGCGCATTGGGATGGTGTCATCTCCTGCGTTTCGCTGCCTGGTGGTCGCGCGTCGCGCGACAAGTTTGAACGCTGTACCTGGAACGCGATCGTTTCGTTCCAACACTCCAAAGACTCGCATCGTAATCATTCACGCACCTTAACTTTGCATTACAGAGTACTCTACGAAAGAGGACACGCGACTATGAAAGTCATCAAAGCTGAAGCTATGGGATTTTGTTTTGGGGTTCGCGATGCACTGGATGTCGCGCATTCGATTGAGAAACCGGAAGAGGTCACGATTCACGGCGAGTTGGTTCATAACCCGGTTGTCCTGAATGAACTCAGCGATCGCGGGTTTCATATTTCGTCGGAAGTGGAACGCGACATCCCCGACACCGAACTGGTTCTCATTACCGCTCACGGCATCAGCGACCGCGAACGCAACCGACTGGAATCGGCCGGCAAGACGCTCATCGACACAAGCTGCCCGTTGGTCTCGCGAGTCCACCGCGCGGCGCAGACGTTTGATCGGCAGGGGCACCTGGTCGTTGTGATCGGTCGGCCGGGACACGTTGAAGTCCGCGGCATTGTGGAAGACTTGTCGGACTATGTGGTTGTGCCGGATGTCGAATCGGTTCGCTTTTTCGCGGTGACTCACATCGGCGTTGTGTGCCAGACAACCATGCCGCCGGATGTGGTGGAACAGGTTCGCACCGCAATTTCAAAGCAGAATCCTGACGCCGAAATTCGGTTCGTGAACACCGTTTGTCAGCCGACATTGGATCGCCAGCAGGCGGTCGATCGATTGGCGAACCTTGTCGATATCGTCGTCGTGGTGGGTGGCAACAATTCAAACAACACACGGCAATTGGTTCGCCGAGTTCAGGCGGCGGGAACGCGCGCGATCCATATCGAATCTGCGGCCGACCTGAGGGAATACCGTTTCTGGGGTGTCGACGCGGTCGGCCTGACCGCTGGCACATCGACACCCGATTCCGTGATCAACGAAGTTCACGCCACCCTGTCATCGATGAAGGAGCATGCCGATGCCAAACTACAAACAGCCTAACCACCAGCGTTCCGTTGGGTCGGATTCCGGTGGGACGAGTGACTCATGTTGTCCGCCGCCGGGCCGGTTGAATGCTGGCGATCGGATTGTTCGATCAGAAGAATGGATCGAACATTTTCGATCGAACCAGTGGGATCCGCACAACGTTGTCGATCACAAGCACGTGGAACTTTCGCGTCGATCCAGGCGAGCAATCGCGAAATCGTTGCAGACGTTCCAGCTTGGTGAGAGCGGCGAAGGGAAACACTTCCTAAAGGTGGCTCGCAAGTGGGCTGCGGAAACCGGCGACCACGAATACGTCGAGGCGCTGGAGTTGTTCATCGCTGAAGAACAGCGCCACGCGGCCGCTTTGGGAGCCTTCATGGACCGCGCGCGGATTCCTCGGATTCAGAAAGAAGTGACCGACAACCTGTTTCGTTGGCTACGTCATCAAGCCGGGTTGGAACTCACCGTTACGGTGCTGATCACGGCTGAAATTATCGCTCGCGTTTACTACCCCGCTTTGCGTCGAGCGACCAGTTCGCATTGGCTGCGGAAAATCTGCGAACAGATTAGCCGCGACGAAGTCGCGCACATTCGTTTTCAGGGTCAGCGGCTGGGCATGATTTTGCGGCGGAAGAATTGGTTTAGTCGAGCCTGTTCGCGGGTTCTTTCGCAGATGCTGTTTGACGCCACGTGCGTGGGAATTTGGTTCGCTCATCGCCGCGTCTTCAAATCCGCGAAGTTGTCATGGCGTGAGTATTGGAACAAGTGCACTGCCGAGTACATGGCGGCTCGCCGACAGATCGGTATTGGTTTGGGCACAGCGCGAGATGTGGCTCCGGTCGAACCACGGTGGGTCGGTTCGTTTCCCCGGACCCTCACGCCACAGGCTCATCGATGGGATTAATCTCAATCCTATTTGGTGCAGCAGCGCTGGCCATCATTGTGGGGCCGGCAGCTGCGTGGATGTCGGTTGTCACGGCTGATCACCGGTTCCGTTTCTCAGCGATCACTGTGAGCGCATTGGCACTTGCTGCGATCGCGTCAGCCCTCGTTGTTTTCGTAATTGTCGTCGTATACTCATTGAGGCGCATGTGGTGTTAGTTAAAGCAATCAAAGATCTCGATCGCGTCTTGCGCGGTGAGAAAACGCGGCTCACCGATCTTCGTGACGGAACCGTTGATGTTTCGTTTCCGGGTCTCACGTCGCTCATCATGATTCTGGGCGCGATTAGTGGGATGTGTGTTGGCGCGTTCGCACTGTTTCGAGACCCGCCCGCGTTTCAGCAGCTGATTGCATCGTCGGTCAAGATTCCGGCGTTGTTTCTGCTGACGTTGCTCATCACGTTTCCATCGTTGTACGTGTTCAACGCGTTGGTTGGTTCTCGGCTGCGTTTGGTCGCATTGTCAAAGTTGCTTATCGCTTCGCTGGGAGTGACGGTTTCGCTAACGGCGGCGTTCGGACCCATTGTGGCGTTCTTCAGCGTGAGTACGACCAGCTACCCGTTTATGGTGTTGCTAAACGTGGTCGTGTATGCGATCGCGGGCGTACTGGGTTTGTACTTCCTGTTGCAGACTCTGCACCGGATTACGTCGCTGGATCACATCGATCCGCAGCCCCGGAAACCTGACGCGCCGATTCATGGCCCATTTCTGGAAGGCGAGTCACCTCCACCGCCATTGCGGGCGCCCATGGGTGCTTTGGAACGACTTGAGGGCTTGGTTCTTTCCGGTCATGTGAAGACGGTATTCCGCACGTGGGTTGTGGTGTTCGCTTTGGTTGGAGCGCAAATGAGTTGGGTTCTGCGTCCGTTTATTGGTGACCCGGAAACTCCGTTTGCGTGGTTCCGTCCGCGTGGTTCGAACTTCTTTAGCGCGGTGTTTAATGCCCTTGTCAATCTGTTCTAGCGAACGCTTTGGTCACCTCTCCCGCTCGCGGGAGAGGTCGGGCTCTAAGCCCGGGAGAGGGTCGAGCATGTCCATCTTTAAACGAACTCACGAGTCCGAGCCGTGTGAACTCGCGGCGATAGGTAGCCGGTTCACAACGTTTTGAAATGTCGAATGTCGAACAAGGAATTTCGAAGTTTGGAGTTTGGGACGATGTGAGCGTCTCTACTTCGTCGGTCATTTTTGGGTTGGTGTTGCGTTGCTGGTTTTTCGGTCGGGGATTCAGGGAGGGGGGCTCGCCCTCTCCCGGGCTTATAGCCCGACCTCTCCCGCAGGCGGGAGAGGTGGCAGGAACGAGGTGTTTTGATGGGTGTGACTGCGCGGAGGATCATTGGGCGATGGTTGGATGGCCTGCTTCGTGGGCGCGATGAGTTTGGGGTTCGGTTGGAGCCGCCGGAGACGCGGGTGTTGATTGGGGTCATTCTGTTTTGCGGGTGCAGCTACGGCGCGGTGATGGGTTCCTTTAGTGGGCGACCGCTGCAGATGTTTTATTCGGCCAGCAAGGTGCCACTGTTGTTTGGTGTGACGTTTGTGGTTGCGATGCCGGCGTTCTTTGTCTTGAACACGCTGGCGGGGCTACGAGCTGACTTTGCTGATGTCTTGCGGGCGTTGACTGCGACGCAAGCGGGGCTGACCGTCATTCTGCTGTCGCTGGCGCCGTTGACGTTGTTTTGGTACGTGTCGTGTCCGGACTATTCGTCAGCTGTCGTGTTCAACACGCTGATGTTTGGTGCCGCCAGCGTCACGGGGCAGGTGTTGTTGTTTCGGTTCTACCGCGGATTGATCCGGCGGAATCCGTTGCATGGGACCATGCTGAAAGTGTGGCTGGTTATCTTTTCGTTTGTTGGCGTGCAAACCGGATGGATGCTGCGACCGTTTATCGGTAGCCCTGAGCGGCCGGCGGAGTTTGTGAGAACCGGGGAATGGTCGAACGCGTATGTGGCGGTGTTCAGATTGTTTTGCAAAGTTGTGTTCGGCGAGTGACGATCGGTCGGTTGCCGGAACGGTTCTCGCTGCAAGAATACGGATATGAGCGAGACACAAGAAGAACCCGAATTCACAACGGTCGCCAAAGTCGGCGACATCCCCGCTGGCGAAGGCCGCGCGTTCCCGGTGAACGGGACGATGGTGGGCGTCTTTTTTGTCGATGGAGAGTACTCGGCGATCAACGATTTTTGTCCGCACATGGGTGCGTCGTTGGCGGAAGGCCATGTCGAAGATGGCGCGGTGATGTGTCCGTGGCACGCGTGGTCGTTTTCGATTACTGACGGAACCTGGATGGACGCCAAAGACAGTCCCGTTCGATGCGCGGCGTATAAGGTGCGGCTGCAGGGCGATGAGATTCAGGTCGCGGTTCCCAAAGAGGCTGAGAAGCCAGCCGGCGGCGATTGCCCCGATGGTGAATGCACGCCGTAGCGATTGCTATTTGGATCGAACCTTTCCGGGCATCCAATTCACAACTTCGATGCGCTTTGCGAAATGCAGCAGCGGTTCGCCGACCAGATCCAACCCGACGGGCGCGGTCATGGTGTTGAGTTCAATCTGGCACCGCGCGTGTTGGAGTGACCATTGAGCGTGATGAACTTCGGTGCGTGAGATGGTTCCGCTTTTGCTTGTGGCGTACAGGCAGTAGCGTTCGGTCAGCCAGGCATCCAGGCTATCCGGTTGGGCAAAGAACGGATCAGATGTTGGCTCGTAAAGACCCTTGAAATCGGCGACCGTGTTTGTGCCGGTGCGATGACTGTCGTAGTGAATCGCGCCATCGGTTTCTGTGCAGGTCATGCGGGCGTCGAAGTAGGGAAGGTTGAAACCCCACCGGGCGGCTCGAACAGCAACCGCGCTGGTTGCGTCGAGACTGAAGAACCACACGCCCGCTTTGCCGTTGGCTTTCACATAAGTGCGAACGTTGATTTCCGGGAACGCGGCGAGTCGTGGGATGACCGGGAGGAACCGTGGTCGGATCCTGAGTTCGAACGGGACAACTCCAATCCAAGCCGAACCTTCGAACGTGTCAATTTCGAGTTCGGGTGGAATAAGCTCGCGAAGTTGGGCGACGGGAACCTGCCAGTGCGCGAACAACAGGTTTGACCAGGTCTGTGCCATAACCCACGGAGCGCGCGGGAGTGGCCATGGTCGGTGTGAGATGGACTGCAACGATGAATGACGCATTTTGCCTGACCCCTTCTCCGACCTTAACCGATCGATTCACAAGAAATTAACCAGAGTCAGCCAGCCTGGAGTGAAAGATGGCCGTACTATATTGCTGCAGCCACCGCTTGTGCGTAAAACAAGATGGGCCACTTGCTGTTGATTGAGTGTGGATTGGAGTATCCCGATGCAGCCCGCCCTGAAACAAACTGGTTACGGCATTGAGCGCTCGTCGCGGAGAACCGGTTTTACACTCATCGAACTCCTGGTGGTGATCTCCATCATTGCTGTTTTGATGTCGCTTATTCTGCCAGCGATTCAAAACGCTCGCCAAACGGCCCGGCGAACGCAGTGTCTCAATCGCGTTCGAAACCTGACGCTTGGACTGACCAGCTACACCTCGCGCGAGACTTCGGCTCAATTGCCACCTTACGGCACGTGGGGCGATCATCGAGAGAACTCAGGCGCCTGGAGGAACTCGGCCAACCCGGCTCAACTTAAGAGTTGGGTGGTTGACATTCTGGCGTACATCGACCGGCAGGACCTGGCCGATCGCTGGGACTTTGAACGCAGACACGATTCGACGTTCAAGAGCCCAGAGGGGATTTCGAATCTTGATTTGATTCGAGAGTACAACATGGCGGTCCTGACGTGTCCCGACGACCAAACCGCAGCCGGTGTTCCCGGCGCGTTGTCGTATGTGGTGAACGCTGGCTACGCGAGTATTCGGTTCAAGACGTCCAGCACAGTCGGACACGCTGCGTTGGCCGGTTCGTGGGGAGCCGCTCGTCAGCAAAGCGATTTGGAATTGTTGATTGACTGGGACGGCGACGGTGACACCGCGGGGCAGAACGACGACCCACAGGACATCGCGATTAACCATGCGTCCGGTTTAATGTGGCCGCGCACTGTGAACCGTCAAAACGTGCCGAACAGACCGACCCCGCTAAGTAACAACAGTCACACGATGAATTCCATTTACGATGGAACCAGCAACACACTGATGTTGACGGAGAACATTAACGCGGGCGGCAGCCAGCATTGGGGCGACCCGGACCCTCGGTACACGACGTTTGTGTTCCCGATTGATCACACCGGTGCGGGACTGGGCCCGGCTGACTTTTACCGGACGGCTCCCATGGATCCGAATGTACCTGACGGCTTCATCAATGGGGCGAAGGGGGGACCGGAAGGTGAGCGGCCGTTCCCAAATTCGAATCACCCGGGTGGAGTCAATGTTGGGTTCTGCGACGGTTCGGCGCGGTTCCTGTCAGAGGACATTGGCGTCTCGATTTACGCTCAGTTGATAACGCCAGCCGGGACGCGGCAACAGCCGTACGTTGGCGCGCAGGGGACGCTGAGCCAGGACGACTTCTAAGTCGGTTCTGCAAAACGTCGCGGGCATTACTACCGTCCCAACAATCGCGCCGCTTTCAGAATGGTGACGCATGATGGACTGTGAGTAATCTTGCCGCTCATGGCCCAGTCGATGGCTTCGGCGAACGGGCACTTAACGCGTTCGATAATTTCGGTTCCTTCCAGGGATGTCTCGCCAAAGGTCAGTTGTTGGGCGAGGAACATCGCGGTGGGTGAGACGACGTTTGCCGTAAACGGATCCGTCATCCCCAGGTCTGTCCAGTCGGCTGCATGGACTCCGACTTCTTCCTGCAGTTCACGCTTCGCGCAGACCAGCGGGTCTTCGCCGGCGTCGATTCCACCGCTCACGGCCTCGACGGTGATTCGTCCGACGCCGTAGTGAAATTCGCGCGTGAGGTACACGTTGTCGGCTTCGTCGAGAGCCAAAACGCAGACGCCGGGCTTCAGATTCACGACCACGTAAGAGCCGGGTTCGCCGTCAGGCCGGATGACCTCATCGCGAGTGAGCGTGACCCACGGATCGCGGTACTTTTCGTTGGATTCGACAATCTGCCATGGGCCATGCTGCTTCATTTGGATCTTTCCTGTAAGCGATCAGTGGGAGATGTTTGCAGGTCGTGTCGTTGTGTGAAAGACAAGTCGATTGCGATAGCCGGTGCTGCTCGCAATCATCGTGTTTGAATTCTATTTAGCGGAACACCACGATGAGATGTTTGACCACGCTGTTGATGTTCGGGTTGGGTAGCGCGAGTTCGATTGCGTTTGACGGGCCGTATTTGGGCAACGGAATCAAGGTTGGCGAAGCGTCTCAAACATCAGCCGTCGTCTGGGTCAGGCTTACGAACGCGCCGGAAGCCAACTTTGGGCTGCTGAAAATCTTTACCGAAGGGTTGCCTTCAAACGCGAAGTCAAAGCTGCCCATGCCGACGGATGTCTTACCCGGACACGCCGGCATGGTTCGGCTGCGCTACGGTGCTGAAGGGGAAAAAGAGATTGCGACCGACTGGGCCACGGTTGATCCCTCGAACGATTTCATCCAGCAGTTCCAATTGTTTGCGCTGAAGCCTGGTACGACTTACGACGTCGTTTGCGAAGCGCGTTCCGGTTCTAGCGCCGACATAACCTCCCGCGCGGAAGGGCGGTTCCAGACGGCGCCGCTTGTTGGTGACTCAGCCCCGATTCGTTTTATTGTTTCGACCTGCCAGGCGGTTCGGAGTATTGATTCGGGAACCCAGGGGCATCGTGCTTACAAGCAGATGCTGGAGTTCAAACCAAACTTCTTTGTGCACACCGGCGACATTCTGTACTACGACAAGGTGCCATTGGCAAAGAATCAGGAACAGGCGCGCGCGAAGTGGAACCTGATGTTTGCCTACGGGCACAATCGAAAATTTCATGGTCTGGTGACGTCGTACTTCATGAAGGACGACCACGACACTCTCAAGAACGACTGTTGGCCTGGGCAAAGCTACGGCGACCTTCAGTTCCAACAAGGGTTAGACATTTTTCGCGAACAGGTTTGCATGGGCGAGAAGACGTACCGCACTGTTCGGTGGGGGCGTGACGTACAGATTTGGATGACGGAGAACCGTGACTTTCGATCTTCGAATCGTGACCCCGATGGACCAGACAAAACGATTCTGGGCACAGAACAGAAACAATGGCTGAAGCGCACGTTGAGTGAATCGGATGCGACGTTCAAGTTTGTCATTTCGCCTGGGCCAGTGGTTGGGCCGGACAAGCGCGGGAAGAAGGACAATCACGCGAACGACGTGTTTGCTCACGAAGGGCAGGAGCTCCGCGACTTCCTGTCACAACTTAAGAACACGTACGTCATCTGCGGCGACCGGCATTGGCAGTACTGTTCGAAAGACCCGCAAACCGGTCTGTTGGAACTCGGTTGCGGCCCAATTAACGACGAACACGATTTCGGTGGCGCGCCGGGCAATAAGCCAAAGTTCCACCGCTATTTTGGTTCGCGCGGCGGCTTCCTAGGAATCACTGTCAGCGGCGATAAAGCGAAAGCGGAATGGTTCAGCGCGAATGAACCGGTTACGGCTTCGGGGCTACCGAAGGTTCTGCACACTGAGTCCCTGCCACTAAGTGCCGGCGAGTAACAAACCGGGGTTTGGCAGGTTAAGCGTACATGTTGTACAGCGCGGCGAGCGTGTAGACGGCGGCGGTTCCGAGTAACAGCGCGTTTGCAATGCGCGGCAATCGTATGGCGAGCGACAAGATGCCCGCGACCTGGATGAGCTTGGCCAGCATTGGTCCGGCGGTTCTTCCGTAGGCATAGCCCAGCAAGCGGACGCCCGGGTGAAATTCAGAGTCGATGCCGTCTTCGTGAAAGAACCACAACGTGGTGAACAGGTCGAACGCGGTCGCCAGCAGAAACAAAACCACCAGCCAGCTCGCGGGGCGTTTCGCTTCTGCGGATCGGCCAAGGAAGTAACAAAGTGCTCCACAGCAGAGCACGGTTAGCACGGCCGGTAGTCGCCACTGAACGGCGGAAACGTGCGCGTCATGGCGTTCAAGCGAGGAGGCCACTGCGTCGAAGTCGGCGCGGAGCAGAAACAGGTCGCCTCGCGCGACACGGTTGAGTTCGATAACTGCCAGCCCGGCAAAAAGCAGGGTCACACCCAGCCACGCCAGCCCGGCCGTGTTAGGCAAAGTACGCACAGATGACACAGAAATACCTCCACTAAGTGGAAACGTATTCCTGCTTCTGAGTTCAATGACTTTCCAAACCGGCGCTACTTAGCGGCCTTCATTTTCAGCGCGCCGGTAATTTGCTCAACGACAGTTCCACCCAGCTTTTTCGAACCGGCTTGTGAGAAGTGGACGTTCGCCTTTAGCATGATGTCGTCCATGTGTGCTGATGCGAACGTGAACATGTCGTGCGTGGGGATCTTGTACTTGGCCATCACTTTCGCAGCCACGTCGTTGTACTTCTTCGAATCGCCGACAACGCGTCCTTTGGATCCAGGAGGAACAGGAGTTGTGTTCCGCCAGATGAGGACGGCTCCGGTCTTTCGCAGACGTCTGGCGATACTGTCCAGGTTCAGTTGATACTCCTTCAGTGAAACCTGCGGTGTGCCCTTTTCCGGGTCGTACAGGTTCTCGCCGTTGGGGCCCATGAACTTTAAATCGTGCAAACCAAAGTTGAAGTGAATCACATCCCACTTCTTGTCGCCCAGCCACAGGTCCAGATTGCGGACTCCGTTGGTCGTGGGACCACAGTTGGTCAGCGGTCGGTGGACGTTGGCTTTGCCGGCCAGCATGGTTCGAACCGGGACGGTATACCCGATTGAAATGGAATCGCCGATTAGCAGAACTCGCGGCAGCGCGGGGTCGTCTTTGACGGGCTGCATAGCCGGGTTAGGCTTGCGTTTCGGTTTTTGCTTTTGCTTCGCCTTACCTTGAGCCAGGACTGGTTCCGCAAGAAGAAGGCTCAGAAGGATGGCTGTCAGGCTTGTGATACCGCGAGTTGTAAGTCCCATTTGAGTCTGGCCTTTTTTGTGATGGCTGCAAACGTGCATTCTTCTACTGCCGTAAGGAGAGGTGCGGGCCTGACTGAACCGGCTTTACTGGCCGGAGACGCCGCACCCGCAGTTCTACAGTATTGCGTTGTCAGCTATAAACGTGCGAGCCATTAAGGCGGATTCAGAACCGAATTCGCGTGATGGCAGATCGGAGATGGCGAAGTCCATCCAACTTCTAAACCAGCGAACGGATTCCGTCCGTTTCGCGGAGAGTGCCAATGTCTTCAGGTTCTTCACGTTCGAGTCTCGGGATCGTCTTTACGATTGTGGCCATTGCGATCGGTGTTGGAGCGTTCCTTTATTTCCGCTCGATGGACAACGGAGCTGATCCGAATAACGGCGAGGCTGGTGGTGGCAACGGTGTGGCCGGTGGCGGCGGTGAGAACACGAACGGCGGCACGGCCAAGCCACTGACTGCTGAAGAATACGCGGGGGCGTATGAGTTCGCGAACATTGGCCTCGGGCACCTTGAGAACCTGGCCTTGATCAAGGCCGAAAGCACCTTTCGCGCACTGCGCGACAAAGTGCCGGGTGAACGATTGCCGCTGCAAAACCTCGCGGTGACCCAGACTATGATGGTCGTCGATAGCTCTTCACAGCTGGTCAAAGAACGCACAGAGAACAAAGAGGCGTACGCTCAGGGGGTCGAAACTGCCCGTGCAACTCTGGCTGAGCTTGCGAAGCAAGACGAAGGACTCGCTGGATTGCTGAACGGTTTGATTTCCGTGAAGAATGGCGAGGTCGAGCAAGGCATCGATGAACTCAAAACGGCGGCAGAACATGCGAAGACGAATCCTTCTTACTGGTTCGCTTTATACAGTGCCCACGGGGAACTCAAGGAGCGTAGCGATCGGACACCTTACCCGCTCGCAGTGACTGCCATCGAAAAGGCCTACGAACTGGTTCCAGAGAACCTGCATGCGATCGGTGAGGCCATCCAAACTCAGGCTCGGGCGAAGAGCGGCAGGCTGGTTGACACACTCACAGCAGCAAAAGTTGTCATCGAACCGCTTTCCGCTGCCATCAAGAACCAAACACGGTTCGACATCCAGCAAGCTTTTGATCGCGCGATTGACGATCTGAAAAACGACGGTAAGCGAGGAGCAGTCATTGCACGCCAGATTGCCAACGTTCTGAAGCCGGATATCGCCAAGCGTATTGATCAACGGAAACTCGACAAGAATCTTCTCGAGTACGTTGCGGTGCAGTTTGGTCCGGACTTTGACGCCCGCGCAATGGCGGCGGGGTTCGTGGTGCCGCAGGACGATCCGATTGATGTGAAGTTTTCACCAAGTGAAGTCCTGACCGACACCAACGGAATTACGGATATCAAACTTGCCGACATGAACATGGACAGTGTGCCAGACGTGGTTGTTGTCCGGAATGGTTCGATAGAAATCCACGGGCAGCGAGTTGAAGACGGGACGCCGACGGGGACATGGGAGCCAATCGCGTCGTTCACCGCGCCAGAGGGTTCATCGGTCTCTCAGATCGTTCTGGCCGATCTGGATCGCGACTTTGAAGAGACCAGTGCCGGCAGAACATACCGCGTGATTCACGAGGGGGAGGGTGTTCCTCGGTTTGACAAGGCAGTGGGCTACGTGTTTACCGACACGGACCTGGACATTGTCGCATTCGGAGCATCCGGCGTGATGCTAATCAAAAACGAACGCGACTCGGCAGAGTCTGGCTTCAAGCGAACCTTGTCGGTGATTCCCATTGAGGACGAACAGTTCCAGGCGATTGCTAATACCACGGCGCTTGCTGTTACTGATGTCGAGCATGATGGCGACCTGGACCTCGTGGTTGGTTCTGTAGATGGACTTAACTTTTGGATTAACCAGTCCACGAAGAAGGAAGTACGGTTCGCGAACGGTGACGCTAACATCGGACCAACTCCCGAAGGCGAAGCGGTTCTGGACATTGTTCCCGTCGATTGGAACCGAGACATTGCCAACGACCTGTTGGTAGTTACCAGCGGATCTGTTGGATTAATGGAAAACGTGTTGCATGGTCGATTCCGTTGGCAGGACCTGGGCACCAAACAACCCGGCGGCGAGGCAGCTGCGATTGGCGATTTCAATGGCGATGCGGCATGGGATGTCATGACGGTCGATGGCGAAAACGTAATCACCAGCCTGCTCTCACCAGCAACGGTAGAAGGAACCACATGGCTGTCGACCAGTTCGATGAACGCGAAAGGAAACGCAATTCGTCTTCTGGACTACGACAACGACACCTATCAGGACGCGATCATCGTCGGCGACACTCTGACCCTCCTGCGTGGAACCGCAGGAGGGAAGTTCACTGCAGTCGAAGACATCATGTCCGTCAAACAAGGTGCCATTACGCGGTGTGACGTTGGCGACATCGACATGGATGGGGATCTGGACATCGTTGTCGCGACAGAGACTGGGGTAGTGTCGTACTCCAACGATGGTGGTAACAAGAACAACTGGTTCCGACTGGCCCTGCGACCAGAACCAAATCCGGAACAGTTTCCCGCTAACCGCGTCAGCATACACGGCTTTGGCAGCGT
>CAZAIB010000122.1:0-19380 GCA_964485095.1 uncultured Planctomycetaceae bacterium | reverse complement strand
TGGACGAGGCCACGAGTCCCTTGCCACGCCAGCCAGCTGACAATTTATGGGCCGCGACGCAAACGCGGTAGTCCCCTGACTTGAATGGGGTAGAGCATTCGGGACTCGTAGCCTCGTCCACTACGATCGTGCACTCACGTGAGCTCGCGATGGTAGACGGCTTCGAGGAACATCTTGCTGGCTTCGCATTCGTCCTTTGAGGCTCTCAGTTCCTTCAAGACGCCTGCGACTTGAGTCCGCCGCCCGTCCAGCTCTGCACTGCCCTTAGCATGAGCGATAAGAAACGCCTCATCGGATGCTTCGTCACGGAGTTCGTACACGTCGTAGGCGTCGACCATTGGGATCATCGTGAATGTGGGCACAGTCCCTGCCATGATCGGGATCATGATGAATCCCTTGAACTCGCTTTTCGATTCGACCAGCTTAGGAACGCCCGTCACAATCGCACTCGCGCCGACTCCCCCCTGGGCCAACGCTTCGGAAGGAAGCCACCATGTGGGCTTCTGGGACTCCATGCCAGCACGCAAACCGGGCGACAACATCTGCACTACCTGATCCTTGTCCGAGTCCGCTAGCTCGGCCATCGCCAGATCCAGAAACAGCGCCATCTTTTGCTTATCTGCGAAGCAGCCAGCGACCTTTCCCAGCTCCGCACCCGTGATCACTCCGTCGTCTGCTTTGGTCAGGATGTTGTAGAACCTTCCTCCATTGTCCAGGGAGGTTTGAGCGTCCTGAAGATCCGAAAATGGGATAACTTGTTGCATGGAAGACCGGGCGATTAAAGGATGGACCGAAGTAGGAATTATAGCGAACCAAATGAGATCCTGTCCGGTCCACCACGATCAGGCAAGCCATTGCGTACTGAGACATAGGCGCTGCCATGAGTGCCGCGAGCTTACTGACCCCACCGGTCCAGCCGCCTCGAACGATCTCCGCCCCCAACCAAAGGGGTCGGGTTTCTTTGGTCAGCCGCCCCCTGCCGGTGGCCACCGAATCAATCACAGTTGCAACTAGCTTTGCAGCCCGCCCGAGACTGACCGCTTGCGTTCACGACCAATTCTTGATTCATTGGTTACCTGGGATTTCACGATCCGCCACTTTCGAACCGTAGTTGCGAGCGAGGAAAAATATGTCGACTTGGAAAGTCAATGTTCGTGGCGAACAGCACACTGTTCGATTCGATAGCCCTACGTTCGGAAGAAAGGTCATTTACATTGATGGACAGGAGCTAAAGAAGGTCGGTTTGATGACTTCGATGTGGTCCAGCTACCACTTCGACGTTCACGGTGAACCGGCAACCGTCAAGTTTCGCGCGATCAAGCGAATGAAGGGCATGAGCCTCTACATGAACGGCGAAAAGGTCGAACCCGAACCGGGAGCTGAGATGTCAGCCGAAGCATTGAGCATGCTGATGATCGGCGTTCTGGTGTTCATTGTCGGCGTGTTCATATTCGCGGCCGCGCGCGGTCGGTAGTTGGATAGATCGGGCTCCATCTCCGAAACTGGATGGAACCCAACCGCGGGCTCTGCCGTTTGTCACCGTTCGACAACCTATCGAACGAGAACTGATCGTAGGGCCAGGCAATGGTGGCCTCTTTCGCTGCGACCTGAGGTGCTCAGTCAGATCGACTGTGTCGCCGGTCTATTCGCGGCCTCCGTGGAGGTCGTCTTGTAGAGACGCCAGTTCTTCCCATTTGTCTTCCGCTGCGAGCTTCGCCTGTTTGGGCCAGGTGCCGGCATCGTGCATTCGAAATCGTGAACCAGCCTCAGCAAGAACTTTGTTCAAACGCGTGGGTGTGGCCGCGGCGACGTCGGCAAACGTCAGGAAGCCAGCTGTGTTGAGAACGCGATTAATCGCCGGCCCAACACCTTCGATCTTTGTCAGGTCGTCACCGTCGGCTTTCGCGTTCTTACCAGACGCGGCCTTTGTTTTCTTCCCGGCAGCTTTTTTCTTCGCCGGCGCGGTCTTGCTGCTTTGAGTCTTAGGCGAACGTTTCCCGGTTGGCCTGGTTGTGGCTGGCGTATCGTTGTCCGCTGTCAGCTTCGTGACCTGCTTCTGCGCACGGGCAACTTCGGCGGAAGGGACCGACAGTTCCTGCTGAGCTTCCGCATTTTGTTCTCGCAGCCGACGCAGTTCTGCTTCCTGAGATTTGACAGTTTCAGACATCACCTCCACTTCAGTTTCCGCGTCCCCTTGCAGTTTCTGAAGCCTCGCAACTTCGGAACGCAGCTTCTGAACCTCCCCCGAATCACTAGCTGCCCGATCCACTTCGGCTTCTAGCTGTTTTCGCGACGCTTGGCTGTCTTCCAACAGTTTCCTGATACTCGCAGTTTGTTCGTCCAGGGCTTTCGCGCGTTGTTCCGCGTCGTGCCGTTTGTTCTCTGCCAGAGCGATCAATTCCCCGCTCCGCGCGGCCGCAGCGCGAGATTCTTCGAGAGACTTCGTTAGACGATCGTGGTCCTTCTTGAGATCCGATTCCTGTTGATGGCGACTGCTGCGGAGTTCTTCCAACTCCGCCTGAAGTGAATCCACTTCTGCCTGCAGCGTTTTCCCGGATGCGATCTGTTGCTCTAGTTCCTGCCGCAACTTTTCCTCAGAGTCACGCCGCGCGCCAGTGTCGGTTTGAACTTGAGCCATCAGCCCCTGTACTTCGGACGCCTGTTGGTCACGCTCCGTTTCCAGATCAGAGAACGCGGCGCGGCTTGCGTTGAGATCGTCGGACATTTGTTTGTTGCGATCTTCTGCCTGCCGCAATTTTTCGCGATTGGCCGAGGCTTCTTGTTCGCTAACCTGGATTGCCGACTGCAACCGGCCGGTTTCTTCTTGTGCGACCGACAGTAACGATTTCAGTTCCGCGGCTTCTGCCTGTTGTTCAGCGAGCGCTGTTCGGACTGTGTCTGCCTGGTTCTTCAAAGAAACAGCTGACGCGTTGGCATTGTCCAGTTCTGCTGCGATCTCGTTGAATGATGTCTGAAGTTCGTTCGCAACAACCGCGGCGTCCCTCGCGAGCTGCAGCTCGCTCTTCAGTTCGGCAGTGGTAGCGAGTTCAGACTTCGCTGCGGCGAGTTCATTCTGCAGAGCAAGTGCCTGTGAACGCTCGGTTTCGAGCTCGCTCTTGACGCTCGCCAGGTGGGCTTGTGTGTCGGCCAGTGAAACCGCATCCCGATTTGCCGCTTCAGCTTTGGACTGAAGTGTTGCGACTTCGGCCCTGGCCTGTTCCAGCTGAGTCTTCGCCGCGTCCAGTTCCTCGGTCAGCTTGTGGTTTGTCTTGTCCTGGGCAAGAAGTTCGTCCTGCAGTTCATTCAATTGCGATGTTGCCGCTTCGAGTTCTGACTTACGCGATGCAAGCCGCTCAGCAGCCGATTGGTTCTCAAGTTTCAGTGACTCGAGTTCCCCACTAGTGGCCTCTAACTTGTCCGAGTCGCCTTGCCGCCGCCTTTCAGTTTCACGCAGATCGGCGAGTTCGGTTTCGAGGTCCTTATTCTTTGCGTGGGCGGCCTTCACTGTTTGTTGGGCCGTGCGTAGTTCCTCGGTCAGATGTTTACCGGCCGCTTCAAGTCGCTTCGAGCGATCCAGCAGTTCGTCTCTCTCCTTCTCGCTTTGAACTGCCCGCTGCTCGGCCGTCGTAACAGCCAATCGCATTGCCGCGAATTCGCTTTCCTGCGTGGGAGCCTCACCCGATCTATTCGTTGCACCATCGTCTCCAGGCTGCGGACTGAACAGTCCTTGCACCGCTGCTTCTTTCGCGGTGCTGCGTTCTGCTGGTTCCGAACGCGCCTTTCCGGTTGTACCCGCCGGAGCCACTACCCGGCCTGAAGTTGTCGATTCGTTCGTGGTCTCTTGCGGTTGCGTCTGTGCGGACGATTCATTTTGCGTCGCTGTTGAGCCCTGGGTGCTCGCAGCCGATTCCTGGACTTTCGCTGGCGAACTCTCACCACCCGGTACCGCCTCAGACTCTTCGGTCCCCGGTGACGGCGCTGTTTGGTTCCCTCTGTCCAGCGGAGCCACCCGCCGGCCTGAAGTTGTCGAGTCGTTCGCGGACTCTTGCGGTTGCCTCTGTGCGGAGAGTCCAGTTTGTGTCGCCGTTAAGCCGTTGCTGCTCGCAACTGATTCCTGGGCTTCCGCAGGCGGGCTCTCGACAGCTGGTACGTCCCCGGACCCTTCGGTTCCCCGTGACGACGCTGTTTGGTTCGCGCCGGCCGCCGACGTTGTGTCTATTGCGAGCCTTGACCCATCCGAATGCGATGCCGAAGGATCAAACTTTGCGACGATTGACTTTGAATGTTCCGACGGGCTTGCATCAGACGACTTAAGCGCTGGCACCACTGCGCGGCTGGTTGTGCTCCTTGTTTGGCGCCGCGCGGTTTTCTGAGCCTGGAGACTTCTGCCCTTGTCCGACAGGTTGACTCGAACGGTGACATAGTCGGTTCGCGATTTGTCATGGAACCAACGCCAAATCAGCAAAGCGCACAACCATATCGGCAGCAGGATCAAAGACCACCACCAGCCTGCTGAACCACCATCGCCCTGGTCGCCCCTGGGCAAATTCAGCGGCTGACCCGTAATAGCGATCTGCGAGTCTTCAGACTGTGACGCCACCGGAGACGGTTCGGTCGATGAAACTGCCCCTGAAAGTTGTGCATCGGTGGCGTTCGAACCGGTCGCCCCGGACTCAAACGTCCGTGCTGAGCTCTCGCGGCTACCGCGTTGTGGTGGGTCCTGCGCAAAAGAATTCATAGCTGACCGTTCTGGTTGAACCGTCCCGTCCGCCGCTCTCGGACCAGACATCGATGCCCGCAGATCCTTCTGCTTTATTGTCCGCATTCCAGCGACAACACGCAATTACTCCCTGCTTCAACCGCGATTTTCACGCTCTGGCCAGCAATGAAGGCACTCAGCAGCCAATTCTGGCCGGCTCAAACAGCCGTAGTGATGCCCTGACTTTTCAGCCAACTGCGTGCGTGCTTACTTATCAGCCGCGGACTTAGTAGTCACCGGGGCCTTGGCGACGGACAACCTGCGCCATGGTTCTCGCCTGGATGGGTCGCGTGAGTACACCGCCATGAAGCCGTCTCGAATCGTCGTCACGGCATCGTCTTTCCAGGCGTAATTGAAACCAGTGATGTAGTAGCGATGAGTTGATGGATCTCCTGTTCGAATCGCTTCTTCGAAGAACACTTCGCCCTTTGTGATCCAAATCAGGCGGTCGGTTCCATCGATCACACCCACGTGGGGACGCCGAACAACTTCCTGCTCGACATTCTGATCACGAATGTGAACCACGTAGCCCAGCAGGTACTTCTGCTTGCCGTCCGCCGACGAACACACATGATTCAGGCCATAGCCATCGCCGACCCATGCATACTGATAGCCATCAAGCCGCACCGACTTGCCGTCAACCGTGTAGTCACGAACCGGCGCACCTGGCACATACGAACCCCAATGATGATCAACCTTTCGCTTGTCCCAGACCCCATACCACTTGCCTTCGAACGAACCATAGAACTGTTTCGGATCAGGCAACGGACGCGCGCCTGCAATCGCTCCGACAATCTGTTCGGGAGCCAGAGCAAACCGGCCAAGTGAGTATCGTCCGCTGGTTGCTTCTTTGACCTGGCTCTCCACTGCAAGCCGGAAGTCATCACTCGCTTTGGCAATCGTTGCAGCTTTACTTGTCTTGCGACCGTCAGGAATACGCAAGAGATCTCGCCGGAACCTCTCCGCTTCGACAGTGGATCGTTTCAGAAAGTTGTCGAAGCTTAGTTCGTCCGTTCGGCGTTCCAACGCTTCTAGAACCGGAGGCTTCCGAACCTTCTGCGGCTCCGCGTCCTGAACCAACATCAACGCGATTATCGTTGTGAACATTGTTCGTCCATCACTGATGTCCAGAGAAACCGTTAACGATCGCCACGGTCGCGATCGCGACAACAGCCTGGCAGGTTCCCAGCGCCCACCAAACCCGGGACACTCTGCGTTTGTCGTTTGACGCCAGTATTGCCGCCCCGCCCCAAACGAATGCCGGCGTCAGCAAGACCCACAACCGAGCCGCCTCACCCATATTTTTCCCAGACAGCCACAGCAACGACCAGGTTCCAACAACAGCAAGCGGAGTTGCGAACCGCTGCACGTTGCGAGTCCGAATCGCAGCGACAACTCCGACCAGCGACATCAACAAAACCGGGGCACCAACCGTCAAAATCAACTCCAACGGGTTTACGATCAACCACTTCGAGTAAGTGCGTTCGAACTGCGCGTAGAACCCGGCGTGGTTGTGAAAGTTCAGTAGCCATGTATTCCAGAGTCTCACTCCGGTTGCGAAATAAAACAACGCCGTCGCGACCGCAAATGCTCCCAGCACCCCGGCAAACACACCGACCGCGGCACCAACCGTGGGTCGCTGTTGCCGTATTCGAATCAACGCATGCAGTCCCGCCAGCACGGCGATTGGTAGCATCGCCAACGAAAGCATCATGCCCAACCAAAACACGACGCCCGCACATGCCGCTCGGACAACCGAACCTTTATCCCACGCGGACAAAGTGAACCACAAAAGCGTTGCGGCGATGCACGGATAAATCGCATCCGACTTTGGCAGGAATACAGCCACGCCGGGAACCAGTGGCCACAGCGACGCCAACAACAGACTGCTCTCCCTGCTGAGTTCACGCCGCAACAATCCGTACAACGGCACCACGGTCATTGCCGCGGCTAACTGAGTTAACAACACAGACAACCACAACGCCGCGCGGTCTGGTGATGAGAGTTCCAGCTTTGAAACCTCCCGTTCGAACTCCGTCGAGACAGAGTCCGGCATTGTGTCTCTAACCGCACTCGCGAATCCCTCATTCTCCCGGCATAACTTCAGCAGTCCGTAGTTCAACATCACCAGCCCGGGTGGGTGAGTGCCTTTGTGCAACACGTCGCCTTCGCGCATTTCGGCTTCGAACCCATCCAGATACCCGGCCAGCCCATCCAACTCGCGCGCGTCGACGAAGTAGCCTGACGAACCCCAGTGGTAAAGAACCCACATTGGTTTCAAGTTCCGATGCGGCGACGGCGCGCAGCTTTGCATCGACCAAAGGACGACAAATCCAATCACCCCGACAGTCGGAACGGCGACCCACGCCCGCCAGCCAGCTCCGTCCAACTTGCGCGCGAGTGTTCGAACCAGAACCAGATAAACCGCGATCACCACCACGCAAACTGTAATCGGGATAGCGACGTCGGGGATTGTGAGAAGCGTGTGGCGGCCCCAAAGCCATTCGCCTGGAACGCCGATCTCAATGGCTCCGAGAGCGAACGAAGCAATCCACGCGATCGCGGCAACGGCCGAGACGACAATTCCAATCTTCAGCCGTCCGGCATGTGGGTCAGGTTCAGTCATTCAGGAAGCGCACCGCGATTGAGTTATGGTCTCTCTACTTTGTGTAACATACGACGAGGACCAAAAAAACCGGAGGTCAAAGGACTTTCCGATCAGTCCGCTGGTACTAAAACGACGAAGCCCTCCGCGATTGCTCACGAAGGGCTTCGATCTCGCTACGGAAATTTCGGCAGGTTACTTCTCTTCTTTTTGCTCTTCGCGGAGGAAGAAGAAGTCACCAAATCCACCACCAGAACTGCTCTGGTTAAAGACGTAGTCAGCGTCCAGAGCCTTCTTGATCTGCTCGCCGGCCGAAGCCAGGTGGGCAGTCGTGTAAGGATCTTTCTCACCGGCCTTCTCGATCATCTTGTGGATCCTCTGCAGTTCGGCTCGAGCCAACGTTTGGATCGGCTTGTAAGCTGCAGATGAACCAGCACCCGGAAGGGTCAGGTCAATCAGACGTTCCATGTGCTCGCGCTGCAGGTTGCGACGCAGACTGCTGATGGCGGGTTTACGGGCAGTACCCTTGCCGCCTTCAGCCTTGTCAACTTCTGACCAAATCGCATCACTGACTGCCGTGAGTAGTTCCGGCAACGTGAGAGCATCGCTATCAGCTGGAATGCGGTACTCGTTGTCGTAAACGCGCTGTAGTGTGGTCGGATTCATCAGCATCGTGAGAGCACTGGATTGAATGCCCATGATGCGATCGTGAACCGGCCACGTTGCCTCGCCACCGCCCCAGTGATCGACAGTCAGTTGGTTCAGCAGTTCTGGTGTCAGCCCAAACGCATCGTCTTTGAAGCTGTGCTCCATAACGAAGGCCAGAGCCTTACGTTGCTGTTCGACAGGAACCACAACAACAGGCTTGCGAGCATTCGGATCGCCCTTGAAGTCACGATTCACAAACGCGCCACCAACCCAGTTGGCCATCATGCCGACGGCTCGAGACTGCAGGCTAAGCGTCATCTCGTAACCCTTACGAGCCTTCGCCCAGCTCTCGCCGTCTTTGACAAAGTCCTTCAACAGTTTCTCTCGATGTGACTTGGCGAGCTCAACTTGTGAATTCGCGAAGTCCAACGGGTCAGCTGCGAAGTCGTAGCGGCGAGCCAATGGGTCCGGGCCACGGGTGTCTTCGTCAGTAGCGTACGCAAGTTGTGGTTCAGCGACACGAGCGAGAACCTTTTTCAGATCCTTAGTGGTGTAGCCGTACTCGATGGCCCACTCGTCGTAAGGACCAATGCCCTTCATGATCCAATCGCCCTTGGCACCATCCTTCTTCGCGTTGATGTTGGTACCGACGTAGTCCATGACAGAACCCGACATGGCTTCTGTGAGTTTCTCTTTGCCGTTGATCTTCTCCAGCGAGTGAATACTGGAACCCTTAAAGTTGTGCCGCAATCCAAGAGTGTGACCAACTTCGTGAGCGACAAGGTGAGACAGCAGAGGACCGATGAAGCTTTCGGGCATGCCGTCCAGCTTCTGTTCTTCGTCCTTCTTGTCCTTTTTCTTTTCGTCCTTGTCCTTCTTGTCGCCATCTTTCTTTTCATTCTTCTTGTCGTCGTCCTTCTTCTTTTTGTCCTCCTCTTCCTGCATCATCATTTCGAGATGCATTCGCATGAGGCCGACTTCGAAGGCCATTCCATCCGCCGCGTTGCACAGGCCACCGAATGGTTTGGTAAGCGCCTTGTCAGCAGTCAGGCTGCGTTCGCGTGAGACAGCAAAGTCTTTTGCAATCTGGCGAGCGACCTGCATCCGCTTTGCTGGTTCAGCAAGTCGAACACGAGGGTCCCAGTTGGGATGCTGAGCCAGCCAGTTGTAGGTCTCAGTTGAGAAGCCTTCCATCGCGATCTGTGGCAGCAATTCGGTAAACTCCTTCTCAAAGCTCCGAATCCAACCGTCAGTCAGAATAATGTCTGCGTCCAGAATCTGCCCAGTCAGCGGATGAACGCGTGATGGACCGATGGCGGTTCCGATGTCGTTGTTCAGCCAGCGAACAAAGTTGTACTGAACGTCTTCAGGGTCTTTGTTCATGTGTCCGCGGTCGGCGCCCAGTTTGGCGTCCTGGTAGCGGACTTCGACGGCGTTGAAGATGCCAACCTTTTCGAACGCTTTGTTCCAGGAGAGAACTCCGTCGGCAACCCAGCGTCGGTAACGAACCGGTGTTGTGTGTTCGATATAGAAAATGATCGGTTCTTTTGGCGGACTGAGCTTCAGTGAAGGGTCAGCCTTTTCAAGGTTCCAACGCGTGATATAGCGGACGTCTTTCTTTGAGTCGTCGTACGCACTGAGGTCGGTGTACTCAGTGGTGAAGTAACCGATTCGCGGATCCGCCTTTCGAGGTTTGTAGCCCGTTGAATCCGGCACTTCGCTAATAGAGAAGTGGACAGTCTTCAGGTTCCCACTGATGTCCGGCAGTTCGAAAGCGACTTCAATGTTTTGCTTGAACGCCTTCTTCTTCTTGACGGTCACCAAACCGGTTCGAGTGTAAGTCGGGTGCGGCGTGAAGCTCAGGTCGAAGTAGAACGCATCAGCCCCGAAAAACTTTCGCAGATTCGTCAGCAGAACCTGATCGAGGTCGATAACAGGACCGCCGCCAGGACCAGTTGTCACGATGCGTGTGTCGAGCAGAATTTGGTCAGTGAAGAGTCGCTTCACCGAAGACTTCGATTCCGCTTTGCTGGCGCGAATGGCGATCTGTGGTTTGATGAGTGCGAGTCGGTTCCCGTACTTGCGCCAGTAGACGTACTGTTCGCCGCTTTGCAGACCTGCATAGCGAGCACCGCCGGCGAGTGTCAGTGCGACCATGTACTTCTTTGAGAGGTTGGAAGGCAGTTCAGCGTACATCTCGCCGGTGTTCTTCTTGTGATACAGCGTGTACATCGGCCGCGCGCCTTCAGCGACCGGCACTTTGTCGTACCCCTTGAGGATCTCAGCGTGTGGAGGCAGCTTGGCCTGGCCAAAAGCAGAACTCGCTGCGACTCCGACCGCCAATACGAAATAGAACGCAGAACGCATGTTGCGTTTCGATTGCATCATGATTCCTCAAAAAAAGACAATGGATGGAACCGGTGGCCCGGATGTGAACTCAACCTAAATTCTAGACACACAGCAGGGGACGTGCATCCGAATACGTAACTCTGAACGCCAGAAGGCGCGGAGCTGAACGCAGATGGAGCCGGCGAGTGGATACGGCAAATCCGGGTTTGCTGTGTGCTGATTGCACTAACCTGTTGCCGTTTCACGACATGAGGGCGTTGGGCAACCGTGGATCAAAGTGCGGTTTGGTACCGACCGCTCTGGCAGAAAGCGCTCCCACGACTGCGTGGCCCGGGATGCCGCGTACGAATGGTGACCCAGGGACGACACGGGTTCGGAGCCATTCGCGGTCGTGACCCGGTCGGAAGTTGATAGTCGCCGGACTCTCCGAGTCCGGTCCCACGAGCAACCCGAACACTGGTTCTTCAGTCCACGAAAACCACGAGACTGGTGATGTTGTCGCGAGAACCGCCCGCCTGAGCCGCTTCGACCAGACTTTGAGCAACAACCTGCGGATCGTCCGAAGACAGCATCAGCTTCTTGATTGCCGCATCCACCTCAGCTCCGGTACTGACTGTCTTGTCCCAGTCTGTCACTCCGTCAGAACACAGCAGATACCGGTCGCCGGCTTCGGGGACAATTGGCTTGGCATCAGCGCCGCCGCCACCTTCTTTGGTTCCGAGATAGCGATACAACACGTTCTTGTAACGGTGATTTTCCGCTTCCTCTTCCGTGATGGTTCCCGCTTCAAGCAAAGCCTGAGTCAGTGAATGGTCACGGGTCAGTTGCGTCAGTTCGCCGTTGCGAAGCTGGTAGACCCGGCTATCGCCCACACCGCCGATCAGAAACTGCCCGCCAGCCTGAACCAGAAACACCACGGTCGTTCCCATGTTCTTCGCTTCGGGGTCGACTTCACCCAGCGCCATGATTTCTGAGTTCGCGTGCGTGACTGCGGTATCAATATCGTCAGCCGCTTTATTGGCGTCGTCCTGTTCGAAGTCGATCAGTTGATCAAGCTTCTGCGGAATCAACTCCACAGCCAGCGCGCTTGCTTTCTCGCCGGCGCTTTGACCGCCCATACCGTCGGCAACGACGAAGAATCGATTCTGTGAATCGACCAGACCCGAGTCTTCGTTGTTGTCTCTAAAGTTACCGGTGATGCTGACGTAACCGGTTCGAACTGAAAACATCTCTTACCTCAATCGCATGAGCGCGATAACTGATCCTTGGGCTAGGTCGTGCTTCCACACAAAGCCGCGATTGGATCTATGACCCCCACCGGGTTCAATGTGTAGAACATCTCACCCGCTTCAAACCCCGAAGCCGTCCCAAGCATACCGGCTTGAGACTCAACAAGTTTCAAAATTTGTTCTTCTCGTTGACCGAACTGAGTTTTGTAAGCCCTTACCGAATCCAATTTTAGGGCGATTGTATCCGAAATATCCACGACAAAGCGGTCGGAAGATCGTTCAGGCAGCCCCTTCAATCGTAGCGGATACCACATTTGGTTCGTCACACGGTGCACGGGAAGGTTGTCAAACTCCGCATCCCACTTTGTGAGCCGCGAGTAGAACACTGCCGCGTCGGTAATCTGGACAGTTTGCCAATGGTCGGGCGACGCAAGCGGTGTCTTGCCCGCAATCCCCAGAACCAGCTTTGGCCGGTACCTTCTAAACACTTTTGCCAGGGCGACGCGTACTTCATATCCGTCAAAAAGCCGCCGATTCGGGAAATCCAGGTTCTCTCGAACCGCGACACCCAGAATCTTCGCCGCCTCGGCTGCTTCCGCCAATCGGACCTCGGGCCCGGGACTCAGCGGAGTGGGCTCACCGTCAGTGAGATCGACAATCCCAACGCGATAGCCCTGTTTCGCAAGAGAAGCCAGAGTCCCACCACAGCCGATCTCCACATCATCCGGATGCGCGCCGACGGCAATCACATCAAGGGGTTCAGGGAGTTCTATGGTCATGCGGCAGGTCCGTTCTCTATTCCCAACCGGGTATTCGCCGGCGAAGCGGCAATATGAACAGCACTTTGCCAGAACTTCAAGAGCCTGAGACGTCAGAAAGGAAGTCCAACACGATTCGCTTCAACCGATGCGGGTGCGTCAGGAACGGCAACCGGCCACAAGTGTGCAGCCACTGGACAGGGACATCCGGCATCGCCTGTTCCAACTTGTCCTGAGCTTCAACCTGAATCGGGCTATCTCCTTCACACCGAACCAGCATCGTCCGTGGCGCGATATCCGCCAGCGAGTCCCTGCAGTCGAACTTCTTCAGCAAACCGGCCATGCCAGCCAACCTCGCAATCGGTGTTCCCGCCAGGTTCTCTTCCGCGAACGACCACCGCGATTCGTCAAATGGAGGGAACCACGGCCGGTGATTCTGCCGCAGAATACGAATCGCGCCGGGAACAGAACCAAGCTTCCCCGAACACCACGCACCCAACGACGAAGCGATGCGTTCCGTCAACGACAGCCGACAGTTGGCGAATCCACCTTGCACGATCGCCTTGTTGATGCGGCTGCTCTGCTTCATCGCGGCAAAAGCCGTCATGCACCCGGCGCCAGTCGAGAACACTGAAAACGTCTCGTGTTGGAACTTGTCGGCGATCGCAAACAGCAGCGCTGGCAAATCGGATGCAGATCGCAAACCGGTGGGATAGTCGAACAGCACGCAGCGGTAATCCTCACGCAGCAACCACACGGTCAGGCTGTAAAGATCCAGGTTCCCGCTAAGCCCGTTCAGGAAATAAAGCGGCGGGCCTTCACCAATCGACCGGCCAGAAACAGATCGGCCATCAAGATCGACAGTCCACGATTCACTCTGTGCGCGGAACTCGCGAAGAACGTCCTGCCACGAAAGTGGAGTGGGGCACGGCTCGAAAGGTTCTTCGTTATCAACGACGTTCGCTTGAACCGGTTCCATGTGACATCAGGAATCAGAGACGGTGGGCTGCAGGACTTGTTCATGAAGATAACGAACAGACCCGGCCAACAGCGAGTTGTAATCTGACACCCAAAGGCGTTCTGACCAAACATTCAATTCGTAGGCACCACGATAGCCAGCCTGGTCAAAGGCTCTCACGATTTCCGGCAACCGTACCTTGCCATCGCCCGGGCATCGTTGTTCGTAAAGAGACGCACCTGGCACGTAGTCACTAAGGTGAACTGACGCGACTTGTGGGGCGATTTCCGGAATGCGTTCCAACAACTTTGGCGTGTCGCCAAGATGGAAGGTATTGAAAGCCAGCTTCACAAACGGGTGGTTCACCCGACCGAGGACTTCCAGGCCCTGGTCCAACGTGTGCACCATCGACAGATGCCTCGAACCAGCTTTTCGCAACGGCATGAGCGCAATTTGCACGCCGAAACGAGCAGCGTAGTCACCAAGCTTCAGGAGTGCGTGACGCGTATTCCGAACCGCATGCTTGCTGGTATGAGAACCCCGATCGCCACTGGTCACAATCAGTACGTCCGAACCAGCACGCCGAGCTAGCTTCACACTTCGAGCCGCATCTTTGAGAGCTTCCTTAAACTTCATCCCATTCGCGCCGGCAAAGCCACCAGCAAACGAAAGGCTGGTCGCGCGGAGGCCGGATTGTTTAAGGAGCTCCAGAGCTTGCTCTTCACCGCACTCTTCCACTTTCAATCGCCACAACCCGATGCCACAGACACCTTGCCGGGCAAACTGCACCAGGTCGTCTCGCATGTTCCACCGACGAGTGGTGAACTGGCTAATGGACAGTCGCAAATCGCAGCAGGTCCGCAGCTTGCTGGTCTCATCAAGCCAGTTAGTCGGCGAGAGAACTAGTTCAGCAGCAGCACGGGGCGCGATGGTTGTTTCTTGCACGGGGAAGGCCCTGAGGGGATGACAGGAGAGAGCGTAGGCAGCGGTTGTCCGCAAACGAGCTTCGACTTAGCGTCGCTGAAGGCCGTTCAAAGAAGGCATCCGAAACAGGTTCCTACAGACACGATCGCTGTTTTGCATTACTTCCCTCATCAACTCAGTACGTCACACAAAGCACTGCCAACCCCAAGAGCGTTACCTTACCCAGCCAGATTAAAAACGCAATCGCGGTTCTGCGTGTAATGAGGCAAACGTGCGACTTCCGACAAGTCTACCCAACAAGACTTGACGCCAACGGACTCTGTCTACTCATCCGGTTTTGGGTTGACGCCTGGTGCGCACAAACCGCGCCGACGACGAATCCGCATCTGGGGAATCATCGTTGCAAAGCAACTGGCAAACGGTTCCAGCGGGGCAGAATGCAATCAATGCGAAACGTTGGAACGCTCCAGTCAAGGACGCAAACGCTTTACGTTCGCACAAGACCGCGCGTAGCAATCAAACAAGCAGGCGGCACTCATGGGGTGCCTGCCGAGTTCGACGAAGTCGAATCGCACGACAGTGCGAACGGCCCGTTTAGACTGAAGCGACAACGATTGAGTTTGCCTGGAAAGGCACAACACATCCGGCTCTAGAAAATTCCAAGCTGATCGCGCGCGTCGTCGGTCATTCGCTCCGGAGTCCAGGGCGGCGTCATGGTCAGCTTAATCTCAGCTTCTTCTACAGTGTCCAGTCGCTCAAGAGCCATCTTGGCCTGCTGGATGATCTGAGGGCCAGCGGGGCAAGCCGGACTTGTCAGAGTCATGTCTACGGCGACCTTCGAGTCGTCCTGCTGCTCAACGTTGTAGACCAGACCAAGATCAACAATGTTGATCATCAACTCAGGGTCGATCACCTGCTTCAACGCATCAATCAACTCAGTGTCACTGGTTTCCTGATTCAACACCGCGCCGAGTTCAACTTCTTGCGCGACGGCCGGCAAAGCCGGGACCTGTCCAGCGATCGGTAAAGCGGCCTTGGTGGTCTTGCTATCCGAACCTGTTGAGTTCGAACCTTTGGGACCGGCGTAAATATCATCACCACGCACTTCGACATCGAAAGTCCGAATGGCTCCCGTCGCCGGCATGCACAGCGCCTCACCTGTGGTCACGTCGAACCGAGCACCATGACGGGGGCAGGTAATTTCGTTTCCCTCAACTTTGGCGTCGCCAAGAGGTTGTTGGTCGTGCGAGCATGTGTCTTCGACCGCGTAAACTTTGCCATCAATCAAAGCCAGCAGCGCGGGGTAATCGTCGATTTCGACAATCATCTGACCGGCGTCTTTGAGTTCAGCAAGCGTTGCGACTTGTTCCATAGCAGACATGGCAGGTTCCAACAGTCGGGTCCGCGGCGCGGACAAAGGCAGAGGGGAAATGGTCGATCCGCAGGGCGGACCCTACTCTACACGTCGGTAAGACGTTCGATACCAAGCTTGCGTTCAACCGCCTGGCTAAGCGTCTCGCGAACGATCTCGACAGGAATACGGTCGTAGACCTGATGGAAGAAACCTTCCACGATCATGTGCATCGCTTCGAACTTCGTCATCCCACGCGCCATGGCGTAGAAGATTTGTTCTTCGTCAACACGACCGGTCGTCGCACCGTGAGTACAACGTACATCGTCGGCTTCGATTTCGAGGCCCGGGATCGCATCGCAGCGGGCATCAGCGCTTAGCATCATGGCATCCGACTTTTGATAGCCGTCCGTCTGCTGCGCGATCTTGTCGACTTTGATCATGCCACGCCAAACAACCTTGGACTGATCCCGAAGGACTTCCTTGTAAAGCAAGTCGCTGGTCGTGTCGGGAGCGTGATGTGTCTGCTGTGTGTAGTAGGAAATCGTCTGGCGTTCCGTCGCGAATGTGACACCGTTGACCTGGCCGTGAGCACCACGACCGTCCAGGTGCACGTCCTGGTGCAAGTGAGCCAACTTCGATCCGATGCCGCCGACTGTCCACTGCAGCGAACCGTCTTTGGCGACTCGACCAGCCTGGTGAGCAATGTGGTACGTCTTCTGGTTCCAGTTTTGAAGTTGGACATACCGCAGACGAGCACCCTGTCCAACCAACAATTCGACCGCGCCAATGTGCAGACCCTTGAGCTCGGGTGAAGCCGAAACAGTCTCTTCCAACAGCGTGGCAGAGGCACCATCTTCGAGGACTACCAAGGTGTGACTAAGGTCTGCGGCTCCATCTGACGCCAACGCGATCAGGCTGTGCAGTGGTTGCTTGAGTTCAACGTTTCGCGGAACGTAAAGCAGCGTTCCACCAGTTCTGAACGCCGCATGCCACGCAGAAAAGCGATCAGTATCAACCTGAACCGCCTTCTTCATCAGGATCGGTTCCAGCAACTCGCGGTGTTCTTCCAGCAGAACATTGAGATCCCCGAACAGAACACCTTGATCAGTGAAGGACTGATCAACTTTGCTGCCCGTGCAGACACCATCAACGTGCGTGATGTTCCCGGCGAACTCAGCCCGATCCTGCATCAACGTTTCGAAAGTCGCGTCGGAACCATCCGACTTGATGCTGTACTTCGCTGGCCGGAACGTTCGCAAATCGACCCGCTTCCACTCTTCGGGATCGAGTTCGGTGGCGTACTTCTCTTCAAAGATCTCATACGCCGCGCGACGGGCGTCTTTGACCCAATCCGCTTCATTGCGGGAGGAGAGGAACGCTTCGAACGTTTCGGTGTCGAAACCGGGAATTGATACTGGTGATGCTGTTGTCATTGTGGTGGTTCGGCTGGAAGTTGCCTTGCGGCATGAATAATTGTCAGGAGACGAACTGAGTCTTGTTCGACTTGGTAGATAATCCTGTAGTTGTCAACGAGTCTTTCCCGGATGTCGAGGCGGTCCCAATCCGGAACGATGCTGCCGGCCTCGGCGAACTCTGCCAGGCCTTCCGCAACTTCATAGATATTCCGAGCGACTCTTATCGCAGTCTCTAAAGAAGCCCGTTCTTCGATTGATTCGCAGATACACTCCAGGTCTTCAGCAGTTGCCTCGTTCCATACTACGCGAGCCATCGTGCGAGCCGTGACTTGACCTCTTCGTGAGTCAATGTTTCGCCGGCTTCATGCTGACGGATGCCTTCTTCGATCTTTCGTTGAACGAAGAGTTGGTAAAGGACGTCATCCCAGGTGACGTCGTCAGGCAGCTTTCGAACCAACTCCAGAATCGACTCTTTCGTTGTCATAACTACTCCATCTGACTCAACGCTGATGTGCCACTGGTCGTAAGAACCCCCAACTTCGCGGCTTCTTCGCGAAGCTGGTTGATGAAGTCTTCAATCAGGAACCACTCCGGAAACTCTCGAAGGAGTTGAATTGCGAGTCCCTTTACCATCATTCGACTACCCAACCGAGCCTTCCATTTGCAGTTCGATTAGCCGGTTCATTTCAACCGCGTATTCCATCGGAAGCTCTTTAACCAGAGGCTCAATGAATCCGGTTACGATCATTGACGATGCTTCGTCTTCGGTCATACCGCGGCTCATCAGATAGAAGAGCTGTTCTTCGGCAATCTTGGAGACACTGGCTTCGTGTTCGATCGCGACGTTCTCTTCGTCGACCTCGATGTACGGATACGTATCGCTACGACTGTCCGGATCAAGAATCAATGCATCGCACAGCACGTTCGACTTACAGTTGCTGGCGTCGTTATCGACTTTGACCAGACCGCGGTAACTTGAACGACCGCCGCCTTTGCTGATGCTCTTGGAGATAATCTTACTGCTCGTGTTTGGAGCACAATGAACCATCTTCGCACCAGCATCCTGATGCTGCCCATCGTTGGCGAACGCAATCGACAGCGTCTCACCACTGGCACCAGGTTCCATCAGGTAGATGGCTGGGTACTTCATGGTGACCTTGGAGCCAAGGTTACCGTCGACCCACTCCATAACAGCGTTCTCGTACGCCATCGCTCGCTTAGTCACGAGGTTGTAGACGTTGTTGGACCAGTTTTGAATCGTCGTATAGCGGGCTCGGCCACGCTTCTTTACGACAATCTCAACGACAGCCGAGTGCAAACTGTCACTGCTGTAAGTCGGAGCCGTACAGCCTTCGACATAGTGAATGTTCGCGCCTTCATCGACGATGATGAGCGTGCGTTCGAACTGACCCATGTTCTCCGTATTGATGCGGAAGTAGGCCTGCAGAGGGAACTCGATATTCACGCCCGGTGGGACGTAGATAAACGAGCCGCCCGACCAGACTGCTGAGTTCAACGCGGCGAACTTGTTGTCTTCCGGCGGAATGATGGTTCCGAAGTACTCGCGGAAAATCTCAGGATGGTCACGAAGCGCTGAGTCGGTGTCGGTGAACAACACGCCCTGCTTCGCGAGGTCTTCCTGCAAGCTACCGTAGACAACTTCAGATTCGTACTGAGCTTTAACGCCGGCCAGGAACTTCTTTTCCGCTTCGGGAATCCCAAGACGGTCGTAAGTCTTGCGGATGTCGTCAGGAACATCGTCCCACGATCGTTCCTGCTTATCCGACGCCTTCACGTAGTAGAAAATGTCCTGGAAGTCGATGCCCGAAAGATCAGCGCCCCAGTTTGGCATCGGACGTGAATCAAAGATCTCCAGCGAACGCAGACGGAAGTCTGTCATCCAGCCGGGTTCTTTTTTCATGTCCGAAATCTGACGAACCATATCCGCATCCAGGCCTTTGCGGCTCTTAAATGCGTAGTCGTCTTCGGGGTAGTGGAACCCGTACTGGTAGTCGCCAATATCCGGATCTTCTTTGACGTCTGTAGACATTTCTTCGTTCCCTGTAAATCAGGCTCAGCCTGAAAATGTTGATCCGTTGATAGTCCGCCAGGCACAGCCTGACCTTCATGTCCGTACTGTCGGAACCAGCGTTAGCCAGCAACCGCTTCTTCCGGAGCTTCCTCAGCAGCAGCTTCCGGGTGGCGTTCTCGAACGCCTGCGTAACCGTTTTCGTGCAGATCGGCGGCAAGCGATTTGTCGCCTGTCTCTACGATTCGGCCAGCAAGCATGACGTGTGTGTACTGTGGCGGGTTGAACTCAAGCAGTCGTTCGTGGTGCGTGATAATCAACACGCCCATGTTCGGACCGGACAACTTATTGA
>CAZAIB010000121.1:0-19637 GCA_964485095.1 uncultured Planctomycetaceae bacterium | reverse complement strand
GTCTTAGAATTCTGTTGGTGGTCTTCACCATCATCACCTTGGCCGTGATGTGGCACCGCAAACAGCTGACCCGGACTAAAGCGTTCTTCCTTTGTTCGCTCTACATGATCTTTGTTGGCTACGCCGTTCTGGGTTCGTTGGGCATCTCACTGACGTAAAAGTCGCCGGCCTCTCCGAGGCCGGTCCCGCACTGACCAGAACCAGTGTGCTCAGTCAGCGCCATTGAATGAAGCGGCAACTTCCGCAACGACCGCCCTTCATCACTCAATCCCTTCGCGCGCGAAGTTAAGCTGCGCGGGTGCGCACCGGATTCACGAAGTCGCGCCGGGTTCGTGTCGATGAGGAAAACTGGCCCCCACGCCTTTTTCTCCGGAGACATCGATGGCTCGCGCTGTGAACGTTCTGGCACTCGTCAAAGAAAGTCAGCGGTACGTCTTCCTGTTTGACGAATCCAGCTACGACGAACTGCTAAGGCAGATTGGCGAATCGGCTGCGGACGAAGAACTGAACTTCTCGTGGTACGACGCGGCGGTGCTTAGCCAACGCGTGCGACAGATGCGAGAAGACGGCGACTGTGAAGACATTGAAGTAGAAGTCCCCAACCTCACCGGTTTGTCGCTCTCGACCAACCGGCTGCCAGAGTTGGACATGGACTTCGATCTTGAGTGGTAGCGAACTGACACCGCAGCAGGGATTGTTCGCATGCACGCCGCGATAGACGGGTTCCTTCGATACCTCAAGATCGAACGCAACTCCAGCGAACTCACGATCAAGTCCTACGCCGACGACATGTCCGCGCTGGTCGAGTTCCTTGGCGAGCACAAAGGTGGTGTCACGCCGCCCGGCGAAATTAGCGTCGGCGTGCTGCGTGAGTATCTCGCGTTTCTGCACGATTGCGGCTACGCCCGCAGCACCGTCGCCCGCCGGATTGCGTGTCTGAGAAGCTTCTTCCGCTACTGTTGCCGCGAGAAGATCTGCGAAACGAACCCGGCGCAGGCTTTGAGAACACCGCGAGCCGGCCGCAAACTGCCGCACTTCCTGACGTCAGAACAAGTGGGTCTGTTGTTGGAAGCCCCACCCGCCAACAGCGCCGCCGGTCTGCGTGATCGAGCCATCCTGGAAACGATGTACTCAGCCGGACTCCGAGTTGCTGAGTTGGTTGGTTTGAATGTCACCGATTGGGATCAGGACTCCGGAATCCTGCGCGTGCTGGGTAAGGGACGGAAAGAACGCATCGCTCCCGTCGGCAGCTACGCGTCGAAAGCGCTGCTGAATTGGATGGACGTCCGCAAGCCGGCCGACGACGCCGGGGATGACGAGTTCGCTATGTTTCTGAACCGGTTCGGCAAGCGTCTCACCACGCGCAGTATTGGTCGCATGTTGGAGAAGCACCTGGCAACCGCCGGCCTGGATTCGGCGACCTCACCGCACACACTGCGTCACAGTTTTGCGACGCACTTGTTGGACGGTGGAGCCGACCTGCGAACCGTCCAGGAATTGCTGGGGCACAAGAGCCTGACGACGACCCAAATCTACACCCACGTTAGTACTCGTCGGCTACGAGAGACCTACGAGAAAGCTCACCCACACGCCCGCAAGAAGGCGTCGTAGAGCGGTTTGCTGAAAGAGGCGATGCAGTTCCGGTAAGGCGCCGTGTAGTGCCGCTACGCTTTCTTCTTCGGAAACGGTCTCAGGCCGAGTAGCATTTCGGCTCGCTCTGAAAGCGGTTTGGCGGCGGCTTCGGTGTCGGTGTACTCAGACAAGTTGCTGACCACGACGTCGTAGACGGCCTGACGATCCTGACTGGTGTCGATCTCAGCGCACTTGTTCTTGCCTTTGAACAAGTCCACGATCGGCAGTGTCTCTGCTTTGAACGTGTCGAACCGCAGCTTGATGCTTTCGACATTGTCGTCGCTGCGACCCGTGTACTTTGCTCGGCCAAGGATTCGCTTTTCGAGCACGTCGTAGGGGCATTCGAAGTACAGCATCTTTGGCAGTTCTGCGTTGCGGCCAAAGGCTTCGTACCAGCCTTCCAGATTCGTGAGCGAACGCGGGAACCCATCCAGCAGGAAATTGTTCCGTCCCGTTGTTCGCGTAACGGTTTCCATCTTGTTGGTAATCAGCGCCATCAGGATTTCATTGGGAACCAGTTCGCCCGCCGCGAGACACTTTTCGATTGTCTCGGCCGCTGCCCCTCCGGTTTCGCGTTCGGCGCGAAGCAGGTCGCCGGTTGACAGGTGAGTCCAGCCAAGTTGGAACTCAGCCAGTTCGCACATGGTTCCTTTTCCTGCGCCCGGGCCACCCAGAACAAACACGACGTTTGGAGTGGGGCAGGGTTGTCGCGGGTCGTAGTGGTGCAGCACAACTTTGGGCGCGGGAGCGACGCCTTTCTTGTAGACGTGCCATTCTCCTTCAGTCGGCGGCATTTGGTCATCGCACGTAAAGTCGTACGCCAGATGTCCGTCCAGTCGGCAGATTCGCCAGGATTTGTAGCTGTTGGAATAGGAAAGAGCCGGGCTGCGTTCGGACTTCCCGTCGGCCCGGTCCCACGCCATTCGGCCGTTCCAGTAGCCGGGGCTGGAGATGGTTCCCGACTCCGATTCAGTCGGCGGAGCCGTTGATGGAACGAACAGGCCATCGACCTCAGGGATCCCGGCGCCGGAGACTTCGATGAAGAACGTGTTAGGGGCGAGCTGGTTCTCGTCGGCCATGGTCGGGCTCTGTGGTAGGTGGCTGTGTCTGAAGCGGGCAATCCTACATCAATTGTGTTGTCGAACTGAACCGTTCTGCGTGGGCCAGCCACACGCCTGTCACCTCTCCCGCCTGTGGGAGAGGTCGCGGTCTCAGCCGCGGGAGAGGGTTTACGAATATCCAATATCCAACAAGGAATCTCCAAGTTACAACCACGGCAGCGGCCACGAATCGAAGCACCGAACGTCAGATGATGAAGCAAAAGTCCCCGCCAGCACAGAACTTCAAACTTCGAAATTCCTTGTTCGACATTCGACATTCACACCCCTGTCACCTCTCCCGTTTGCGGGAGAGGTCGCGGTCTCAGCCGCGGGAGAGGGTTTACTGGGATACTGAAGGATCGCTCGCTTCCGCTTTGATTACTCGAACTTGCGCGGTCCCCTCTCCCGGGCTTACAGCCCGACCTCTCCCCTAAAAAGGGGAGAGGTGGCTGGCGAACGGCGCTGGATTTGAAGGAAAAACCCACCGCTGACCAGATGGATTCAGAAGAACCAGGATTCCCGTTGACTCAACTGTCGAGTTGGTGGTATTCAGCGGCAGTATGTGCCGATGCAGGACGCGTCGGTGATTTTGAATGGACTCTCGATGTTGAACCTGCCCGTCTCCTCAGGTGACTTACTCAAATTCCCAGAGGATCCCGTCGCGTGTATGCGACGCCTACATCAGAAACATGGCGACATCGCGTGTCTTGAAGACGGCGAACAACGGCTCTTTTTCGTATTCAGTCCTGAGTACAACAAGCAGGTTCTTTCAGACAGCAAGACGTACCACTCTCGCTTCTTCACAGTTCGTGGTGGCCGCCGATCGGCCCAACGCCGAGTGACCTCCGGGTTGCTCAGCATGAACAAAGACGAACACAAGCAGCATCGCCGGATGATTGCCGGGCCGTTCCAGAAAATGGTCCTCCCGACGTACCACAGTATCATCACTGACCTTACGGGCCGGATGCTGGAAGAATGGGAACCGGGTGATACACGCGACGTCAATGCAGACATGACAAAGTTCATGCTGCGGCTAACCAGCGCTTTGTTGTTCGGGGTGGACGAACCAGAATTCGCAGTGCGCATTGGTTCGATGATTGAGAAGTGGGTTCATATGAACCACGAAACCGGCATGGGCGCGTTGGTGGCGGACAGCACGTTTCTTGATCGATACGACGAACTGCTGGAGATGGCGGAAGATCTAGAACGCGACGTCAAAGAAATGATCTCGCTGCGGCGTGAAGCGAACCGGCCGCCGGGCGATGTGCTGTCACTGTTAATCAAGGCGGCTGAACACGATCCAATGGTCAGCGAAAAACTGACCGGGCATATTACTCTCCTGTTTGGCGCGGCGCACCTCACGACTGCGCATACTTTCTCGTGGACGCTGTTTCTTCTCGCTCAGCATCCAGAGATCATGGCTGAGCTATTCGCGGAACTTGACGAGCACGTTGATGGTCTGATTCCTGAACAGTCTGACATCCCAAACCTGCCTGTGCTGGACCGTGTTCTCAAAGAAAGCATGCGGTTGCTGCCCGCGTCGGGCTATTCGCAACGGCTGGTTGATGTTCCCACCCAGTTGGGGCCATTCCACTTGTCGCGTGGTTCGTCTGTGATCTTTAGTCAGTTCATCACACACCATCGTCCGGACCTGTATCGAAAGCCGAACCAGTTCCTGCCAGACAGATGGAAAACGATCTCACCGTCGCCGTACGAGTATCTTCCATTCGGAGCCGGTCCGCGGATGTGTATCGGCGCGCCGCTGGCGATTATGGAACTCAAGACCGCGCTGGTCATGATCCTGAAGCGGTTCCGACTGACGGTCGAAGCCAACTCGTGCGTGGATGGTCGGATCATCTCAACGATGCTGGGTCCCACCAGTCAGATTCGGATGCACATCCAACCCGCTGACGCTCACTTCGAAGCGCAGCCGGTTTATGGAAGCATTCATGACCTGGTCGATCTGCCGTCAGAATGCGTACCGGTTGAACGCCGACGGGTGGCAGCTTAGTCCGGCCCTCACAGCAGTCAGCATGGCGGAGTGAACCGCGCGGTTCGCGATTTAGTGAGTCATGCCGCTCAGATTCAGACCAACTACGCCCGCAATGACAAGCGCCAGAGATACGAGCTTCATTGCGTTTAGCTTGTCGCCAAAGAATATCACTCCGACGATGGCTAGCAGAGCGACTCCTACGCCGGACCATGTGGCATAGACCGTGCTTACGGGGAAGTGCTTCATCGCCTCGCCCAGGAATCCGAAACACGCAAGGTAGAAGACCCAAACGCCGACTGAAAACCAGCCGGAGGCTTGCTCAGACGATGCCTGCTTCAAGCAGATCGTGCCGAGCACCTCACACAAAATCGACGACATGAGCCAAACCCACTTCATTGCGGCTACCCCATACTCTGCATAGATGGCTTCTTTGGAAGCCAACGGATTCGTTACAGCAACTGTGCATCAAAGATTGAATAGTCGGTAACTCACTCACGGGTGGCAAGGGGCCTGAAGCGTACGTTTTCACGAAGCACGCTTGGATGCTACCGCAATCACTCAGCCTTTCGTTCTGACTCGGCCCCGTTAAACTCGCGCAGTATGCCGGTTCCTCGATTACTTGTCAGTGTGCGCAATGCGGTTGAAGCGAGAGCTTTGCTGGGTTCAGGTTGCGCGATTGTGGATGTGAAGGAACCCAACAACGGCGCGTTGGGAATGGCAGACGCGGCAACGATTGCTGAGATTGCTGGTTGTGTTTCACCCGACTGCCGGATGAGTGTCGCGCTTGGTGAAGTGAACGAGTTCCAGGATTGTGGAACCATCCCTGCACCAGTTTCGTATTTGAAGCTGGGCCTGGCGGGACTAAACCGTTTCGATGACTGGCAACGCCGTTGGTTGGACGTTCGTGAAAGCGCTGAAACGCGGTGCCGTGGGGCGGTCGATTGGGTGGCCGTGATGTATGCGGATCATGCAGCGGCTGAATCGCCGGTTCCCGATGCTGTTGTGGATGCGGCAATCGCGACGGGCTGCCGCGTGGTTCTGGTTGACACGTTTAAGAAGCGTGCGGGTTCTAGCTTGTTCGATTCACTAAGCATCACGGAACTTGTTGAGCTTAAACGGCGGAGTCAGGCCGCTGGTTTGGAGTTCGCCATCGCGGGTCAGCTGCGAGTGGAACACGGTTCGGCGATTATGGATATCGAACCAGACATCGTGGGCATTCGCGGTGCGGCGTGTTTGCAGGCCGACAGACGCAGCGAGATTGATCAAGCGCGCGTGTCGGCGTTTCTGCAAAGCCTTGCGGTTGTGCGTACCCCGTAGTTGGTTAATCCGGCGTTAGCTGTCCGAGCCTTGATCGTTTTTCGACGAGCCGATGAGCACTTTACGGTTGAAGAAGGATTCGATTCGGAAGGGGCAGGTGGCTGTCGGGATGCAGTGACTATGGTCGTAGTGGACGAGGCGACGAGTCCCCGTTTGCTCTCCTCGGTTCGGGGACTCGTTGCCTCGTCCACTACGTCGGCGCATGGAAAAAGGCACGAGCATTACTGCTCGTGCCTTTGGTCTTACGTCCGACTTCGCCGGTCAGTGATTACTCACCGAAGCAGTACAAAGTCGAATGCGATCGGATGTACAAGTGCCCGTCGCTGATTGCAGGTGATGCAGCGAAACCGGCTGTATCGGCACTCAGGTCGTTGCTCTTGACGAGTTCCAGGTCTTTGTCAGCGTTGAACACGTGAATCTGACCCTTGGCAAGTGTGACGTACAGCTTACCACCAGCCACAACTGGTGACGCGTAGTCTATGTTGCCGAATCGGCTGCCGCCGCCGAAGCCACCACGACCGCCGCGCTGGCCACCACGTTGTCCGCCGCCGAATCCGCCTCGGCCTCCGCGTTCCTGCTGCAGGCTGGTTGGGATGAGTTCTTCCTGGTCACCGCCATCACGGCCACCGCGTCCTTCTCCACCCGGGCCACGACCACCGCGTCCGCCTTCGCCGCCACCCGGACGTCCGCCGCCACGACCGCCACCGCCACCACGTGCTGCAGAAGCGCCAGGGATTCGGGCCTGGTTGACTTTCTCACCGGTTTCGGCGTTGAAAGCAACAATTACGTTGCTTGAGATGTGAAAGATAAGGTCTTTGTACTTCACAGGTGAAGCGAAGCGACCAGATGCGTTGGATTCCCAAACGATCGCTTCCTCGCCGCGGTCCTTTGAGTTCACGTCGTCTTTGCCACCAACTTTCACGGACATGCCTTTGCCGCCGCGGCCACCGAAGGAGATGACTGTGCCTTCCCCAGGAATCAGGCTGTGAGAAGTTGATCGGTCCTGTGGTCCTGGGGCGAACCATTTGAACTTGCCAGTTACGGCGTCGAGTCCCCAGATTTCGTTGGGTACAGCGATGATGACTTCCGGGCCCGTTGCTGATTCCATGAGAACCGGTGTGCCCCAGACGTCTGCAATGCCGGAAGCTTCAGCCCGCCATTTTTCTTTGCCGGTCTTTTTGTCCAAAGCGATCAGTGCTTCGGATTCGTCAGACGCGTTAATGATGACCACGTCACCGTGTTCGATTGGGCTGGCTGCTGAACCCCAGCGATTGCGGCCGGATTCTTTGCCGACGTTTTCGTGCCACAACTGTTTACCATCCAAATCAAACGCCATCACACCTGTCTTGCCGAAGAAGCAAAATATGTGCGTACCGTCACTCACTGGAGTATGGCTGGCGTAACCGTGAGCCGGTACACCCGCACCCGAGTATGGGTCTTCGGGCATTGCGGCAGGAATTGTCTTCTTCCAAAGCTCTTCGCCTGTCTTCTTGTTGAAGCACTGCAGGTGTCGTTCGAGATCCTCCAGCTTGGCGTCGCCTGCATCAGGAACACCGTAGCCTGAGTACGATGTGATGAACAACTTGTCGCCGACGACGATCGGGCTGGAAACGCCGCGACCGGGAAGTGTCTTCTTCCACTTCAAATTCTTGTCAGCATTGAATTCAGTAGGAACTGCTGACTCACTGACGGCAGAACCATTCGGGCCCCGAAAACGGGTCCAGTCTTCGGCGATGGTGACACTGACCGCGATGGCCAGCAGCAAAGCTGCCGGAATCGATTTCCGGAACATAAGAACTCCTTAGAAAGCTGTTGGGTGAAACTCAGGCGTAGATTACTAAACTTGGTCCGGTAGACGGAACCTCGCCACTTCTCAAGGAACCCGCGGACAGCCCGGAGGTTCCGTTTGGATGTAGCGATCCGTGGTTTTTGTCCGGGCGAAGCGTACCCAAACCCACAATTGTGTGCCGGTTTGTGCAGTGGGACGTGAGTCCCGAGGTTCAGTGATGAGTGCCGGAAAGAGTGCCAGCTTCTTGCCGCATGACTTTGGCCGCGGGTAGCGCTAAGACGCTAACCCGGGATACGCCCGCTGAATCCGGTGTCTTTGTGTTCTACCGTGACGTTGGTTCGGATCCCGCCGCGAGGGTTGAACCGGCCGTCGATCCGCATCCAACGCGGCGAAGTGGCGGCAACAAGGTCGTTCAAAATGAGGTTCGTCACATCCTCATGGAACGCACCGTGATTGCGGTATTGCTGCAGGTACATCTTCAACGATTTCAACTCGAAGCACTTCACATCAGCGATGTAAGTAATCGTGATGGTCCCGTAGTCGGGCTGCCCGGTCTTTGGGCAAACCGCGGTGAACTCGGGGCAGATCGTCTCAATGACGTAATCGCGGCCCGGGTGTGGGTTGTCGAAAGTTTCCAGCAGATCTTTGAAGTTGTCAGACATCGTTTCGCTTGGTGTTGGAGGTGAGCCACAGAGTATAGTTACGTTTGCAGTGCTGGCGAGTCTCCGTGTCAGGAACTCAGAGCTTCAACCTCCCTCCTTCCCCCTTCCGCCTTCTATGCCCACCCCATTCGATAGTTTGCTGGAGGCCAGTGACAGCGGGCAACAGCGCGAACTATTGGCTGAGATTGGTTTTGAACACGCCGACGCCGCGATGGAGCGGATTCGGTTGCTCTCCGGGCAGGGCCAGCAGTGTGAGTATTTCCGCGCGTGCCTGCCGATGCTCATGTCGGTTCTCCGCGATGCGCCCGCGCCGGATGTTTCGCTGGTTAACTTCGAACGCTTCGTGCTGTCGGTTGACGATCCAGTCGAACTGCTGAGCTACCTGTCGGAAAACCTGCGCGGGATTGAGATGCTGGTTCGGCTGTTTGTCGGCAGCCAGTTTCTGACCGAAATTCTGATTCAGAACCCAAAGTATCTGCGCGAACTGACGCTCCACAGTCGTATCGCAGACATTAAGACGCGACACGACTTCCTGGCCGAAGCCGAAGCCACCATCGCGTCCGGAATCATGGAACCCCTGGACGCACTGCGTCGTTTTCAGCGGTGGGAACTTTTGCGCATCGGAGCCTGCGATGCGTTCGGCCTGATGGACTTGAGATCTGTCACGCGGCAGTTGTCACTGCTGGCCGACGCGGTGGTTCAAAACGCACTCAATCAAGTCGCCGCGCAGTCTGGAATCGATACGGCGGGGTTCGCTGTTATCGCGATGGGAAAACTTGGCGGCCAGGAACTCAACTACAGTTCTGACATTGATTTGGTCTTTGTCACGCCTGGCGACCCGCAGCAATTCTGGCAACTGGGACAGCAGCTCATCGTGGCGCTTACGCAAACGTCGCCGCACGGGTTCCTCTACCGCGTTGATATGCGTCTGCGTCCGTGGGGCCAGTCCGGAGCACTCGTCAATAGCGTCGAATCGCATGTCGGATACCTGACCGACCAGGGAGAACTCTGGGAAAAGCAGGCACTGCTCAAAGCACGTGTGATCGCGGGTGACGTTGCTGTTGGTCAGCAGTTCATTGAGCAGGTGTTGCCGATTGTGTTTACGTCCGAACCAGCCGACGTTCGCGCGGATGTGCTGGCTTCGAAACTGCGGATTGAAGAACAGTTGGCGCGAACCGGTTCTCACTGGGGCGACGTGAAGTCGGGGCGTGGTTCCATTCGAGACATCGAATTCACGACGCAGTATTTGCAATTGGTCAATGGCGGACTGGTTAAGGATGTGCGTTCGGCCAATACGCTGGACGGTTTGGTTCGCCTGGCCGACTTTGGGTTTCTGCACGCTGACGAGTACCGGATTCTGTCCGACGCTTACGGTCTGCTGCGAACCATCGAACACTCCCTGCAGCTCATGCATTCTCAACAGACACACTCGTTGCCCGAATCCAATCGCAAACTGGGCTGGTTGGCCAGGCGTCTGGGCTTTCTGAATGCTGATCAACTGCGAGAACACTACGAACAGTGTTCCATTCAAGTGCGGCAGATTTTCAATAAGTACGTTCGAGATGGAGGCGAAGCGGGTCAGCTAATCAGTGACTCCGCGAAGTCCGTGGGTGCCCATCGGCGCAAGATGAGTCAGTCGTATACAGAGGTGTTCTCCGAACAGCAGATTGACGAACACGTCCGATTGTTAGAACAGCTTTCCGCGGAAGAACCGGTTGCTGTGACCGTCGAATCACTGGAACCGATGGATAACGAACCGCGCTGGCGGGTGTCGGTTATTGGCCGCGATCATCCTGGCTGCCTGTCAGTGATTAGCGGTTTGATGTTGGCTTGCGGTATTGACGTGATGGACGGCCATGTCTTCACCGGCATTAAGCATGAATCCACGCCCGGCCGCGCGCGGCGGTTTGTGGATACGTTTGTGGTCAGGTGTCTGGCGGACGGCCCGCCGGAGGAGGTGTTCACGGCATATCGGCAGCGGTTGTCCGACGTGATGCGGCGGCAGTATGCGGGTGAGGCCGAAGAAGTAGCGACCGCGGTGTTGCGGCAAGTCAGTCAGACGATGTCAGAGACGTCCCGCTCCGCGCCGGACGGGATGCTGGCCGTTGATATTGCAGTGGACAACGACAGCAGCGACGACTTCACGGTTCTGCACATCGAATCCGCTGACTCCATCGGGTTCCTGTACGAACTCACCAACGCGCTGACTTTAAGTGGCGTGAATATCGAACAGGTCCACCTCAAGACGCAGCACGGTCGAGTGTTCGACACGTTGCATATTACGACTGGCGACGGTCAACGCATCACCGACGATCGCGGCATCCAACAGCTTCGCGCGGCGATTGTGTTAATCAAACATTTCACGCATCTGCTGCCGCAGTCGTCCGCTCCGCGCCGAGCGTTACGGCAGTTTCGAGAGTTCCTGGAAGAGTTTTTCAAACGGGAAGACTGGGTCGAGGAGCTTTCGTCTTTACAACGCACGGACGTGCTGGACGCGTTGGCTCGTTTGCTGGGTGTGAGCAACTTTCTGTGGATGGATTTCCTGCGACTCCAACACGAGAACCTCTTCCCCGTCGTTCGCGACGTCGAACGCCTGCGCGATCCGCGCACCAGGGTCGAACTGTCCGAAGAACTGCAACAACTCTTAGCCGATTGCGCAGACGCCGACAGCCATCGGGCGGCACTGAATGCGTTCAAAGACCGTGAGATGTTTCGTGTGGACATGCGGCACATTCTCGACCACTGCAACAGTTTCACGCAGTTTTCCGGCGAACTAACAGACGTGGCCGACGTGACAGTCGCCGCCGCGGTTGAGTTTTGTTTGTCCGAACTCCGGAACAAATACGGCGAACCTTTGCTGGCAGACGGTTCGCCATGTGCGATGACTGTTTGTGCTTTGGGAAAATGTGGCGGACGGGAACTCGGCTATGCGTCCGATATCGAGTTGATGTTCATCTACGACGGGCCTGGAAAGACATCCGGGCCGAAGTCGATTCCCAATGCCAGCTACTTTGAAAAGCTGGTGGCAAAGTTCACGGATGCGATTGAAGCCAGGCAGGATGGAATTTTTGAAATCGACATGCGCCTGCGGCCCTACGGCCAGGCGGGTAGCACTGCGGTGGAGTTGTCAGTCTTTGAAAGCTATTTCGCTGCCGAAGGAGCAGCGTGGCCGTTCGAACGGCAGGCGTTGGTGAAGCTACGCCCGATCGCGGGCGATGAGAACTTTGGGGGACGCGTGGTTGGTGTTCGCGATGCGATCGTGTTCGAGAGCGATTGGTTCGACAAGTTTGCCATGCGAGCGATGCGGGAAAAGCAGATCCGTCAGCTGGTTTCGCCAGGCAGTATCAACGCGAAGTTAAGTTCAGGTGGATTGGTGGATTGCGAGTACCTGGTCCAGGCACTGCAAATTCGCCACGCCCACGAACACCGCGCCTTAAGAACGACGAACACACGACTCGCCATCGATACACTCGGCGAGCTCGGCATCGTCAAGAAACAGGACCACCTGCGTCTCCAGTCAGCGCATCGGTTTCTCAGACTGCTTATCGACGCGCTAAGAATGGTGCGCGGAAACGCCAGGGACTTGACGGTTCCTGCCAGCAACTCCCCCGACTTCGCATTCCTTGCTCGTCACCTGAAGTTCGGCCGAGACATCGATGCACTGGAATCAGAACTCAGCAACACGCTGGTTGAAGTGAACCAGTTGGTGGACGTTTTGCTGACTGAGTAGTGATTTTCGGAGCTGGTGCCGGCGGTTGGAACGCGCGTTCAAACCGGTTCATCCTCCACGACGATGCGTCGCCAGAGTTCGAACGTCAGCAGCATCCACAGGCGTAGTCCGTAGCGTCCGTGCGGCTTTTCGATGTCATAGGCGATCCACTGTTTGACTCGATCAGGATTGAAGATGCCAGCGGTTCGGAGCTTTTTCGGATCCAGCAGGTTGCGGGCGAAACGCTTAAGCGGTCCTTTGAACCAGAAATGGACGGGCACGCGCATGCCGCTCTTCGGGCGTTCAATCACGCTAGCCGGCAGTTCGTCTCGGTAAGCTTCCTTCAGCAGCCACTTCTCCACGCCACCCTGAAGTTTGGCGGTCGGTGGTGAGGCCAGGCTGAGTGCAATCATACGCCGCGTGAACATTGGCGAAAGTGGTGTGAGCCCCGAAACGGCCAGCATGCGTTCCACCTTGGGAAGGATTAGGTGCCCGCCTTTAAGTTGCGTGTTGATTGCCAGCAGCTTGTGAAGGAATGGTCCGTCGGCTTCAAAGAATGGAGTAAGCGGAGCATACAAGTCCCGATCGAAGTCGCATTCGGCCATCGCAGCTGGCGTGAGCAGGTGAGGGAGTTCTTCGAACCCACGTCGATACGATTCGATGTATCGCTGCTCGCGAAACTTCGGACCGCGCTGGACACCGCCGTACCAGTGGCTCATTAGCATTGGTAGGTTTTTTGGTCCGCCAAACAGTGGATCGCCACCTTCTCCGTTGAAGACTTCGCGAATGCCCTGGTGCGATGCGTGCGCGGCAAGTTCGAGGTTCGGAGCCGTGATGGGGTCTCCGATTGGTTCGTCCAGACGCCAGACCATTTCACGCAGTCGCCGAACGGCGTCTTTGGGGGTGATTTCCACTTCTTCGTGATCCGTATTGAACCGGGTCGCGACTTCTCGGGCGAAGTCGAGTTCGTTCGGATACTTTTTTCCGAAGTGAATGGAGAACGTCTTAACCCGTTGTGAACTCTGCTTCACAACTTCGGCGGTGACAATGCTGGAGTCCAGGCCACCAGACAGAAAGACGGTTGGCTGATCGGTGTTCTCCAGGCGGCTGGCCACTTCTTCCTCAAGCAGCCTGCGAAAGCGCGAAGGCCATTCCGTCATTGGAACAGGCTCAGCAGTCGGAGTAAGACCTGGTGCGAAGTACCGGTGCAGTCGGGCCGGTTCGCCGCTTGTCAGAGAGACGCAATGACCGGGTGGGACGTCCCAAAGGTTCTTCAGCATGGTCGGAGAACCTGGCACAAAGCTGTACGCAAAATACTGAGCTATCGCGCCGGGGCGGATGGTTCGTTCGAAACCGGGGAGGCTCCAGATGGCTTTGGGTTCTGCCCCGATGAACCAATCGTGATTGATGGCTCCATAATACACTGATCGCGCGCCGGCGTGGTCTCGGATCAGATGCAGGGTTTGACCATCGCGGATTGCAATGATGAACTCACCATCCAGTTCCTTCGCGAAGTCGATCCCGTTTTGGTTGTACGCTTCGATGAGCGAGGCGGGTGGGCGACGGAGCGAACCACTCCAGCTAAGCGCGATGCCTCCGGAGCGTTCGATGAACTCGCCGCCGACTGAGCCGGTTCGTTTGGTCTCGCCTCGATGTGCGAGACTGGCTTGCATTCCGCTAAGGATCAACTCATCCGGTGATCCTGACATTCCGAACAGCGGCATCTATTTGAGAAACCTTAGAAACGCCGCGGCTTCGCCAGTCAGCGGGCCATCTGAGATTTTTGAGAACTGAACCCGAGCAGCCTGCTGATCTCCCTCCAGAAACGTCAGGATTGCCAGCTTGTACTGGCACTTGTGCGCCTCAAGCGTGTCCGGGAACTGACGAACAGTCTTCTCGAAAGCGGCGCGAGCCTTGTCGTTTTGTCCCAGCCCAAGATAGGCCTTACCCAGAAACAGTCCCGCGCGGGATTCGTGTTTTCCTCGGTAGGCCTCCAGCTTTGGAATCGCCTCAGCGAATTTGCTTTGGCAAACCAACTGCCGGATTGGTTCGAAGTCAGAGTTTTTCTTTTGGGCACCACAGCCTGCGATCGCGATTGCAATCGCGATGATTGTGAGGGAAGAGGTTTTTTGCACCATGTTCTCCATTCGTTAGCACGTGCGGCAAGAGACTACCCGAAGCTGAGTAACGATGCTTCAGAATCGGCAACGCTAAGATGTTCGACAAGGCGTTCAGCGGTGTCCGCTGTCATTGCGGCACCTAACGCAGTGGTCAGTTTTTCAAATCGAATGTGATCGATGGCGACTCCACCGGCCTGGCGAGCGAATCGCTTCAGCCGCCGAAGTTGCGGAAGGTCACGTTTGCCGATGCCAAGATCGACGATCTCTCGGTTCTCAAGGTTGAACACTTTGGAGGATTGGAGTTCACGAACCATCGCTGCCCCTGACTCCGTTGCGTCATGCAGGGCGAAGACACGCAGGTTTGGTTGTGCGTTCAGGATTTGGTTCACGTGCGGTACCAAATATTCAGGGTACCCGGACTCGTCGATGACAACGACTTTTTGTGTCGTGTGAAACTGGTTCAGAACCAACATGTCCACCAGCAGCGGTCGCGCGGTGATGAGAATACCCTCTACGCCATAGTCGTACAGATCACTATCGTCGAATTCCGGTGGCGGTTTCGCCAAAGGCCTGTCGTTCCGCAGCAGCCGTGGCGGTGTCTTTTTTTTGGAGAGATACTTATTGAGCGCCTCGCTGAACTGTTCGTAGTCGAATCGATGGATGCCGATGAAGCCGTAAAACAATTGGCTTAGCGATAGTAATCCTAAGACGATGGCGAAAAACCAGATCCCCAATCCAGCGACGATTGCTGCTGCGATGCCGAAAACAATGCCCCAAATGATGGAGCTACTCGCCGACCCACGCATGGCCAGAACGGTGGTCGCCATCTGCCGTATTGTGAAGTAGCGTTCACCGTCCAGGCTCGCTTTCCGAGCGGCGACCACGATCTTGTTGTCAGTGTACTTGTCCTTCTTTGGGTCGAGTGCGAACCGGTAGCCGCATGAGCATTGCATCCCATTTCTGTAACGATGATTTCCTAAGCACTCGGGACACTTCACGTGCGAATCTCGCTTATCTGCGAAGCTGGAACGCCGTCGACAATGGTGCGATTGACCATCGGGTGATCGTCGTGGGTTGGCCCTGTGTCGCTATCAGGGTGCCAGGCAACGACCAGCAAGCTGTCATCAGACGTGTGGAAGCTGTGTTCTCGGTCGGCGGGAATGACAAAAGCCAACCCGGGATACAGTTCGGTTGAACCATTCGGTGTGCAGCACTGACCCGTTCCGGTCACGATCACTCCCGCGCGGAGCGTTGGATGAACGTGAGCCGTTTGCCTGGTGTGCGCTGGGATATACAACAGGTTGAGGCACGGGTCACCGCAGACGACGGGGCTGATTAGCAGTGTATCTGAGCAGCCATCGATGTAGCGGAGTCGGCCGGTGTGTTCGATCGGACCGCCCAAACAGAACAGCCCTGTATCGTCACATCGTGTTGACAAAATTCCGGTTCCGCCGGTGAGCTGGCACTCGCCCGGGACACGAAAGTACATCCCGGAATCCAAAGTGAACCGACCAGCCAGACACGATAGTTCTGTCGGTCCACGAGTCACGAAGCCAAAGTGAGTTCCTTCGGTGGGAACCGCGACCGGTTGGCGGTTCCAAATTCGAACGACGGATGCGAACGGAGCCTGACGGTTCCAATGGACTTCACCGGTGGTGTCGTCCGTGTTGAAGAACAAGATTGAATCGTTCACGTCCTGGTAACCGCCCAGCCTGCAATTTGGATCATCAAGTTGTGCATTTTCTGCCAGATTTTTGCTAAGCGATTCTGCCGAGAGTCCAGAGCTACCCGCCGAACGCCAGGTTGCCGCTGCTGAATGTTGTACCGAAGTTGGCGGCGAGTGTCGCGACCTGATCCATCGCGTCGATGACCTGTTCGTCGTCGAGTTGTTTAAGCGGATGGATGAACGCGCTCCAGAGGAGGTCGCCGGAAACTGCGTACCGAGCATCCAGGGCGCGGTCGAAGTTGGCACTCATGCACAGCAGCCAGATTTCGTCGTTCAGATCATCGACCTCTGCGACTGGTGTGATGATTCGCATGCGGTTGTGCGTTTCGTCGGTGATGACCATCAGGACGTGTTCGCGGTATTCGAACTTCCAATAGCCAAGTTTGTCTTCATGCAGCTTGCCCGCGTGCTCACGGATGATCGTGTCGAGGCGGTGGTTGTTCATGTATGCGGAAATCATGTTGCACTCTGTTCCTTGTAACTATCGATTAAAGGCACTGAAGGCGACGACCAATAGTGCACCGAGAAATGAGACGACCAGGACACAAGTTACGACCCCGCGCACAGCCAGTAATTGCCGCATGAAGTCTGTCTCAACCGGTGCCGGATCGCTGTCGCAATCGTGACATGTCGGGAAGTGGCCGGAATCTTCGGCACGAGTTTGTTGTTCTGCGAGGCTTAGAGCCTGCCCACAAAAGTGACAGGACTTTGGATCGATCTCTATTTCTATCCAGCCCGAAGGTGGAGCGCTTGGTGAGTAGCTTGACGTTAGGTCGTCCATCCGAATTGCCGCGTTCCCTAAGTCTTGTGGGTTTGTTCTGGTCCTGTTCCCGGAAGGCTCACGCTAGATGATCGAACCAGAACAAGACATTTGAGACGCACCGAATGGACGGACTTGGAACGGCCTCGGAGGCCGTGTCATGGAAATCTGCCTCGTTGCACGCCATAATGACCAGCCCGCTACTGGAGCGATGCGGGGACTTTGCGCTCATTTGTCCATCGCATTTTGCGGTGGATGCTCCTGATTGGCAACACAAACGACGATAGACAGAACGAAATGACTGCAACTGCCGACTTCCCGATCGATCTTGGTTCCTTCCAACGAATTAGCCTCGACCCTTCCAACCCGAAGCTTACCGACGAACAACGGACGGCTTTGCAGAGCAATATCGATCTGTGTCGCGATGCGATTGTGTTCTTTACCGCCATTGCTGATGCCAAGGGCCTGGGCGGTCACAGCGGTGGACCGTACGACACGGTTCCTGAAGTTTGCATCATGCACGCGTTGATTGAGAACGCGAAGAAGGGGGGAACTCCAGACATCCTGCCCGTGTTCTTCGACGAAGCCGGTCACCGTGTCGCCACGCAGTATTTACTGGCAGCCATCGACGGCGACATGCCCGTCGAGAAGCTGTTGCACTATCGCGAATACCTTTCGCACTTGCCGGGTCACCCGGAACGCGGATTCACTCCAGGAGTGAAGTTCTCGTCTGGTCGGCTGGGGCACATGTGGCCGTTCGTTAACGGCGTCGCGATGGCGAACCCAAATAAAGTTGTGTTCATGCTGGGGTCTGACGGATCGCAGATGGAGGGCAACGATGCTGAGGCGGCTCGGCTGTGCGTCGCGGAAGGCTTGAACGTCAAACTGTTGGTCGATGACAACGACGTCACCATTGCTGGTCACCCATCGGACTACCTGAAAGGTTTCGACGTTACTTCAACGCTGACAGGTCACGGCTTGAGCTGTGATGTCGGCGACGGTGAAGACCTGGACGATCTTTACGCTCGCATCTGCAAGGCTGTCACGACTGACGGCCCGGTAGCGTTGATTAACAAACGCAAGATGTGCGTCGGCATTGAAGGCCTCGAAGGCGATGCCAAAGGTCACGACGTCATTAGTGTGGAGAAGGCGACTCACTACCTGACAAGTCGCGGTCAGTCGGCTGCGGTCGATTACCTTGGCGGTGTCGAAAAGGGGCCCGGTGGACCAAGTTACGAAGGTTCTGACGGGAGTTCGAAGGGTAAGAACCGTGACCTGTTTGGTCGGTTCATTAATGAGATTCTGGACGGCATGTCGGAGGCTGACCGCATCGCTTCGGTTCGCGTATTCGACTGCGACCTTGAAGGTTCCTGCGGCCTGAACCACGTTCGCAAAGAGCACCCGGAAGTGTTTGTCCGCGGCGGCATTATGGAACGCGGTAATTACTCAGCCGCGGCCGGGTTTGGGTTTGAGAAAGGCAAGCAGGGCATCTTCGCGACGTTCTCAGCCTTCCTGGAAATGGTGGTTTCAGAAATCACGATGGCGCGGCTGAATCAGGCCAACGTGTTGGCTCACTTTTCGCACGCTGGTTGTGACGACATGGCCGACAACACGTGTCACTTCGGCCTGAACAACATGTTCGCTGCCAACGGGTTGCCGGAAGACGGTTCTGACACGACGCGATTGTATTTCCCTGCCGACCAGCATCAGTTCAAAGCCTGCTTAAACAGCATCTACAACGACGAGGGTCTGCGGTTCATGTTCTCAACACGTTCGGCGGTTCCGGACATTCTGGGCGAGGACGGCAAGCTGTTTTACGGTGATGGATACAAGTTTGTGTCCGGCAAGGATGACATCATCCGAGAAGGAACAGCCGGCTACATCGTTTCATTCGGTGAGACCCTGTACCGGGCAGCCGATGCGGTTATCAAGCTGAAGGCCGCCGGTGTTGATGTTGGTTTGATCTGCAAATCGACGCTTAACGTCTACGACGAAGACGTGATGGCCAAGCTGGCGGCATCGCCGATGGTTCTGGTCGCTGAATCATTCAACGTGACCACCGGACTTGGTTCTAAGATGGGAACCGAACTGCTGAAGCGTGGCTTCAAGGGTTCGTACAACAACATCGGAACCAACAAAGAAGGCTCCGGCGGACTGTGGCAGCAAATGGGCTACCAGGGCGTCGATAGCGAGGGCATTCAGGCCGCTGTTAAAGCTCTTGCCTAATCTGATTCGTTCGAACCGTTCCACACGACTTCTACACTCAACATTATTCCGTCACCGGCCAGAACCAATTCGGCCAGCGGCGATTACTTGAAAGATACTTAGCAATGCCAACTGCATCAGCGCGACACATTCTTGTTTCATCTGAAGAAACCTGTCAGGACCTGAAGACTCAGATTGAAGGCGGAGCCGACTTTGCCGACCTGGCCAAAGAACACTCCAGCTGCCCATCCGGTAAGAGCGGCGGTGGTCTGGGCGAGTTTGGTCCCGGAGCGATGGTTCCCGAATTCGACGCGGTCGTCTTCAGTGCACCGGTCGGAACAGTCCAAGGTCCGGTTAAGACTCAGTTTGGGTTCCACCTGCTGGAAGTCACCAGTCGGACTGAATAGTTCGGTTTGATAGTTCAGACGTGAGTTCAAGGGCATCTTCGGATGCCCTTTTTTGTGTCTGGTCCATCCTGGATGGACTATTCGTTGGCGGTTCAGAAAAAATCCCAATTGGCGCGCTCGGCATCGGGTAGAACGACGCTTAGTCTGTAGGCTTGGTGCACAGAGTGAGCGAGATGGTTGAACTTTCACAGCAAATTGAACGCTTTCGTGGCTATTT
>CAZAIB010000120.1:0-19658 GCA_964485095.1 uncultured Planctomycetaceae bacterium | reverse complement strand
TCTCAAGGCAGTCCATTTCGGCGTGCAGTATTGAACTGCCCTTCTGCACGCGCTGATTGTGACCGCGGCCGATAATCTCATCGTTCAAGACGAGAACCGAACCGATGGGAATGCCGCCCGCGGCCAGGCCTTTGCGAGCTTCTTCAATTGCTGCCTGAAGAAAAGGATCCGCCATGATCACTCCGGAACGTGTGTCAGGTTTTAACCAATGTCTCCGGGCAGAAAACCCAGCTGACAGAAACTACTTCGCAGCTGCAGCGTTTTTGCCGGCTTTGCCTTTGCCTCGCGCCCCTTTCGGTTCGCGAATGCGTAGGTTCCGCCACGCGGCCGTGTAAGGTCCGGGGTTCTTGCCGATGCCGTGAACCTGCAAACCAATGAAGCCTTTCGGATGCGTCTTGAACTTCTCTTCGTCAGTCAGGTCCGACACCATTTGGTCGTTGATCCAAACTTTGATATTCGGACCGCTGGTCACAATGCGATACTTGTTCCACTGACCGTCCTTGAAATGCTTGTGTGGAATCAAGTCCTCTTTCGCGGTCATCCAGCCGCCGGCGGCTTCACCATAGATGTATCCCGCTTCGGCTCCGTTTTCACCACTGGCTTCGATTTCGACCTGAGGCCCATTCACGCGCCCGGTGTTATAGATCGTCTTGCCCGGTCCTTGTTTTGTGTTCGAACGAATCTGCACGCCTGAGTTCAATTCGTTGGAGACCTTGACTTCGAATTCCAGTTCGAAGTCGCCGTATCGTCGGACAGTACACAGGAACGAATTGGGACTCCCTTCGGCTGTCGTGCCAATAATCGCGGCTGGCTTGTCACCGTCAGCAGGTTGAACCACATAGGTTGCCCAGCCATTCTTCTGAGTCCACCCAGCCAGGGTCTTGCCGTTAAACATGGAGACCCAGCCACCTTTCCTGCCGGCCTGACCTTTCTTGTTTCCCTTCTTGCCCGCCTTTGCTTTGGCGTCGGGTTCCTGAGCCATGCCAACCATGCAAGCGCAGCTAAGGATGACCAGTAGTGTGGGTAGTACTCTTGAATTCATTGTGCAATCTCCGGATGTGTCTCTGAGAACCATCATCGCTCTGAACGAGCCACAGCTATTGTGACCATGTCGAGGGGCGGAACCAATAGACACACGGCAGGTTTCGAAAGCCGTCCAAACCTTGTCGCATCGGTAGGGCGGAGTTCGTAGTGCCGCCTTCAGGCGGAATTGAGGCGCGGGCTTCCGGCTAAAGCCGGTACTACGAACGATTCAACCATCGGTTTGCGAGCGCGGCGGCTGAGTGGAACGCTACCAGTAGCAGCCGGTGATGTAGCCCGTGCCTTCCGAGTCGCTATGCCAGATGACGTAGTACGCTCCGTTGCCGGCCGCGGGGCTGGCGAATTCGACGAGGTCGTCCGGAGGCACCCAGCCGCTCTTGCCAAAGCATTGACCGAACGCGTTCTTCGCGAAAGATGCCTGACCGTCGGGCTTCTTCCCGGCGCCATGTTCTTCCCAGAACTGGCTGTGCCATGTCTCAAGATCCTCACGGCCAATGGAGAACTTCCCCCGGTAGCCGTTTGATCGAGTGAACACGGTGATGTCTGTGGCGGCCTCGGGCATGTACCGTTCGACGCGAGAGTCGTTGATATCGTCAAACTTCGCGTACGAAAACTCGCCGAACCGAAACCGGTCGGCGATGGACATCGTCACCATGAATATTGGAACGGCAGAGACCACCAACGCCACCGCTCCGATGACCAGTCTCTGCCACTTCCACTTCTTCCGGCTTGCCACGATGTAAAGAATCGTGGCAAGCAGCAGGACGATGGCTGCGGTAATCTGAGCCGGAAGAATCAGGGGCCAATACATGCCCTATTTTAGACGTGCCATCAGCTTCTTGCTATAGGCTGGCAAATCCTTGGCAGCGTCAGGAGCCGCAAGGCCCTGAAGCTTCTTCGAGTCTGCTCTCAGAGCAGCATTGATCTGCTTATCGAGTTCAATCTGACGCGGGCTGAGGTACTGTCGATAGTCTTTTCGAGCGTAAACTGCCGAATTCACTTTGGCGAGTTGAATCGGAGTTAGCGGCAGGTACTTCAGTGCCGTGCGACGCAAATGGTATTTCTGTTCGGTGTACCGAACCGGTCGTTGTCGGCTGGCTGACGGAAGATCGACAACGTCTCGAACCAGTTTCTTCGCAGTCGCTGTTTGCTTCGAATTGTGTGCGAAGACGGTGGATGCACATTGCATGCTTTGAGCCGTCTTGAGCAACTTCTCGTAGCTCACGACCTTCGGGTTGAACGCAACATTGACGACTTCTTTGCCACCAATCCAACCAGCAGAAGTTTCTCGAACTCCAGCGATACCGCCGAGTTTCACTTCGCCTTCCCAGTAGCAGTGCATCGCAAACGTGGCGTACTCGGCCCCTTGTGCGTTCTCAAGCGCGGCGAGGACGAGGTAGTTTGGAACCTTCTTCCTGGCAGCCTTCAGCGCCATGACCATGCGCTCGGCAGTCCCGCCGGTTGTCCAGACTCCGTCTCGACGAGCGATAACGTCTTTGCCGTTACTGTCGAGGTAGCGAACGACCGGGTTGTTCCAGGATGGTTCGTTGAACTGTTTGAGGATTTGAGCGTCGTAGCCCGACTTGTTGTTGTGGATCAACAGGGGTACGAACGAAGTTTCGATTGCTTCAACCAGAAGCGGGTGCGACATCGGCTCACGGCCGAAAGTTTGGCAAGTGCTTCAACCAGGGATTTCCTGGAACAAGACCAGAATCGGTTTGTCTACTTTGGCAGAAAGCTGTTTTGCTTCATCCAGATTGCGGAGCCAGTTGACCTGCCCGGTTTCGACTCGGCCTTCGGCAGTCGCCACCGGTTCTGTCGGATCGGCCTCAGCCATGGCGACAATGTTCGATTCAGCGCAACCAACTACAAGGGCCACGCACGCAAGTGCAGAGATTTTCATCCGGAACTCCGTGTTGAAGCTGTCAATCCGATCATGGTACCCGCAATCAACAGGCGGGCCAGAGTCATTCGCCGTTTGACGCGGCGAACCGCATATCGCTTACGAAGTAATCCCCGAATTATGTACGATTCGGCACCCACACCCGCCCCGGAGTCACAAATGCGCTTCCTGGTTCTACTGATCGCCATCGTCCTGTCCGCGCCGGCGCCTGCAAATGCCGATGACTGGCCCCAGTTTCTTGGTCCAAAGCGAACGGGAGAATCTGCCGAAACCGGCCTGCTGTCGCAGTGGCCCGCGGATGGACCAGAGGAACTTTGGCGGATCGACTGCGTCGGAGGGCTTGCGGGGATCGTCGTCGTCGGAGACCTGGCGATCACTATGACGCAAAATGGCGACGAGCAGGCTGTGGCTGCGTTCGATGTGAACACCGGCAAACCCGCGTGGCGAACGGCAATTTCAAGGGACTACAAAAACCAGATGGGCAACGGCCCCCGCGCGACGCCGACGGTTCATGGCAAACACGTGTTCGCGTTTGCGGGTGACGGTGTTCTGGCGGCGGTCGAATTGTCGTCCGGCAATCTGGCGTGGAAGACAAATGTGTTGCGGGAATCCGGCGGGCCTGGTGCCGAGTACGGCATGTCTTCTTCACCATTGATTCACAAAGATCTGGTGATTGTGACAGCAGGTGTTCCCGGCGCGACTTTGGTGGCGTGCGATCAGAAGACGGGCAAGATTAAGTGGAGCGAAGGAACCGACAAAGCGGGGTACTCGTCAGCGATCAAGGCGAAGATCCTGGGCAAAGAGCAAATCGTCGCGTTCACAGCCGGTTCAGCCGCGGGTTACGACCCCAACAGCGGCAAACGAATTTGGGACTATCCGTACAAGACTGACTACGAATGCAATGTGGCCACGCCCCTTGTCTTCGACGACCACATTCTCATCTCATCTGGTGAGAACCATGGTTCGGTTCTGCTGAAGGCGAGTGCCAATGGGGTCAGCGAAGTGTGGAAGTCGTTTGGGAGCAAGAGTGTGCTGCGAGCCGAATGGCAGACTCCCATACGAGTCGGCGACCACATCTACGGCATGGACAACGTCGGCAGCGCGGGGCAAGTGACGCACCTGACCTGCATCGAAGCGAAGACCGGCAAGCGAGTCTGGCAGGAACGACGGTTCGGTAAAGGGAACCTGACTTTGGCCGACGGCAAGCTGTGGATCACAACGATGAAGGGCGAACTTGTTGTTGTGAACGCAACACCAGACGGGTTCAAAGAACTCGGACGGAAGAAGTACCTCGGCAAGTACCGGCAGGCTCCGGCGATTTCCAATGGTCGCCTGTTCTTCCGTGACGAACGCAAGATGGTTTGTTTGAAGATCGCTGAGTGATGCGTTTCTTTACGTCGGTATCCGGTTGAGGCTGGGAACAGCGAGAACCGGGCATCACGTAATCTGGGTCCGAGGACTCACAGCGCGCGGGTGGGTGGGGTATACTCGGCGGGTCGGTCTGTGCCGATCATGGAACCGGCTTTGGCTGGTTCGACGTTAGAACCAAGTCACTACCACCGCCGATTGCCGTTGTTGGCGATCACAATTCTGAGATCTGCATCCATGAAGAAGGTCGTCTGGGGTCTGGTGGCCCTGCTGTTTATTTTGCACCAGGACGTTTGGTTCTGGACCGACGATACGCTGATATTTGGGTTCCTCCCGATTGGGCTGGCGTACCATGCGGGGCTGTCTGTTGCAGCTGCCGTGACGTGGTTCCTCGCCGTGAAGTTCGCCTGGCCTGCCGAACTGGATGACAGTCCCGGCGAGAGCGCGGGGGCTCAGTCATGATACAGCTTTACATCATCTGTGGTTATCTGGCGCTATTGCTGTGCCTGGGTTTGTTCTCCAGCCGTTTGTTCAAAGGGACCAGCGGCGACTACATGCTGGCCAGTCATTCCATTGGTCCGGTTCTGCTGCTGATGTCCATTTTTGGAACCACAATGACCGCGTTCGCGCTGGTTGGTTCGACGGGCGAATCGTTTAAGGAAGGCATTGGCGTTTATGGGAAGCTGGCGTCGTCCAGCGGTATTGTTCACTCGCTGTGTTTCTTTCTACTGGGCGTGAAGGTGTGGTCGCTGGGCAAGAAGCACGGCTATCGAACTCAGATTCAGTTTTTCCGCGATCGTCTTGAGAGCGACAAGATTGGGCTGCTGTTGTTTCCGATTCTTGTGGGCCTGGTCATTCCGTATTTGCTGATCGGCGTGATGTCGTCGGGCCTCGTCATTAGCGCGGTGACGGAAGGAGCGTTTGATACGGCGTTTGCCGGTTACGACTATGGTGTTCCGCCGTGGCTGGCGTCGTTGGTGATCTGTGGCGTGGTTTTGATTTATGTGTTCTTCGGCGGCATGCGGGGAACCGCGTGGGCCAACACGTTTCAGACAATCGTGTTTATGATTCTGGGCGTTGTGACGTTCTTTGTGGTCGCCAATAAGTTGGGCGAACCGGAAGCGAAGACGCTGGGTGAGGCACTACAGGTGGCCAGTAAGCGCGTGGCCGAAACGAACTCATCGAAGTTCATTCGTGATGTGACTGCGAAGGATCAGCAGAAGTACGAAGCCGCGTATGCTGCCTGGGAAGCCAAAGCCGAAGCCAACTATGCGAAGACAAACAATGTGTCTGAACTGACTGTTGCTCAGAAAAACGACGCGCGAGTTCTTCAGGACGATCGGGCTCTTCCCGAAACACGACCGGACGGTTGGGCCGACAGTCTGATTGATCATCACGCGCTGATGAAGTTTCCGCGTCTGCCGGGCATTGATGGACGGGCTTCGCGAGAACAGTTTAAAGACAAGATTGGCCACCCGAAGAAATGGATCGATCCCAACGATAAAAGTCTTGGGAAGAACTGGTCGTTGAAGAAAGCGGCCGGTGTTTATCGAGCCACCAAGTGGGCTCCGAACGCTCCGCATGGAACAGACAAATGGCTGTTCATGTCTTACTTCCTGGTTCCACTATCGGTGGGCATGTTCCCGCACTTGTTCCAACACTGGCTGACTGCCAAAAGCGCAGGCAGCTTTAAACTTTCGGTCGTGTGCCATCCACTGTTCATCATGATCGTGTGGGTGCCGTGTGTTCTGGTGGGCGCATGGGCGACATCGGCGGTGAATCTGGAAACAGGGCGAGGCTTATTCGCGCCGCACTTCCCGGCGAACGCGGTTCTGCCGTCAATCGTCAATATGCTGGCGACTCCTGTGTTGGCCGGATTTTTGACGGCTGGAATTTTGGCGGCCATCATGTCGTCGCTGGACAGTCAGTTCCTGTGCATCGGGACCATGTTTACCGAAGACATCGCGGTGCACTATCGCGGGAAAGAAAATGTGACCGACCGACAGCAATTGGTGATGGCGCGATTGTTTATCGTTGCCATTGTGGTTGTGACGTATGCGTTTAGCCTGTTCGAACCGCGGCGTGTGTTTACGTTGGGTGTGTGGTGCTTCAGCGGGTTCAGTAGCCTGGTTCCGTTGATCGTGGCGTCACTGTACTGGAAGCGGCTGACCAAGCTGGGAGCCTATGCGTGCGTTGTCGCTGCAGCCGGAAGCTGGCTGTACTTCTTCGCCGATTCCGGGTTTGCGAGGAACCCGGCGTACGCGTTGCAGATTGGCGAGATCAAATTAATGCCAGTGGCAGGCATGATTGCGGCGTCTACGATCGCAATGATCCTGGTCTCGCTGGTCACTCCAAAGCCGAGTGACGCGACTATTGAGAAGTTCTTTCCGATGAAGAATCAATAGCCTGCCGCTGATCCGAATGTCGCCGACGAGCGTTACCATCGCACGGAGGTCTCATGGGGATTCGCACCTTTCTGAAGCGGCGCCGCAAACGACAGGTTCATTGGTATCAACCACACTGGAGCTTCGCGCCTGGGCTGTGGTCTCAGGCGAGGGAAATCCTCAATGTCGGTTCGTTGGCCAGAATCTACTTGCTGTCCACGGTGGTTGCGTTAGTTCTGTGGTATGCCGTTGGAATGCCAGCCTTGCCAGCGAAAATCATACTTCTTGGTTTGCTTTCGGCTGTGCTGACGCCATTTGTGGGGTCTCTTCAACTCGCGGTCCACCTCCTTATTCCACCCCAAGTCTGGATCAGAGCCGATTCTATAGTGATGCTTGAAGAGGCGTCCGTGACCGAGTTCAAATCTTCGGATGTGGTCGCGAGCGTGCTGATTGTCCACTCGAAGAATCGGATTCGCCTGCGGATCACATACACTTGGGGCTTGAATCAGAGAACTTTGGTGCTGGGTGTTTCGCCGAAGGTTAACCTGCGTGAACTGTGTGAAATTCTGCCCGTGTCCCCCATCGTGCGGGACGCACGGAATAGAGGAGCCTCAGCACTGGCTATCGGCTAAACCATGACTATGGTCTACGTTGCGAACGGCAGCCATGAGTGGCTGCCCCAAACAGACGCGGCGACGCCACTCAGGAATACGGATGACTACTGACAACCAACCAGGCAAGTTTTCAACGACACGTCGTGTCGAATTTTGCGATACCGACATGGCGGGCATCGTTCACTTCTCTACGTTCTATAAGTGGATGGAACAGGCTGAACACGATTACTTTCGTTCTCTGAATCTAAGCATCGTGACCCATAACGAGAATGGTGGAACGTTTGGCTGGCCGCGAGTGATGGCGAAGTGTCGGTTCGAATCGCCGGCCTACTACGACGATCTTGTCGAGATGCGGCTCACAGTGGTTCGCCGCGGCGTGAAGTCGCTTACGTACTCGTGCGAGTTCTGGCGTGACGATACTCGCCTGGCAATCGGCGACATGAAGACCGTGTCGTGTGTCGTCAGTCCCGGCGAGAAACTGCGTTCGATTGAAATTCCTGAGTTGTTTGATGCAATTCAGGAATACGCAGGCGATTCGTAGACCCTCAGCTTTCAGTTGCCCGACTGCGGCGCAAAAGTTGATCTGGCCGCGATTGGAAAACAAATCTGATACGCTCAGCGTTCTCGTCAGTGCGAACCGAATCTAAAGACCGACGCAAACTACTCAACCTGTGGACCAAGCATGGCCGTACCTCCTGGAAAGTTGGTCGTAACCGACCTGTGCAAGACGTTTGATGGCGTCGGAGACCCGCTACAGATTTTGACGGGCGTCAATCTGCAGATGGAACGCGGCGATGCGATTGCCGTCACGGGACCGTCTGGTTCTGGCAAGAGCACGCTGTTGTACATATTGGGAACGCTGGACACACCGACGTCGGGTTCGGTCAGCATTTTGGATCGCGATCCATTCGCCCTGGACGCGAAAGACCTTTCCTGGTTCCGATCTGAATCGGTCGGATTCATTTTTCAGGACCACCATCTGCTCCCACAGCTTTCTGTGTTGGAGAATGTCGTCCTGCCGATGTTGGTCGGAACCGGCGCGGACGATCATGTTGCCAGAGCCAAAGAACTTCTTGAACGCGTCGGTTTGTCCGAACGTCTGAATCACCGGCCTGCGAAGTTGTCCGGTGGCGAACGCCAGCGTGTTGCTGTTTGCCGAGCGTTAATTAACCAGCCGGCTTTGGTTCTGGCTGACGAACCAACCGGTAACCTGGATCCGGAAACAGCCGGCGTCATTGGCAAGCTGTTGCTGGAGATCGCCAGCGAACAAGGCGCGATGTTGGTGTGTGTAACGCACTCCAGAGAATTGGCCGGGACGTTCCCGCGTGAACTGAAACTGCGCAGCGGCAAGCTGGTCGAAGATACTCAAACGGCAACCGCCTGATAGGGCACATGATGAGTTCGTTCAGGCTAATCCTTCGCAGTTTAACTCACTACTGGCGAACCAATCTCGCACTGGTACTGGGGGTGATTGTTGGAACCGCTGTCATTGGCGGCGCATTGATTGTTGGCGATTCGGTTCGCGACAGTTTGCGAGACATGACATTGAAGCGGCTCGGCAGAATTGATTTTGCGCTGCACAGTCCGCGGTTCTTTCGACAGCAACTGGCAACCGATCTTCAGAAGCAGCACCATCGCGTGTCGGGCGGTGGCCATAAATTCGTTCCGGCCATCTGGGTCAACGGGAGTGTTGAATCGAAATCCGGCGAGACGACACGTCGTGTGACCAACGCGAACGTTGTTGGGCTTAACGAACAACTGTGGGAGCTGCTGGATCATGGTGACACCAGACAACCGGCTGAACGCGAAGTGGTACTCGGCGCGCGGGTGGCGGCTGATCTTGGCGTGGAGGTTGGTGATGACATCAGTCTGTGGGTTGAGATTCCCGCAAGCGTTCCGCGTGAAACGTTGTTGGGCGAACGCGACGAGGTGGCTCAGGAAGTGGCAGCGACGGTTTCCGCGGTTCTGAAAGATACTGATGGAGCCAGCCGGTTGGATTTGCGACCCGGCCAACAGTTACCGATGACGGTCTACGTCGATCTGACGTTCCTGCAGGAACAGGTTGGACTGGATGAGGTCAGAGCGTCCAGGCGGAACCCGGTGGGATCGCCCGCGCGGATCAATGCGGTGTTTGCCGCGATGAAGCCGGGGGTGTTTGAGTCTGTAGAGTCGCCCACTGACCTGCAGGTAACGCAGCTTCTATCGGCTTCGAACGACACGTTTCAGGCGTTCATGAGGCCCGCAGACCTGGCGTTGCGGGTCCGTCCGGATTCTGAACGCGGGTATCTTTCGTTTGAGAGCGACACGATGGTTCTGGATCAGTCTGTCGTTGATGCGGCGGAAGATCTTCGGAAGCAACTGGAAAAAGCAGCACCGCGCGGAGGTCTTCGGCGAGTGTTTAACGACTTGCCTGGGATAGTGAAGCCACAGACAAGCGGACAGTTTTCTGAAGTCCTTGTGTACCTGGCCAATTCGATCGCCAACGCGCGAGATGACAGAGGTGGGAATCAAAAAGCTGGACAGAATTATTCCAGCTATTCGGTGATTGCCGGGATGGATCTACCGAAGAGTGCTCCGTTTGGACCCTTCGAGTTCAAAGGCGATGAAGTTACGGAGCTCAAAGACAACGAGATTTTGATTAACGAGTGGCTGGCGGAAGACATTCAGGCTGAAGTCGGTACCGAAGTGCGGGTTCGCTATTTCCTGGTCGGAACCGAAGGAGAAGGCGAAGACGGTGGGCTGAAAGAAACGGATGCCGTCTTCAAGGTTGCCGGCATTGTGAAGCTTGGCGATTCAGTCGCCGCCGATCCGGGGTTCACTCCGCATGTTCCGGGTATCACCGACGCAGATGCGATCTCTGACTGGGAACAGCCATTCAAGATGGACATGGATCGCATCACCGACCGCGACGATGAGTATTGGGAAGAACATAAGACGACTCCAAAGGCGTTCATCAATCTGCGAGTGGCTCAGAAGTTATTCGGTAGTCGGCACGGAAAGTTAAGTTCAATGCGTCTGGCTTTGGCGCCCGAAGTGGATGCGGATACGGCGGCCAAGTTGGCGATGAACCGCATGATGACGAAACCCGCAGCAACGGACATAGGCATGGGGTTCCGGCCGATCAAGTTCGAAGGGCTACAGGCTTCGGTTGGAGCCAACGATTTCTCCGGACTGTTTATCGGATTCAGTTTCTTCCTTATCGCAGCGGCCGCGATTCTGATTGGGTTATTGTTCCGACTGAGTATCGATCGCCGCGTGGCTGATGTTGGAATGCTGGCGACCGTAGGACTGCCCGAACCACGCATTCGCCGAGTTTTCCTGGGCGAAGGCGCGATGATTGTGTTGTTGGGTATCGTACCCGGTATTGTTGCGGCTATCGCCTACGCCTGGTTGATGATGTACGGCCTGCGCACGTGGTGGATTGGAGCCACAGGAACGCGGTTCCTCGAACTTTCACTGAACCCCGGAACGCTGGTCATCGGCGCGATGATTTCGATAGCCGTTTCGATGTTGGTCGTCTGGTTGTCGGTTCGCCGGCTTAGGAATTTTTCACCGAAGTCTTTGCTTACCGGTTCTGCAGATCAGCGTTCGTTGGATGTCACGAAGAAGTCTCGCAAAGCGTGGGTAAGTTTGCTGGGCGGGTTGATTGTCGGACTGGGTTTGCTGGGCGCAACGTTAGCCGGAGCGATTCCGGCAACCGAAGCGTTTAGCGGGCTGACGTGGCAGGTGGTGCTGTTCTTTGTGATGGCGATGAGCCTGCTGGTTGCGGGGGTGGCGGCTGTTGCGGTTCTACTTGGTCGCGAGAGTGGTCGGCAGATTAAACCCGGCGCGGGTGCGATGAGCCGTTTGAGTTTCCGGAACGCGTCACGGCACCGTGCGCGATCGTTGTTTACTGTGGGGCTGATTGCGTTTGCTGCGTTTGTGATCGTCGCCGTGGCGGCCGGACGTCGGAACCCGTCTGTTGAAGCGCCAGAATTGGATTCCGGAAACGGTGGGTTCTCTTTGGTTGCTGAGACGTCGCAGCCGGTTCTGCAAAACCTGAACACCGTCGATGGTCGCGAGCAGCTTGGCTTCGCCGCCGACGATTGGCCGGCCGGTGTTTCCGTGCAACAGTTGCGAGTAAAACCGGGGCAGGATGGCAGTTGCCTGAACCTCTACCAGACAACGTTGCCCACCGTTCTTGGTGTTCCAGATTCAATGATCCAGCGCGGCGGTTTTCGCTTTGCGGATACGAAAGCGGACGAGCCTTGGAAGCTGCTTGACGAATCGCTGGGCGAAGAAACGATCGATATCACGAAAACAGTTTCTCAAAACAATCCGGGAGGGCGGCCGACAGCGGCCGTTGTGACCGCCCCGGAGAAGCTACCTGTCTACCCCGTCCTGGGCGACATGAATACGCTGCAGTTTAGTCTGAAGAAGGGCATTGATTCATACATCCCGGTTCCGACTCCGGAGAACCCAAAGTTTGCGTTCAAGGTTGTCGGCATGTTGGACAGTAGTGTGTTCCAGGGCGTGTTGTTGTTGTCTGAGGAGAACTTCAAAACGCTTTATCCGGACATTCCTGGGCACCGTTATTTCCTGGTCGAAACAGATGGAACTCAGCAGCAGGCCGAAGCCGTCTCAGGGCAGCTGGAGTCGAAGCTGACTCCTTACGGTCTGGATGCGGAACGCGTTTCCGATCGGATTGCCGGGTTCCTTGCGGTTCAGAACACGTACCTTTCGACATTCCAAACGCTCGGCGGACTCGGGCTACTGCTCGGAACACTCGGGCTGGCAACAGTGATGTTGCGAAACATTATCGAACGCCGCAGCGAATTGGCGTTGATGCGGTCGGTCGGCTTTGGCCCGTCGAAACTGACGTGGCTGGTTCTCATGGAGAACGCTCTACTTCTAATTCTGGGTCTGGCACTCGGAACCGGCTGCGCGTTGTTGGCGATGACTCCGCACCTTTCGAAAACGGGCGCGGATGTGCCGTGGGGTTCGTTGGCGGTGGTGATCGGCGGGGTGTTTGTGGTTGGGATGTTGGCCGCGTGGTTTGCCGTGCGTGAAGCCGTCCGCACACCGGTGTTGGCGACTTTGCGGGCTGAATAGCGGCCGGAATGCGTGTTTTCCCAGCTGCGAGAGGCATTTTCTGTGTCTTTTGCGAATTGCGAAGCCGAAGAGTTCCGGTATACTGCCCGATCCAAATTTGCCAGCGATTCCGCGTGGTTTCGCAACTTGTCGGTGATTCGTCGTTCGCAAGCCGTCCGACGCACAGATGCTCAAAAGGAGTACTCAATGGCCACGATCACCAAGGCCCACCTGAAGAAGCTTCGCAAGAAGCGAGCGCGATTGCGCAAGAAGTTGTCCTGTCGATTCTGTCCCGGTGGCGTTGTGCCTCGACCGGTGTACGTCGACTACAAGGACCTGAAAACACTCAAGCAGCTTGTCGACCGTGAAGGACGTATCCTTCCACGTCGTCGCACAGGCACATCGGCTCTCTACCAGCGAGCCGTCCGAGCAGCCGTCATGCGAGCCCGATTCATCGGCCTCCTCCCATACTGCTCAACCGACTAGGCAACGTCCCGTTGCATCGGGATGCCGGTGGTTGGCTGATCGCTAAGCCGGTTGTACGAACAAGAGAGCCGTGGGGATTTTGAACCCTGCGGCTCTTTTTTTTGGCGGAGTCAATTGGTTCGAGTGCGTCAGCTTAGTCAAGTTCGTCTGGGATGGGGCGTTCCTTCTTTGGCCGTTCGTGCCTGGTATTTGGAACGCGATCGAGGATCACCCAGCCGAGTCGTCCCAGTAGCCGAGCGTAGATTAACATCGCAGCGGCGAAGGTTGGGCCTATCACGAACGCCAATCCAAACGACACGTTGCCGACAGCGAAGTACACCAAACCGCCGCAGACCGCCGCGACAAGTGCACTCATGCAGTAGAATGCGAACCAGCCACCCATTGCTTTGAACAGACTGGACAGAATCGGCGGGCTCATGGGGAACCAGGGCGAATCCTGTTCGAGGGCCGACAGCAGGAAGATCGGGAAGAGAACGAATTCAACGATCGCCAGCGGAATCGCGGCGTCAGCGTAGGTTCGTCCGGCAAGTTTCACGATCGGCCAGGCAAATGCCATCGGCAAAGCCGCGACGTACCCGATGTAGAAGAGGTCCCATACCCATTCTTTCCAGCCGCCTTCCATCCAGTCGCGGATCTCGTTGTTCCCGGCCGCAGTTTCTTCGACCACAATCAGGCTGCAGGCGGCTGCGTAAGAAAATGTCCAGAGCCCAATCCAGAATGCGGGCAACACGATAAACGCCCCGATGCCCGATATGAGTGATGCAGCGGCCTGATAAAGCGAAACCATCACCAGAGCCAACAACGCGAAAAAGGAAAAGCAGCAGGTCAGAACCAACCACTGCCCAACCACCGAACCCTGAAATGGGAACCCGAAGGCTCCGGACACGAACGGTCGCACTGGTGGCGGGTCCACTTTGACTTTGATGGACTCGCGATGGCGGGGTTCTCGGGAAACGCGGGCGGCCGGCTGTTCTTCCGGTTCGGCAACGGGAGTCGGCAGGTAGGTCAGATCTGGCTTTTCTGTTGGCTTGCCGACTTTCGGTTCCCGCACGATTTGATACGTCGTGCTCTCGTCATCCGAATCGCTGTCGGGCACATCTGTTGGCGCTGAGCCGCCGGAGATCTCGTTTCCGCATTCTGGACAGTGCCACTCCGTTCGCTGCGCCGCCGCCGGAAGCTGAACTTCGGTTCCACAGTTGGGGCAAGCAATAAGCTGAGGAGTCGACAACGCGAGATTCCGTCTTGATGTAGAGCGCGGTAACAAGTCAGGTTCCAGCACTCAGGGCTCGCAGCCTTCGTGCACGTCCCACGTTGTTCCCACCAGAACATCCACAAACAATACCGACCTGTTCAAAATTCCTCAAAGAACAGGTCACCGCGGCCCCACCTGCGGGCTCCGAATCGGCCCGGCTGGCTCGGATCATCACCTCATCCACCACAAAACCGGCCAACCGGGCATGCACACCCCTCACCCCAGCCACCATCCCACCGGAATCCGATCGAACGGAACGTTCGCGCGTTCGCATCTGTTTTTGTCTCAGCATATGTTACGGGCACGTACGTGAAGTGAGCCTCAGGATTGGGGCTGGTGATATTTTGATGGAGTAGTCATGAGTGACGGGTACCGAATCGGTTTTGATCTTGGCGGCACGAAGATGCTGTCGGTTCTCTACGACAAGAAATTTGAATCGGTTGCACGAGAACGCCGCCGGACCCGTGGTCATGAAGGCGTGGAGTTTGGCCTCAAACGAATCGCTGAAACGATCAACCGGACGTTGAAGAAGGGCGAAATCAGCAAGGGCGATTTGCTGGGGATCGGCGTTGGTTGCCCGGGTACTTTGAACCTGGACAGCGGCGTCATCATGGACGCTCCGAACCTTGGCTGGCGGAACGCCAAGATTCGGAAATACCTTTCAGACGAATTCGAGTGCCCCGTCACGATTGCCAACGATGTCGATGCCGGCGTCTACGGCGAATACCGATTCGGCGCGGCGAAGGACGCTCGGTGTGTGGTTGGAGTTTTCCCGGGAACGGGTGTCGGCGGCGGCTGTGTTTATGAGGGGCGGATTTTTCGCGGCAAACGATCGTCGTGCATGGAAGTTGGCTACATGCCGCTGGCCGGTTCGGGTCCCAGAGCTGGAAGTGGCCCTCCAGGTTCTTTGGAGGCGCTTGCCAGTCGGCTCGCGATTTCCGGTGAATCCGCGAAGGCCGTGTATCGTGGTCAGGCTCCGAACCTCATGGAATCAGCGGGTACCGATTTGTCACAGATACGCAGCGGAGTTCTGGCCAAGGCGATTGCTGAAGGAGACGATTCGGTTCGTGTCATTGTTGAAGAAGCAGCCGATTATGTTGGCCAGGCCGTGGGAACTCTGGTCAACCTGCTGGCCCCGGATATCGTGATTCTGGGCGGTGGCCTGGTCGAAGCAATGCCGGGAATTTACTTACCTGCTGTCAAAGTTGGCGCACGGAAAACTGTTCTGCCAGAGCTTGCTGACGAGTTCTCAATCAAAGTCGCTATGCTGGGTGATGATTCCACTTCCCTGGGAGCCGCTGGTTGGGTTCAGGAAGAATCAGAAAAGTCGGCCGCGAAAGCAAAATGAACACACCCACTTCGCCAAACCCTGAAGTCGTCGGTACCGGAGTTCGACTGGTTGCCGTTATCGACATCGGCGCGTCGTCGATTCGGATGGCGATCGCCGAGATCGACTCGGGTGGTCAAGTCCGTATTTTGGAACGCCTGGTTCAGGCCGTCAGCGTCGGCAAAGACACGTTCACGCGTCGTGTGATTCGCAAGTCGACGATCGAGGAATGCGTCCGCGTGCTGCGTGCTTACCAGAAGAAGCTGAAGGAGTATCAATTCTCCGGCACCGATCAAATTCGCGTCGTCGCAACCAGCGCGGTTCAGGAAGCAACCAACCGGCTGCGGTTTCTTGACCGAGTCTATATCGCTACCGGCCTGACCGTTGAACCAATCGACGAAGCCGAAATCGCGCGCATCACGTACTTGGGTATTCAACCCGAACTTGACGCCGAACCGTCCTTTGCCGGCCGCACAACAGTCATCGCCGAAGTTGGCGGTGGTACAACCGACGTTCTAATTCTCAAAGACGGCGACGTCATTCACTCGCACAACTATCGCCTTGGTTCCCTGCGACTGCGCGAAACCATTCGGACGTTTCGAAACGATCTTTCCAAAGTGCGCAGCATCATGGAAAGCCACATCGACCGCACCGTCGAACAAATTAAAGGCCACGCGGCCGGCGCAGATATCCAACTGCTGGCTCTTGGAGGTGACATTCGGTTCGCTACATCCCAGTTGCTGCGTGACGAAGGCGGTTCGGTTGGCCCGAACAAACTGTCGCTTAATGTCCTGAGAGACTTCGCTGACAAGCTACTTAAGACCAGTGTCGATCGAATTATCGAACGCTACCACCTGAGCCTGCCCGACGCCGAATCTTTGGGCCCGGCTTTGTTGGCCTACGTCCGGATGGCCGAATCGCTGGGCGCAAAGGAAGTGCTGGTTTCTCGGTTCACTCTTCGAGACGCGGTTCTCAACGAGATGTCAGCGCGCAAGCGGTTGCTCTCTGACGATTTCCAACGACAGATTCTCACGTCAGTATTGGAACTCGGCCGCCGCTATTCGATTAACGAGCCGCACGCGTTGCATGTCCAAACTCTGGCCCAAACGCTGTACCGCGAACTCAGCGAAGAACACCGGCTGACCGAACCGAAGTACGAACTCATTCTGCGAGCTGCTGCGGTTCTCCACGAAGTCGGACTGTTCATCAGCACGCGCGGCTACCACAAACATTCGTACTATCTCGTGACCAACGGCGAGTTTTTTGGACTCAGCCCTTCAGACCTGCGGCTGGTCGCACTGGTCGCCAGATACCACCGCCGCGCGTCACCGAAACCGAACCACGAAGGCTATTCGACGCTGGATCGAAAAGAACGCATCATCGTCTGCAAACTGGGCGCGATACTGCGCGTCGCCGACGCGCTGGACCATTCGCGCAGTCAGCGAATCAAGAAGCTGCAGTGTGAAGTCGCAAATCGGCGACTGGTTGTGTCGGTCGAAGACGTGGAAGATTTATCGCTCGAACAGCTGGAGCTCTCACAAAAGGGAGCGATGTTCGAAGAAACTTATGGACTCCAGGTGCTGCTCAGGCGCGTTGGATAACCTGTCTCCGGATTGTCAATGAAACCCCAATACATCAATCGAGAACTTAGCTGGCTGGATTTCAACCTGCGCGTGTTGGAAGAAGCGCAGGACGGTTCAATCCCATTGCTCGAACGCCTGAAGTTTCTGGCGATCACGGCGTCGAACCTTGACGAGTTCTTCATGGTTCGAGTCGGCGGGTTGCTAACGGCGCTGCAGAGTGGATCGGACAAGCTGGATCCGACAGGCCTTTCGGTTCATCAACAACTTGAAGCAATCGGCAAGGCCGTTCATTCCATGACCCACGCTCAGTACGAGTGTTTCCTGGAACACATCGAACCACAGCTCGCCGCCAGCGGAATCAAACGAGTTTCCGCAACCGCGCTGACAGAAGAACAAGCCAGCGTCGTCGAACACGTATTCAAAGACCAGATTCAATCTGTTCTTACACCGATGGCCGTCGGAGATGGGCGCGACTTCCCGCTGCTGCTTAGCGGAACCATTAACGTCTGCGTGCAATTGGCACCGGCTCCTGACTCTGAAGACCCACGGTTCGCAGTCATCCCATTCGGTCGTTCGGCAATGCGGTTCGTCACACTGCCGTCCGCGGGCGGCTACGAATACATGCTGGCCGAAGACGTTGTGACACACTTCGTGCAGGGTTTTTTCCCGGGCGAAGAAGTTGTGTCCACAGCGTTGTTCCGCATGACCCGCAACGCCGACTTCAGCCTGGACGAAGACGAAGCTGCTGACTTCCTGAGCGGTATCGAAGAAGTGCTGCGCCAACGCCGGGACAGCTTCTGTGTTCGCCTGGAACTCTCCAGCACTCCGTGCAAAGAGATTAAGTCGTTCCTGCAGTCGTCCCTTTCCATCACAGATGAATTCACGTTCGAATGCGCCGGCCCACTGGACCAGGCTGGGTTCTCACGACTGGCCGAACTGCCTGGGTTCGAATCGTTGCGGTATGAAGACTGGGTCTCGCAACGATCGGCGGGAATCGAACCTCACCGTTCGCTGTTCGATCAAATCAAAGAACGCGACATCCTGCTGCATCATCCGTACGAAAGTTTTGATACCGTCGTGCGGTTCATCGAAGAAGCTGCCGCAGATCCGGACGTGGTCTCAATCAAGCAAACGCTTTATCGCACCAGTCGGAACAGCCCAATCGTCAACGCGTTACTGAGAGCGTCCGAAGCCGGCAAACAGGTGACGGTTCTGGTGGAACTGAAAGCCCGCTTCGACGAACAACGCAACATCGACTGGGCCAGACGACTCGAACAAGTCGGTGTTCAGGTTATCTACGGAGTCAAAAGCCTAAAGACACACGCCAAGGTCTGCGTCGTGGTCCGACGCGAACCGCAGGGGTTCCAGCGCTACGTGCATTTCGCCACCGGCAACTACAACGAAATCACGGCCCGGTTCTACACCGACATCAGTTACTTCACCGCGAAAGAAGCCTACGGAGCCGACGCTCTGACATGCTTCAATGCCGTCTGCGGTTATTCACAACCGCAAGGCTTCCGCAAAATCGAAATCGCACCGATCAGTCTCCGCCGCCGCCTGCTGGAGATGATCAGCGTCGAACGGACGCGCTGCGAAAATGGTCACGAGGGTCGGATCATGGCCAAGCTGAACTCGCTGGTCGATTCGACAATCATCAACGCGCTGTACGAAGCGTCGCAGGCTGGTGTTCAGATCCAGCTCAACATCCGTGGCATATGCTGTCTGAAACCTGGCGTCCCGGGTCTTAGCGAGAACATTAGCGTCGTCAGTATCGTTGACCGGTATTTAGAACACTCACGGATCCTGTACTTCCTCCATGGCGGCGACAAGCGAGTCTTTCTGAGCAGCGCTGACTGGATGCCTCGAAACCTTGATCGCCGCGTCGAAGTCCTGGTTCCGATCGACAGCCCCGACTGCCGCGACGCGGTTATCGACATTCTGAACCAATGTATGCGGGACACCAACAAGGCTCGTCATCTTGGCAGTGACGGTCAGTGGACGCGTTCAGCCGATCGCACCGTCCGAGCTCAGGCCGAATTCCAGAAGCAGGCAACTGCCGCCGCCAAATCCGCCGCAATCGCCCGCCGCACGATCCTGGAACCCCATCAATCACCCAACCAAACTTAACCGCCCGAATACACTTGCCAGAACCCGGCGAGTGCGAGATACTCACGGGAGCGGGCGATTAGCTCAGTTGGCTAGAGCGCTTCCTTTACACGGAAGATGTCGGGGGTTCGAGTCCCTCATCGCCCACTTTCAAGGCACGTTGCGAATTCCGCAACGTGCCTTTTTTCATGCACTTACGGCGATTTCCTTGCTCTCAGGCTGATCCTGAAAACGTGGATTGTCGGATAAGGTGTCGGATAAGCGGCCTGAAATGTCGGATAAGCGATCCTTGTCCGACAAGAGTGGACCAAGTTTTCCGTTCGTCACGGCCCCCCAAGACCAACCATCAGTGGTTGCGTCGGAGTGGGCTTCAAAGGACGAAAGGAGGACGCAAATGGTCACACGCCGAACGAAGTTGAAGCAGAATAAGAACGGACGATTCCGAAGGGAAATCGGCTACACGGACCAACACAAAAAGAAGCAAGCTCGCTTCGACCTCGGCACCGATGAAAAGGAAGCTGAGA
>CAZAIB010000119.1:0-19767 GCA_964485095.1 uncultured Planctomycetaceae bacterium | reverse complement strand
TTCCACCTGAGCGCGTTGTCGCTTTCCCGTACAACTCAGTGTGTCTTGAGCACGGCAAAGCTGATCCTACCCCACGTATGACTTACAAATTGATCCCGGTTGAAGAGTTCACCAAAGACGTTCGTCTTCAGGAACTTTGCAAGCTGGTTGGAACCGGTCAACTAAACCCGGCTTCTGCTCAGGCTGCTGCATGGCACCTGTCGGACAAGATGAGCTGGCAGGAATTGGCCCGAAAGCAGGTAGTCCGATCGACTTCTCGAACTCCTTACTTCTCAACTGGACAGCTACAGTTCGCTCAGCGAATCGTTGGTGCAGCCACGGGCCGTGCTCGTGAGTTGGCTAAGAAGGCCAAGGACAAGAAGTCAGGTCAAACTGCTGAAGACAAGGCTCCACCTCGCAAGTTCCGCTAAGCGTCTTGCTGGGTTGGAAAGCCTTAACGAAACAAAGCGAGACCACCGTTTGGTGTTCTCGCTTTTTTATGCGCTGTGGTTGGTGGGTGGATTCGGCTGGTGATTCTCTTAGGAGTGTCTCTCTGGTTCTTTCTTATGCCGTTAGCTTCGTGGCTAGCGTGAGATGCGTCTGACCGAACTGATTCGGTACTTCGGTTTTCCCAAGTCGTTCGTAGCTGATTGGTCTATTCGCCCACGAACTTCCACGATATCACCCGGTCGAAACTGGCTTAGCCGTTGATCCGGGGCGAGTACGAAGTTTCCGTTGTACTCATCGATTCCTGCCAGGTCGTAAGTGATGTTGAATGCTTGGGGGTCATCATTGTCTGGCGAGATGATGCCTCGAAGCCATGAATAGTCAGCCTGAGCGTACCCGTACTGCTGAGTTGGACTTGGAGCACTAGACACGACTCTTCTGGGCTGCCGATAGGCGCTTGCTGTGGCTTCAAGCTGACTGGAATCGATCCGGCCAAACGGCTCACTTGCGTCGGCTTCGAACATGATGTCGCCGCCGCCGTTTGGTGGCCGAGGGACTAATCCGCCTGAGCCGTTGTCTGTCCCATAACCAGCATCAGTGGTGCCACTGCCGAATCCACCACCACTGCCGAATCCATCGTCAAGCAACTCATTGGTTGGCTGCCATTCACTTGACGGAGTGATAGTTGAACTACCGCTGCCGCCAGGGAAGTTGGTTCCGCCAGGCACGTACGGCACGGACTCGCTAGGCGGAAGAACAACTCCGCCTGGAACCGTGTAAGAGCCAGGGATTTGCTGGTTGAACCCTGGCTGGTTCAGGAACTGGGGTTGCCCGTATGGAGTGCCTGAAAAATACCCGTTTTGTGGGTACCGGCCACCGTACGGCGAGTGCAAGCCGGGTCCGTAACAACCGGCGGCAAAGAGACACAACACAGCACAGGCAAAGCGCTGCTTGGAATTGTGGGATAACATTCGAGAGGTCCTTCTCTCAGTCCGGAACGAACATCCTGTTCGCTGTAGTTTCTGACTGGAATGCGCGAAATGCGGCAAGCCGCGGAGATTTGTCCTTACGGCTGGGGATTCTGCAGATCTTGCCGGAGTGTGTCCAGATCAGTTTAAATCTGCCGAATGGCGTGCTCTTTTGGCCCGCCAGAGAGCACCTGAGGTCACTTCTGATCCCGCTTAGTGCTTACCGGACTTCATGAAAAAGTAACCGGCGATCCCGGTGGCAATCAGAATGTAGCTGTATTCTCGTGGGCCCAAAGTCACAAAGAAGTCGCCAATCATCAAACTGAATGCGCGCCACCAAGTTGTGACTGGTTGAATAATAGCGTCCATGGCAGCAGCTCCTGGGGTAGGGGCCCGAAATATGAGTGTTAGACCTTTAAGCCTGGCTTCGGAACCGGCGGACTGCCCGCTCGAGATGCAGATTGGCTGAGACTGGGGCTGCTAAGAGCGATATAACCAGATCAACCCGCAACTGACACTCAGTCCAACCATGTCAGCTGGAGCGGTTCGCCGTGCCCAGAACAACCAGATTGTCGCAGTGGACGGCTTCCGGGTAATTGGCATACCCAAGCACGCTGGCGATTTCGCCGGTCTTTCTGCCAGCGATGCGTCGCAGCTCCTGGGCGGAGTAGTTGCACAGTCCGCGGGCGATTTCGTTGCCGTCGGGGTCTACCAGTGCCACCGTTTCGCCTTTGCCAAAGTCTCCGATGACTTCGCGAACTCCCACGACCAGCAGCGATCGTCCCTTAGCCAACAACGCCTCACAGGCTCCCGAGTCCAGAACCAGTTTGCCGGATGGGGCAACGGTGTAGCCGATCCAGCGCTTCCATGCGGGTAGGGCGTCTTGCTGTGTCCGGAACCACGTTCCGATCTCATCTCCAGCGAGAACCTCACTAAGGACTCCCGCGGCGGTACCGTTGGCGATCACCACATTCACGCCCGCTGTCATTGCGGTTCGAACCGCTTGCAGCTTCGACTCCATTCCGCCTGTGCCCATGCGAGACGATTCTGTCGTCGCCATTCGCAGCAAGTCGTCGTTCCAGCCATCGACCTGTGGAATGAGTGGGCCGGAGGTAGAACCGTCGTGCAGCCCGTCAACGGTGCTAAGGATGATTAGCATGGCGTTTGGCAGCATCGAGGCCAACATAGCGGCGAGATGATCGTTGTCGCCAAACTTAATCTCATCGACGCTCACGGAATCGTTTTCGTTGACGATCGGAACCACGTCGTATTCGAACAGCGTGCGGATTGTGTTGATGACATTCAGGTACCGCGGACGCTGCCTGAAATCGTTGGCCGTGAGAAGTAGCTGCGCCGCATGAAGGCCGTAACCACGCAGGCTGTCTTCGTAGAGCCCAATCAACCAGGCCTGTCCGGCAGCTGCGGCCGCCTGAAGGTGAGGCAGGTCCACAGGTCGCTGGCCCAGGTTCAACCGGCCAACACCTGCCGCGATCGCTCCGCTGGAGACAACGATGATGCGCTTGCCCGCTTGCCGCAGTTCGTTGAACTGGGCCGCAAAGTGCTGCATGCGGTTCAGGTCGATGCGAAGGTTGTCCTGAGTCAGAACGCTGCTGCCGATTTTCACGACAATCGTATCAGCCGCCTGTACGATCGATTTGCGGTCGAACTCGGCCATGGATCTTCTCAGACTTGTTCTGGCACACTACCGGATGGTTCAGAACGTGACTTCGAGACAACAAACAGGCACAAGAGAAACAGTTGGCTGGCTGACCCCAATGGCGAAAGCGATCGTGAGAAAAACACGATCCATCATTCCTCGTGAAAGTCCTTGCAGGCTGCCCGCTTAGTTCGTCTCTTCTTGTGCTTCAGTCGGAGCATCGCTTTCAAAGATGTTGTCAAGCTGTTCTTTGAATGCTTCCATGCGGGACGGGTCGAAATAGGTCTTGAGTACCCGTTCGATCTCCGTGCAGACTTTGATGATTCGACCTCGAGAGACCCGGTTCCTCGCAGCCATCGCTTTTTGGATAGCAGGCTGCCGGAATGTTGTGATTTGGTCCAGGAAGTCTTTCTCTCCGGGCAGTTCGTCCAGGGCTGCTACTTCAGCCTTACACTCCTCAGCCATCCCCTTCTTGGAGTAATGCTGAGCCGCAGACATATGAACCGCCCGTCGTGCGACTAGGTCGATTAAGCGTCCCTTGAGCAGATCGACTTCACCTTCGACCAACAGTCGCATGGAATCGTCCGGCATCAGAACCGTTTCTTCGTCAAGCAGGCCAGGAGCGTACGGGATTCGGGCCAGTAGAAGTTTCCCACTGTAAACGTAAATCCAATACGTCGGGTAAGAACCGACGGGGACTTCGACTTCGCCATACCGGTCACTGATGAAGTTCACACTTGGGGCGAGTTCTTCGTCACGGTACTTCAGCTTGGACACGACGTTGACACGGTGACAAAGCAATGGCTTGTCGGGGTTCGACCGGAGGACCAGCTTCACCTTGGTAGAAGCATGACGTGGCCGACGACGCAGCGCGAATTGTTCTGCGCGGCGAGCGTTCCGACCGAAGACTGTGGGGACACCGGATAGCAGTGTGCCGCCAATGACTTCGCGATCGATCGCCTGCACAACCAGGTAGGTCAGAGTTTGATACTGGATGCGATCGACCTGACCCTTCACTCGTTTGTTGAAGTATCGCACGACAGGTGTCAGGACATCGCCAGGCTTGATTTGTGTGGCAATCGGGTCCGGTGCGGGGAACTCGCCCGCCTTCAATGTGACTTCGATGTAGCTCTTGTCGAACTTGTCGGTTCGACGGAGCAGCAGAACCGGCTGGAAGACCTCAACCAGAAGTTCCACGACTTTGTTGGGAACAGCCGCCAGATCAAACGCGCTTCCGTGAGCCGGCACGGTCAGTGAATTCGAACGATAGTCCCATTCGCGAGTGGTGATCGACCAGGCTTCCGGGTCGATCGAGACAAACAGCACCTTGTCGTAGTCCTTACCGAATCGCTTTGAGACAGTTTCCTTGTCCAGGCTTTGGATGGCCGAATCTACCAGCATCCAATCGTTCATACGAACATCCGCGACCCACATGCCGCCCCACGTTCGTTCGATGAGCCGGGCAATGTCTTTCTGCAACGTTGACCGCATGCGCGGAGTCATACGTTTGTGGCGGGGAACCGTTACGTTGACAACAACCTTGTAGGGGTCTTGCGCGATGGGGATCGGCGGTGGTGCCTTTTCCTTCTTGTCACTCTTCTTCGCCATCTCCTTGTCCTTCGGCATCGAAGGGGGAGCGTCCTTGTCAGCCGGCGCAGCTTTTTCCTTCTCTTGTGCGAAGGCAGGGGCGATGCAGGAAGCGATCACCCCGACGCAGACGATGAGCGTCAGTGCTTTTCCGACGTGAGGCATGTTCATGTTTCGACTCATGGCTTCACCGTCCAGCTGGTCACGTTTTGGTAAGGCGAGACTGGTGTTTGAGGGAATCCGCTTATGCTTGTACTAAATACGGCGTAGTCGTCGATTTCCCAAAGAGGAATAAAGAATCCCTGAGCCGACAGGTGCCGGTGCAACAACCGCAGATCGGCTTCGGCAGCCGGGAAGTTTCCGGTGAAATCCAGGTCGATCAGTTTCTGTTTGAGCCAGTCCGGCAGGACCAACAAGCCGTCGACTGTTGCTTCGTCAGAGAGAGTCAAAAATGGCCAGATGTCTGTCAGTGGTTCGGTCATCTTCAGCTTGTGGTAAACCATGTCCCAGGCGTTTGGGTCATCTGTCGTTGGAACCACTTCGACTTTAAACCCAGCCGTAGACCAGAACTTCAGGATCTGCCCGGTCGCCCGTGTGATGACCGGATCGTCTTCCAGAACAAGCCGCAACGTTGGCAGTTCCTTTGTGCGGGGGCCATCTTCGGCCTCGCCTTCTTTCTTGTCAGCTTTCAGGACCATCTCAGCGGTTCCCCGCAAAGCGGCCGCTTCGCGCAGTCCGGCAAGGCTGTAGTTCGGAGCTTCCACAAGCGAACTGTTTGCGTAGCTTTGCGAAGGCCACGGCGCCGCGACAACTCGGCCGTGCCGCATGGCCGCGTCCTGAAGGATGACTCGTTTCAGGATTCTCTCTCGGTCAATCGACTTCGAAAGGGCTCGCCGAACTTGTGTGTTCTTCAGGATCTCAGTCTGCGGATTAAGTTGAATCACGTGGACGAAAGGCTGAGCGTACTGTCGCCGGTAAAAGTCTTTGCCGGTTTCGAACGAGTCAATCTCCCACGGCTGCAGGTGGGGAATCATTTGAATTTCCCCGCGCTGCATCGCCTGAATCGCCTGCGAGCTGTTCTTGAACTTCTTCTCGATGACTTCAGCTATGTGATAGTCGACGACGCCTTCCGGTTCGGGTAGCCGGCGTGCAAAACTGATTTTCTTGTCGTCCTGCGACGCCTTCTCAAAACGTCGTGAATAAACTTCACCGTCCGGAGTCGTCGCGGGGAACGAAAACAAAGCTTCAACGCGAAGTGGGATACGTGAGAACCGTACTTCGAACTCGTGCGGCGAACTTACCAGGAACTCCTTGATGTAGCTGGCAAACCGCTCGTTGTACGCCTTGTTGGCCGGGTCAAGTCGAGCCTTCAGCGTGTCCACGATGTTGGGTGACGTAATCTGCGGCAGCCCTGAGGAGTACGGTTGCTGCTTTTTCAAAGTGAATACAACGCGGCGGCCGAGATCCAGCGGGTCCCACTGCTCGAAAATGTCTGTGTTGTAGTAGACGACATTTTCTGCGCGATAGGGTTCGAACAGCTTCGCGTCCTGCAGTTCTTTGTGCCGTTTTGCGACTGATGTCGTTACCGGGAACTTCTGCCCAAGGCTGACAACACCAACGAACAGCTGTTGGTACCGCGTCAGCACTTGTCGGTAGATCGCGGCGTTGTCACCCTGAGGACGCCAGATTCTGACTCCTGCCTGAATCGAAGCCGCCGCTGCCGGATAGTTCTTCTGTTCAAAGTTCTGGCGAGCAGCGTCGTAATGAGCCTGAGCCATCTGTTCAAGCTTCGTGAGCCATCGCTGCCGGACCGGGTGCTGAGGGAAAGTTTCGCCAACACGTCTGATGAAGTGCTGAGCTTTCTGGAAGTCCTCTTTGGCGACCGCTTTGCTGACAAGATCTTCAATGATCTCTCCAACCTGGCGTGTCACGTCGGGAAGTGGTTCCAGACCGTCGTAAACGCCGGGTAGCTGGTGACATTCTTCAAGCAGCGCGAGTGCGAGTTCCTGTTCTTGCCTTGCCAGTTTCTGCTGAGCGTCCTGGAACAGGAGAGTCTGCAGTCTTGGGCCGGTCTTGCTCCACTTCGGAAGTCTGCGTTCCACCAACATGACCAACTCGAATGCCGTTTCGATGTTCTCCGGCGTGGCATCTCGTAAAAGCAATTTGACACGCTCCAGCATCAGGTCCTGCGCGTAGATGATCCTGTCGATCGCGCTGACTGGCAGGTTCACCTCGGGGCTGGTTCCGCCGGGGAGGAAGATGTCGAGCCGCTTCTTGTTTTCGGCCTTGTACTTCTCAAGGGTGTTGGGTCGGTCCGGAACCGATTCAGCCTCGATCACAGGCTGTTCGCCCGACGAGTCCTTTTTCAGAACCAGCCAGTCGATTGGTTCGACCTGTTCCAGCAAGTCCTTAGCACTTGGAACGCGCATTTGGCTGAGCACTGGAAGCTCGCCCGCGTCACCTTGCCCGCCGTCTTCCTGCGCGCGAAGAACTGGGGTGGGGAGCAGCGTGATTGCACACAGGAAATAGAGTGGAAGGTTTTTCATCGCTTAGCCTCCAGCCAGTGCCTGGTCGATTTTCAGGAAACTTCCGTTGACCCCTACGACCACGATTGAATTGCCAGCTTGAATTGGACCGGACTGCAGCGCGACGCCCAGTTCGAGGCGTGGTCCGGATTCGTTTCCGTCTTTGTCTGTCATCACCAGTTGACCGTTCTGAAGCGCCACAAGGTAGCCGTTCGAGATCGCCAAAGGCGCGCCGGCGAGGCCGACTCCATTGGTCTCTATCCGGCCGGTTTGGGCCAGCGTGTTACCGATTCCATAGCAGACTGTTTCTCGGCCGCCGGCGTCTACGAAGATTCGATCGCCAACACCGTAAGCCGGACTGGATGCCGGAACATCCATCTTCACGCTGGCAAGGAACTCAAGACTGCGAGCGTCCAGTGCTGACAGTTGCCCGGCCGCGTCGGCGGTCAGCAAGTACTTGTCGTGCCGCATTGGTGTTTGTTCGATGGGGGCTTCGAGGTCCAGGATTCGAACTTCGGCCAGGTTGGATCGCCCGCCTGACGGGGTTCGAAGCTGTACCTGAATCATGCGGTTCTTTGAATCAATACCGACGACCTGTGTGTCGTCCAACCGTGTCAGTGACTTCCAGGTTGAGGTCTCACCAGAAACCTGCGGAGACCGATAGTCGACAACCTTGCGAGCACCGCGCTTTGGATTCACAACCTGAAGGCCGCCAGGAACCGGGACAACAATTCCACCCGCCAACGCGACTGGAGTTGCCTCTGGCGCGGCGGGTAGTTTTAGTGGTTGCGATAGAGGCTGGCCGCGTTCGTTCAGAATGACAATCTGCGGCGTGGGACTGCCCCAGTACGCTGCGATGCGATTGTCGTGCAGTCGAGTCGCGCCCATCGGCGATGTGAGGTTTTTAGCGCCAACGTTCTGAGCACTCGGCTTGATGGCGAACCCGCCGGCAGCGAGTTCATCCTGCTTGATACGGAACGCGCTACCAACGTCGGTGACAGCGGTGATGTCGCCAGATTCCTGTGGTGCGACCGCGAGAACATTGGAACCCACGATGAGCCGCCAAAAACTGGTCATCGAATCACCATCTGCGACGGTGAAGTAGGTTGATTTCGCGAACGGCTCACGACGTGTCATGTAAAGTCGTTTGCCAATGACTACCGGATCACGCAAGTGAATTCCTTCAGCCGTTTCTTTCTGGTCGATGACCAGCGTGTTGCTTTGCAGCTGGAACTTGCGAAGAGATGCACCAGCCAGGAACAGCTCACCACCCGGCCTGGCGGCAAGGAACATTCTTGTCGGATCGACATCCTGCAGTTGGTTGTTCGCAACGCGAGCAATCGGTTCCTCGCCTTCCTGATCGTTGATCGTGAACACTGTGATGCGCTGTGGGTTTGATGCGACAAACAGTTCGCGTCCACGCAGCACCGCCGGATCCAGAACCTGACCTTCCACTCGGGCTTCTGCTGAAATCTGCAGGTTGGTTCCGTCTTGATTGCACTTCATGACGCGAAGTCTTGAGTATTCGACTTCGTTATTTTCAATCATCATGAGCAGGTTGCCCATCTTGATCATCGGAGCCTTAATGGTTCCGGCTTGTTGACCCATCCAGGCAACGTCAACACATTCAAGCGGTCGGGTCTTCAGGGTGTAGACAACTTCTTCCTCGCCCGGAATTACGATGTGGCTTTTGTCTGGAGCCAACGCGGGAGGTGCGATGACTTCCTGCGTAAACGTGGCTTTTCCGGACACGCGACCGGTGCCCAGTCCGATTAGGTACAGATTGTTTTGGTCAGTTGGGAGGAAAATCTGGCTCTCATGAACCAGTGGTGTCTTGGCAAGTTCGTCGCCTTCAAACGGAAGACGCCAGATCAGACTTCCATCGGCCTGCGAAACCAGAATCAGTTCGTTGTAACTGGTATCGAACGCAAGAATACCTGGCACGGCGGTTTCGACTTCGATCGGAGCGAACGGTGTATCGATTCCGATAACTCGAGACCATGATGGCAGGCCAGTGACAGATTCAATGCCGAACAGGCATCCGTTGGCGTCTGTATAAACCAGGCGGCCATCCGACTTGACTGTAGAACTACTTGTACTGTGTGGAGCGAGTACAAGTTGTTTAACCGGCTTTGGGCGATCCTCAGTAATCGGATCGCGCGGGGTGTTGTCGATGGCGACTGTCGCCTGCTCGGCCGCTTTGATTTCGGTGAGCAGCGATTTGATTTCCTTGTCTTCGGCCAGCATCTCGTACTTCTGCACGAGGGTTCGACGTGCTCGCAATGCATCAAGTGGCCTGCCGTCACTGATGAGCTGCTTGATGTCGGCAATAGTGCCAGTGGATGTTGCACTCTTCAGAATGGCGCGCGCAGCGGATTGCTGCTTCAGGCGGATCGTATCCAGCAGTTCTTTGGTGAAGCCGCCCTCTGGTGCGAACCGTGAAAGCAAGGCTTGGCCCTTCACAGAGATGTCCAGTGTTTCCTGCTTCTTGGTTCGTTCTGCTTTTTCCGCCGCCTTCAGCGTGATCTTTCTGGCCCAGCTGCGAATGTCGCTTTTGTGATCTTTGAAATCAGGTTGGTCGCGCCGCGCTTTGATGAAGTCCTCCAGGGCATTCAAGCCAGGGCCGACGTTCGGGTCTGCGCCGCTGATTTCTTTCTCGATCCGGCACTTGCCTTTGTCGATATGAGCTTGCGGCGTGAGTTCGTGATCGGGGTTGTCTGCGAGGAAGATGTCATACAGTTCGATGGCCTGAGCGAACTTGCCGCCGTCCATTTCGACCTTGGCGAACTCGTACTGCTTCTCAGCCGACTTCTTGACAATCATGAAGTACAGGACCATCGCCAGCAGTCCGACGATAACTGACCCGCCCGCCAGCCACAGAATGATGGGCGATCGGACGACGTCCTGTTCGCCCGGGCGCTGCGGTTCGCCGCCGATCTTTTGCACCATCCGTGCAAAAAATCCGGGGCCCTTGCGGCGTTCAGGAAGGTCATCAAAGTCATCGTCGAGATCTTCGACCTCTTCAACTTCCTCAAGTTCTTCGACTTCTTCCAGGTCGTCGTCTTCGTAATCTCTTGGCACGTCGTTATCCCTGCGCCTTGGTTGGTCGGCTCAAGTAGTGAATTTTGTTGAGGTCAGCAGCCCGTCAAAAAAAGGAGCTGTTGTCTGATCTTCTGTACTTTGGCGTCGTACACGCGGACCGCGTATTGGTGTCAGGTCGAGGTCGTTGGCTACCCTTTTTTGGGATCTGGTTCGGAACATGTTTCCCCGATCAGTTGGATGGCAGCTTCTGACGAATCTTTTGAACCTTCGCAGCCTGCGCGGCGTCGAAGACGAGAATCGACTTACCGTGCGTCGATTCCGGTTCCGCCTCCAACAGGATCGCAGTCTTTCCTTCTTCACCCATCTTCTGTTCGATGGCTCCAACAATCTCGTCAAACGTTTCGACGGCCACGCCTTCCACCAGAATTGTGTTTTCCTGGTCGATGCGGATCTCGATCGATTCCGCCTGCATCTCGTCTGTCACTGGTTGCGACGACGCGCCTTCATCAGGGTCTGGCGGCGGAACGTTGAGAGATTTCTGCAGCGTAAATGACGCTGTAATCATGAAGAAGATGAGCAGCAGGAACGTGACGTCAATCATTGGCGTCATGTCCAGCTCTTCGACTTCCGCAGGTGCTCGCGTTGGGAAACCCTCTTCGTCGTCCGTATCACGAGCCCGCTGTGGCTTTTTGGGTTCTTCAGGTTTAGGGGCGGCAGCCGGCTTTGGCTTTGTGCGAGTCTTTGTCGCAGTCACCGATGCTGACGGCATTCGTAGCTTGGACGATGACGAAGGCGACTTACCTTTCGTCTTTGACTTCCCTTTGGCGGTTTTGGTTTTTGCAGTGACGGCAGAACTTTGGGAGATCCCCGCGGTCTTTGTGTTCGGGTCGCGAAGTTCAAGTTCCGCAAGGAATGGCAATCGAACCAGGTTCAGATCCTGACCGGCCTTCTTCGCGGTGACCAGTTTGCGAACGTCCTGGCTGATGTGATCGACATCCGAGTAGCGGTACTCGCGATCCTTGGCCATCATGCGATGAACCATGCGAGCGATCGGTGTCGGAACCCGAGGATTGCGTTCCTGAATTTCTTCCGGTGTGTTGTTGACGTGCTGGATTGCAATCGCCATCGCATTCGCACCAGCGTACGGCGGTGAACCGGTCAGCATGTGGTAGCACGTGACACCAAACGAGTAGATGTCTGATCGCAGATCAAGTTCTGCACCTTTGACTTGCTCGGGGCTCATGTACAGCGGTGTGCCCAGAGTCATCCCGTCTTCAGTCAGGTTCCCGTCCGATTTCTTCTCAGCCAGTTGAGCCAGACCAAAGTCGGTGATCTTCACCTCACCACGTTTCGTCAACATGATGTTTTCGGGTTTGATGTCCCGGTGAATAATTCCCGCTTTGGCTGCAGCCCGCAGCGCTGAAGACATCTGCCGCATGATGTGCAGGCACGAACCGATATCGGCCTTACCCTTGGACTTCAGCAGCTGTGCCAGGTTCTTGCCCTGAACCAATTCCTGGGCGATGTAGTGGTAGTTGTCCTGTTCGCCAACGCTGTAAACCTGAACGATGTTGGTGTGGTTCAATCCGGCAGCCGTCATGGCTTCCATCTTGAATCGCTTGACCATTGTGTCGTCTGAACCCGACATGAGACTCGGACGCATCACCTTCAACGCGACGTGGCGACCCAGCGATTGTTGTTCAGCCAGGTACACATCAGCCATACCGCCCCCGCCGAGTTTTCGCATGACGCGAAACTCGCCCAGAGTTTGTTCGGTGAGGTCTGTTCCTTCGCCCATGGACTACTACTTTTCCTCAACTGCCTGGTGGAACTCGATACCCTCGACTTCGCGGCAGGCTCCGTAAACTTCCGCCAGGTAACCATTGGGAACATCACGGTCGGCTCGAATAAGAACCTGATACCCGGCCGCTTCAGCACCTTCCTGAACGTACTGGGTGATCTCTTCCAGAGTTACCTGAGCGCCATCGATTTTGAGGATTGGCTTTTCGCCGTCAGCGATCGGAGCCAAAACGCTTAACTGAATCATCGATTCCGCAGTCACACCCTGGCCGTGTTTGGCGGGAGCCAGTTGCTCTTCGCCAGCCGGCTTCATGGTGGACGCGATCATGAAGAAGATGAGCAACAGGAACGTCACGTCGATCATGGGTGTCATGTCGAGTTCGCCCTCGTCGAGCTTCTTATTGCCGCCAATTTCGTCGCTCATGCTGCCCCCGTGGATTCATCAAGATCCTCCAGAACAAGTCCCAGGTGTTCCTGGACGCTGTCCTGCAGTTTTCCGATCTGAACATTGACCATGTTGCCGGCCAGAATCAGTGGTAAAGCAATCAGCAGTCCGGCTGCTGTTGTGAACAGGGCGAAACTAATGTCACCAGCCAGCTTACCCGGGTCCAGGCTACCTTCAGCGGACATCGCTTCAATCTTGCCGAACGCCGCGATCATACCGGTCACAGTTCCAAGTAGTCCGAGCATCGGAGCACTCTTGGCAACCGTACCAATCCATGAGGTGCCGTATTCCAGGTCGGCCAGGATGTCGCGGTTGAACTTTTCACCCAGCAGCTTTCGCAGTTTGTTGGGCGATCGATCGCGGTTTTGAATAGCGACAGTGACCAGTTGAGGCACTGCCTTGGCCCAGTACTCTGGCGTGTCGCAGGTTTCTGCGGCGTCTTCGTACTTGCGAACCTTAATGTCGTTGCCGACTTCTTCAATGAAGTCCTGGGCTTCTGCTTCTGACGCGAAACGTTTGTGCTGCACACGTCGCAAAAGAAGAATTGTGCAGTACACGCCAAACAAAGCAGCCACGGCCATGCATGCGTAGATGAAGTAACCGAACCATTCTAGAAAGAGTACGATGCTCATAGATGCTAGTCTTCACCCGTCAGTGGGCGGTCTCTAAATGTGAATCAAAATGAGAGAACAGGTTCTAACTACTTCAGAACCTGTCGAGTTACGTTGAACTTAAATCCGTTGCCGGCTTCGATAACTGAGAAGTAGGTTCGACGAATGCGGTTGGATGGTTGGTTTTGAAACTGGCGTTCCGTCTGCACCAATGTCTGTTCTGTAGGCTGAGGATAAAAGTGAACCACTGTGGCTCCACTGGCATCAACGCCGGCCTTCTTGAATAGTTCGCGGTCAGCCTTGACCCGGTCGCCGCCACCTTGCCAGTTCATGAACAGCCGGTCGTCCTTACCCGTTTTCTTTTCTCGCTTGTCGGGAACCTTCTTGCTGACATTCGTCAGGTACACCAGTTTGCCCTGATCAGGGAAGAAAGCAGCAAGCTCAATCCCGAAAAAATCCAGCTGTTTGGCATAAAGCTTCAGCGAGACGCTGTCACCGAACTTCACGAACCATCGTTGTTCGCGAGGGTAACCGCCCTTGCCTCCACCGGCTCCCAGCGGACGTCGACCGGTTCCGACAGCACTGCCGGGTGTTCCTTTATTCTCAGAACCGGTGACCTGAACTTCGGTCACAACCATCTGAGTCGCGTTGTCTGAGAGTTCAACAACGTTCTCCAGCATCTCCATGAGCTCGACTTCTTCCGACGGCTCTTCAGCCACGGAAGGATCGTCGCTGGGATCTTCGGGCGATTCGACGTTAAGCGTCTCGTCTGGTGCTCCGTCTTCGTATCCACCACCGACCATTTCGATTGGGATGGTATCGTCGGTCTGCGGGCGTTCGAGGTTCGTCAACCAAATGAGAGCGAGTACGGCCGCTGTGATCGCAAGGATAGCCCCTGTTGATAACAGGAACGAACTTGTCGTGTCGTACTTCGTTACCTTCAGATGCGGCGATCGTCCGCCACCCGAGCTGGCCGTGGCCATGGGCAACCTCGTGAGAGTAGGTTTTTTGAGCCGGAATACGACTCGGAGAGATGAGGTCTCTATCGTCGCTGGTAAGTTGACGACAGAAAGCCGTTTGACCGAACCAACAAACGCAAATATTGTTGGCCACTCTATTTCGCAAGTTGGTCACTGTCAACAAATTGCGACAATTCAGGAAGGTCCGTTATCACACTCTTTCTTGCCCAGACTCGCCAGCATGGCCCGATCGGATCGGCAACATGACACATCCCAACCCAGAGCCGAAAACGGCCGTCGTTTTGGTGGATCACGGGTCGCGTCGTGAGGCCAGTAATCAGCAACTACTGGCTGCTGCCGAGCTGTTTCGAACCGAAACGGACTGGGCGATTGTCGAACCGGCTCACATGGAACTCGCTGAGCCTTCCATTCAGGTCGCGATCGACCGCTGCGTGGCCGCCGGAGCCAGACGTGTCCTTGTGTTCCCCTGGTTCCTGGCCCCAGGCCGTCACTGGGCGGAAGATATTCCGCGTTTGGTGGCCACCGCTGCGAGTCAGCACCCGGAAGTCGAAACCCTGGTGACGGCTCCTTTTGGAAACGATCGGCTGTTGGTCCAGCTGGCAAGTCAGCGAATCCAGCACTGCCTGGAAGTCGCAGCCAGCGACCGTGACTGTGAAGTTTGCGGTGATTCTAACAGATGTCAGTTGCCATAAGGACATGGACCCACTGGCCAAGCAATCGACTGAGTTAGAACCAAGTCTGCTACTGAGTTTTCTTCAGCGCTTCAATCACGGTTTCCGGGCGCACTCGGACGCGATACGAATCGGTGATCTTTCGCCAGGCGATGTCGCCTTTGGTGTCGATGACAAACACCGCGGGTCGGGCGATGTCTCCGCCATCCATGCTCGCACCGACGTGCCTTACGCCAAACGCATCCATCATGGTTCCATCGGCGTCACTGAGAATCGGATAGTCGAGTTCGGCTTTCCGGACGACGCCCAGGTTCTTCTCTGGTGAGTCCACACTGATCGCGAGGACCTCTGCACCAAGCTTAGTGATCTCATCGTAGCCTGACTGCAAACCTTGCAGTTCTGAGATACAGAACGGTCACCAGTGTCCGCGATAAAAGGTGATCACGAGCGGTTTCCCGCGATAGTCCGAAAGCGATACGGCCTGGTTGTTTTGATCCTGCAGAGAGAACTCCGGCGCTGGTTGGGCGACTTCCAGCACACCGTTCGTGTCAGGCATGCGGTACGAGATATCGAAGATGTAAAAGCAGAACAGCGCCGCTAAGGCTACGGAAAAGAAACCGGCGACGCCGGCGAAAAGCTTCGACAACAATCCATACCCGGGTTTCCGAATCGCACGATAGAGACCGGCGATCGAAAGAACCGCACCAAGACCCACGAGCGGAAGGTTGACCCACGGGAAGTCTCGCAAGTCCGGGAATCGGACGAAGTAAGCGAAGTAGCTTGTCGCTCCGACAACAGTCACAATCGGACCGAGCCACGCGAAGTAGTTGAACGACGCGCGCTTGAGTGCGCTGGTTGTGTTGGAGGGAGTTTCGTCGTTGGCCATGCTGGCTACCTTGTCTGACGCCGGGCGACACCTTGGATAGTTGTACGCCAACGAGTTCTTAGTTCAAGCTCGCGTTTTGTTAGTCAAGACAGGTGAACGCGGACTAGCAGGCTGCAAGAGACTCGGGCTTGGCAAAGTGAGATGCTCGGGAATCAACCACGAATCCAACGAATGACATGCTCGGTTCAGTCAGTCTTTCAGTCGACCGCAGGCGGGCACGGCATTCGTAAGATTCGTTTGATTCGTGGTTGTAAAAAACGAACCAAAGTTGCCCACCCGATTGCACGCAGTTCTCTCGTTGCGGGTTGCTATCATTGTATTGACTCGCGTGAGTAGCACGTTTTGAGAGTCAATGTGGGCAAGGTGGATATGGGTAACGCATTAGTCATTTTTCCGGCGATCGCTGCACTACTTGTGTCGGGCGCACGTGGGCAGGAACGAACCGATCGTGTCTCGCCGAAGCTGTCAGACCAGCAGTTGATGGATTTGGCTCAGCGATCTGCGTTCCGCTACTTTTGGGATGGAGCCGAACCGGTCTCTGGCCTGTCTCGTGAGCGGATTCATTTGGACGGAGTCTATCCGAGCAACGATCGCGATGTGGTCACCACGGGCGGTACGGGCTTCGGACTGATGGCCATCCTTGTGGGCGTCGAACGTGGTTTCATCACACGAGAACAGGCGGTTTCCAGACTCACGAAGATGTTGCAGTCTTTAAAGAAGGCGGATCGTTTTCATGGCGTGTGGCCGCACTGGCTGCATGGGCCTACCGGCAAAGTGAAACCGTTTGGACGGAAAGATGACGGCGGCGACCTGGTCGAAACATCGTTCCTGGCTCAGGGACTTATCTGCGTTCGTCAGTACTTCCTGAACGGCACGCGCGACGAAAAGCAGCTTGCCTGCGAAGCGGACAAGTTGTGGAGAGAAATCGAATGGGATTGGCACCGAGGCCCGAACCGCGAGAACGTTCTCTTTTGGCATTGGTCACCGAACCGCGAATGGGAGATGAACTTCCGCATCCGAGGTTACAACGAGTGCCTCATTACTTACGTGCTCGCCGCATCGTCGCCCACGCACGGTGTTCCGGCTGAGGTTTACCATGAAGGTTGGGCCGAAGGCGGAGCGATAAAGAAGAAAACAAGAAGTCACAACGTGTCGCTCGAACTGCGCCACCAGGGGATAAGGTCCCAATGCGGGCCGTTGTTTTGGGCTCACTATTCTTTTCTTGGTCTCGACCCGCGAGGGCTTAGCGATCGCTATGCCGACTACTGGCAGCACAACCAGGCCCACGTAGAAATGTGCCTTAACTACTGCGTTGCGAACCCGGCCGGGCACAAGGGTTACTCCGACCGCTGTTGGGGGCTGACCAGTAGTTACTCGCTACGCGGGTATCGCGGCCACTGCCCGGAGCGGGACGAGGGGACCATCTCGCCGACCGCTGCTTTGTCGTCGTTCCCTTACAATCCCGACGCCTGCATGGCGGCTCTGCGATATTTTCACGATGAACTCGGCGACCGCCTGCTTGGCAAGTACGGGTTCTACGACGCGTTCAATCAAGGCAAGGATTGGTTCCCAACCAGATACCTCGCCATCGACCAGGGCCCAATCGTCAGCATGATTGAGAACCATCGCAGCGGCCTGTTGTGGAGACTTTTCATGTCCGCGCCCGAGATCCACGCGGGATTGAAGAAGCTGGGTTTCTCAATCGCTGGCAAGTAAGTAGGACTCGACACACGCGGAAACCGTGCCAGATACCCGTGAGTAAACCAACGCAGCGACTTAGAACCAGGCCGTCGAGATCCGTTCGGCCGCGACATGACACTCGTGCAGATCACTAAGATCGGCTGTTGGAATCAGGCCTCCGGCTGCTCGACGGAGGAAGATGGCGAGTTGCATTCCGATCGCGTCGCTGTCTCCGGAAAGCGTTTCAACAGTCGGTGTGCGACCAGTGATTTTCCATTCGATTGTTTGGTCGCTGGTGATCGTGGCTCCGCCTCGACCACACTTCACGATTCGGTGAGGTTCTTCGCCATCGCGGGCACTCATCATCACAACGTCCGCGGTTCGTCCCCCTGCGATGATGCAGCGCAGGCGGCACCCGGACTGGTCGATCCGCACTGACTGAACGCTGCCGACGGTTCGCAGAACAAAGAAAGCCCAGTCGATTGATTTAGCCAGCTCTGTTCGCGTCCAGGACTTGTCAGCTTCCGGAACCACGATTTCGATTCGAATCGCGTCGCCCAGCTGTGTCGCCATGAGTTCCATAAGCCGAATGGTCGCCGGCGCGAATCGGTGGCTGAGTTCCGGCGTCCAAATTGCGCCGTTTAGCGTGACGATGGAGTGCAGGTACTCAACAGTTTCCAGGTCCAGCGCGTCGGTTCCCAGGAATACGGGCTTGCTGATGGTCGCCAGGTGCGGCAGCAAGCTGTGTTTGGTCCATCCGGTGTCCAAAACCAGAACCCCATCAACGTCCGCTCGTCGAGCCAAAGCAAGAACGCCGCTGACGGGCGCGGCGTCCAGTCGTTCAGCTTCGTCCAGAGCGCGCTGGCTGGTCGCATCGAACACCGCGGTGACCTGAACGCGACCGGACAGCGTTGCCAACGCGGGCCGGTAGAGTTCCTCCCACACGGCGGGCAGGCCCACTACGCCGAGGCGCAGTTGGCTTTGTTTATTGGGTTGCAGTTTCAAGGGGCTCTGCCACAGAAGACTCCGGGTAACGCAGGTTTGTAACGGGGCCGGGTGTCGGACGCCACACCGGATACGGCTGTGATCGGTTCCTGCCGGAATTGGCCAGTGATTTGCAATCGAAGTCGCTGGTTCTATGCTGCGGAACCGGCCACTGTTGTAGCATGGTCGCCTCGGCCGTGATGACTGGCAGGAAGTACCCAAGGCGTTCTGAATGACTGATCACTCCAGTTCACAACCTGAGGAAGAAGACGAACGCGATTTACGCGGTTTGTTTATCTCCGCAGTCATCGTCACGCTGTGCGGGGTGTTCTGGTACCTGCACAACCAAAGCGCGGCGACACACTGGGCCGTTCTGTTTCTGGTGTTCGAAGTCGCCACCGTGTCGGTTGTTATCTGGCAGGCCTGCGACCCCTTCGCCGATGCGGCTCAGTGGATTGGAGAGGCGTTGTTGTTGCCCGGTTCTGTGCGCGGAGCCACCCTGGACGCCGTCGCGAGTTCCATGCCGGAATTACTAAGCGGAATTTTCTTTGTCGTGCTGGCTCTGGGTTCAGTCGGAACCGCAGGCGCTGGTGTCGATCCTGCCGAGGCAGAGGCGCTGCTGGCAGAAGCCGGCGCGGAGGGGTTTGGAGCCACCATCGCAACCTGCGCGGGCAGTGCTGTGTACAACATGATTCTCATACCTGCCTTCTGCGCTCTGGTGATTTCCTGGACACGCCCGTCGCGACCGACCATCGACGTTGAGAAAGAAGTCATCTCGCGGGATGGGATGTGGTTTGTTGGGTGTCAGATACTGCTCATCCTGTTCCTGCTGAATAACTCGATGGAATGGTGGATGGGCCTGTGTTTGATTGGCGTGTATGCGGCGTACGTGATCACATTGTTTTTCGACGCCAAGAAGTACCGCCGCCGCATGAACACACTCCGCGACTACATGCGCGACCGTGATCGTGATGAAGATCCGCAGGCCATCATCGCGGCCATGTCTGCACGCGGTGTCAGTATTTCGCTGCCACTGGTTCAGAGGGCGGTCGTTGATTTGGAAGCGGAAGACAGAGGCTCGCACAGCCGCACATCGGCTCCTCCTGAATCGGCTGGCATCTTCTTTGGGTTCTTCCATGTGCCACTGACCGGATACACGGCCTGCTGGACAATCATTGTGGCTTCGACCGCCGTCGCCGCGTTCGCGTGTTACTTCCTGGTCGATGCAACGCGTGCGATTGCCGATCTGTTTGCAGTGCCGCCATTCTTTGTTGCAGTCATTGTTGCAGCGGCGGCGTCGTCTGTTCCCGACACGTTACTTGCCATCGGAGCAGCTCGGCGTGGTGATGATTCGGGAGCCGTTTCGAACGCGTTCGGTTCCAACATCTTCGACATCTGCATTTGTGTGTCGATTCCACTGCTGGTGAACTCGTACATGACCGGTTGGCAGCCGGTCAGTTTGTTGGAGGACGGCAAACCGATCGCCGGCCTGGACGGTCTTAGAA
>CAZAIB010000118.1:0-19836 GCA_964485095.1 uncultured Planctomycetaceae bacterium | reverse complement strand
CACCAAAGTCGAACTGGACCGCAACTTCTACATGACCCTACAAACCGCCTAAGACGTTCAAGAAACAACACGCGCGTTCGTCGAGACCAAGAAAGCTCCGTGCGGAACCCCCAACTCCTCTGGTCGCTGGCATCGTTCGTACCTGCTTTAACCGGAAGCACTTCCAGCCCTAAGGGGCATTTTCCAGTCAATTTGGCCATTTGGGGCTTCCTTGAACACGTAGTAACAAGGACCGGCGGCCTGGATTGTGAATAGCCGTTGACGATCCGAAGTCGCTCACCAAGAATTCCCAGTGGGCCATGCAGTCTTGCAGCCCACCAGCACCCAATCAAAAACGAAAACAACGAGGCAACGATGTCTAAGTCCCTTTTCGGCGCCAGCCTGGCTCTACTGGCAACCGCTCTCATCGGATGCGGAGAAAGCACCGACTACCAAACGTATGACGCTGCCGCTGAAAGCGATGGCTCTCACGGCGGTCACAGTCACGCTCACGAAGAAGGACCACACGGAGGCAAGATTGTCGAACTCGCTTCCGACCACTCGGTCCATGGTGAAGTCTGTCTGGACGAAGGCGGCAAGTCGCTGACCTTCTACATCCTCGGTGGCGACCTGAAGACTCCGAAGCTTGCTGAGAGCATTGAGTTCGAAGTGGACGAAGACGGCGACGAAAAAGAACTTCCATCAACACCGAAACCGCTCGAAGGCGAAGAAGACGGCAAGTGCTCGTGCTTCACTGTGGACTCAAGCAGTCTCGGTGAAATGAAAGATCTCGAACACCTGCATGCTCACGTGCACGTCATCATCGAAGGCCAGGAATACAAAGGCGCTGTCGCTGACCACGAACACGATGACCACGCCGCCCACGGTGAAGAAGGTCACGAAGATCATGACGAACACGAAGGCCACGACCATGACGGCGACGATCATGGGGACGACCACGACAAGGATCACGACCACGATGATCATGACAAGGACGAGCACAAAAAGGACTAGTGCTTGCATGCACCCGGCCAGCGGCGACTACAGCCCTGACCACTTTTCACTTCTGCAATTCACGGGCTGACGCATGAGCATTCGTCACTTTGCCATACCTGCAGTTCTACTATTCGCCGCCGGTGCCGTACCGGCGGCGTTTCTGTTGAGCGATCCCAATACGCCCGCTCAACAAAGCCGAGTGCCAATCTATGGCGTGAAGGTCATCTCAAAGTTCAAGCATGACCCCAAAGCGTTTTCGCAAGGGCTTGTAATCGATGACGGAGCTCTGATTGAAGGCACGGGGCAGCGTGGCGAATCACAGTTGAGGAAAGTGGAATTAAGAACCGGCAAGGTGCAAAACTTCGTCAAGTTGCCGAGCACAATTTTTGGTGAAGGCGTCACCGTCTTCAACGACAAGATTTACCAACTCACATGGGAACGAGGGCTGTGCTACGTCTACGACCGTAGAACCATGGTCTACCAAAAGTACCACAGGTACACGGGAGAAGGCTGGGGACTCACCCACAACGGAAAGCAACTCATCATGAGCGATGGGTCGAACGTCATCCGCTTCATCGACCCCGCGAACTTCACCACTCAGCGTACGATTCGGGTAACCCGCGACAACGGCATCCCGGTCAAAGACCTCAACGAACTTGAGTTCATCAATGGGCTGATTTACGCCAACATCTGGCACAGCGACTACATCGCACGTATCGACCCCGCCACGGGCCGCGTCAAAAGCTGGCTCGACCTCAGCCCACTCAAGCCCAACTCCGTACGTGGAGTCGAAGAAGCCGTCTTGAATGGAATCGCCTGGGACGCCAAAGCAAAGAAGCTGTATGTGACAGGCAAAGACTGGCCTACGCTGTTTGAAATCGAGATCAACAAGACGCCCAAAGGTCGGAACCGCCGCCGGTAAGGCCCGCCCTCCTCCAGTCAGCTGCGACACGCTCGCCACCGCGAGTTCTCCCGGTACACTCTGTCTTGAACGAACCCTATTCAACACAGAGATCCCGTCGTTATGCGGACACTTATTCGCAATGCCACCTGCGTGCTGCCAGGCTCCACCACCACGTCCAACGTGCTGGTCGAAGACTCGAGAATCCTTGATGCCGCAGCATCGGATTCCGTTAGTGCCGATGAAGTAGTCGATGCAACCGGCCTGCATCTCATTCCCGGCGTGATTGACGATCAGGTCCACTTCCGCGAACCAGGTCTCACCCACAAAGAAGATCTCCGTACCGCCAGCCGCGCCTGTGCCAAAGGTGGCGTGACGTCGTTCTTCGAAATGCCCAACACGAAGCCTTCCACCACGTCGGTAACCGCGCTTCACGAAAAGCTGGCACTCGCCGCGACAAAGTCCGTCGTCAACTACGGGTTCTTCATCGGCGCGACGCCGGACAACGTGGAAGAACTCAAGCAAGCCAAACGCACGCCGGGAATTAAGATTTTCATTGGGTCCAGCACCGGTAACCTGCTGGTTGACGAACAGGCCGCACTGGAACGCATCTTCGCGGAAACCACACTCACCATCTGCGCGCACTGTGAAGACGAAACGACAGTGCGAGCTAACTCTGCGAAACTAAACGGTGGTTCCAAATTCACCGATCATTCCAAAATCCGCGACCACGCCGCAGCCCTCATTGCCACCAAACGCGCGATCGATTTGGCCGTGCGGCACAACCACCGGTTCCATGTGTTGCACGTTTCGACGGCCGACGAGATTCCCGTCATCGCAGAACACCCCGAACTCATCTCGGCCGAATGCTGCCCGCACCACCTGCTGTTCAACATCAACGACTACGAGCGTCTGGGCTCGCTGGTTCAGATGAACCCATCCATTAAAACGCAGGCAGATTGCGACGCCTTGTGGCAGGCCATGCTGGACGGCATCATCAAGGTCGTCGCCACCGACCACGCGCCGCACACAATTGAAGAAAAGAACCAGCCCTACCCTGCCTCGCCGTCAGGCCTGCCCGCCGTCGAGAACTCACTCTCACTCATGCTCGACCGCGCAAACCGTGGCTTGTGCACACTGGAAGACATCGTTGGCTGGATGTGCACCGCCCCCGCTCAAGTGTGGGACGTCGCCAGCAAAGGTGCCATCAAAGAAGGGTACGACGCCGATCTGGTCCTCATCGACATGAACCAAAAACGTGTCATTCGCAACGAAGATCAACTCACCAAATGCGGTTGGACGCCGTGGGACGGTACCGAAGTCCAGGGCATCCCGATCCGCACCTGGGTGATGGGCCAAACCGTCTATCAGGACGGGAACGTTCAGGACGGCGTGCTTGGCACCGAGGTTCAGTTCCAGCACGCATAGCAAAGGTCGCAGCAAATCGCTGGCTGAGACTCAGCTAAGTCCGGAGCATCAAGATATGGGAGCCTGGTCCACAGCCCTGTTTGGCAACGACATTGCACTACATGGACTACCTACGGTCTGGCCTGTCAGACGCCAAAGCATCCCGTCAGATCATCGCGGACTACGAGGACGAACTGGCCCACGAATACGAAGCCTCCATCGTTTGGTGCGCGCTCGCGGCAACTCAGTGGAAGGTCGGCCGCCTGCAGAGCTACGTTCGCAACAAGGCCCTGCGAGCCATCAAACGAGGCGGCGATCTGCCGCGATGGGAAGAAGAGAACACCCCGCGCGAAGTGGGCAGCCGGCGCAGAGTGCTCAACAACCTGCGCAAGAAGTTGGAATCTGACCCGCCGCCAAGGAAAAAAATCAGACTCAATTCCCCCGAACCTGCCAAGACGAAAACCGTCAAATCGCCGTGGACGAAGGGGGAAGTCATCGCGTTCGAAACATCGCCCGGCAAGCTTGCCTTGTTGCTGGTTGAGGGTCTCAGAACCGAGGACGGTCCCACCGACTACACCTACTTTTCTCTACTCGACTGGAATGGCAGCCGAGTTCCCACAGCCAACAAAATACAGAAGCTAGAACTGCTACTCGATTCAGCCGCAATCGCGAGCGTTGAATCTGACCCGATCCCCTGGCATCGGATCAAGCAACCGGGCCTTAAGCGACGTGGGCGCGGAAACCTCTACATGGACGAACACGGCGTCGGCGGCTTCCAGTCAAGCAAGACCTGGGACGACCTACCGAAGTGGATCAGGAAGACCCGCACAAAAAAACGGCAGGCATACCTCGCGTGGCTTCGCTGACACAAAACCCAATGCTGGCGACATAGATCAAACGTTTTCACACCAATGCAACAGACCCGCTCAGAAATCGAAGCTGAGGTTGACCGCCTGGTTGCTGGCCATTCAACGCCCAAGGTCGGGATGCGCGAACATGTGCTTGCATCTTGCCTCTACTATGCCGGCCATGACATCGACGTCGTTTGCCCCAAATGCGATGGCCCTCTGACCGTGACTGAATTCCCGGCAAAGAACGGGTGCACCATTGAATGCCCTTGCGGCACGTGCTCTGGCACGATGCGCGGCCTGTGACACAACCGAACGATGCTGTTCTTGCAGGCGTTCTCGGATGGAATGGTTGCTAGAACCGAAATGGTTCCGGAGCGATCTCATAACCAGGCCGCATGCCCACGTTCAACAGCAGACCAATCGCCAGGCACGTCGAAACCAGACTACTGCCGCCGTAGCTGGCTAGCGGCAAAGTCATACCGGTAATCGGCATCAGGCCGACGGTCATCCCCGCGTTGATCACAGCCTGTGACGCCAGCAGAGTCACAATTCCAACTGCCAGCAAACGCCCGAACGGTTCCTGCGTGCTGGCCGCAATCCGCAGTCCCGACGCACACAACAAACAGTACAACCCAAGCATCGCCGCGCAGCCCACGAAGCCCCAGCGTTCACCGACCAGGCAAAAGATGAAGTCTTCCCGAGCCGCCGGCAAGTGGTAGGCGTCGGGATCGTCGATCGCGTTCCCGTTAACTCGACTGCCACCCAAACCGCCGAACGCCAGAATCTGTTTTGACTGATGCAGGTGATATCCGTCTCCGGTCGGAGCCTGCCCGCCGTCCTGCTGAGTGAACACCGTTACGATCCGCGATCGCTGTTCGCTGCTCATGCCGATCCAAAGTACCGGCACCATCGCAACGCCCAACATCGCGATCGTCGCCAAATGCCGAAACCGCGCGCCGGCCGCAAACAACATTGTGAACAGAACCGGGATGAACAACAGCGAAGTTCCAAGGTCCGGCTGCCTGAGAATCAAGAACATCGGCACCAGCGTGATCACGAACGGCACGATCAATCCCGTCAGTCGCCGATAATTCTTTCGGTACATCAGATAATGAGCCAGCGCCATGATGAACGTCAGCTTCGCAATCTCTGACGGCTGGAAGTCCATGAACCCCAACGGAATCCACCGCCGCGCGCCGTTGCGGACGGGCATGAAGTAAGTCAGCCCCAGCAGCAGAATCGTGGCTCCGAACAAAACGTAGCTCAGCGTGCGCAACTGCCGGTAAGGAACCAGCGTCGCGCCGATCAGGACCATACTGGCCAGCAGCACCCACACCAGTTGCCGCTGCAGCAGGCCCGTAAGCCCCAGCAGTTCATCAGCGCGGCCGATCGCGTTCGCTCCGCAGAAAATCAGCAAAGCTGTGCACAACAGTGGCACCAATGGTGCTCGGCGAATCCATTCACCTATCGACAAAGAAGCATCCTGCTGATTGTGATGGGGCGGAACCTTGTTGAAAACCCGGGACGACCGATGTCGCTGGTTTCGTTATCATCCGCAGTCGATGTGACTTACCTGTTCCTGCACCCCGAAACCGCGGCCGAAATGCTAATGCTTCTTCGCAAGCAGTGGAAGCTGTATCCCATCACCTGCGTGCTGGTGGGTAGTGGGTTGCTTCTGTTTATCGTCACCCGTTTGTGGTGGGCGTGGACGTGGCTACCGTGGGGTCTGGCCGGCGGCATCACGCTGGTTCACGAAAGCAGCGGCTTCCTAAGCGACCTCCTCCCGGCGACCCACGCCCTGAACGCAATGGAGGGGCAGGACCTGCAAACCGTCCTGGAAACGTTCGGCGCATTGGGTATTGGTGAACTTTGGGACGGGCAAATCTGGCGATTGCTTACGTCCGCGTTCCACCATGGGTTCACTCTGCACCTCGGCGGGAACCTTCTTGTGTTGTGGCTTCTGGGAACGCTGATTGAAGAACACTACAACCGCTGGTGGTACGCCGCGTTCTGTGTCGGCAGCGCAATTTTCTCCGTCGCCGCTGAAGCCCTGAATGCTCAGGCATCGGTCGGACTTTCGGGAACCGGCTACGCGATGTTCGGCTTCCTGGTCATCGTTCGTCTTCGAGAACCATACATCGCGATGGTGATTCCGCGGATTCTTGTGAACGCTGGCATCATCTCAATGTTTGTCTGCCTACCCATCACATGGCTCGGCTATCTACCCGTGGCCAACATCGCGCACTTCTCAGGATTCGGTTACGGGCTGGCCGGCGGTTGGGTCATGATCGCTCACCGCCAGAACCTCGCGCACGCCGCGTTTGCGTTACCGCACCTGCTGCTGATTCCGCTTTGCTTTCTGGCAACCAAACCAACCTGGACCGACTTCTACCACGACCTTCAAGCGTCTCGCCTGGTGCAGTCCACCGATGATCCGAAGGTGCGAGTGAAAACGTTGCAGGGCCTGCTGGCCAAGTACCCGGATCGGACCAGGCTCCGAGTTCAATTAGTATCCGCACTTGCCAGCGACAACCGCGACAATGAAGCACTGTCTTGCGCGTTGGATGGCTGGGACGGAACCGAAGGTGAGATGCAACAGCTCCTCATTCGGCAGATCGATGAACTCTGCCGTGTCGCCGATGCCGATCATCAAGTCGCAGCTTTCGAATCGGTGCTGAAAGAATCTCCCCACCGAACCGACGCCCGCATTCATTTGGTCGCAGCTCTCGCGAGCGCCGACCGGCGAGACGCAGCATGGAAAGTCGCGATCGAAGGCTGGGACGGAACCTATAGCCTGCCACAACTAGCAATCAAGCAGCAGATCCAGCTTCTCTGGAAACTCATGCCGAACCCGGACGCCCGTGAGGCCGCCGAAGTGGTTATGGACGACGTGCTGGGCGATCGGTCAGAGCCGCTCAAGGAAGAATTCGACCTTGGCTGGCTTAGCGTCGAATCCAACATGATGTGGGACGCCGAAGCAAAGCGCGCCGCCAACAGGCAACGCCAAATCAAAGCACCTAAGCCCAGTCCGGAAATCGACCCGAACTTACCCAACAGCGCCGGCTTTGGCCGTCGGCTGTAGCGGTGATGAAGACTCTCCCTGAGACAACACGCCGGACTGGATCGTGGGCCGCCGCAATCGTGGCGTGCATTGTGTTCCCGTGGTTCAGTCACAAGCCACTGTACCACTCCGACCTGTGGGCTCACCTGTCATACGGTCGCCTGATCTGTTCGAACCGAGCCCTTCCCGCGACCGAACCGTTCATGCCTCTGGCAAGCGATGTTCCGTTTGTCGCGACTGCATGGCTGTCGCAGGTTGGCGGCTTCCAAACGTTCGTCGCGGGCGGGCTGCACGGACTTCAGGTTTTCTACGCCTTGTTGATAGCAGCGTCCGCAGCGTTGTTGTCATGCGTTGCATTTCGAAGAACGCAAAGCGTGCTATGGTCGTTTGCAGCGTCGGGAGTGTTCCTATTCGTCACATGGACTCAACTGCAAATCATCCGCCCTCAGCTTGCGGGCATGCTTTGCTTTGCAGCTCTGCTTTGGCTGATCGACCGAGTACCACTCTCACGCCGCAGACACGCAGGCATCGCAGTACTGTTTGTGCTGTGGGCCAATCTTCACCCATCATTCCCGGCCGGACTGATTCTCATCGCGTGCTACACCGCAGGGCGTTTTCTGGATCTATGGTACCGCACAGGCAAATTATTGCATGGGTTACGTGATTCCCGAACACTCAGCCTTGTAGCCGCAGTCGCCGTGGCAAGCATCGCCGTTTTACTGAACCCGTACGGGCTCAATGTCTACCTTGAGACCCTGGCGGTATCGAGTAACCCCAACCTCAGATCGCTGCTCGACTGGCAATCACTCAGACTGACATCAACACAGGGAACACGAGCCACAGTCGCCGCGGCGATTCTGATCGCGTTGTTTTGGTTCACGCCCAGGCGTCGGAGAATCAGCGAACTCCTGCCGCTGCTTTTGGCCGGAGCCGGCATGCTGCTGACGTCCCGCATGATTAGCTGGTGCAGCCCACTGGCGGCGCTGGCGATCGCAACTCACGGAAACGCAATCACGCGGGGCAACCTTAAACAGCTGCAGCCGCCCTCACTCGGCACAAACAGCCAGCGAGTTTTGCTACTCACGATCATCACGTGCGCTCTGGCGTTCTCCACCCTGCCCCACGCGATGAACCTTGTTCAACGAAAACCGATCCAGGTCGTGACATCGACGCAGACACCAATCGAAGCTGCAGCGATCGCCATTTCCACAGCCGACGGTGACCTGATTTTCAGCCCCAACACGTGGGGCGACTACCTAACCTGGATCAGCGACGGTCGAGCTCAGGTCTTCGCAACCTCACACGCTCATCTCATTCCGCCCGATGTCTGGCAGGACTACATGACCATCTCGCGCGGGCAGAGTGGCTGCCTGGAGGTCTTAAGCGAACGCAATGTGACGACCGTGCTCATTGGACATCGCCGCCCTGCCCTAGTGAAGGCTCTCATGAGTTCACCAGACTGGACACTGGTCGCAACCACCAAGCGAGCCAAAGTTTTCGCGCGGCGCACGGAAAAAGGACCGCAGTAAGTGCGGCCCTTTCCTGTTCGGTTTTTGCAACCAGTCGGTCCTACTTCATGAAGAAGTCTGTCGGACCTTTCAATGTGTAGTACGGGTACTGCACGGTTGCCGCTGGCGTGTTTTGCTGCGGGTATGACAGGTTGTTCGGAACCTTGTAATTAACGTAGTTCCGGTGCACAGGGTGGAACGGCAGGTTCAGCTTGTTGCCGGCTCCACTGCCACCGCACAGACTATTACCGCAAAGACCGCGGCCACCACACTGGGCACTCTTGCAGTTGACGTCGTAACCCGGCGGCGGACACTGCCCACGCAGGACCTGATTGCCTGAGCAACCAGTCAGTGCAAATGCCAATAGTCCAACACCCAGAACGGACATGAGCTTCCGTGTCATCAGAGCCACCCTTTGGATCTCAGTGATTCATTTCTGAACCGCCTTCCTGGCGATTCCAGGTGGAACCCAATTGCACCGCAAGACGGTTCAGTTCCACCCTCGTTCTTTCTTATCGGTCACAACGCCCGCAGAATGCGGAGAAACCTGCGAAAACGGACCAAGTCTCTAACTACCCCCACTTCTCGATCTTGCACGAATAGGTCAGTCCGTATAAAGTCCGGCTCGAACGATGGGCGAAGAAATCGCCATAAGTTCATATTCAGTCAAGGGTTTCGTTAGATAGATGCACCTTCGGGGGCGTCCATGAAGCCCGCATGTTAGGCGAGTTCACTAGACCAAGTGAATCTTCGCCAGTCGGCCAAAAAGGAGATTCGCCGTGCAGATCGCTGCATCCACCAGATGTTATTCCAGTGATTCGATGAAGGATTGCTGTGGCAAACTGGTAGACCATGGCTTTCGAAAAGTTGAACTGTGCCTAAACGAAGAAGGCCCAGCCGTGCTGAAGCCCAGTACAGTACTTGAAAACCCAGAACGCGCCAGCCATCAATTTAGCGAAGCAACCCGGCTGACCCCTGTGGCCATTGACCTGGAAAGCGACGTCGACGGCGCGACCTTCAAGGCAATCGTCGCCTTCGCCCGGGCCTTGAAGCTAACGCAGATCTCTGTGACATCTTCAGTAGTCGGAACACCGTTCAACACTGAGATCGATCGACTTAAAGAATTCACAAAGCTCGCCGCTGAAGGCGGAGTGCGCGTCTCAATGAAAACGCACTCGGGCTGCCTGACTGAAGATCCACATACTGCCGTGGAACTGTGTCAGTCAGTTAAGGGACTTGGGATCACGCTGGATCCCAGCCACTACATCTGCAACCCACGCGGTGTTGTCGATCACGACATCGTTTTCCCGCATGTATACCACTGCCATTTTCGTGACACGTTGCCAGAACAGTTACAGGTTCAGGCCGGACTTGGCGAAGTCGATTACAGCCGCTGCCTAAGCATGCTACGACAAACTGACTTCGACGCAGCAGCGTCCGTTGACCTTCTACCCGGCACCGACGACGAGAACTTTGAGTACCCACTAGAGATGCGAAAGCTTCGCATGCTGCTAGAGTCGCTCCTCTAGGCCCCACGACTGCGGTTTAATCAGGCAAACCAAAGAAAACGGCACTCCTCGCAGAGTGCCGTTTTTTCGTAGACCAAACCAACGCGGACGTGGCTCCGTGGATTTTCAACCCTAACCCACAATAACTGAGACTCAATCTCAATTTGTGCGGTATAGTGGGCCTGTTTCAGTGGCTGACAGCTGTAGCTCTCATGAAATCTCCTATTTCCCAGGAATCTCACCGGCAAAGCGAACACCCATAGGTATCAATATTGAGACGCCACTGCCCCAACAGTAGAACTTGAAACCCTCCCCCCTACTCGCCCAACAAGACGGTCCCGCCATGCTGCCACGAATACTTGCGGCCACGTTCCTCGTCCTGACCCTGACCACCGCTCCCACCCAGGCACAGTCACCACAGCCTGCCGCCAGGGAAAAGACTCAGCGGAAGTTCATTGAGAAGCCACTCTGGATCACATGGCACACAGGCTTCAGCGAGCAAGGGATGATGCAGTACATCCAGTCCGTTTCTGAACAGACCGGTATCGCTGACGACCTAAGCGACGAGATCCGGACCGAGATAGAAAAGGAACGCCCAGGCGCGCGGCCAGTCAAGGGCACCGCCATGTTCCTCGTCCAGGGCCTCATTCCAGGCGTTGAGACTCTCGACTTCCGGGAACTGAAGGATAAGACGGAGTTCGACAAGATCGTCAAAGAGAGACAGCTTCAGTACGGCGGTAAGGAAGCGAAAATTACCGGCTTAGGGAACTTCAAACATGTGGAGTACACCCATGTCTACGAGAGCCCGAAGTATGAGATGAAGACGACAAAAAACGATGACGGCACAACCAAACAGGAGTGGCTCCCCGCTATCGACAAGGACGGCAAGCCAGTCATGCAGAAAAACGAATGGAAACAGTCGACAAGTTTCCGCCTTGAGAAGGGGGTGCTGTTCGAAGGCAACTTTGACGAACTCGAAGACATGAAACTTCCGAGCGCCGACAAGTTGGGACTCGGACGCCGAAGACACACCGAAGACCTGTACTTCCACGCCGACGTAAAGATGGTTCCCAAAGGCCTGAAAACAATCGCCTGGAACCTCGTCAGTGCGCAGGCCAACATGATGATGCAACAGCGAGACAGTGAGAACCAGATTCCGTACGAGTTTCGCAAGTCGGTATCCGATGTTGGGGTCGAGTTTCTGCGATCGGTTTTCTTTGACATCGAAGAAGCAACCGGTTCCATCAAGTTCGCAACCGACACGAAACCACTTCGCGCTGACTTCAACATGAAGGTTCGCAGCAGTAGCAGTATGGCCAAACAGCTTCGGGCTATGGGTGAGGGTCGATCGCGACTACCCGCCGACAAAGAGGCCGTCATCTCATTCCGATCGACCTGGGCGATGCCGAAAGCGTTCCAGAAGATGCTTAGCACTGCGGCCCCATACCTACGCAGTGTGGCCGAAGAAGAGATTCAGGATGACAAGGCCATTGCTGGCGTGAACGGAATCGCCGACGCATTGGAAGGCAGCGCTGAGCAGGGTGACTTTGAAACGATAATCAACTTTGGTGGCATCGAAGCCTCGGGGCCGGTTCTCTACGGAGCAGTAAGAGCCGACAAAGGAGACCGGCTCTCGACTGGCCTGCAGGCCATACTCCAGTTTGCACTGAACTCGCAGCCGGGACCAAACGTCCCAACCATCGACACGCTTGAGGGAGCCGAAGGACGCCAGTACGTCCGCATCGCATTCCCGGACATGCAGGTTGGAACCGAACTAAAACCAGAATACGCCTACCTCACGGGAGACAAGGGAGCCGTTTGGTTCGCCGTCGGTAGAAAGGCCGCATGGCAAATGCTGGAACATAAAATGGCACAGAAGAACGCCAAACGCGGGCGTTCGGCGCTCGCGAGTCTCAAGATAGACATGGCCCGGTTCCTCGATCCCGATGACCCCGCAGGACTTGGTGAGCTGGGGAAACAGCTGGACCTGGAATTCGACAAGCTTGCCGCACTCGAGTTTTCCTACGGTGGCGAATTGGACATTAAGAAGGTGAAGCTACCTCCCAACCGAGCACTACTGGACGTCGCTCTTGAGGGCGGGCAAACGAAAATGTCGATCTCCATCGACTCAGACAAGAAGGGCCTGTTTGTGAAGGCCGAAATTGGCGAGGCAATCGGCCGATACCTGACCGCCCGGTACATGAGTTCCGTCAATAGGGCCATGGCCCGGCAGCGAGCCTACACCGAACTGCAGATGGAAAAGCAGAAACTGCAAATACAAGAGGCAGCCGAACGGGCCACTGAGGCTGCGGGCGACAGCAAGTAAAGCCGCAACAAGCCTCAGGTAGATCTGCACCGCAGCCATCTCCTTGCCCAAGAAAAAAAGCCCTGCACAGACTGTCTGTGCAGGGCTTGGTTCTTTGTAACCCAAACGGGTTGGGGCGTTGTCTATGAACCAGCTTCAGCGATGGTCTTCAAGACGCGAGATGCGATCTGGTAAGGACATCCCTGTGAGTTCGGACGGCGATCTTCAAGATAGCCCTTGTAGCCATCGTTCACGAACGAGTGTGGAACGCGAATCGATGCACCGCGGTCGGCAATTCCCCAGCTGAACTTGTCGATGGTCTGAGTCTCGTGCAGACCAGTTAGTCGCAAGTGGTTGTCTGGACCGTACGCAGCAATGTGCTCGTCGCGGTTCTTGTCGAAGGCGTCCATCAATTTCTTGAAGTAGTCTTCGCCGCCGGTTTCACGCATGAACTTCGTTGAGAAGTTGCAGTGCATTCCTGAACCGTTCCAGTCACCCAAAAGTGGCTTGCAGTGCCAATCGATATCGACGCCGTACTTCTCACAGCATCGCATCAACAGGTAACGAGCGACCCAGATGTCGTCGGCAGCCTTGCGTGAACCTTTGCCGAAGACCTGGAATTCCCACTGACCTTTGGCCACTTCGGCATTGATGCCTTCGTGGTTGATGCCAGCTTCCAGGCACAGGTCAAGGTGTTCGTCGACGATGGTTCGAGCGACATCACCGACGTTCTTGTATCCGGCTCCGCAGTAGTACTCACCCTGTGGCTCAGGGTAGCCGCTTTCAGGAAACCCAAGCGGACGGCCGTTCTCGCCGACCATGAAGTACTCCTGTTCGAAACCGAACCATGTGTCCGCTTCTTCGGGAACAGTTGACCGAGCGTTGGATGGGTGAGGCTCACCGTTGGGCAGCATGACTTCGCAAAGAACGATAAACGCGTTCAAGCGACCGCCGTCCGGATAAAGAGCAACCGGCTTCAGCATGCAGTCAGAATCACTACCGTCGGCCTGCTGAGTTGAACTTCCGTCGAAGCCCCACATCGGGCAATCTTCGACAGACTTCGGTGCTTCTTCGGCGATGCGTGTCTTGCCGCGAATGTTTGCGACTGGCTCGTAACCGTCGAGCCAAAGGTACTCAAGCTTGTACTTAGGCATGTCGTGCCTCGTTGCTCCTGAAAAACATGAAAACAAAACGCCCAACCACCTGTTGCGCGCAATTTGGCCATCCCTGCCTCACAGAACAGCAAGCTGGGCCACATCAGCCTGCCGCAGTGGACGGCTCAACCGGCGGAAAACCTAGCAGCATCATTATATTTGCCACAATAGCTCGTGAAAGCTACCGACCGACGCCCTCGTGAAGAGCAACATGCATGCCAATCACGACGAAGACTAACGCGGACGGAACACCGATTCCAGCGAGTCCTAATCGCTGCTCAACTGTTCTGGTATCGATTCGCCAAATCAGCGCAAGCCGCGTGGAACTCGGGTAACTTTCGGAAGCCCACTCATCTGCAGTTCGGAGACTGACTAAGTGACGCGGTTCAACAAAATCTGGTCAGCCATCTTCGTGCTGGGCGCGGTGCTGACACCGGTCTGCTTTCTAATGGGGCCGTACATGGAACTCACCGCGGCCATGGCACCAGACAAACCGTTCGACGAGAAACCCGCGACATCCTTTGAGAACGCAACGACCCGGTTCGCCTCGCTCACAGCGGATACAAAGCAGCTTTACCGTTCACACCTGGTTCATGACGTCGGGTTCTTCGTTTCCATGGGACTCGCGAGCTGCGCTTTGCTGATGCTGGCATGGGGCCCGCAGTACAAACGGCGAACCTACATGGCCGTGCTGTTTCTCACCTTCGCTTTCATGATCCTTGATGGCAGCGAGAACGCGATACTGTGGTCCTGGTTCAACAACGATGGCCCCACCGAATCCACGGCCACGCTGCTGTTGCCAGTCACCTGGTCCAAGTTCGCCTCCATCACGCTGACCATTTCTGTCCTGCTACTCGGGCTGTTTCTTCGCTTCTCGCGACAGGACAAACAACCAACTAACAGTCCGGACAGTGTTTGACCTCTGTTGGCACTGACGGGACAATGAAAATTCGGCTCACGCACGAATCGTCAAAAAGAAAGCAGGCTGCTGTGTTCAAACTAAGAAACGCCGCACACGCTGGTTCCCGAACACTCCTCGCTTTGACCGGAGCCATCCTTGGCCTGCTGGTTCTCCCACAAACGGTGGTCGCTCAGGCCGAACACCCCAACTTCGTCATCATCATGGCCGATGACCTGGGCTACGGAGATCTAAGCTGCTACGGCAACACGGCTTTCGAAACGCCGCACCTGGATGCACTGGCAAAACGCGGAATGCGGTTCACTGATTTTCATTCCAGTGGAGCCGTCTGTAGTCCAACCCGAGCCGGCTTGTTAACCGGACGCTATCAACAGCGAGCCGGCATCCCTGGCGTTGTGTTCGCCGACCCAAAACGTGTCGAACACAAACACGGACTCCAACCCATCGAGAACACGTTCGCCGAGATACTTAGCGGCGGAGGATACTCGACAGCCATGTTCGGCAAATGGCATCTTGGCTACGAGAAGAAATACAATCCCGTGAAGAACGGGTTCGGTGAATTCCGCGGCTACGTCAGCGGCAACGTCGATTACTTCTCGCACATCGATCAGGCTGGCGTTTTCGACTGGTGGATCAACGACGAACTAAAAGACGAACCGGGTTACTCGACGCACCTCATCACTCAGCACTCCGTTCGGTTCATTGAAGAATCCGGCGAGAAACCGTTCTGTCTCTACGTCGCTCACGAAGCTCCACACTATCCGTATCAAGGCCCCAACGACAAAGCGATCCGCAGAATCGACGGAGAACGAAAGAGCGAAACCAAAGGCATCGATATCAAGAAGGCGTACCGCGAAATGGTGCAAGCCGTTGACACAGGCGTCGGCGAGATTGTCGCGGCACTCGAAAAGAAGGGCATCGACAACAACACGCTGGTCGTGTTCTTCTCTGACAACGGTGCAACCAAACACGGTTCAAACGGCATATACCGAGGCCATAAAGCAAGCGTCTGGGAAGGCGGACACCGCGTGCCGTGCATCGCTGTCTGGCCAGGAAAAATCGCCGCCGCATCAGAGACTGTTCAAGCCTGCATCAGCCTGGACATCATGCCAACCCTGCTGGATTACGCCAGTCTGGAAGCCCCCCGCGACAGACCACTGGACGGCAAAAGTCTGCGAGCAACCCTCGCCGGCGTCGCACCGGAAAGACGCACGCTGTACTGGCAACACGGAACCGGAACCGCCGTCAGACGCGGCGAATGGAAACTGGTCAAACTCGGACGAAAACCCGCCGAACTCTACAACCTGGAAACCGATCCCGGAGAGAAGCAAGACCTCGCCAGCGAGAACCCAAAACGCCAACGCGGCATGTTAGAGATGCTTCTCAAGTGGAAGCTGGAAATGATCCGAACCGCGACAAAACAGCCAACTCAATAAAACGCCCAACGGTCTCAGGCTACTTCCCAACCAATGGTCTCAACAACGCCAACAGGCCGAGCCCATAGAACGTGTATTCCACGTCAGCCGTCTCATCCCAACTGGCAGCCTTGAACCCACCGGCCGGCATCTCAATGCACTCCGTCGTGTAACGATACGCTTTCGCGAGATCCAAAACCGGATCCGTTCCAACATCCGTCGCCGTCAACAAACCGGTAAACGTCGAGAGCCCATCAGCGAACGGAATGCGCGTGTTCGCCTGAAAGCCACCCTCTGAACTCTTCACATCGTTAAGAAACCCAGTCACGTCCGAACGCACTTCATCGTCCATGTTGCCAAACATATTCAGCAGCACCACGGCCGCCGCACTGGGGTTCGTCCCACTGCGTTTCATCGGACCGATTTCCACAAACCCGCCATCGTCACGCTGGCGATCGTAGACGAACTGAACCAACGCGTTCGGTCGAGGCAACTGCCGTCCCAGCAGTTCGTACGTCAGCGCGACCATGAATGAGTGGTATGTACTTCCGGATGCACCTTCGGTTGTTCGCGCGTACCCGCCGTCGGCGACCCGTGTTGTTTCCAACGTCGCCGTCACACCATCTGCGAACCGATCGAAGTCATCACCCAGAATGTCGCCGCCCCCGGCAGCCTGAACAACAACAACCGAATACAGCCAACTCACAAGATCAACGACGCTTAGCTTCTCGTGCTGGTACGTCTTAAGGAATCCGCCGATCCGCTTCGCGTTGTCCTGGTCCAACGCTCCCAGCAACGCCAGCGTTCTGACCGCGAAGCTGGTGTAGTAAATATCCGAGTCACCTTCTCGACCAGTGAAGCCGCCGTCTTCCTGCTGAAACGTCAAAACAAAATCAACGTGCCGCTGACGACGTTCCGGCTCCAGACCATCCAGCCCCGCAGCCAGGCGTTCTGTTAGTTGCAGTAAGTAAGGAAGGTCACTCATAGTTGACACCGCACTGAAAGGGTCGGGAGTCTCTCACGCCCCTGTACTTGGGGCCTCCGAGCCCCAGGGTTCTATCACATCATTGATCCGCAAAGCGCAGATCAACAGCAAAATGCGGTTTGCAACTCACATCAGGAAACGCAGTCGCAGGTGCCTGGGCTCGGAGGCCCCAAGTACAAACAGCGACCAGTGCGGCCATCTTCCACCCTGAAACCGCACCAGCACCGGCAATTGTTTTTCTGGCCTGCCAAAGTACAATGGTACGTTTTCGCAGAATGTCGCGAGGGACCGATTCCGGAGCCACTCTCGTCATTCACCAACGGATTCTGCCGGCCATGACAGGTAAGTCAACTCTGCCGACCTCAGAGACATCATCCGGAGCCTTCCGAGGCCCCGTGCAAACGCAACACGAAGACTTGGTTCTGGTCTTCGACTTCGGTTCGCAAACCGCCCAACTCATTGCGCGCCGAGTGCGTGAACAAAACGTGTTCTGCCAATTGGTTCGACACGACCTCACGGCGGCCCGAGTCAAAGAACTGCAGCCCAAAGGCATCATCCTGTCCGGCGGCCCGGCCAGCGTTTACGGCGAAAAATCGCCACAGGTCGATCCTGAGATCTTTGATCTGGGTATTCCAGTCCTGGGCATTTGCTACGGAATGCAATTGGCCTGCCAGTCGCAGGGTGGCAAAGTCACTCCAGGCGATCATCGTGAATTCGGACGAACCGAACTCACCATCAAAGACGCGGGCGACCTGTTCGCCAACATCCCCGCTTCGCTGACGGCATGGATGAGCCACGGTGATCAGGTCGAAGACCTCGCCGAAGATTTCGTTCCACTCGCAACAACATCCACCTGCCCGTTCGCAGGCATGCGACACCAAACGAAACCCATCTGGGGCATCCAGTTCCACCCGGAAGTAACACACACCGAACACGGCGGCACGCTGCTGGCCAACTTTGTACTTAACATCTGCGGCTGCGAAGGCACCTGGCAAATCAGCCAGTTCATCGAACAGCAAATCAACCTCATCCGCGAACAAGTCGGCGACAACCGAGTCATCTGCGGCCTCTCAGGCGGAGTCGACTCGGCCGTCACTGCAGCGTTGATTTCCAAGGCCATCGGTTCACAACTGGTCTGTATCCTTGTCGATAACGGTCTGCTGCGCAAGGGCGAACGCGAAGAGGTTCAGGAACAGTTCGAGAACCATTTCGACACCGAATTCCGCGTCGTCGATGCCCGCGACGAGTTCCTGTCAGAACTCGCCGGCGTCACCGATCCGCAAAAGAAACGCAAGATCATCGGTCGCGTGTTCATCGAAGCCTTCCGCGGCGAAGCAGAATCCATCGAGAACGCCAAATTCCTTGCCCAGGGAACCTTGTACCCAGACGTCATCGAATCCGGAGCCAACCCTGACGGCCCCGCCGCCACCATTAAGTCGCACCACAACGTCGGCGGCCTGCCCGAAGAAATCGGCTTCGAACTTATCGAACCACTCCGCGACCTCTTCAAAGACGAAGTTCGCGCGATGGGTATCGAATTGGGACTGCCCGAACACCTTGTCTGGCGACACCCATTCCCTGGACCTGGTCTGTCAGTCCGCTGCTTAGGCGACATCACCGAAGAACGCCTGGAAATCCTGCGAGAAGCCGACGCCGTGTTCATCGAAGAACTCAACAACCACGGCCTGTACCGCGACATCCAACAAGCGTTCGCCGTGCTGCTACCGGTTCAATCCGTCGGCGTCATGGGCGACGATCGAACCTACGAAAGCGTCCTCGCTCTGCGAGCCGTCAAGACCGACGACTTCATGACCGCAGACTGGTACGCCTTCGACCCCGAAGTCCTCCGCAAGATCTCAACGCGATTGATCAACAGCGTCCGCGGCATCAACCGCATCGTCTACGACATCAGCTCAAAACCACCAAGCACAATTGAGTGGGAATAGAAGCTCACGAGCAGCATTGCCCAGTTACGTGCAATGCAGCCAGACTTCTCACCTGATTCCTCAGTGAACCTACCGACCATCCTTCTGTACGGCTTCCGCCGTCAGCAAGTCGGCTCCGCGAGGGGCAGGTAGCTTGAGGTCGGGGTAGGCTTCTGCCACTCGAGGCCCAAGCCAGTTTGGATACTCCAGAAACGGGCGGTCGTCGGTCACCACAAAGCGACCGTCCGCTCCGGGCAACTTCGGCTGGTCAAGCGCGGTTAGCACGGCGCTGACACTGGATGTTTCTTCGTTCGAACGGACTTCGTCCCAAAACGGACCCGTTCGCTGAAGACGCTGAGCCAATTGACTGCGGTCAAACTGAATCGGATCGTTGGACAGAACCAGCAGGTAGCCGTTAAAGAATGTCTCGCGGTGCGGGAAGACATGGTCTGCCGTTTCTCGAAGCGCGAAGGCCTGTTCTGGCGTGCCATTTGAATAGAGACACAAAACGCCCTGCGGCTTCAATCGCTCTCGAACCAAAGTGAGGAACTCGACCGAGTTCAACAACGCGCTGCCGGCCTGTTTCAGGTACATCGGCTGAGCCTGAATGACATCGTACTTCTGCGGGTTCAACGCCATGCCGGTTCGAGCGTCCTGCCAGATCATGTTGATCTTCGGATTCGAACCGAACCCAAGTGTGCCTTCAGGATGATCGTCGTAGATTCGCTGCAGCATGCGAGCGATGTCGTAGGCGTCAACGCGTTCGACGGTTTCCAACTGGGCCAAAGTTGCAGCGGTGATTCCGGTTCCGGCTCCCACGACGCACACGTCGCGAATGTCGCCAGTTGAATGAGCGATAACCGGAGCCACAGCTGTTGCCCAGTTATTGCTGCCAATATGGTTTCCATCTTTGGAGAGGCTC
>CAZAIB010000117.1:0-20741 GCA_964485095.1 uncultured Planctomycetaceae bacterium | reverse complement strand
GTCGTGTCCGCCGTCTCCAGAGTAGCTATTCAACTCTGGAGTCAACGACACGCATAACAACCACAGAATGCCGGATGCGAGCCGAATTTGGATCCACGTCAATTGCGAATGTCCAACCGAGAACAATCATCTCCAATCGCTCGCTGTACGATGGCGACCATATGTGTGCTCTGTGCCCTTTCCATTGCCACTGTTTCTATCGTTCGTTTATTGACGGACGGCGTTGAGGCCTATGGCATTGCCCGCGGCATCTGTGCTCCGGTCGCTGTCACTGGACTATTTGGTTTCTGTTCTCCGCGGGTCGTTCACTGAAAATCAGACGGTCGGCAGCAGGCGGTCGAACTCTGCTCGACAAACGATGCGGACAAGAAACTTTTCGGGGAGATTCTGGCCAGCCATTTTCACCGGGCCTTGCGATTGCCTACTGTGGGTGTTGTTGATTGGGAATTGGAGAAAGGCTTGGCATGCGGAATCTAGGTTGTTTGATTGTTGCCCTCAGTGTGTGTGTCGTTCGGGGGGAGGACTGGACGGAGTTCCGTGGGAGCAAGACCGCATCCGGGCACGCGAGTGTGGCGTTGCCGACGGAGTGGAGCGAAACGGAAAACGTGACGTGGAAAGTACCGGTCCCAGGCATTGGCTGGTCATCACCGGTGGTCGCGGACGGAGCGATTTACCTCACCACTTCAGTCGGTGATGGCGATGGGCTGAAGGATCCGCAATCGCTGCGTGTTCTGCGGTTGAACGCGAAAACAGGCAAGCAGGAATGGAACGTTGAACTGTTTCAGCAACCGGGCAAGACCGTTCAGGTTCATAAGAAGAACAGCCACGCCAGTGCGACTCCGATTATCGAAGGCGATCGCGTGTATGTTCACTTCGGAGCAAGCGGAACGGCATGCGTGACCACCAGCGGTGAAGTCGTTTGGAAGAAAACTTTGAAGTACGCTCCACTGCACGGCAACGGCGGTTCGCCGGCACTGCATGGCAGTAACCTAATCATCTGTTGTGATGGCAGCGACACGCAGTACGTCGTTGGAATGGACAAGAAGACTGGCGACATCAACTGGAAGCAGGACCGGAACTGCGAAGTGAGACGCGGCTTCTCCTTTTGTACTCCGACAGTCATCGAAGCAAACGGACGGGTTCAGGCCATTTGTCCGGGTAGCGGGAAAGTGGTTTCATACGACCCCGACACCGGCAAAGAGCTTTGGCACGTGGACTACGGCGAAGGTTATTCGGTTGTTCCGCGGCCTGTGTTCGCAAATGGTCTGGTTTACGTCTGCAGTGGATTTTCAGACGGGCAATTGTTCGCAATCGACCCCGGCGGCGAAGGCGATGTCACTGAAACTCATGTGAAGTGGAAAATCAAAGGCGGCGTGCCGCAGTCGCCGTCGATTCTGGTCGTTGGCAAAGAGGTTTACCTGGTCAGCGATCGCGGCGTTGCCACATGCCGCGACGCGATGACGGGTGAGGAGCTTTGGAAGCGGCGGTTGAACGGAAAGTTCTCAGCGTCCCCAAGCTTTGCGAACGGGCATGTGTACTTCCCTGACGAAAATGGAACCACAACCGTGGCCGTTGCGGCTCGCGAGTACCAGCAGGTCAGTAAGAACGCGATCGCTGGCGGGAAAGAACGGACATTCGCCTCTTTCGGGGTCGTTGATCAGGCAATCTTGCTAAGAAGCGAACGGCATCTGTACCGAATCGAAGACAAAAAGTAATGCTGTGGCATGGGTTTACGTCATTTTCGTCAGTGCATTGAGTTCTCGATTCGGCCGGTTGTAAAATTGCGGCTCGGACGGAGGGTCGAAGGAGTTGACTCAGTTCTAGCTAAGGGGATCAAGGATGAACGGTACCCCGTACCCCGACGAAATTATGGTTCGCGGACTACGTCGCTTATTGCGCGATGTGGAGATTGCTACGACCGCGACCACCATGGGCCTTCAGGAAACGGCAGTCGGTGAGACCGAGCTGATTTCCACCGGCTTTGAAACACTTTATCGCGGCTATCGGGTTTCAGAACTGGTCGAGAAGTGTTCGTACATGGAAGTTGCGTACTTGTTGATCAAGGGCGAACTGCCGGACGAGGAACTGCTGGCGGACTTCCGTTCCATCATGTCGGACAACTCGTATGTTGATCCGCAATTGCAGGACTTCATTGAATCAATGCCGCTGCACGTGCCAGCGATGGACGTGATGCGTTCGTGCATCAGCATGCTAAGCCACTTTGATCCGGATCTGGACCCGTTTGCCGAACAGGGAACGCCGGACCTGGTTGTCAGTCAGGCCATGCGTCTGATGGCTCAACTGCCAACGCTGTTGTCGTTCCGGTTCGGACGCCAATACGGACGCGAAACGCCAAACCTCGATCAGGATCTGAGCTACGTTGCGAACCTGTTCATCGCAATGACCGGCGAACTACCCACACCCACGCAGGAACACGCCCTGAACCGGTTGTTGATCCTGCACGCCTGCAACAATTTCGACGGCCCAACACTGGCCGCGCGGACGGTGAGTTCATGCCGATCAGATTTTTATTCGGCAGCACTGGCTGCGGTTTCGGCGGTGAAGGGGGCGGAGGAACTCGGTGGAGTCCGACAGCACTTGCTGGCTGTGCAGGAACTTTCTGAAACAGACAGCATCATTGAAGAAGTCAAAGCTTTGCTGACGCAGGGGCCGCTGGATGGGTTCATTCCCGAAGTGGAAGACCGTCGCGGAATACTGCTTAACGATGACTGCAGAGAACTCGCCACAACCTGCGAACAAAAGCGTCTTGAATCTACTGCTCGCGGTGTAGAACAAATGGTGTATGCCGCCAGTTGCCGCGTTCCGGATCTGCGTTGGAGTTCGGCGAGGCTGCTCGAGTACCTCGGTCTGGACAACGAAGGTTTCAGCCCTCTGCTGGCAATCGCCCGCATCCCAGGCTGGGCAGGACACTGTCGAGAACAGATGCGTTCATCAGAACGCGTTCGCCCACTGGCCCAGTACGTTGGGCCTCCAGCGAGAAGTCTAAATCCAATCGTTGAACGCTAAGCCCGTCGGGCAATCCTTTGCTTCGAAGTTAGCACCCGGCTGCCTGACACCAGCTGGCCAAAAACTCGCTGACGTGGGCAATGGCACTGACTTTAGATTCTCCGCCTCCGACTTCACGTCGGGGGTTTAACGGATTCTGCACTACAACGCACCGCTGACCGGTTCTGTAGTGCATAAGCCGTGGACCCACCGATGTAAAATCGGTGGCGAAGGGTGTCAGTGGCATTCGACGTGGGCCTACGGATCAGTTGGTACGGCACTGGGGTAGGTCGCACGAAAATGGTTTCAGGCGCCTCCAACTCCTCCCAAATCACACTGGCCACCACGCTTAGGAACGTGATGATAAGCACGACTGATATCGCCATCGCGATTCGAACAGGCCACGAATACCTCGGGAACACCTCGGGCTGATCGAGTTCTTTCGGTGACTGGTAGGGCGAATCGTCTTTCACTTTGCGGGTCCGAATGTTTGTTCAAACATTTCCTGCGACCAGGCGCTGCCCCACGGTCCGTCTTTGATGAGTTCGCGACTGCACGAATACTTTGGTTCGGCCACTGCGAAAGCAACGGGTTCTCCGTCTCTTGTGATGGCGACCGCTTCTCCATCGGCACACCACAGGAACGCCCACTCGTGATCTTGTGGTGATTCGCAGATCGCGTTGTCACTGGCGTAGCCGATCGCAGCCGGTGGTGGGCCGCCGCGGTAGTTCTTGATCTCGCTGGTTGGCGGAGCCGGGATCCGGTTGTAAACCCACGCGTCAACGGCCGGCCGTGGTGCGTTGGGTTCTGATAGATACAGCCACGCCGATGTGCCGTCGTCATCGAAGGTCGCTGTGCGACCGGAGATTGGACTCTGGGATGTCAGCATGTGGTTTCTCCTATGTCACTACGGCCTTCATCCCCACCGAGTGAAGACCAGGAAGTAAATAAAGAGAACAGCGACCACAATCGCAAGGATAATTGCGACGATGGACGCAACCATCGCGCAGTAGACGCCCACTGAGTAGACCGGTTTACTGCGATGTCGCGGTTCGTAGTCTACTTGCTTTGGCGACCGATACGGCGAGTCTTCACTCACACTGCGGACTCACCCGTGAAGTACTCTGGTGTGGAAGCTTCTTTCCACTTGATGTTGCAACCAATGCTTGGCTTCTGATCTTCAGGAACAGGTGTGCCGGCGAGAACCGCGTCACAGGCGGCTCGCAGGTCTTCGCCTGTAATTGGTGTGTCTGACTTGGGCCGGCTGCTGTCGAATTGGCCTCGGTATACCAACTTGTGGTCAGCGTCGAACAAGAAAAAGTCCGGCGTGCACGCGGCTTTGTAGGCCAGAGCGACGGATTGATCTTCGTCGTAGAGATACGCGAACTGGTAACCAGCATCTTTGGCTTCTGTGACCATCTCGGCCGGTCCGTCCTGCGGGTAGTTCTCCACATCGTTTGAACTGATGCCGGCAATCCCCAGGCCTTTGCCGAGGTATTCAGTGGTGAACCCCGCCAGCTGTTCGCGCAGGTGAACCACAAACGGGCAGTGGTTGCACATGAAGATCACCAACAGTGGCTTACCGTCGTAGTCGGATCGCGAAACCGTGTTCCCGTCAACGTTGGGCAACCTGAAGTCCGGTGCCTGAGTTCCAAGTGGGAGCATTGTTGAAGCTGTCTTTACCACGGTTCTTCTCCTGAAAGTGCATCTTGATCAATCATCAATGTCGCCACTTCCCGCCAACGATGCAACTGACATGGGCTGGCTGCTACCGGCCGCGGCGCATCAGTAGCAGGCCGGCAAGGATCAAGATGCCGCCGGGGATTTGGGCACCGGTCACAACTTCGCCGATGATCATCCAGCCGGAACTCAAGGCGACAACGGGGACCAGGTTCTGGTAAATCGATGCGTGTGACGGCCCGACCTTGCGGACTCCGTAGTTCCACAATGCGTAGGCGAAGCCGGTGGAGAACAATCCGGAATAAACCACGCACCACAGTGCCGTGCTGTTTGAACTCACTGTCTGCAGGCTTTCCCTGACCAGTTCCGGACCAGCGAGGACATAGTGCAACGGTAGAGTGACCGCGGCTGACAGGAACGCCAGGCGAGTCGGCGTGATGTATTCGAACAGCGGTTTGCTAAGAACCGATGCCAGCGCCCACATGAATGACGCCAGTAGAATAAGCAGGTTCCCCTCCAGGTAGTCGGAACCGAGGTCCATCTTCGAAGGTGCAAACGCAACCAGCCCGGCACCGATGCAGGTCATGGCAAGACCGACCCACGCCAGCTTGCGAAGCTTTTCAAGCCCCCACATCCAGGCCAGCAGTGCCGTCCACATTGGAGTACACGAAAGGATCAAAGCTGTGTTTCCCGCCAGCGTCTTGCGAATGCCCAGGACGAACGTGAGTTGATAGACGAACCCGCTAAAGACACTCACCAGCAGAATCTTCATCCATGGTCGGCTCCGGACATCCTTTCGCGGTTCCAGCAACACCATCACGCCGAGTACTGCGGCCGAGAGTGTGAGCCGCAATGCGTTAAATCCCAGGCGATCAATCAAGCCAACGCCGTGCTTCATGATGGGAATGTTGACGCCCCACATCAGCGCGACGCCCAGGAGTGCCAGGTCAGCCGACCAACGGCTGGATGATGCCGGCGGTTGCGGTTCAGGCAACGTAATCGGCTGCACATAAGGATTGAGGTCGTCGGGCTTTGGCATCGGTTCACAGCGTGGCGGAAGGGGAACGGCTTATAGGCGTTCGTTGGGTTGAAATACAGCGACGCGCCGTTTTTGAACCCACTTGGTGCGGTTCTTCGGTTTCTTTCGCCAGGCGTTGCCGCAAGCTGTGATCTGTCGCCATACTGGTGTCGAACCCCACGTTTTTTCGGATCCACCAATGACCACACTTGCTGTTCTTATGACTGTGTTTGTCGCGCAGGCTGGCGACGTGCCGGCGCTCACTGCTGACGAAACCGCCGCATCGCAAACGATCACGGAAGGAAAACTTCTATCGACGGTTTCTTTCCTGTCGTCGGACGAAATGGCAGGTCGAGACACACCATCACCTGAACTCAACATCGCCGCGGCCTACGTGGCCTCTCGGCTGCGAGGGGCCGGGCTGGAACCATTGGATCCGGATGGATCTTTCTACCAGGAAACCACCGTCGATACGGTTCGAGCTCCATCGGGAGCGGTGTTTGTTACCGGTTCAGACGCACGCAGCTTTGGTCTGATGTTTGGTGGCGACGAAGCGATCTCGTTTGAAGGTGAAATTGCAGAGGTCGCAGCAGGCGCGAATTACAGTGGTCCCGTTTGGATGACGGCCCCTGAACCGCGTGGAACCGATCCGCGTTCTCAAATGATGACGACGGTCTCTGTTGTCCGATCGGCCGCGAATCTAAAACGCGCGGGTGCGACGGCGATGGTTGTGGTTGCTAATGAGACCAGCCCGTTGGTGGTGCAAGCTAAGAAGTTTCAGGCTCGTGAGCAGATGGTTGGACGACGTAGCCTCTCATCTGCATTGCCAATACTTCTGGTTTCGGCTCCACCCAGCGGCAAGACTCGGTTGGCTTTGCCGGCTCAATTGAAAGGCAAGGCGATTGTTCGCAATGTCATGGGAGTGGTCCGCGGAAGCGATCCTGAAATGGCGAAGCAAGCGGTTCTCTTTTCCGCTCACCTGGACCACATCGGCCGCGCCAGCGGGACGGATCCTGTTAACAACGGAGCCGACGACGATGCAACGGGCGTGACGGCGGTTCTGGCGTTGGCGGATGCGTTTGGATCGATGAAAACCAAGCCGAAGCGGTCGACCGTGTTCATGACATTTTGGGGCGAAGAGAAAGGGTTGCTGGGTTCGAAATACTACGGCGATCATCCAATGTGGCCGCTGGATCAGACCGTCGCCAACATCAACATTGAGATGGTCGGTCGGCCCGAACAAGGAGCGGAAGGAACCAGTTGGATGACTGGTTGGAACCAGTCCGACCTGGGCAGCATCATGTTCAAGGGGGCGGCTCGAGCGGGCGTTCGGGTCTTCGAACACAAACGGTTTAGTCAAATGCTGTACCGGCAAAGTGACAACTACTCGTTGGTCAAAGTCGGCGTGGTGGCTCACAGCTTCTCAGCCGGTTCGCTGCACGAAGATTATCATCAACCCAGTGATGAATGGCAGAAGCTTCAGATTCCACACATGACGAAAGTCGTTCGCGGTCTGTTTGCCGGAAGCCTGCCAATCGCGCAGGGGCAGTTCACTCCAAAACCAGCGAAGTAGAAATTGGTCGTGGATGGGCCGAGCGATCGTTACTGTTGGCGACAACGGAGCGGCCAACCGCTCAGGTGACCCCGAACTTTGAGACCTGATAGGCACTAGCATGACACGCATTGCATTTCTGTTTGCTGTTGCTGCCACTTCGGTTTCCATCGCCAACGCCCAAACCATTCTTGTGGAAGCGGAGAGCTTCGAAGATCACGGTGGTTGGAAGCTGGACACGCAGTTCATCGAAATTATGGGCTCGCCGTATATGTTGGCGCACGGGTTGGGGCGACCTGTGTCTGATGCGAAGACAACAGTGACGTTCCCAAAAGTCGGTTCGTACGAAGTCTTCGTTCGAACCAAAGACTGGGTGGCTCCGTGGAAAGCAAAGGGAACACCAGGGCGGTTCCAGTTGGTGGTCGATGGCAAACCGCTAGAGACGACGTTTGGAACCGAAGGCGCTGAGTGGCACTGGCAGTCGGGCGGAACCGTTGAGATCGCGGCCACAGAAGCGAAGTTGTCGCTACACGATTTGACTGGCTTTGACGGACGGTGTGACGCGATTTGTTTTGTTCCGGCGGACGGAGCGGCAAAGCCACCGAATGGGTTGGCTCTCGCCGAATGGCGGCGTGAGGTGTTGGGACTTCCCGAAAAACCGGAGGTCAAAGGCGGATACGATCTAGTGGTTGTCGGTGGTGGATATTCGGGCGTGGCTGCAGCTTTGTCTGCGGCGCGGATGGGTTGCAAGGTTGCGTTGATTCAAAATCGGCCGGTTCTGGGCGGCAACGGCTCCAGCGAAGTCCGGGTGTGGGCGATGGGTAACATTCGACGTGGACGCTACCCGCGGATTGGTGAGATTGTTGAAGAGTTTTGCGATCACGCGACGAAGTCTCCCGGCACGTTTAAGGAGTTCGAAGACGAAAAGAAGAAGTCCATCGTTGCTGCGGAACAGAATATTGATTTGTTCCTGAACCACCACGCGTTCAAGGTCAGCGTCCGTGAAAATATCATCGACGCCGTGTACGCGTTTGATACGCGAACCGGAGCCGAACGTCGGTTCGAAGGGCGACTATTCTCCGACTGCACGGGGCACGGAACTATCGGCCACCTGGCCAAGGCCGATCTTGAAATGACCCCCAAGGGCCGCATGGGCATGAGCAACATGTGGGCGTGGGGCGAAGGTAAAGAGGGCGTGGAGTACCCGGAAACGCCGTGGGCGCTGGATCTCAAAATGGAAGATTTCCCGTACCCGCGCGATCATCATGGGCAGTGGTTCTGGGAGGGTGGGTTCGACAAAGATCCGATCAAGGAAGCAGAACTCATCCGAGACTGGAACCTCCGCGCGGTCTACGGTGCGTTTAACGCAATGAAGAACAAGGGCGGCGCTGCGAAACACAAAACTGCGTTCCTGACATGGATCGCATACATCGGCGGACCGCGCGAATCGCGGCGGTTGATGGGGGATGTGGTGCTGACGCAGGACGATGTTGTCAGCAAACGCGATTTCAAAGACGGCTGCGTGCCTAGTACGTGGAGCATCGACCTGCACTATCCACGGAAAGAATACGCCGACAAGTTTCCAGACAACCCGTTCATTTCGGTAGCCGTGCACGATCGGCGGATTGATCGTGGGTTCGGGTACCCGGTTCCGTACCGCTGCTTCTATTCGCGCAACATCAACAATCTGTTTATGGCTGGTCGGTGTATCAGTGTGACTCACGAAGCACTGGGAACCACGCGCGTGATGAAGACCTGTGGGATGATGGGCGAGGTGGTTGGGAAGGCGGCCTCCATCTGCACTATTCACGGCTGCTACCCACGCGATGTTTACACGGGCTATTGGAGTGAGATGGTGCGGCTTATCAAGCTGCCCGGCAAAGCCAGGCGAAAGACCGTGGATTCGCCAATCGAGATTCCGCCAGATGCGATGAAGGAAGCCGGACCGCAGGGACCGATGGCGGGCCTGGATCCTGCAAAGTTGCCAGGGCTGGTCATTGACGACAGGAACACAAAACGAACCGGCAAGTGGACCGAAGGCACGGGGCTGAAAGGGTTCGTTGCTCACGGCTACCGATACGCTGGTGCGAACTCAAAATCGACGGCAACGTACGGGTTCGATGCTCCATCAACAGGTCGATTCGAAATTCGGATCGCATCACAGCCGCACGAAAACCGCGGCTCGCGCGTGCCAATCACAGTCACTGCAAAAAGCGGCACCGAGACGGTTCGAGTCAACATGCAGAACGCACCGGATCTGCCAAGCGGATTCATGAAGGTTGGCGATTACGATTTCGTCAAAGGCGAATCGGTGAAAGTTACCATCACTACAGAGGATTCTGGTGGGTTCGTGCACGTTGACGCTCTCCAGGTACTCTCAACGAAGTGATCACTGACGCCGGAACCGCCAAACGCGCCGGTCCTGCGCACACCGGGTCTAACTCGACGCGTGGTTGGTTGGTGCATATCGCTCGCTGCCTGCTTCTGGTGGCGATTGTCCTGGTGACCCACTGGCAACACCGCCGTGCGCGGAGTCTGACTTTGAGCCGTGAGGCGGTCCCTTCTCTGGGTTCTGTGCAGAAGATCTTTCCGGATGCCGCAGCCGTGGCAGAATCGGCTGAAGATACGTGGGAGATATCCAGCGCCAATGGCGCTGTGCTGGGCAGTGTTATCCAAACCTCACCAGCGGCCAGCGATGTAATTGGTTTCTCCGGCCCAACCAACATACTGCTTGGGTTTGGCGAAGCCGGAACGCTGCTGGGGATCACCATCGTGTCCAGCGAAGACACACGCGATCATGTGGAGTCCATTCGCAGTGATAGCCGGTTCCTCACGGCATGGAATGGTCTGAACCGGGATGAGATTCTCGCTACAGAAGTCGACGCCACTTCCGGCGCGACGCTGACTTGTGTGGCGATTCGGCAAAGTATTGCGAGGCGTTTGGGAAGCGTCGTTGTGCCGGGTAAGTTTCCGGAACCATTGACCCTTGAAGACGTTCGACTGGTGTTTCCGGAGGCCGCCGCGTTTTCTGACGACCAAGTAGATGGAGTTGTCAGTGATGCCAGCGGTCAGGAATTGGGAACGGTCTTGCGGACCTCACCGGTCGCTGACAACGAGATGGGCTATCAGGGACCAACCGACACACTGATTGGGTTCTCTCCGAACGGTACCATACTCGGGCTTGCTGTTCGGAAGAGTTATGACAACGAACCGTACGTTCGCTACGTGCGCGAAGACTGGGGGTTCCCGGGCAAGTTCAATGGTCTGAACCTGAAACAGCTTGCAGAGTTCAATCTGGAAGAGGCTGGCGTTGAAGGCGTCGCTGGTGCGACGATGACCAGCTTGGGTGTCGCGCGGTCGATTATTCTGGTGGCACAGGATGAGTTGAAGCCACCGCCATTGACTCCACCGACGACTTCGCTGGTGACAGTGCATGACTATGGGACGATGGGAGTTGTTGCGTTTGGAATCCTGCTGGCGTTTACTGGTTTGCGAGGCAACCGGCTGGTTCGAACAGCATTCCAACTGGTGCTGATCGGGTACCTGGGATTGATCAACGGTGACATGCTGTCGCAGGCGCTACTAGTTGGCTGGGCGCGAAGTGGCGTGCCATGGGCGACCGCGGCGGGAATGGTCGCTTTAAGTATGGCGGCGTTCGCGATACCCATGGCCACGGGACGCAACGTTTACTGTTCGCACTTGTGTCCGCATGGAGCGGTGCAGCAGTTGGTTCGGAACCGATTGCCCTGGCGAGTCAGACTTTCGAAGCGGTGGACTCGCTTGCTGACGTTGTTGCCGGGGCTATTACTGCTGTGGGTGGTGGTTGTGGCGACTGCGGGCCTTGGATTTAGCCTTGTCGATATTGAACCGTTCGACGCCTGGCTGCTGAGTGTGGCGGGTCTTGCGACCATCGCGGTGGCAGTGGTCGGGCTGGTCGCATCTATGTTTGTTCCGATGGCTTACTGCCGATTTGGTTGCCCTACCGGAGCTCTACTGCAGTTCGTCCGTAGGAACCGCAGGAGCTTAGAAATCACCCGCCGGGACCATTTTGCGATCGTTTGCCTGGTAGTCGCCATTGCATTGTTTGTAATAAACTGAACAATCAAGCGGCTCCCACAACGCAACAGCAAGCACATCATGGACACAAACTGCCAAGCCGTAAAAGGTAGACTCGACGCTGGTGACGACTTTCTGTTGTTGGACGTTCGTGAACAGGACGAGTTTGAGATCGCTTCGATCGAGGGGGCGATTTTGCTGCCGATGAGCGAGATTCAGCAGCGTATTGGCGAACTTGAACCCCACAGAGACAAAGACATCGTTGTCCTTTGTCATCACGGTGGACGCAGCCATCAGGTCACAATGTGGTTGACCCAACAAGGCTACAGCAGCGTCCAAAACATGTCCGGCGGTATTGACGTTTGGGCTCAAAGCATCGATCCCTCACTCGCGAGGTACTAAGTCTGAACGCAGCAACACCTGCCTTTATTGCGGTGCTGCTTGCCTGCGTCAGCGCGGGGACGAGTGATTCATCTTTCGTGATGACCAGACGGCGGAATACTGATGAGACGCATACCACCACTAGCCATGCGAGACCAACGCTGTCGACGGACGTGGATTGCCCGATTCGTCGCGATCGTAGCCGTGTTGTTGCTGCCCGGCTGGGTCAACGCCGCTGACAATGTGCTCATCCTGAACTCGTACCATCGCGGCAAGACGATTTCCGACGAGACGATTGCCGCAATCATTTCAGAACTAAAGCCGAAACACCCCAAGCTGACGTTCCTGGTTGAGGACATGGATACTAAGCGGAGTTCTTTGGAGAGCCTCCGTAAACCTTTGTTGGACTTTTACACTCAAAAGTATCGTGATGTTGAACTGCGTGCGGTGGTGACCGTTGACAACAACGCGTTTGACTTCGTGATGGAAAACAGGCAGGCGTTGTTCCCTGACGTTCCGGTGGTGTTTTGTGGCTTCAACGGTTTTGAACCGTCGATGCTGGACGGGGTCGAAGGCGTTACAGGCGTGACTGAAGCCATTGACCTTGATTCGACAGTGAAGGTGGCCCTGGCTCTCCACCCGAATACGACACACCTGGCTGTGGTCTGCGGAGTCACCCTTTCGGGCCGTGAGGTTCTGGGGGAGTTCCGTAAGTATGCGATGCAGCTACCTGATTCAGTTCAGGTTGTTGAGCTTAGCGGGCTAACGGCTGAAGAATTGTCCGCACGACTTATGGACTTGCCGAGCAGCAGCGTGGTACTGCGATTTTCATTCTTTCGTGATTCGGCAGGGCGGTCATTCCGCGTTGATGAGCAGGTGGGGCTGCTTACCGAGGCGGGTCTGCCGGTCTACGATTTCTGGGATGAAGGCGGGATTGGCTCTGGCTATGTTGGTGGGTACGTCGTCTCGGGTATCGCTCAGGGGCGAGCCGTGGCGAGGATCATGGAGCGGATCATGGCGGGTGAATCTCCAGAACAGATTCAGGTTATTGATCGCAGGCCAAATACCCCGATTTTTGACAAGCGGGCGCTGCTGCGTACCCAGGCGGACATGAGTCAACTGCCCGCCGAAGCTGTCCTTCTTTTCGACGCTGAACCCTTCTGGCAACGCCACCGTGAGCTCCTCATTGGGATCAGTGTTGCTTTTGCAATTCTCCTGGCGAGCGCCGTTTTCTTCGCGGTTCTTAGTGTTCAAAGAAAGCGATACGCAGTGGCTTTGTCGTTGGAAGAACGGAAGATGCGCGCCACACTTCAATCCATCGGTGAAGGTGTTGTCACGACCAATACGAAGGGCGAAGTTGAAGACTTCAACTCCGTTGCTGAACGATGGTCGGGGTTTGCGTTGGAAGATGTCGTGGGGCGACCCGTAGACGAAGTCTTTCAACTAGTGACTGGCGACTCCCATCCAGTGATCGAGTTGAACTCGAATGGCGACTCGTCTCCGACAACGTCGGGACTGCTAAGGACATCGGATGGAAGAAGCCTGCCCATTGTCCGCACCGCAGCCTCCATATCACTGCCTGAGGGAAAGCAGGGCGGCACCGTAATTGTCTTCCGTGATATGACTCGAGAACACGAACTGCAGCAGGAAACTGAACAAGTCCGCCGCCTGGATGCGCTTGGGCAACTTGCCGGCGGAGTTGCACATGATTTCAACAACATGTTGGGCGGGATCATTGGCGCGGCTGAGATACTCAAGGACCAGATCGACGACGAAGATCTAAGTGAGTTCCCTGAACTTATTCTCGAATCCGCTGATGGCGCGACCGAACTCACTGCTCAGTTGTTGTCCTTCGCCAGAAAGCAGCCGGTCACCAAAGAGCCTGTGCATGCCCACCAGATTATCCATGACACGGTGGGCGTCCTTAAGCGAACAATTGACCGCAGGATTCGAATTGATATCAAAGCTGAGGCTGCGAAGGATGTCGTGCAGGGTGACCGAACGTTGCTAAAAAGCTGTCTGCTGAATCTGGGTATCAATGCGTCGCATGCAATGCCGTCTGGTGGAACGCTGGTCTTTGCGACACGCGAACTTACTCTGCAAGCAGAGGACTGCGAAGAAACCTCGTTTGATGTTGTGCCGGGACGGTACATCGAGTTGCGCGTGGAAGACACCGGGACGGGGATCTCGCCAGAAATTGTTGAGCGGATCTTTGAACCTTTCTTCACGACCAAAGAGCAGGGTAAGGGAACCGGCCTTGGGTTAGCCGCTGTGTTTGGAACCGTGCAGCAGCATCATGGAACCGTCACAGTAGATAGCAAACTGGGTCGGGGAACCTGTTTTGTGGTTCGGCTGCCGTTGGCTGACCAGCCTGCCAGCCAGGCACGAGGTGTAGACGCCGACATCATGGGGCAAGGGACAGTGCTGGTTGTTGACGACGAAAGGGTCTTGCAAAAGATGGTGGCGAAGACCCTTGAAAGTCTCGGATACGAAGTGCTCACGGCGGGTGACGGCCGGGAAGCGATTGCAGTGTACGCGAGTGAGCAGGAACGGATTGATGTCGTTTTGCTAGACATGATTATGCCGACCATGAACGGACGAGATTGTTACGCAGAACTTAAACGTCTCGACCCCAACGTGAACGTCATCGCGACGTCCGGGTTCTCCTCTCCGACCGATCTTCAGGAGATGCGGAGACTGGGAATCACTGCTCAGCTACCCAAGCCCTACCGCCGAGCCGATCTAAGTAAAGCCGTCAGCTACGCCATCCGTTCAGGCGGGTAAGCGATCCGGAATCTGGCTGGCCCAAGCCGGGCCGTTGCGCGGGCATTTGGGCGACTATGAGCCGCCGAAGCTTCGAATTCCGGCGTTGGGATACCCTCGAATGACTCAACTTGGTCCCAATTCAGGGTCGTAGACGCGTAATTGGGGGTTCGTGCCTAGGGCACGCACACCAGCGATGATTGGCGAACTGCGCATTTATGGGAAAATTGCGACTTGGGAACATTGATAAGCAAGTCAGACAGGGCTACTTTTCGCGAATACTCAAAAACTACGCAGTATACCCGTTTACCCATTCTTGGAGTGTTTTGACATGAATCGCGTTCTTTCTTTCCTTGCTGTTATGGCTTTGGTTGCCATGACTGCTGATGTTTCTGAAGCTCAACGCCGTGGCCGTCGCGGATTCCGTGGCAACTGTGGTGGCGTCCAGAGCTGTGGTGGAGTTCAGAGCTGTGGCTTCTCAGCTCCTGCACCAGTCCAGAGTAGCTGCAACAGCTGTGCTCCTGCACCAGTTTACTCAGCTCCAGTTCAGAGCTGTAACACATGTGCTGCCGCTCCTGCACCAGTTTACTCGGCTCCGGTTCAGAGCTGTAACACCTGCGCTGCTCCTGCTCCAACCTGTGCTGCTCCAGTCGCTACATGCGGCGGATGCGGTGGTGGTTGTGACAGTGGTTGCGGTGGCAACTTCGGTGGTGGTCGTCGTCGATTCCGCGCTTACCGCGGTGGACGCCGATTCCGACGTGGTGGTTTCGGTGGCGGTTGCGGCGGTTGCTGCAACTAGTTGCTTTGGGGTGAGCACTGCTCACCTCTTGAAGAAACATGAAAGACGCTCGGTGATTTCGATCCCGAGCGTCTTTTCTTTTGCGCGGTGTGCATTGGTATGCTGGAAGCCTGTATTGTCTATGACCAATAGTCTTCAGTTGATCGAGACGCATCATGAACCCGTACCGCATGGCACCGCCACCTGGCGCGTGGGATTCGAAACTCAGCCCGGTAATGGTTCGTTTGGCTCAAGGCATGCGCAAGAAGCTGCGTATAAAAAGCCAGCAACTTCAGGACGTACACGTCAAAGGATTAGAGAACCTCACGCAGGCACACAAAGAAGGGTGCGGGGTTCTCATCACTCCTAATCACTCGTCACACGCGGATCCGTTCACAATGTACGCTGCCGCCGACGAGGCCGGGCTGCCATTGCAGTTTATGGCCACATGGCACGTGTTCTCCGCGAGAAGCCGCATCGGTCAGTGGATGCTGCAAAAGCATGGCGTCTTTAGTGTTGATCGAGAGGGAACCGATCTACGTGCGTTTAAGATGGCCGTTAGCGTGCTGCAGGCCGCGAAGAGTCCGCTGGTCATCTTCCCGGAAGGCGAGATTTATCACTGCAATGAAAAGACAACCCCGTTCCGCGAAGGTCCCGCCACCATCGCCCTGGCAGCCGCGCGTCGAGCGGACCGGAGGATCGTCTGCATTCCGTGCGCGGTGAAGTATCGGTACCTGGAAGATCCCACCGAACGGTTGACTCGCATCATGTGCCAGTTGGAACGGCAGATTCACTGGCGTCCCAAACACGACAAGCCATTGCCTGATCGCATCTACGCTTTCGGACAGGCCATGGTCGCGCTAAAGGAATTGGAATTCCTGGGAGAAGCACAATCCGGGCCACTGCCGCCCAGAATCACCTCGTTGGCCGCCCGAGTGCTTGAGCCGATGGAAGCCAATCATGGCGCTGCGGCGGACGGTTCGTCGGTTCCTGAACGCGTCAAACATTTGCGTCGCGGAATTCTTGAGAAGCTGAACAACGCGGAAACGACTGACGAACAGCGCGGCCAACTCAACAAAGACCTGGACGATATCTTTCTGGTCGTGCAGCTATTCAGCTACCCCGGCGACTACGTTGCTGCGGCCCCCACAATTGAACGCCTCGCGGAAACCATCGACAAATTCGAAGAAGATGTTCTGAATCTGCCGACGGCGTCCATCAAAGCAGATCGCGAAGCGACCGTCGTGTTCGACGAACCGATTGTTGTCGAATCCATCAAGTCACGAACGGCCGGCCGCGAACTGACAGCAAAGATCGAAGGACGCGTTCAGGAGATGCTGAACGGTCTGTCCTGAGCGACAGCAGGATGAAATGAATCCGCTTTTCGTCCGCTTGTCACGGACTGTGTGCCGTGTTGGGAACCCAATCGACGCGGTCTAGAAGTCACCATCTCGAACTGCATCAGGACTTGGCTTGCAGACGATAATCTTGCTGGGTGCCACGGACTCGTTGTCTGGCAGAGCCGAACCACTTAGTTTCTGAACGACACTCTTCAGTCCATTCAGGGCCGCGCTGCCCGCTACGGTACACGCGGGGTCGCCGTAGTGTTCGAACCATGGCAGGCCGGCCTTTGAGTAATTCTTCGCCGTCATCGGTTTCGTTGGCGGTTTCATTCCGTTGATGGACTGCCAGTCTTCTGAGTTCGTAATGTGCACGAAGCAGCGTGATGATTCAGTCGCATCCCACTCTTTGGGTTCGTACGGATCGTCGTAGATCTCCTGCCGCATTTGACCGCCAGGGGCGAGCCCCATCGCACGAGCGTACCGTGGTGCCTTAGCCATCTTGGGTGTCGCCCGCTTGCGGCGTATGCGAGCGGGAAAGTGCTTTTCGAACGCAGCCCGTTTGAGTGGGTACGCAATGATCTGCAACCCACCGAACTCAGCTTCACCGGTAATCTGTTCTTCCGCACTGAAACCCTGTCCGAGCGGCATGGCGACGAACTGGCGAATGACACCCTTCTTCACACAGTAGCCATCCAGCCATGGCTGACGGGGGACTGCGACGTAATCCTGCGGCGAGCGATTCAGCCCATTGGTCCACGCCTCTCCCGAAACTGCGTTGATCTTGCCAGTGGCAATCTTGACCGCGAATGGGTACGTCCCCTGGCCATCAATTACCACAGAACGGAAGTGAACCCACATGGCCTCCGATTGATACATCGGCATGATCACACCACCGCGGTCGAGCCACAAAGAAGGAACACTGTCTGCGTAGTCGTCCACGTGCCGTAGTGGAAAATCGCCAAGGCCTGGCGGAAGTGGATAGGTGCGTTCGTCGTCAGGAATTCGCAGCGTTCTTTGAAACGTTACGGTCAACTTTGCCGCGGGATGCACGTCGGGAAATGAGAACACCAGTGAGTTCTTCTTTAGTTCCAGCATCAGCTCTCCTTTGAAAACAGGTTGAGATGCGAACAACAGCGAGTCGAATCACCACTCGCCGTCACGGACTTCGCGACAGATCCGGAGCACCGCTTTGTTTGGGGCTCGCTTTAGCTGTCGCAGCAAATCTGCAAACAGCTTCGGTCGCTTACGAATGATTTCCAGCAAGTCCGAAGAGACCTTTCCAGCCAGAGCCAGCAGTACATCCGGATCTTCATCCAGCTCATCTGCCAACGCTCGGATTGCCTGTTCTGATGGCGTTGTTTCTGTGCCTCGTTCGATTTTGCTGAGGTAAGAGGGTTCAACACCAATCCGTCCCGCTACTTGCCTAAGCGAAAAAGTGGCATCGTTCCTGCGAAGAGTCTCTCGCTTTTCACGGATATAGGCACCAAGTTCATTCATGTTGTGTGTAGTATACACGACACGATTAAGGAGACAAGAGCCAATTTCGAGATTGGCGGAACAGTTCGTAGTACCGCCCGGTACTACGAACGATTGGCCGCCGCAAACGACTCGCGCAACAAGCATCCGCCTGCAATCGATCGGATTTACCCACTGGTGTTATCGCGGAAGAATCCCAAGGAACCTCTTGTGCCACAGGCCAGAAATTACCCTATTCTGACTTCATCGTGGCACAACAGTGCGCAGACATCAGGAGTCGGTGTCAAAGTCGGCACTATCGACAGTATCTGTTCTGTTCACCAGGCCGGACCTGGACACCGCTCGGCCGTGGATGGGTTTCCTGACCGATACTTGTAGACCCTCTCCCTGCATGCGGTCTGATGACTAAGCTCCCTGAAACAACCTGCGATTCGCCGATCATCCCCGCGCGGATGGTGTGGTGGATGCTGGGCGTTCTGGTGGTGTTTACCTTTCCGTTGTTCGTTTGCAGTCCGGTTACCAGTGATACGTCGCTGTTTGACTTGCAGGCGATGAATGTTCAAAAGGGCGGGGTTCCCTACCGCGACATCGTGGAACCGAATCTGCCTGGAGCCGTTTGGATTCACCTGAGTTTGCGATCGATTGTTGGCTGGTCTTCGGAAGCGATGAGAACCGCGGACCTGCTGATTCTTCTTTGCACACTAACCTTGTTGACGTGGGTCGTCTCAGGAAACCAGACGAACCGCGCACGCGGATTGGTTCGGTATGTCAGTCCCGTTTTTCTGTTTGCGTGCTTGCTGTTCTATGTCACTCGCAACGAGTGGTGTCACTGCCAGCGCGATATTTGGATGATGCTGCCGGTGTCGCTGGCACTGGCGATTCGGTTCCGGCGCGAGAGCGTTGGCGGCGGATCGGCAATCGCGGAAGGCGTTGCCTGGGCGCTGGCGTTTTGGATTAAGCCTCACGTCGCTATTCCGGCCATCGCCGTGATGGTCGTCGATTGCAACCGGTTTGGTTCGATCCGAACACAAATCAAAGACGGTGCTTTTGTTGTGGCTGGCGGCGTGCTGGCGGCGATACCAGGAATCTGGTGGTTGATCAGTACCGGAGCGTGGGAACACTTCTGGGACATGATGCTGACATGGAATCCTGAGTACCTGGAGACTGGCAAGGCCAGACGCAGTTGGGAACGAATCGATGTGATGTTCCAGCGCTTTTATCCGTGGTGGTTGGTTCACATTGCCGCGATCCCGGTTGCACTGATGTCGCTTTGGAACCGGTTCAAGCCCAGTATCAAAGCCAATCTGCAATCGCATCGCGTGTGGGCTCTCTCAGCCTGCTACATCGCCTGGATCGCGCAGACTTTTGTGCTGCAGCATGCGATGGACTACATCCATGTTCCGGAGGTTATCCTCGCGATGGCCGTGCTGACCGCGTATCCGTGGAAGCTGGAACTTCCCGTCCGACGCGTGGCCGTGGCTGCGCTGCTGGTGCTGGCCGTGATTTCAATGCCGCAGCTTCGCAAGGGGCGACCGGCCGTTTGGCTACAGTGTTTTACAAGTGGAAGCTCACCGCAGACACGCAGCGTGTTAGCTCAGGGCAACTTCCCGAACTGGGAACACATCGACAACGTGCGGGCCTTTCTGAAATCACAGAACGCGGCTGATGAAGACATCAGTTGCACCAACGTTCACAGCGTTCACTTGCTGAAAGAACTCAACGTTTTGCCTGCCAATCGTTACTGGAGCGTCAACTGCCTGCTAACGATGTTTCCATCGCGGTACGAACAAATCATGACGACCGTCAACGACAGCCGACATCGGTTCGTCGTCGTAGAAGAAACCGAAACCGCTTACAAAGGGCAGGTTCTTCCCGAGGTGTTCCCGCGACAGTTCCCGATCGTTTTCGAATCGGGCACGTACAAAGTTTACGCGACGGAACCAACAGCAGTGGCTGGCCGGACTGAAACGCCACTTTCCAGAGAGAGAACGCACGCCGCAGTGCTGCATCGCTAGTCGCGGTCCGGATTCTCTTTTAACCACGCCTGCAATTCGCGCTGGCAGCTCTCGCAATATGAGGCAGGCAGCGAGTCTTCTTCAGGTTCGGCGTCGCCATAGATTTTCGCGTTCTCAAACAGACGTGCGTACTCTGGAATCGGACTGAAGAAGATCCAGCCAGGAAGACGGTATGGGTGCTGTTGCTCGCGATGCTTCCAGCAGTACGTCTTTTCGTTTTCAACGTATGATGTGGGCAGCGCGCCGCACTTTGGGCAGAACGCATCGTCCAGGCTTGCCCCGGAGATCATCGTGGACGAGCAGGGACATGCGGTCTGGATTCGTGGTTGGTCCGCGTATCGTGGTTCAACCTCGGTCGCAAAACCGTGGGGGCGATATTCACACTGTGGGCACCCTTTTTCTTCCGAATCGAGCCAGGTGTACTCGTGCCCGCAGTCCGGCTTGCAGTACGCCATTGCAACGACCTGCCGTAGTTCCAGTGAAGCGGTGTTGCATTTCGGGCAGTCGGCCTCGACCTGCACCAATTCGTCCGTTAGCAGGCAAAGCAGTGATGAGCCTGCGTATGCTTTCTTCAAACGTTCGTGTTCGCTTCGGATGAATTGTGCGTAGACATCCGTTGTCAGTTCGGAAATCTTCTGTGACGCTGCCGCCCTGGCCACGGGGTTTTTCCGAA
>CAZAIB010000116.1:0-20754 GCA_964485095.1 uncultured Planctomycetaceae bacterium | reverse complement strand
CAAAACTAATCTATTTGCCTGCCTGGCGCTACTCGAAAATGAAATGCGCTCTAGTGCCGTCCCTGAACCGTCGGCACTTGGTTTGTGTGGCCTGATGGTTCTTGGTTGTTTCCGACGCAAGAGACGACGGGCAGTTGCCTGACCCTGAAACTGGCAGTTAGCTTTGGTTTGCGGAGTACAACGATCTACTGCAGGTGCTCCGCAAACCACTCAATCATCTCTGCTTGAGTGTGCAGCACTGATTCTCTCGCACGGTAGCCGTGGCTTTCGTGCGGGAGCATCACTAGTCGAACGGTTCCACCGTGGCCTTTAATTGCCTGGTACATCCGTTTCGACTGCAGCGGGAACGTTCCCGAGTTGTTGTCGTTCTCGCCGTGAATGAACAGGATGGGATCCTGAATCTTGTCGGCGTGCATGAACGGCGAGATGCTGTGGTAGATGTCTTTCGCTTCCCAGTACGTTCTGCGTTCGCTTTGGAACCCAAACGGGGTGAGCGTTCGGTTGTACGCGCCGCTGCGGGCGATACCCGCCTTGAACAGCTTGCTGTGAGCCATCAGGTTGGCCGTCATGAACGCACCGTAGCTGTGACCGCCGACGCAGACTCGATCGCGATCAGCAACACCCATATCAACGGCTTTGTCGATGGCTGCTTTCGCGGCGTCAACGATCTGTTCAATGAACGTGTCGTTCATCGTTTCCGGATCACCGATCACGGGCATCGTGGCAGCATCCATAATCGCGTACCCCTGAGTCAGTAGCGTCAGATGGGTGATGCCACCCATTCGAGTGAACTGCCATGGGCTGCCGGAAATCTGTCCGGCCGTCTTCGCATCGTTGAACTCACGCGGGTAAGCCCACACAAGAAGCGGCAAGCGTGTTCCTTCTTTGTAGTCAGCCGGCAGGTACAACGTCGCTGATAACGGGACTCCGTCCGAACGTTCGTACTTCACCAACTGCTTCTTGATCCCACGAATCTGGGGTGTTGGATCCTGGTAGTCCGTGAGAGCCGCCGCACTGTCGTTGTTTAGATCTTTCAGGAAGAAGTTGTCCGGTTCCGTCGGCGTTTCGCGAGCCGTAATGACCGTCGGCTTGTCGTTAAGCGAACTCTCAACAATCGCAACAACACTCTCCGCAGCACCCTTCTCGCAGCGCCACAGGCGTTCGGTCTTAAGTGTGTTTAAATCCTGACGATCAAGGAACGGGAGGTTCCCTTCCGGCGACGCGCCTGCTCCAACCCGGTAAATCCAATTTCCATCCTGTCGAGCGACAGTGCGTCCGTTCGCATCGGGAACACCAAGTATCGTGCCCGGATTGCCGTAACGGTCGCGGATGCTGCGATCCATCAGCACGCGAGGCTCGGCGTCCATCTTTTCGAGATCATAAAGCAGCGTTCGAACCCACCGCTTGTCCCGATCGTAGTCGGTCACGGCCATCAGCGACTTATCCTGGAAGTACGCGGCTCCTGAGAACCGATGCTGCGTCTTCAGAACCTCGTTGCCCGAACCAGAAAACGGAGCAGCCAGAGTCATCAGTTTGTCGCGGTGATCGGCCTCTTGGTTCGGGTCGCCACCATCCAGAGCTTCAACCCACATCAGCGTTGCGTCTGAACCTGTCTTCCAGCGGACACTACGTCGTCCCAGTCGCACGCCTTGAATTGGGATGTTCTCAGCCATCGGCACATCGGCAACCTGGTATTCGCGTTCGCCCCTTAAGTTCCAAACTTCGATGGACTGCGGGAACGAACGGTACGTCAGCAGGTACGAGAACGGCTTCTTGATTTGTGTCACGAGCAGATGGTTCGCATCCGGCGAAATGGAAACGCCCGAATACAATCCGGGTTCGCCAATCGGATGCTGCGTACCGTCCAGTTCGATGATCGTCAGCTGCCCCACGCAATAATGTTCGAACAAAGCTTCGTCGTACGGGCTGCCCAACAGGTCCTGGTAAGTCCGCGTTGGTGATTTGTTACCTGACGATTCCTGGATATTGGGGCCCATCGGAGCCTTCGGCGCGGCGGGTTCAGGGCCGCGATCTTTCGGAACGACTCGAACCAGCAATCGCTTCGCATCTGGGAACCACGACACTCCACCCATCACACCAGACATCGCATCGGTCAGCAGAACCGGCTTTGCGGCGGTCTCAGGCGTCGCTGCCCATAATTGCATTCCGGTGCCTGTCACGACCGTAAACGCGAAGGCTTTCGAATCGTGCGACCACGTTGTTCCAAGTAGCTTTCCGCCGGTTGGAATAGGAACCCGAACGGCGTCTCCCCCGTCACGTTTGCGAACACTTAACCCCGCATTGAACCGTGTCTGAAACTGACAGTTCCCCGCCGGGTCAATTCGCATTCCACCCAACCGCAGCATGCGTCGAGCCACATCTTCGATACCCGGCATCGCCGTCCGATCGATCAGCAACATCCAGTTCGTATCCGGACTCAGACTCACTCCGGGATCGGGCGTCGCATCGATGATGTCAACGACTTCTTTCGGTGGAAGCTTGTAGGGTTCCTGTCCGTGTCCAGTCATCGTGACTCCGAAGAAAAGAGTGGCTACAGCAACAAGCAACGTGTGACGCGTCATCGTGAACCTCGCCGTATGAGCTGAAGTAGATTAAAGGAGCTTACACCGTTATAGCCCAGTCGTCATGCCATGTGACTCCGCACGGGGCTCTCGTTCGCTGCTTATGGTCATGACACGAGCCGCGGCGAAAAAAAGGCCTGACACCCCGTATTGGAAAAGTTCAACCCGGACCTTTGGTTCAGAACGCTGCATCAGTTACGTTCCGCTTATCCTTGGACTGCGATGCGGCGGCAGATGACAGATTCTCAGCAACTTGATCAGGCTCATTTCGAACATCTGCGTTCGCTGGTTAACGCGGCGCTGGAGTCATCCGTCGCTTCGCTGCCGGATTGCCCGGACACGCTCCGGGAATCAATGCAGTACAGCTTGATGGCGGGCGGCAAACGGTTGCGGCCGGTGTTGTCGTTGGTGGCGTGTGCGACCTGTGGTGGAGATGCGGAAGCCGCCCTGCCCGTCGCGTGCGCGGTGGAGATGGTTCATACATACTCATTGATCCACGACGATTTGCCGGCCATGGATGACGATGACCTCCGGCGAGGCAAACCGACCAACCATATCGTTTACGGCGAAGCTATGGCGATTCTGGCCGGGGATGCGTTGCTGACGCTGGCGTTCGAGACGATTGCGAACGCGAATCTGCCGACGGACGTTGCTTCGGCATGTGTACTGGATCTGGCTCAGGCGGCTGGTCGAGAAGGCATGGTGGGCGGGCAAACTGTGGACATGCAGTCAGAGCAACTGGCGGCCAAAGGCCACAAATTTACGCTTGAACAGCTGGAGGGAATCCACAAACGGAAGACCGGTCGGCTTCTCAAAAGTGCCCTCACAATCGGTGCCAGGGTGGCTCGCGCCAACGAAAAGCAGATTTTTGCGTTAGAAACGTATGGAGAACGTGTTGGTTTAGCGTTCCAGATTGCGGATGATCTATTGGACATCCGTGGTGATGCGCAGAAAATAGGAAAACGGGTCGGGAAAGACTCTGACGCCGGGAAACTGACTTACCCGGGTCTCCTGGGTCTGCAAGAAAGCCAGGACAGGGCCGAACAACTCATCAAGGACGCTTGCGACGCACTGGAAGTGTTTGACGAAGCAAGACACCTCAGGCAACTCGCACGGTTCGTGCTACAACGAGAACAATGATGCAATACGACATCCTGCCAAACATTACGTCTCCCAAAGATCTGAAAGATCTCAGCAAGGAACAGCTGGATCGACTCGCCGACGAAGTGCGAGAGGCGTTGTGTGCCGTCGTGTCAGACCGAACCGCACACTTTGCGAGCAACCTTGGCGTTGTCGAACTCACCATCGCCCTGCACCTGGTCTACGACTTCTCGAAGGACCGCTTGATCTGGGACACGGGCCACCAGATTTATCCGCACAAACTTGTGACTGGCCGCTATGCCGAGTTCCCCACGATTCGCCAAAAGGGCGGCTTGATGGGTTACCCGAATCCGGAAGAGAGCGAGTACGACTTGTTCCTGACCGGTCACGCGGGTGCCAGCGTTTCCACTGTGCTCGGAATGCAGACCGCAGACGACCTGCTGTTTGACGATGGACGCCGCTCTGTTGCTGTCATCGGAGACGGCGCATTGCCGTCAGGCGTTGTGTTCGAAGCAATGAACAACGCTGCCGGACTAAACAGCGACATGCTGGTCATTCTCAACGACAACCAAATGGGGATCTGCCCACGAGTTGGCGGGTTGGCCAGCTACCTGGACAAGGCTCGAGTCGCTCCGTTCTACAACGGCATGAAACGCGACATTAGCTGGGTGCTTAACAAACTCCCGGTCGTTGGCGAACCGGTCGAGCGCAAACTGTCGCAGTTCAAAGACGCAATGAAGACGTTTCTTCACGGCGGCATGCTGTTCGAAGAAATGGGCTTCCGTTACATCGGACCTGTTGACGGTCACGACCTGCACAGCCTTCGCGACTACTTGGAAATGGTAAAAGACGTCAGCGGTCCTGTGTTACTGCACGTGTTCACTGAAAAGGGGCACGGATTCGAACCGGCAACTGCTGACCCGGTGAAGTTCCACTCACCACCACCGTTCCAACGCAACGACGAAAACGAAATCGTTTCCATCCGCAGCAGTTCGTCTCGTGCGTATACGAGCTCGATGAGCGAAGCCATCTACCGCGCGATGGAAAAAGACAAACGCGTCACAGTCATGACCGCGGCAATGTGTGCGGGGAACAAGCTTGGCGACATTCGCACGGACTTCCCGGATCGGTTCTTCGACACTGGAATCTGCGAAGCCCATGCAGTCGCGTTCGCGGGCGGTATGGCCAAGTCGGGCATGCGACCGATTGTCGATATCTACAGCACCTTCCTGCAACGCAGCTTCGACCACATCTTCCAGGAAGTGGCTCTGCAAAACCTACCAGTCACTTTCTGCCTGGACCGAGCCGGCCTATGCGGTCCGGACGGCCCGACACACCACGGTGTGTTCGACAACTCGTACATGCGAATCTTTCCCAACATGGTCGTCATGGCCCCGGGGGATGAGCACGATGTCGAACCAATGCTGCAGTTTGCTTTGAGCTACTCTGGTCCGTGTTCGATTCGATACCCAAAAACGAATGTCGAGCAGATTGAGCGTGAGATCGCTAATGTTGAGACTGGTCGAGCAGAAATCCTGAGTTGGGGTAAAGACGGCACAATTCTGTCGTTCGGAGCCCTTCTGCCACGCGCCGTTCGGGCTGCAGAGCAACTTCGTGCGGAAGAAGGCCTGGATATTGGCGTCGTGAATGCTCGATTCGCAAAACCGATTGACGCCGAAGTCGTCCGCCGGGCGATTAATGAAACAGGCTTCGTCATCACGCTGGAAGAAAACGCCCTCACCGGCGGGTTCGGAAGCGCGGTTCTGGAAGCGGCAAATCATGCCGGTCTTTCCACGCGAAACATTCGCTGTCTCGGTATCCCCGATAGCTTCATCGAACACGGGGACCGTGACGAACTGTTGGCCGATTTGGGTCTGGACGAAGCCGGAATCGTTAAAACAGCAATCGCCATGTCAGAACGCGCGAGCGTCGTTGGCGAGTAGAGAAACAGTCTGAACAACCAGGGAGGTCATCGTGAGCAAGGATTCGCTCATCAAAGTCTGCACGTGCACGGCTCTTGTTTTTGCAATCGCCGGCTCGACCGTTTCCGCTGAAGAGACTTACAGCCTTAAAGAGGAAGCTGGCAAGTCTGCGTTCCAGGTCAACGCCACAGCAACAATCACCGGCCATGTGCTGACGCCTGTCGCCGAAGGCGCCGCCAAAGAGTGGCCACTAAAGTCCGCCGCGCAATACACGTTCAAAGAGCGTCGACTTGTCTCCGGCGGTCGTGAAGCCAAGGCGCTTCGAGCCGTACGGCGTTATTCAAATGCTGTCTCCGCAACGACTGTCGGCGACCACAAAACCAGTTCGAAGCTGGAACCAGCAAGTCTGGTTGTTGCCGAAGGTCGCACGCCTGGCGTGCTGTTCTATTCGCCTGGAAAACCGCTCACACGCGAATCGCTGGACCTGCTGTCATCACCGGGCGACACACTGTCCGCCGTCGCCCTGCTGCCAAACAACGAAGTGGAAATTGGTGAAAAGTGGAACCCGGACCAGTGGGTCATGCAGATGCTGACCGACACCGAAGCCGCTGTGAAAAGTAAGCTGACATGCGAACTGGTCTCTGTTGTTCGCAAGCAGGCGAAGATCAAAATCACCGGTGAAATTGAAGGGGCGTCGGTTGGTTCGGCCTGCGTCATCGACATCACTGGTCACATGATGTTCGACCTCACGTCAGGATACATTCGCCATTTCGAACTTAAGCGAGCTGAAGAACGTTCGGCAGGAACCGTTTCACCGGGCCTGAAAGTCGAAGCCAACATTGCGTGGGATCGCAGCCGTAGCGACGCAAGTCTGCCAGACGACCGGCAGATTCCGGTCGAACCCGACAATCGCAGCCTCGAACTTGTTTACCGCTCTCCGTGGGGCGTTGAGTTCAGACACGATCGCGACTGGCACGTTTTCAATGAAAGCGATCGTTCGGCGATTCTTCGTTTGGTTCGCGAAGGAAATCTCGTCGCACAGTGCAACCTTGCTCGAGTGACTCAGGTCAAACCGGGTTCTCACACCCCTGAAAAACAGTTCACAAAAGACATTCGCGAAACTCTTGGCGACCGCCTCACAGATCTGACGCGAGGAGATGTTCTGCGAAAGAAACCTTCATTCCTGTTTCGAACCGTCGCCACAGGCACCTCCGATTCAACGGACATGGAATGGATCTACTACCTGTGCGCCGCGCCGAATGGCCAACAGGCGTCACTGGTTTTCTCTGTTGCGGCATCTGATTCTGAGAAAGTTGCCAAGACACACGAATCGATTACGCGAAGCCTCCAATTCCCGGCAACAACGCGTCTGAGTAACAAGCAGCGAAAAAAATAATCAGTTCCGTTGCTCAACCACGACACAAAAACTCGTAAGAAAGCACGCCTGAACACGTCGAAACTGTTAGATGGAGCTCAGTCTCGGGCTCAGTCATATTGCCCGGAATTGGGTGGTGCGATACCATTTTAACTGAGCCGCTAACGTTCGGGTCTGCCTGACTAACCCACATTTACACGAGAGCCTTATGAGATTCAGAAATCCGACGCGTGTGGCCGTTGTGCTGACCACCGGAATGTTGGTCATGATTGCCTGTGCCCTCGGAGCTCAGCAGCTTCGCGGCCAAAACCAATCGGACGAAGGCCAGACGGCGTCCATCGTCACGGACATGATTACGAAACGGCATATCAGCCACGCTCCGATTGATGACGAAGTCTCAAAGAAACTTCTTGAGCGTTACCTGAAGGCGCTCGACCCGCAGAAGCTTTACTTCTCAAAGAACGAAGTCGATGCACTTCGTCAGCAGAACACAAAGCTGGACGACCAAATCAAAGTTGGCGACGTCAGCTTCGCGTTCGCTGTATTCGAACGTTACCAATTGCGGATGAAAGAACGACTGGCGACTGTCGGCAAACTGATCGACACGGAACACGACTTCACAATCGATGAAGAAATGCTCATCGACGCCGACGACCGCGACTGGGCAACGTCAAGCGCTGAGATGAACGAACGCTGGCGCAAGCGAATCAAGTATGAGATTCTCTCTCTTAAGCTTGATGACAAAGAACTCGCTGAAGCCCGAGCGAAAGTTCGTAAGCGATATGAAACACTGCAAAAGCTGATGTCACAGACCGAATCCAGCGAAGTGTTGGAAATCTATCTGTCATCGCTGACTCATACGCTCGATCCACACTCCAGCTATATGTCTCCGGACACCCTGAAGGATTTCCAGATTGCGATGGAGCTGAAGCTGGAAGGCATCGGAGCTTCACTGCGAAGTGAAGACGGCTACACCACTGTTGCAGCCGTCGTCGATGGTGGAGCAGCAGACAAGGATGGCCGGCTGAAAGTAAACGACAAGATCATCGAAGTTGACAGCAAGGCCGATGGCAACTGGGACAACATCGTTGACATGAAGCTGAAGCACGTTGTCCGCAAAATTCGCGGCGACAAAGGCACCAAGGTTCGCCTGAAAGTTCAGACTGAGTCAGGTGAAACCAACGAGTACGAACTGGTTCGCCAGGAAATCAAGCTGGAAGAATCAGAAGTCAAAGGCGAGATCATCGACGCCGGAACTCGAATCGAAGGCCGCAAAGGACGCATCGGGGTCATTAACATCCCATCGTTCTACCGCGACTTCCGAGCGGCTCAGTTGGGTCTGGACTTCAAAAGCACTCGTAAAGACGTCATTAAAGTCCTGAAGCAATTCGAAGTTGCTGGCGGTGTTGATGCCGTTGTTGTCGATCTCCGCTACAACGGTGGTGGGGCACTAAGCGAAGCTATCGAAGTCAGCGGGTTGTTCATCAGTGAAGGACCTGTTGTCCAGGTCCTCGAACAGGACGGCCAGGTCACTAAGCACGAAGACCCGGACGATCGCATCCAGTGTCGCGAACCGCTAATCGTCCTGTGTAACCGCCTTTCTGCTTCAGCGTCTGAAATTTTCGCCGGAGCGATAAAGGACTACAAACGCGGAATCGTTATTGGCGACACCACGACTCACGGTAAAGGCACGGTTCAAAACGTGATGAACGTGACTCGGGGAATGCGTATGTTCGGTTCCAAGAGCTACGGAGCTCTGAAGCTGACCATCAACCAGTTCTACCGCGTCAACGGTGACAGCACCCAGAACCGTGGCGTGACGTCAGACCTTGTCCTGCCTTCGTTCCTCGAACACCGGGACATTGGAGAATCAACACTGGACAACGCAATGGCGTTTAGCACCATCAATCCTGCCAGCCACCCAGTGGCTGCCGGATACGTGTCTCCGAAGATTCTCTCCACTCTACGAGACCGCAGCGCGACTCGTATTAGTGCTGACGAGGACTTCCAGACGCTCGCAAAGAACATTGCAAAGTTCAAAGAACGGAAGAGCCGCAAGACGGTTTCGCTGAACGAGAGTGTCCTGGCAGCCGAACTTGCTGAAGCGAAAGCCGAAGCAGAAGAGGCCGAAAAGGAAATCGAAGAGCAAACCGGTACGGCCAAGAAAGACGAGATCTTCGGCGAGAACTACTACAACGACGAAGTCCTCGGAATCACTTTGGATTACCTTGATCTTGTGAAGCAACAGCGAACAGTTGCCCGCTAAGCAACACGTTTGTTCTACCAACACCAAGCCAGCCCACCAGGGCTGGCTTTTTTCGTTAAGCCCAACTGCCGGTCCCCCCGTTTAACCCGTGGCCAAAGGCCAGGCCGTCCGGGCAGACCCCACAAGCCCCAACACACTACCCAACGCCGCGATGTCCCCTAAGATGGCCCGACCATGCCAGCCATCGAAGTCAATAACCTCGCCAAGCACTACAAGGTCTACTCAAAGAAAGAGGGCCTTGTCGGGTCTCTAACCGGCCTGTTCAAACGCGACTACCGCGAGGTCAAAGCGGTCGATGACATCAGCTTCACTGTCGAAGAAGGCGAGATGATCGCGTTCCTTGGCCCGAACGGAGCCGGCAAAACCACGACCCTAAAACTGCTGTCTGGACTCATTCATCCAACGGGCGGTTCGGCCACAGTGTTGGGCCATGTCCCCTGGGAACGCGAAGATTCTTACCGCCGCCGGTTCGCGTTGGTTATGGGTCAGAAGAACCAACTTTGGTGGGACCTCCCCGCACAGGAATCGTTCCGACTGCACAAAGAAATCTACCGCGTTCCCTCCGGAGACTTCGAGAAGCGACTGGACGAACTCACCAGCCTGTTGGATGTCAAACACCTCATCAGCCAGCCCGTCCGTGAACTTTCATTGGGCGAGCGCATGCGAATGGAACTCATCGCGGCTCTGCTGCACCGGCCCGACATCCTGTTTCTTGACGAACCAACAATCGGGCTCGACGTCGTCTCACAGCGGCGCGTGCAGGAGTTCTTAAGGTACTACCAACAGGAACAAGGCATCACCGTCCTGCTAACCAGCCACTACATGAAAGACGTGGAAGCCCTGTGCGAACGAGCCGTGGTCATCAGCAATGGCAAACTACTGCACGACGGATCGCTGGACGAAATCCTGGACCGATTCAGCCAGCATAAAATCATCGAACTTCAGTTTGCCGCCGACATCCCAGGCGGTTTAGACCAGTACGGGCGCGTGATCGAAACCAAAGCCCCCAGCGTCAAGCTGGAGGTTCGCCGCAACGACGTCACAGCCATCCTCACGAAATTACTGTCACAGTTTTCGGTCGAAGACGTCAGCGTTTCTGAACGACCACTGGAAGAAGTGATTGCCGAACTGTTCTCAACGGACGACGCGGAAGCAGAACCCGCAGTCACAGCAACGGCCGCACCATGATCGCCGCGGCTCGCACCAACTGGGTCATTCTCAAGACCGCGCTCGAAGCCAGACTGGTTTACCGGTTCGATTTTCTGTTTGCCACACTGGTTCGGTTCCTGCCCATCGTGACGCAGATCTTCCTGTGGGGTGCCATCTTCGGCAGCCAGGGCAACAAAGAACTGCTGGGCTACTCATACTCGAACATGGTGGCGTACTATCTGCTGACCATGGTTTCCCGAGCGTTCTCCAGCATGCCAGGCCTTGCCAGCGGCATCGCGAACGAAGTTCGTGACGGAACCGTCAACAAGTACCTCACACAGCCGGTCGACATGATTGGCTTTCTGTTTTGGCACCGAGTGGCACACAAACTGGCGTACTACGCGATGGCCGCATTGCCGTTCGCGATTGTGTTTTGGTTGTGCCGCAATTACCTGCCCGGCTGGCCGGAATCCCACGTGACTATGGCCTGGCTGGCCTCCTTAGTCATGGGCTTCCTGATCGGGTTCCTGCTGGAAACACTCATCGGGCTCATCGCGTTTTGGTTCCTGGAGGTGAGTTCGCTGGTCTTCATCTACATGATGATCAACTATTTCCTGTCCGGCCACATGATCCCCTTGGAGTGGATTAGCAAAGCCAGCATCTTCGGTATTCAGATTGGCAGCTTTGTTGAATACCTCCCGTTTCGCTACCTCGCCTACACACCATCCGCCATCATGCTGGGCAAGATCCCGTCCGACCAACTTAGCCGAGTTCTTCTAATTGAACTCGCCTGGGTCGTCGGCCTACTCATCGCCGTAAGGTTCGCGTTCAACCGCGGAGTAAAACGCTACAGCGCGTTTGGCGGATGAAGGTGGAGAGCCCAATGTTTCTTTCGCTCACACAGTTAGAACCAGTATTATAGTCTTCGCTGAAAGCACGTATGCCCCGCCGCAGGAGAGCCTATGGGCCACTCCAATCCAACCATAACATGGTGTTGCCTTCTGCTGTTGTTGTTGTTGTTGTTGTTGTTGTGCGCTCCGACATCGGCACAAGAAGACGAACAGGCACGATTCAACCGGCTGGTTGACCGATACGCTGAGACTCCAGACGGCGAGGGTCAGGCGTTCCAGAATCTGAATGTATCGGACCGAATCAATGTCGCAGCCGAGTTGCTGAGACGGGAGAAACGCGTCTCTGAGGCAGCCCTGGTGCTTGCGGACCAGCTTGATAACGACGACGGGTTTCGCAGACTGCGATGGGTGACTGGCAATGTCGACGACATTCGCGATGTATTCGCATCGCTCGGGCCAAACAACCGTGACCGCTCACTCGGTCCCCTATTGGAGTGGCTTGGTGGCGACGACCCACGACTTGCCAGGTTGGCAGGCGAGGCACTCGCAGAATTCGAAGTTCTCCCTGTAGAGACGATCGAAGTTCTGATTGACTACCTTGATCGCTCTATGCCTCCCACACGGGAATGGTCGTGTCGATTGCTGCGAACATTTGGCAGTGCCGCAGAACGCTCACTCTCGCAACTCCGCGTGTGCCTGAAAGACTCTGATCCAAAAGTCAGGTTCCAGGCGGCGGCTTCCGTTTCACGTCTGGACCCCACTGACCGCGAATGCGTCCGCGTCCTCAGCGAGCTATTCACCAGCCACGACGACTTGAGATGGGATGCAATTCGGCAACTCGCGGAGATCGGCCCCCGAGCAGTTGAAGCGGCGGATGCCATCCTGCCATTGCTGACTGACCGTGATAAAGGAAAACGGGCTTGGTTCAGTACTCACCGAGGTAGTTCTGATTTCAAGCCGGGCCTGCGCAAGCCAGTTCAAGAGGTGCTTGATGCGATGGGGCGACGCCAGGCCATTCCTGTCCTGCAACGGTGGCTCGCAAAAGATGACATTTCAAATGACCTTCGCCACGCACTCAAAGACGAGTTAGTCGCAATCTTCAGCACACCTGACCCTGACCCAACAGATTGGAACAGTGTCCGGTCGCTTGCGAGGGGACTCCGCGAACCCAAGCAGACCCGTCTATTCGGACCATCGATTGCTGGTACCGACCAGATCACTGCGGCTGTGATCAACAGAATCGACTCACCGCTGCTACTGACCTGCTGGCTCGCAATCGATAGCTCCGACTTCCGACGGAAGCGAATTATGCGGCGTCTGGCCGAGTTTGAAAACGAGGCGACGCTGGCCAGATCCGTTCTTGCTCAAGTGATTGCGTCGTCCAATGACGATCTGCAGTTTACGGCGCTATGGACACTCACCAATATTGGGCCGGTCGATGCGTACGCCCTGCGTCCGTTAGTAGATTCGAAAGAACGCCTTCGGCTAAAGACCGTAGAAGCCCTCGGGCATGCCACCCCCGCAAGCCGTGAGGAGGCCATTCGACTCCTTAAGAAGCTCAAGCAGAGCGGTTTAGTAGTCCAACTCGCCGCCTACACCAGCCTGCATCGCCTCGGGAAGCCCGACGCCAACACCATGTCAGTGCTTCGCGAGGCCGTCGCACTCAAGCACCGTTCCGAAGATGAGACTCTGGCAATACTCCGGACGATCAGGCAGCTGGGCCCCGAGGCATCCGAATTCAGTAAGTTCGTGTTTGACCTGCCACCAAACGAGACCGGCTACTCTCCCCGTGACATCAACCCGTTCGAAGCCGAACGTACGATGGCCGCACTGGGAAAACAGATAGTACCCAAACTCATTGAGCGACTTGGGGCAGCTGAGAGCCTTGTTCGCAAGCAGGCGATTGTGGCTTTGGGAATGATTGGACCTCCCGCCCGAAAGGCCCTCCCGTTCCTCATCAAGAACAGAGCTACAGTCTATGGGCGGGACTCCGATGAAGCATTCGAGGCGGCCCGCGCCATTGCGGCGATCGCGAAGGAAGGTGATCTCGCGTTGATCGGAATCCGGCGCGCCCTCAATGGCCTCTCGATGCGCGCTCCAACGGTGATGGAGCAGGATTTTCCGGACCTAATTCTGGAACTCGGCCCTGTGTCAAAACAGCTCGTCTCAGACCTTGCCCACATTGTTGAGAAACACGAGTTCATTCACGTAACCGACCGCATCTCAGCCGCATACGTGTTGGCAATCATTGACCCAAACGAACCACGCTGGCGAACGTATCTCAAACTGCGGGCTACCAACTACCACATGGCAGAACGACGTTTGCAGGAACTACCATCGGACAGTAGACCATGAAAGCTCGGGCCGCTGAGCGATACCTGATACGGCGCTAGTAATCCTGAAACGAGACTTGCGAGTGAGGTCCGATTCTTGTCAATCGTTCCACGCTGCCCAGCCCCCGCCCTGGCGCTTCCCTGCCCAGACGTTACTTATCCTTCGCCTTCTTGTTGCCCTGGCCATCGTCCACAGAGAACGCATACACGGTCTGCGATTTGAACTCCGCACCAGGCTTCAAAATTGTGGTTGGGAACTCCTTGTGGTTCACTGAATCCGGGAAGTGCTGCGTCTCCAGGCAACACGCACTTCGATGAGCGTAAGTTTTCCCGCCCTTGCCCTTTTGACCTTTCAGGAAGTTGCCCGAGTAAAACTGAATCCCGGGTTCCGTTGTCGAAATCCGCAGGATCCGCCCGGACCTGGGATCTTTCAACATGGCTGCAAACGTCAGCGACTTATCCTTTGCCCGTTCGTTGAGCACGTAGTTGTGGTCGTAGCCAAGCGCGGCGGTGTCGTCGAGTTCTTTGATGCGTTTGCCAATTCCGGTCGGTTTGTTGAAGTCCAGATTGGTGCCTTCGACGGGCTCCAGCTTGCCAGTCGGGATAAGAGTGTCATCGGCAGCCGTGTACTTAGCAGCGTTGATTCTCAGTCGATGCTTAAGAACCGTCTCGCTGCCGTGACCACCCAGATTGAAGTAGGCGTGGTTCGTCAAATTAACCGGTGTCGCTTTGTCCGTCGTTGCGTTGTATTGAATTGACAGCCGGTTCTTTCCCTTGGGCATGAAATAGTTGACGGTGATCTTCAGGTTCCCCGGGTAGCCCTCTTCGCCGTCCGGGCTGGTGTACATGAACCGGACTCCCTGCCCTCGCTTGTTGCTGTAGGCTTTCGCTTTCCAGACGACCTTGTCCAAGCTGCGTTCTTTGCCGCCGTGAAGGTGGTTCGGTTCGTTGTTAATCGCCAGTGTGTACTCTTTGCCATCCAGAGTGAACTTGCCTTTGGCAATGCGATTGCAAACTCGGCCGGTGGTGCAGCCAAAAAACTGATTGTCTTCGGACTCGTACCCGGCAACGTTGTCCCAGCCAAGAATGACGTCGGCAACCTGGCCATCTTTGTCCGGAGCGTGCAGCTGCACCAACGTGGCTCCGCGGGTCATCACCTTGGCAACCAAACCGTTTCCGCTTTTGATCGTATAGAGTTCGACGTCCTTGCCGTCTTTCGTCTTTCCGAATGACTCCGAAGTCGGCTCTTGCCCAAAGACCGGCACAGCGAACGTAAGCAGCAATATGACAAGTGAGCGTCTCATCGGGTCTTGATCTCCAAGGGTTGGCGTCAATCAGAACATCGATTATCAGCACGAAACATGCAGCTCCACAAGCGGCGACCAGTTCTTTCCTGCAAAGTCCGGGTTTACGTGATTGGCTGGCCACGAGAAGATCGCCCGCACTCGTTACTCCTTGTCGGACCGAACCATGAAAATCGAACACCTGGCCCTTAACGTTCCCGACGCCCTGTCACTGGGTCGATGGTATGTCGAACATCTTGGCCTCACGGTGAAACGCCGCATGATGGAAGAACCGTGGGCCCACTTCCTGGCCGACGACAGCGGCACGATCATGCTGGAAATCTATACAAACAAAGCCGTCCCGACGCCCGACTACCCGAATCTGGAAGCAGCCAACATGCACCTGGCCTTCATGTCGACCGATCTGATGGCGGACCTGGTGCGATTGAAACTTGCTGGAGCCAAGACACCAACCGAGACTGAGTTCATGCCGAACGGTGATGAGGTTGCAATGTTCCGCGACCCGTGGGGCATTCCTCTGCAGCTGGTCAAGCGCGTTCAGAACATGATCTAGGCCCGTTGCGTGGGAACCAGGCTACTCAGTTCGCCACTGAAGCTTGTCATCAATTGGCGTGCGTTCACCTGTCGGCCAATCGCCGGCCGGATAGCCAACGTAAAACAAACCCAGCATGCGATCGCTCTCACCAAGCCCGACGAACTCTCTCACCTGGTCACTGCAAACAGCCGCGTTCGAAGACCAAAACGCCCCCAGCCCATGAGCGGTCGCGGTGAGGTGCATGTTCTGAACCGCACAGGCCACGGCCTGGATCTCATCAACTTCTGAAATCTTGCCGCCTTCCTGCCGCTTCATTCCGATCGTAATCAACACCGGCGCGCGAAGGGGGTTGGTTGCCATGCTTTCGAGTTTGTTCGGTTTGAACTTTTCCGGAGGCGTCACGACCTGGTAAGCCTCAGCCATCAGCGCGGCCAGCTTCGCTCGCGCGTCGCCGGCGAAGACCGTGAACCGCCATGGTTCGGTCATGCCGTGAGTTGGAGCCCAATTCGCGTTCTCCAACATCTCACGAATGATGGCTTCATCGATTGGACGGTCCGACAACAACTTTGGTTTGACCGTGCGACGATGGCGAATGTTGTGAGTGATAGCTTCTGAGTTGCTCATGCGGTTCTTTCTTGTCGCCGGCTACCCACCGATGGGGCTGCCGGGTGGAGGCGTCAATTTTTCCTGCGGTGCGGCCGGGGTATGAGGTCGCGTCAGGAACCGCTCAATCTCTGCCACCACCTGGGTTGCGTGGCGAGCGTTCGGCCAGGCAGCTTTGCCCCGCTCAAAGTAAAACTTCACGCTACGCAACTGGTCGCTGGCAGCGGCTCGAACATTGTGGCTGGTGGATTCGTCGCCCGCCAATCGAAACAGCTGACGCACATATGTGTGCTGCACAATTTCCTGAACCTTCCGTTCCTGCTGAGTCTCAGGGATTCGCATCAGCTTGCGAGTCACCGCATCCAAGACAACCGGGAGGTTCCACCTGGCGTTTGAGTACGCTTCCAACCGGGCGGCGCGTTCTGGTTGTAGAATTTGACTAAGTGTGACTTCCGCCAAAACACGCGCGGCGACATCGGGATCGAAAATCATCGCGCCGCGAGATTCGAACCGTTCGCGATCACTGGCCGAAGAATAGGGCCGTGGCGCAAGCAGCTTTAGCAATCGGTCAGACACAACAAGGTCGCGCGGCTGCAGAGACTCCAACAGCGTGTCTAACGCTTCCTTCTGCTTACCTGCTGGAATTGGCGTGACCGGTTTGCGTTTGGAACCGACAACCGCATAGTCGTAGTCGAAGCCACCCAACATCTTCGCAACGGCGTCAATCTGGTAGCGGTGATACAGGTAGACGGGAACCAGTACTGTTTCCAAATCGGATAAAGCCTGCCCTTTGACAAGTTCTTCCTCATCCAATTTCTGCATCGCAATCCGGCGAACGTTCATCAGATGCCGCAGTTCGGTAACCGGGTCGGTGCCGTTGTCCCACAGATTGGACAACGGGTTCGCAGCCGCCGCCGGCCGCGCGTCCGCATCAGACAGGTACAACAAACCACGCTGGTCTGCTTCGTCTAACAGTTCTTGCAAGCCGTCCTCTTCCGCGTCTCCAAAATCGGCATACGCATAGCGGACCATAAACTTGTCCCACTCGCCGATCCCAACTCCGTACGCATCCGACAGATCCAACGAACCATCAGCCGCCACCTTCACGCGCGGCGCCGGGTAATCCATGACTGACGCGCGATCGGCGTATGTGCTGGCGGCGAAGTTATGCTTGAAACCAATTGTGTGCCCAACTTCGTGCGCCGACAGTTGCCGCAACCGCGCGAGACTCACGTCGATTGGACTGGCGTTCTGAGCGAACATTGCGATCGCGTCGCTCACGCCGGCACCAGCGATTCCGCAAGCGTTCGCCACACGGCCGGGAGCGAACTCCGAAGCCGCCGTGATGCCGTCCATAATCAAACGATCCTGCCGCACTCGAAGAGAACCAAGCAACACGTGTCCCTTGATAATCTCGCCGGTTCGCGGATCGGTAATCGACTGTCCGTAGCTCCAGCCACGCGTCCGCCGATGCACCCACTGAATCACGTTAAACCGCACGTCCATCGGATCAGCATCTTCCGGCAGCATCTTCACCTGGAACGCATCAACATAGCCCGCCGCTTCAAACGCCTCGTTCCACCACCGCGCGCCGTCCAGTAGTGCGTCTCGAACCGGTTGTGGAGTTCCCGGATCAAGGTAATAGACAATGGGTTCAACCGCGGGACTTTTCGCGGCGCCCGGGTTCTTCTTCTCCAACCGATGCCGCGCGATGATGCGCTGTTCAATCGGTTTGTCTAACGGTGCTGAGTAATCCGCGAACGTCAACGCTGATGACGCAACGCGCGGATCGGCCTTGCGCGGCTTGTAACCTGGTTCCGGCAACTTCACGAAGGAATGGTGGAGGCGAAGCGTGAACGAGTTTCCGTCGGCGGCGACCCGAGCAACCAAACTGCCCGATTTCTTGCCGGTGTAAGTCACCATCGCGTTGAGTTCACAGTTGTTCGGAAACGCCTTGCACCGATCAAGCTCAACGAAACTCAGATCCTTGTCGAATTTGTACTCGCCCTGGTCGCTGGACTTCAGCTTTCCTACAACCTGATGTGCGTCGCGAACAAGCAGAGATTTCACATCAATCAGAACACGGTCACCCGTGGCGGCAACCACATCCGTGGCCCAAAACACTGAGTCCGCAAAGGATTCTCGAACGGCTCTCTTCTCAGCCGCATTGTTCGCGGTGGCTCGGTAACTTTGGTTCTCCTCAATCAAATAAACGCGCTTACCAACACGTTTGAACCTGACCAGTCGGGTTCGTCCCCATTGCCCGCGATCGAGCCCGACCGGGTTCGAACCAAGCCCGCTGCTAAGTCCGCTGGCGTAGATGAACTGCTCACCCGATGCAGGAAGCTGCAACAGAATGGTTCCTTCAGCGTCATCAGCGTAAAGCGTCAGGAAGCCTTCTTTTCGCGTCAGGTCTTTGACCTTGGCCTCAAAAGTTGGGACGGCATCTTTGGGCTTCTGCTCATCCGCTTTCTGGGCGAACATGGCACAGGCGAGCACAACGGTACATGCTGTATTGATCATTGAGGGTTCCTCTTTGCGTACGTTCCGAGGATAAACGATCGGCCGACCGTTCACACGTTCCCGCTGACTTCGTACGCTACGGATTGGTAGTCAACATATGACTCAAGGCCACCGAGACAAATATGGACGTTCAAAACCTGTTTTCGCGACTGAGTGGATTCAGTACCGCGCTGCCCGCGCTGATTGGTCACGTAAGCGCCCCGGACTCCAAGTGGAAGCCCGCCGACGGGGCCTGGTCGATTTTGGAGATCGTGTGTCACCTGGCTGATGAAGAGGTAGACGACTTCCGAGCACGAGTTCAATCGACTCTGGAAGCACCTGAGCAAGAATGGGCACCCATCGACCCGGAAACGGCGGCAATTGAGCGGAAGTACAACGACGGTTCGATTAGCGAGGCGATCGAACGGTTCGTGCAGGAACGAAATACGTCTGTTGCGTGGTTGCGGGGCAATCTGGAACGAATTGCGGAGAACGTGAATCAAGCGTACGAACATCCACGGTTCGGCCCGATCACAGTTGGGGAACTCTTTGGAAGTTGGGTCGCTCACGACCAACTGCACATTCGGCAGATTTCCAAGCGGCTATACCAACTCACAAACCGAGACGCTGCGCCGTATTCGACTCGCTACGCGGGAGACTGAATTCGCTGCACGGTTCCTCCAAGTTGCATCGAATTTGAGCAACTCTGGGTGGAATCCAAGCCGCCGAACTGATTCCAGCTGGATGGGTCAATATTCCAATGGGCCAGTAAATAGGCTATTCAAGTCGGCCTGCACGATTATGCGGACGCATGCGAAGCTATGCGTTGGCACGGCAACTGCGTAACAGAATGCCTCAAGAAGTGTGTTTTTCTCGATGAGAGTCAGAAAGATCTCTTGTTGAGGCGATACCTACCGATGGAACACCTCTCGATCAGTCGAACGCACGTACAGTACAAGCGTTCGTTTCGGGAGTCTTGGGAGTTGTTTTGCAATCTCGCTTGCAACATCTTTCCAACTGGAACATCATACCAGACCTCACAAAACCTCGTAATCTACCAGAATTACATAACGTCTATTGGTGCTTTGGGGCCAAAGCGTTCGAAGGATTCAGAAATGAAGTCAACGTTCATGAGCAGTATGGTGAAAGCCGCTGTCCCATTGTTCGCCGTTGCGACCTGCTGTTTTGCAGCAGTAGCGCTTAACGCCTCTTCTGCTCCTGATATTGATCGGGATGTGGTTGAGAACACGGCCCCCATCCTGAAAATCAGCAAGAACACCCACTTCGTCCATATGACGGCCGAAGGTGAGATTGTTGGTCGGCTGCAAACGCTGGCCGCTGATGATTTCTCGCTGGCGAGGCAGGTGAAGGTTCACTTCGTAAAGGACGGAGCTGCTTCAGCGGTTGTTGAGCCAAGCGAAGAAGGCACATTCAAAGTCGCAGGCCTTGAGCCTGGACGCTACTCGGTTGTCACCGCCGGAGACGACGGACTTGCTGCTTACTCAGTCGCAGTCCTGCCATTTGACGGTCAACTGACAGAACTGTCTCTCGACTCAGCGACTATCCCTCAGCAGGACTTCCGTACTGTTGGCAACGTCATCAAGTCTGAAGTCTACTCAGACCTGTGTTCTGAGTACTGCGGTCCTAATGGCTCATCAGTCCCAGTGGCTCCGGTCCCTAACGTTCTGCCTTTGCCTCCAGTTGAGCCACAGGCTGACACAGTTGGTGAAATAACACTTTCTGTCGCCATGCGACCAAGTGCATTCCAGATTCCTGCAGCAGATACAGTTGGCGAAGCAGGCGTTGTTCTGCAGCAAAAACCTGTTCAACTGACTGCTGATGGTGCTCTAAACGGTCGAATTCACTGGCTGACTGACTCAGCTCCACACGCCATGCCAGCTGAAGGCGCTCGTGTCAGCTTTGTCCAGAACGGCGAAGTCGTTCAAACGGCGACAACTAACGTCGATGGCATCTTCACCATGGCTAACTTGAATCCTGGTTCATACTCAGTCGTTGCAACCTGTGCCTCACAGGGCGGCGGATGTGCAATCGACGCCGGAGCTTGCTGTTCTGCGGTCCAGTGTGTTCCACAAACCTACACAGACTCATGTGTCCCTCAATTCGACGCAGCTCTCGTTGGTTGCACAGACATGAGCTACACAATGGACACCTTCTGCGGCAGCACATGTGCTCCGGTTATCGACCAGCCAATCATTGAGCAAGGTACAATC